>CAZTRP010000001.1:0-183470 GCA_964616705.1 uncultured Pseudobdellovibrionaceae bacterium
CGCCATACCCGACAGGGCGTCGAGCGGGCACGCATCTGGTCGAAGCAGCAAGGCGTCTTCCGCGAGCCGAGCCAGAGGCGCAATATTAGAAACTAAAGGTCGGTGCGCGATCCCTTCGGGTATGGCGGCCCACCAACGCCTAAGGAATATACAATCCCTCTTCCCCGTAGCCACTTGGCGTATTCTCGAATCCTGTCGCCCTCTTCGCCCCCATCGAAATTGCAGAATACAGCAGAAGACAAATTTTGCTGCGGCGCGGTTACGCAATGCCATCCCCTCAAAGTCACACGCGTCTTCCAGCTGAAATACTTACAGAAAACGGCTAAACTAGTTATTCACAACCATGGCATTTCAGTTGCAATTTGTTCTTCACAGCGGAAGCGGAAGAGCTTAAGGCTCGGGAGCTCAAGATGAAGTCTGATACTTTGGTTCGACTTGGATTTGTCTCCTTACTGGCCCTTGCGCCAGCAAGTTTTGGTGTAACCGCCCACGATGGATTTGATCCGGGCAAAAGCCCGATTGTTCGCCCAGAAGGAATTTGGGATATTTCAAAGTATGTTTACCTACTTTCCGCCCTATTCCATAGGCCAGTTAGCACCATAGAACGGCAATACTCGAAAGAACTGCCACAAGCCCTCGACGCAGTAGTAAAAACCAAAGATGAAAGTCGAGTGGCCGATGTTCTGGGTGAGCTATTTACGACGGTAAGCGAAGAGCAAAAAAAACTCATCCTGAAAGAAGCAGAGAGACTCCGCCTAATTAAAGAAAATGAGGAGAAAACGGATTCGGAGGCCATTGCGCTTTTAGATCGATTGATCTGGGGAGCAAAGGGTCTTCTGAAACAAGAGATCGATAAGAACGAAAAGAATATCGGTTTTTTAAAAGCCTTTTTCGGCGATCCCAATGGAACGCCGGAAGCTAAAAAGGGAAGCTTTCAGGCAAACCTCGATGCGAAACAAGACGTGTTGAATGCGATTAAGACGGCAAACGATCCAAACACGAACGAAACAACTCGAAAAGAGGCTAAGAAATTTCTTCGAAAAACACTCTCTCGTGATGCGGTAATGGCCTACATAGAAGGCCAGATGGCCTCGGGCAATAAGGAGGCCGCCCTGGATCTTGCATCCGCCGTCGCTTGGGTTGATCCCAAATCGGGCGAAAAGTTTCTTGAGTTTTTCAACGGAACCGGCGCAGAGCGACTCTACCTCGGCAAAGATCGGGCCTCGATGGAAAGCGCCTTAGATAAATATGCCGCAAGAAAAGGCGGGCTCCACACAGCCACTTTAGCCCAAGATGAACATGAAAAAATCGCCCCCACCGAGTACGTAAGCACGCACGACGGACTTGTTGAAGGCAGGCCTCAGGGCGCAAGCACCCCGAAAGCAATCAGGAGCTCCGGCGCTCCGACCGCTTCGCGAAGAAAAACTGAAACTGTTTCTTCGATCGCTCCAGCTCCGTCCACACCCGCAGCCCGGGGCAATGTGGCACAGGCACCAAAACCGATAGCACGGTCAAAACCCAATTCGGGAAATAACCGCGCATCAAATGGGGCAGCGCTTTTTTCTGCAAACTGCACTGCATCCTGCCACATGAGCTGGCCTAAAGATCCAGGGGCAATGAAAAGAGCAATAAGCGGCAACACCATGCCACCCCAAGACTTCAAAAAACTCACCGAAGGCGAGAAACAGGCTCTTATTGCTTTTATAAATTCCGGCGGCGGTAAGTAAGGCGTTGACTTGAGGTTCGAAACCCCTATCGTAGAGGGCCTTACGAAAGGGATTCGCATGGCCATTCCAACAGATTTACGCTTCACGAAAGAACACGAGTGGGTGGGCCTAGATAGCGATCAAATCGCTACTATTGGCATCACTGACTTCGCTCAGGAGTCGCTAGGTGATATTACTTTTGTGCAGCTCCCCAAAGAAGGCGAAGAAATTCACAAAGACGATCCCTTTGGCGTTGTAGAATCAGTGAAAGCCGTCAGCGACTTGTACGCGCCGGTTTCCGGCCGAGTGGTCGAAGTGAACCAGCCTCTTCTTTCCGCGCCAGAACTCATTAACGAAGATCCCTACACCGATGGCTGGCTGATCAAAGTCGAGGTCAAGGAAACGTCAGATCTGGACGATCTCATGTCCTCGGCGGATTACAAAGGCTACGTTGAAGAACAACAAAGCTAAGGCGCGGCGCGCCAGTCTTTAGTTTATTTTTTACCAAGGCAGCTCCTTCCTTTTCAAAGCGTTTGAAAGCGGGTATTTCTTTACCCGGAGCATTCCTTGCACTCTCATCACTCGAAAAACCTACTCGACGTAGGGAACCGCCCGCTCTATGCGATTCTCCCTTCTTTAGGGAGTGCGGGGTTATTTTCGGTACTCGTTCTGCTCACCCTTTTTCACTTTTGGCTGGCAGCGTACCTTCCGCCCGCCGAAGACGAGTTGTACTACTGGGCCTGGTCCCAAACACTCCAATCCAGCTATTTTGATCACCCCCCCATGACAGCTTACTTCATTCGCCTTTCCACGCTTTTGTTCGGCAATTCGCTGATTGCCTTGCGCCTGCCTGCTATTGCCGCCAGTCTCGTAGTGTTCATTGGTTTGCTAGTACTGGCACCTCGCGGAAACTTAGTTTGGGCGCTATTTTTTAGCCCGCTCGCATTGCTCGGATCGGTCCTCATCACACCCGACCTTCCGCTTGTTCTCTTTTGGTTGGCGTACGTGGTTTGGTTTACCTGGATCAACGGCACACTCGACGGCTGGAATCAGGACCCTGTTACGCGCGTTTACCACAATTCACCCGTAACCTGGCTGCAGTGGGTAATCGGGGGAGTACTCCTAGGACTCGGGGGCCTCAGCAAATACACCATGCTGCTTGCGATTCCTACGGGCCTCGTGGCACTTGCCACCCGAACACGCTTTAGGGCTTGGGGGCCAGGCTACCTCCTCCACCTAGCCGTGGCAGGCCTGTTGGTATTCCCAGTTTTATTGTTCAATTGGAAATGGGGTTTTGCGCCGCTGAAATTTCAGTGGCAGCACTCCATGTCCGGCACAGGATTTTCTCTAACAAGCCTTGCCACATTTTGCGCCGGCCAAACACTGCTCATCAGCGCCCTACCCTTTGTTCTTTTTCCCTGGATTTGCCTACGCAAACGAGACCTCTGCGCGGACGCGCGATCCCAGGCTCAGTTTTGGTTCTTTGTTTTGCCCTTTTCCTTTTTTCTATTTAAGGCAGCTCGCGGACATTTAGAAGCCAACTGGGCGGTGGTTTCGTATATTAGCTTTTTCCCTGTCGCGGACAGACTGCTGTCGTGGAGTTCATTCAAAAACGCCGTCCGAATTTTAGTTGGGGCCTGTTTTCTAATTCCTTGGGCCACCAGCGCGCTTATTCTCGTGCACTTGGCTAGCCCATTCGCAAGGATTGAGCCGAGACACGATCGCATTGCCGTACTTCGGGGACAGTGGGCAACAGCGCAAACCATTGCCTCTGATCTTCAAACTATGAGGGTAGCAAACGAACCTTTTCTTCTGCCAAACTACCAATGGACTTCGTATTTTCGGTATCTTGGGATTGATAGCGAGCAAAATGTACCGTCTCGCCCTAGTGAGTTCACTCTGGTTCCAGCGCAACCGTGTGAGTCGGCACAAGTACTATCGCTAGACACTTCCAATTCTCATTCAGAGGGATTGCGCTGTTTCCCAAACCGCACCTTGCTTAACGCTTACGCAGTGAACGCGCGTGGGAGTCAGGTGAGCGTGGTCTGGCTTGCGCGGTATTCGAAGTGATGCGGCACCTTTTCTGGTCATTGATTCTCATTTTGGTTTGCTTTGAACTTTTTTCATTGCTGCCACCTCGAATTGAACGCACCCCTCAGGATGATCCGCCTTTTCTAACCGGAGCCGTCCATATTCCATTTCCGATCCGGGGCGATTCCAATCGGGTTCAAAAACTGACTCGCTTCGCCCGAAAAGCCCAGCTCGACTTCCTGGTTCTTGCAAACCTCGATGAAACCCTTCCCACCGAACTTGCCGGCACTCACCATGGCATTGATATTTTCACTGAGTTTGAAGCAGCCACTCCGGCCGGACACACCCTGCTCTTCTATTCCCACACCACTGCCGCGGCGCTCCCAAAAAATAAACTCAAAGAGCTCGCTTGGCGCCACTTCCTGGGAACTGACTCAAGGCCCGGAATTTTTTCTGTAGTAGCTCACCCTTCTAGTGTTTTCACTCCATGGGAGAGATTCGACCGCATTCCAGATGGAATTGAACTGATCAATTTACGATCTTTGTTAGAGCGCCAGGCCTTCGACAGTCCGCTGAGTTTTGGATTCACACTTCTCACTTGGCCGTTTAACCCCTACCTAACGGCTCTTCGCCTCTGGGAACCGAATATCAGAGACTTCAAAGGGTGGGACGCTATCAACACCGTTTCACCAGGCCATTTTGGCATGATCGCGACTGATGACCTTTCTGACTGGCCCATCCTGGGAAAACTGGGAACCTGGCTGCCACAATGGGACCAAACCCTGGGCGTGGCTGCCAATGTTGTCTTTCCCGAGGAAAAAGTTTCCGAAGATTTCGCCGAACGACGGTCTCAAATATACCGAGCACTTCGACATGGTCGCAGTGCATTGCTATTTCAGGCCATCCACCCTTTCTCGGGAAATGACTGGTCACTGCAGTGTGGCGAAAAAACTTACCGCAGCGGAGACAAAGAAGCTCAGCTGCGGGCGGGCTGCGAGTTCGTAGTTAAAACTCCAGCCACCCTCTCAGTGCCAAAGCGCCTCGTACTGTGGAAAGACGGAAGCGTCGCTCAGGAAATTTCGGTTTCGCAACCGATCGAGCGAATCAAGGTGGAAGAGCCCGGAATTTATCGACTTGAAGTTTGGGTAAAGCAGAAGACGCTGTTTCGAGTTTTGCTTGATAAAGAGGTTCCCTACCTTTTCTATAATCCCCTATATATTGGTTCGGGAGGTTAAGTGAGTTCAGAACGTCTATGGGCGCCGTGGCGCATGGAGTTTATTAAGGGTACGCCCCCAAATGAATGTGTGTTTTGTTCCCTCCCCGCCAAAAAGGAAGACCGGGAGAGCCTCATTTTGCACCGAGGCGCGAGTTGCTTCGTGATTATGAATAAGTTCCCCTACAACAACGGCCATATGATGATCGTTCCCTACCTCCACACTGCGAACTATGGAGAAGTCCCGGCCGCCACGATGAGTGAAATGAACGCATTCACGAAATCCTCTATAGAAATCCTGGGCGAGCTTTATCAGCCGCAGGGCTACAATATCGGAATGAACCTTGGCGAGGCCGCTGGCGCCGGAATTAAACACCACCTGCACTTACACATTGTTCCACGCTGGTCGGGAGACACGAACTTCATGCCAGTTCTTGCCGAGACACGTTGCCTCCCTCAGCACCTTGAAAAGAGCTACGACGATTTGCTTCCCCTGTACGCCAAGCTCGGAAAGGCAAAATGAGAGCACTACGAATTATTCCCCTGCTCGTGGTCTTGCTTTTCCTGGTGTACCTAGGGGTTTGCTTTGTTGAAGCGAATCAGCAAGCTGTAACACTCTCGCTGGGTGGCTATCAAACTCAGCCCACTCGCCTAGGATTCGTGGTGATGACAAGCGTGCTGGCCGGAATTTGTGTGGGCGCCGTGTTGGCGGTGTTCCAAATTGCGCTTCTTGCTTTTCAGAACCGTTCCCTTCGAAAAAAACTCAACAAATCGGAGCAGCACGTCAGCCAGGCCCACGATAATATTCCACTATGAAACTACTTTTTCTGGACTGCAGCCCAAGTAAGAGCCTTCAGGAGGCGCTCGAATTTCACAAGTTGAAATCCGAGTATGCCGCCCAGATCGAACAGTGCGACCGTTTCGATCCTGAGATCTTGATTTGGAAGCTCCCTAATATCGAAAGTCTTAAGGACCTGGCACGCCTGCGAAGTATCCAGCCGCGAGCCTGGATTGCACTCGTGATTGCCGACTCCTGGCTGAACAATCCGGCAAATTACTCTGCCTTACTTGCCTCGAGCGAAAAAGATGACATCTGGCTAGAAACCCAATGGGAAAGCGGGTTTTGGCTTGGCTTGCAGCGGGCCGTACAAAGCCGCGCATCCAAAAATCGGGAGCAGACCCTACAGGCCGAGCTTGAGAAAATTAAGACTGAGCAAGAAAAGCTAGTTGAGACTTCTGCAGCGCTGATTCAACAGTTCGAAAAAGACACGGCAACAGCTACTGAAGTGCATAGAAAATTCTATCCACGTTTTTCGCCAGATGTCCCTGGAGTGGAGGTGTTGAGCAAGTACCTTCCGGCATCTGGAAAGGGCGGCGACTACTTCGACCTTTTCGAATACGGAGATAAAAGAAAGTTCGCTCTATTACTTGCCGACAGTGAATCACACCGAGTTGCGGCCTCTCTACTTTCTGCAATCTTAAAGGTTCGTTTGGACGATCTTAAAAGCAAGTTCGCCGACTCCACTTCATTCATCCAACACTTAAGCGAAAGCGTGCGCGCAGAATCACCAAAGTCCCAGGAGGCCTTGAATCTTCTTTACGGCGTATTCGACAGAGCGACGTTGCAAATTGAGTTTACGGCTGCAGGTGATTTCTCTCCCAAGCTTTGGCGGAAGAACAAGTGGCTAGATATCGATACTAAACAAAACGCTGCGCTGCTTGAGGGCATGGACTGGCGCTCAACGCAAGTGGCGTTGGAACCAGGGGATTGCTTACTGTTTTTCTCAGATGGGCTTCTTTCCGCACTGGCGCCAACGTTGGGTGGACTTGAAGCTTGTTTGGAGCGACTTCAAATGGCGACAGATCCTTTGGATCTCAGAAATCAGCTTATTGCTGAAGTAGAACGTGCCAGGGCACATTCGCCATTAAGCGACGACCTCACTTTTATTTTGTTGGGCGTGGATCCCGCCGCTACTTTCTTGAGGTCGGTCCGAGGTTAATCTAGGTACACGCGCGGAACACGATCAGATATCCCGCAAAGTATTTCGTAAGAAATAGTACCCGCGATTTTCGCAAGCTGTCCCGCAGTTAAACTCACTCTGCCTTGGCCGCCAATCAGCGTTACAAGCTGGCCTTCTTTTACGCCGGGGTGGTTGGTCACATCTATCGCCATAAGATCCATAGACACTCGACCTCGCACTAAGGCCCGCTTTCCATTGATTAGAACATATGATTTTCCACTCAAGGACCTTGGGTATCCATCGGCATAGCCCACTGGAAGAAGCGCGATTTTTTCTTTTCGAGTTGCGGTGTACGTCCTGCCATATCCCACCGTATCGCCACGGTGAACTTCTTTTACGCACAGGATTCGCGTTTTCCATTGCAACACGGGAACCAGATCTTTCGAACTCGGCAACCGATCGTTAGGAGAAATACCAAAAAGGGAAATACCTAGTCGCACTGAGTTTGCCACACTTCCCTTTCCTCGCAACACACCACCGGAATTGGCCAAGTGAATTCGAGCATCAGTATGCAGAAGACGGCGATTTAGGAAACGCTCATAAACGCTTTCAAAAAACGCGATTTGTTGATCGATAAAGAGAGAATCCAAATCATCACTATCTGCGAATTGGGTGCACAGACCCGAGAGCTTTACCGGGAGCTTCTCAAGAATGCGAAGGCTTTCATCGATTTGCCTAGCGCCAATACCCAGCCGGTTCATTCCGGAGTCGATTTTCAAATGAAGCTCTGGCAGCTCGGGCTGTCCCTGTAGTGCCTTAAGGTGGGCCAAGTTGTGGATTACCGGCGTAAGGCGGTACTTCACGTAGGCCTCTAACTGATGGGGAAAGAAGCCGGATAGAACGAGAATTCCCAGCCCACGCGGCACTGTATGCCGTACCTCAATTGCCTCTTCTAAAGTGGCAACTGCCACCATGGTGCAAGACCCTCTAAGGGCGAGGCATTTGGCAATGGGGGCAAGTCCGTGCCCGTAGGCATTGGCCTTGATAACCGGGATAATTTCCTTGCGCGAAATCCCGCGCAAAGTATGCAAATTGCGCAACAAAGCGCGCAGGGAAACTTCTGCAACCGTGCGGTAAGGGAAATGAAATACGGTACCCATAAAACGCATTCTAGCATCGCAGCCCGTGCCCTGTACGTCACTCCAAAAACGGAACAGGCTAAAGGGGAGACAGGGAAACAAAAACGACAAGAATATTCGTGGATTTAATCGACGAAGTTCTATAAGAACAGGCCCCTCTATGGGCCTAGGCAGAATCAATTCCGTCCTTTTCGCTTGCACGCTCCTACTGAGCTTTCAGATCTCTGGAAAACCGTCCAGAAATCAGATCATCAGGACGGAGTACCGAGCCATTTCGGCCATGCTTCGTGACTTCGGTCTGTTTTTTTACGATCAAAGCGGTAAACTCAGCCCCAAGAGCGAAGCAACTCTACGGCGCATGATTCATGGCATGGGGAAACTTGGTCCCTTTCTGACGGCACATCAAGTGTCAGAGATGGAATCCAAGTGGGGGGCCAGCTGTGCCGGGCGACTCCTTAGGGGAGACTTGCAACCCATCGCAGACATCGCCCGAAACACCGAAATCGGCTTTTTGAGCGCCCAGAACCACCTTTCCGAGCTGATTAATACAACTCCAGACTTTCGAATACGCGAACTCAGCCCCCCGCCGAATTCATTCGCGAATAGCGACACGGAAATGGAAGAACGTAGGCGGCTTTTCATTAAATTGCATTCGCTGGAGTTGCAAAAACGTGGGCTATCGGACAACGCAATTCGCCGCGCACTCGCCACGGGACTACAATCCATCGGCCGAACGCTTCAATCTTTACGAGCAAACCCGCTAGCTGCATTCGAATATTCAATGGACCATTTTTTGGGCGCCTCTGATCCCTTTGGAGAATACCTGATTGCTGACCGAAACGAACGACTCCCGCCGGAATGGGTCGGAATTGGGGTCGAATTAGTCAAAGTAAGATCCATGTTCATTGTAGAAGCGCTTGTCGATGGTGGCGCAGCGCAAACCTCTGGCGAACTCCACGTGGGAGACCATATTCACTCAGTATTTCACGCGCCAACACAACGATGGATTGAACTTGGGCAGAAATTTACCGAACAGAATCTTGCCGCACTATTGTATGGCGCTGTGGGAAGCCAAATAAAGCTGCGGGTAATCCGCGGTGACTCAAACCGCACGAAAGAAATCGAACTAACGCGCCGAGAATACCCCGCTCCGATCGGTGCAATCAGTGTAGGGGTTGGCTCTGAAGGCTCAGATCGAATAGGCTTTATCCGACTTGCCCAATTCTACCCCCGCTCGACGATCAGTCGCGGCGCCGCTGCTGATTTCGCGAGTGCGCTTGCCTGGCTTGATTTGCAAACCGTAGATGCTCTGGTACTTGATCTCAGAGAAAACCGCGGCGGCGACCTAGCAGAAGCGAGCAAAATCCTCCACCAGCTGCTGGGGGTTAGCCCTGAGATAATCCGGATAGGGTTGTCTTCAATCCCGCAAGAACCGGAGACTTCGGCCGGACCAACTTGGACGGAAAAGCCAGTCGTAGTTTTATTGAATGCGGCCAGCGCAAGCGCATCGGAAGTAGTCGCGGGATCGATTCAGGCGTTTGGCAGAGGGATCGTAGTTGGTGACACGCGTACGCCTGGAAAGGCCTGGAGCCAAATTATTTTACAAACTCCAGCCGGCAGCTTGAGAGTAACCCGTGCCACTTGGTTTACCGCCGACGGAAGATGTATTGGTGGCAACGGAATTGTACCGGAGATTGTCCTACCATCGTTGCGTGGCGATTTGGAAGCGGTCCCATTTCTGGAGTGCCCGCCAGGATTTTCCATTCCCAGCGCATCTCCCAATCCGGGATTCCGCCCAATGAAGCGCTTTTGGACCCCAGAGGACTTGCAACGTCTGTCCTTGGCCTCTGAAGAGCGACAAGCGGCCTCGCCCCAATTCCAGGCCCACCTAGCAATGCGTGCTCAGATAGCGCGCCGAAACGGTAGGCGGCAGGCGAGGATTTCGCTTCACGAAGACGAATTTCGGGCGGAAATCCGCATTCCCAACGTTCCACTTCAAGACGATGTGCATCTCAATGAAGCCGCGAACATTGCTCGCGACTTCCTAAGACTACAGAAACCACCCTCACCCTAGCTTCGGCCTACGGTTCGCGACACTGTATGCCGCATCGCAGCCCCTGTGGTCTACGTCACCCCAAAAAGGGGCCCATGGAGAACCCATCTCTCTCCACGAAACGGATTACGAACCACCCATGGAAATTCCAGAGCCAACCCGCGATGCCGCCTTGGAAGCGGCTGTCTCAATAACGCTAGACTTCTTGAGGCTTAAAGGAAAAACCTCTCCCTAATTTCATGGATCTGAAGCTCAATAATCGATAGAAGAGCCGTTATGGCCGCCGTCGAATACGCCCGAAATCTGCTCCTGGCCCTGCTTGCTTTAGCCGCCAGTCAGATTGCTTGTGCGGAGCCGAACAAAGACCCTGCTATCGTTAGGGAATTGGAGACGGTGCGGTCACAACTAACGGACTTTGGACTGTTTTTTTCCGTTCACCAGGGAGAATTACAAGGCAAAGATCCCGGGACCTTTGCAACCCTGATTCGAGGATTGGATCCTCAGCGACAAAGATTCACCCAGGCCCAAGTTGCCCACTTAGAATCGCGTTGGGACCCAAAATGCGCAAAACTCCTTCTTCAGGGAGATTTTACGCCACTCTTAGAAACCCTTGAAATCCTGAACCAAGCCCACAAAACCTCCCTTGCCTTTTCCGATTCCGTAATAGCAGAGATCCCGGATTTTACCGTTCCCGAAAGCCTCTCTCTTAACGGGGAATTTCCGCAAACCGAAAATACTTTGAGGGAACGAAATCGGCTTATCTTAAAGTTTGGATGGCTTCAGCATCGACACCAAGGCTTGTCAGACGCTGATATTCAAACCCGGCTCAGGGAAAATCTTCACTATCTTCGCCTGCGAATTCTGGCGGTCGAGCGTAACCCCAAACAACAACTCGGCCTTGCCATTGGCTTTGTCCTAAAAGCCGCCGATCCTTTTGCACTCTATCTGCCCAATGCCGAAGCACAATCAGTCCTGCCTGGACGCTCCACCTCCCCAGTTCAACCCGCATACCCGGACTCCCTGCCCCCAGGCCCCCTAAGGAGAATACTGGTTTCGAACGATTCTGTGCGCATTGGGGTCGTTCAGTTTCGACAGTTCTATGGAATGACGGAAAAGCATCGAAACCTAGCGACCGACTTCAGAAATGCACTCACGCATTTTAACGCTGAAAGGGCGGACTGCTTGGTGATTGACCTTCGAGGAAATGAAGGTGGAATTGTCGCCGAGCTGAATAGAATTCTATTTCACCTTTTGGGGTCAAAGAGTGGTGTGGGGGATGCCGCCGAAATTCAATCATTAGACGCCGCGAGCAGCCCCCCAGGGAAGGCGCTATGGTTAGAAAAGCCCGTTGTGGTATTGCTCGATGCCCTGAGTACCAGCGCCTCAGAGGCCCTCGCCGCAACCGTTCAGGCACATCGTCGCGGGATAGTGATTGGAGACCCACACACACGAGGAAAGGCGTGGAGCCAAACGGTCTGTGAAACCGACAACGCGGCATTGTCGTTCACCTCTGGCATTTGGGGCTGCAGAGATGGAAGCACCGTCGCAGGAACGGGCGTCCTACCGGACATCACGCTTCTGTCGTTGCGAGGGGATATTACGGCGGACGATATATTTAAATGCCCCTCCGCTTACATGCCTGAAGAGCAAGGTTACGCTCACCCTCACTTCCGGCCGAGGACGCCGTTTTGGAACGAAGAAGATCTTGCTCGCCTTGCCGCCGCTTCGCAAAGCCGACAGGCTTCCTCGCCTGAGTTTCAAGAACACCTCAAACTTCGCCATGCCATTGCCCGCCGCAACCGCCCCCGAGAAAGTCTATCGCTCCGCGAAGACGATTACGAGCCACCTCTGGAAATCCCCCTAGTTGAACCCTTGGCCGATGCTCACCTAAAGGAAGCATTGAGAATTGCATTTGAATTTTCCGCTCTTTTTAAACGACCCACACCCTAGCTTCAGAATCTAGTTTCGGCTATACCCATGCACGGAAGGGTTTCTAGGCGCTCGCCGGCCTTGGCTCGTTAAAAAGCGCAAGGCGGGAGGAAAGTCCGGACACCAAAGAGCACCGTAGCGGGTAATGCCCGTCCAGTATAAGAGAGGTTAATTCCCTCTCGAAGCTGCGGACCAGCACAACAGAAAGGATGTACAGAAGCGTTACTCTTTGCCTTGGCAAAGCAAAGGGGTCTCTTAGGGTTAAACCTAAGTAAGCTGCTGTAGTGAAAACCGGTAAGCTCTACGGGGTGCAAGGTCAAACAGGGAAGCGTGTGAAGAGGGTTTCTTTTGAAATTCTCGTAGCACCTTGGCGGCTCGCCAAGTGACTTCCGGGTAGACCGCTTGATCCCCTTGGCAACGAGGGGACTAGAGGAATGAACGCCGGGCTTGAGGTAAACTCAATGCCTGACAGAATCCGGCTTACAGGGAGCCCTTCCCAATTTTTTTAGCAAGGAGAGATCCCATGACAAGAAAACGCCTACTCTGGGCCATAATTCTAGGTGCCGCCATTGGCGAGATTCTGGCCGTTTGGCTCGCTCCAAAATACATTATTTGGTACTTCGATCCCCCGGTAGAAATGGGATTCAATTGCAAGGCGCCGATAGCCTGGGCCCTCGCCCGCTTACAGACCACTCAGCTTTTCGCTCTGGGCGTAGGCGCCGTGCTCGGATTGACAACGCTCTTTGTTTTCAGCCGACGGGGTTCGACTTCTGAGTACAAGCGGATTTCCTAAGCTGGCCAAACACAACGATGGTGACGCTTAGGAGTAACACCCAAAGCGGTATGCGCTGTATGGGCCACTTGTCGGCTTGTAGCCATTGGCTGGTGGTGGGATTCAGGGCCCCAATACCAAACCAAAGGACCAGCACGGCCAATCCGTAGATTCTGCGATGATCGGTGCCGGAGGCGACATACTCGCTAGCCACCCAAAAAAGCGCAGGTAGAAGTAGCACGTAATTTTGAAGCCAGGCCATAGGGCTAAGCACCACCATGCAAACACATGCGACAGCCAAGCTCTTAAATCCATCTCTCCAAAAATAGGCACTCCAAGCACAAACCAAGAGCCCTAGAATCCCCAGAATCTTTTGAGTAGAAATGCCGGTCGCTGCTGCTATCGCCGATGGCAAACCGTGGTTGTCCCAGCGAAGCAAGTGTTTAGCAGAAGAAAGCTCCAGGAACTCGGACCAAACTCTCCAATCAGACAAAAGCGCTTGCGCCCCAAACACCCCTGTGTAGAAAGCACTCAAGACGCCTAGAGTGCACAGAAAGCCCACGGCTCCCCACCCTTTTTTTTTCAAATGAACAAATACCCACGGAAAAAGAAGCACAAACGTGGGTTTAAATAAAAAGGCTAGGCAAGCAGCCACTCCTGAAAGAAACGCCCTTTCTTTAAAAACACTTCCTAAGAGAAAAAGAAGCAAAAGCACATTGTACTGACCAAGGCGTAACTCGGAATTAAATGGCGTCAAAACAACAAACAGGGCAAAGAGCGTCCAATCCAAACGCCGCCCGCGAAGATTTTCAAACCGCGACACCAGTAAGCGAAGCAACACAAAGATCGCCGCTAAATTAAAAAAGTCCCAAAGACGAAAGAGCCAAAAAAGCGGGAGTTTCGAAAAAGGTATAAAGGCCAAGGTGGCCAGAGGGGGCTTTGTATGTTCATTGGGATCTTCGAGGCGGTACACTACCTCACCCTTCATTAAACGGTGCGCTGCCAGATCCAAAATATGTAAGTCACTTCGTCCCGTGCGATAGAAAAGTGTGGGAGCAATCACAGCCAACATGAATAAAATCAAAAGGCGACGAGCAATCATCGAAAGACTGCCTCGGATTGGAAGTTTGCAACATCTTGCATGCGCACCTGATGCGAGCGCTGAAAGGGGTTTGGTAGTTCGGTCGGAGAAAACCACCCAATGGCATCTACCTCTTCATTGAATCGGACCGGATCACCTGCCCATTCAAACAAGAACAGCGCGGCAACAAACTGACCCCATCCACCAGGGGCCCTAGAGTGAGGAACCACATTCAACGCGGGGTCTGAGTAAATTCCAACGAGTTTTCCATTTTCCACTTTAAGGCCGACTTCTTCGGCGACTTCACGAACGCAGGCAGCGTACCAAGTTTCACCCGGATCAAGGTGCCCCCCCGGGAAACACCATACGCCTGGTTCGCGAACCAGCTTTGATCGGCGAGTGAGGAGGTACTTCCCTGCCGAATTGCGAATTGCCGCATTCACCGCAGGAAAAAGAGTGATTTTCGAAGCTTCCACGTGTAGCACCTTGCTCTTCGTACCGGAAAATGCCTCGTAAGGCTAGGAGCGCAGTGTTTAAGGTTTTTGCCACTGAAGGTCTTGCAAGAAGAGCCGAGCTCACGCTGGCTCATGGAGTTGTTCAAACTCCCACGTTTATGCCAGTGGGCACGCTGGGAGCCGTTAAAACGGTCGCACCTTGGGAACTAAAAGAGCTCGGGGCGCAAATTATACTGGGCAATACTTACCATCTCTATCTTCGCCCCGGACTTGAGGTTCTGAAACACTTCAAGGGACTGCATTCGTTCATGCAATGGGATCGGCCGATTCTCACTGATAGCGGCGGGTTTCAAGTTTTTAGCCTCGGCGAACGGCGAAAGATTACCGACGAAGGCGTTACTTTTCGCTCTCATCTGAACGGCGACACTATTCACCTTACGCCCGAGCTGAGCGCCGAGATTCAGCAAGCGATTGGTTCGGATATCGCAATGCTCTTCGATGAGTGCGTTGCCCTTCCCGCGACACAGAAGGCTCTGGAAACGGCGGTCGACCGCAGCCTGCTTTGGGGAAAGAGATTTTTTGATGTTCCTAGGTTACCAAATCAAAAAGTTTTTGGGATCGTTCAGGGCGGCACATCCGGCGACCTTCGCCAAAAAAGCCTGGAAGGAACTCTCCTGCTTCCAATAGATGGGATCGCTATTGGCGGCCTCAGCGTAGGCGAACCGCATTCGGAAATGGTCCGAGTGCTTGAAGGCGTGGGCCCGAAACTCCCCAGCACTTTGCCTCACTACCTTATGGGCGTCGGCACTCCAAGAGACCTATTGGAAGGCGTGCGATGCGGCATTGATATGTTTGATTGTGTTTTGCCCACGCGGAACGGACGTAATGGGGGCTTTTTTACCGACGACGGTTTGGTAAATATTCGCAATCTTTCTCACCGGCTCGATGATTCCCCTATCGATTCGAAATGCGACTGTCCCTGCTGCCGAAACTTTTCGAGGGGCTATCTACGGCACCTTTTTGGCACTAAAGAAATACTGGGCTGTCGCCTTGCCACACTTCATAACCTCCACTATTATCACCGCTTTATGTCGGCAATCCGACAGTCCCTCGAACACGGCAGCTTCTTGCAAATGTACCAAGAGCTAGCGCCCCGATTGAGTCAGGCGTACCCGGATCGGGGGAATCCGGAGGAGGATAAATCATGAAGATATGGACGGCGGCCGGATTTTTATTGGCCAGCCAAGCTTTTGGCGAAGCGGCCCCTGCAGGAGCGGGCGTGAGCCAATTTGTGCCTCTTGTATTGATGTTTGGGATTTTTTACTTTCTCATCATCCGCCCCCAACAAAAAAAACAGAAACTCCACGCTCAATTCCTAACGGAACTAAAACGGGGCGACAGAGTGGTTACTTCCTCTGGAATTATTGGAACCATCAAGACTTTAAGCGACGCGTATATCAATCTAGAAATTGAAGACGGCGTATGCCTCAAACTTTTGCGTAACCACATCTCTGAGAGCGCAAACAATTTAAAAGAAGAGAACAAGCCCAAGGCTTGATTCTCAGGAAGGGAAACCGCTCATGAAGGGCCTCACCTGGCGAGTTGTCACCGTTGCTGCAACGGTTTTTTTCGGCTTCTACCTGCTAACCCCAAGCATTCTCAAATTTGGCTTCGGGAAAACGGTTTCCAAGGTCTCCAAGCCGGAAGATCCTTGGTACTTTAGCATTCTTCCTTCCGAAACCCTGAAGCTGGGCCTGGATCTCCAAGGGGGTCTGCACCTGGTTCTAGGCATCGACTTTGATGAAGTAAATCGAAACGCAGCCTCGAAGATCCGCAACCAAATTAAAGAACTAGCTGAACAAGAAAAAATCACCGGCATCGTTTTGGATACCAATGCAAAAAACGAAGTAGAGGTGAAGTTCCAAGCTGAAAGCGAATGGAAGAAACTCGACAGCCAAATTGGTAAAAACCTTTCTGACTCCGTAGACTTTGTTTCCCAAAATTCAAATAGCGCTGTCTTGCGGATGAGTGACGTCTACGTGGGTCACGTACGCACGCAGGCCATTGAACAGTCGTTAGAGACATTGCGTAACCGTATCGACGAATTCGGCATCGCCGAACCTATCATCCAACGCCAGGGCGAAGATAAGATCCTCGTTCAGTTCCCTGGGGTCCAGGAAACCGGTCGACTAAAGGACATCATCGCTCGCACTGCAAAACTTTCATTTCAAGTAGTGCGAACCGGCCCAGAACAGCCAAATGGGCAACCTAACGAGCAACAACTAGCAGAGTGGGTTCAAGAATTTGAGAGAGCCACCAAGGTTAAACCGGATCCGCTCCAGCCAATTTCGGGTTACATCCGACAAATTAATACTTATCTTGAAAAGAAACTTCCTCCCGGAACTGAGTTGGTCTTTCAAAAGAAGACAAACATCAACACCCACGACACCAACTACATTCCTTACCTGCTGGATAAGGAAGCTTTGGTGACTGGTGAGGACCTGCAGGACGCGTACTACTCTTTTGATCCAAAAACCAACGACCCCATTGTGAACTTCCAACTGACCCCTATGGGTGGAACGAAGTTTGAAAAAGCAACGGGCGACAATGTTGGCCGCTTTATGGCCATCGTTCTAGACAACAACGTCCACTCTGCCCCACGCATCAAACAAAAAATCGGCGGCGGACGTGCCATGATCGAAATGGGCGGCTCAGGACGAAACACCCAAGAGCTTTTGAACGAAGCAAAGGATACATCTTTGGTCCTTCGTTCTGGAGCACTACCTGCACGGCTTTTATTCCTTGAAGAACGCGTGATTGGGCCTTCTTTGGGGGCCGATGCCATTCGAGCAGGGATGCAGGCTTTCATTGTGGGCCTTGCCTTAGTGTTTCTGTTTATGGCGGTGTACTACCGAGCTTCCGGTTTTGTGGCTTGCTTGGCGCTGTCCTTGAACGCTCTGTTTGTTCTGGCCGTCATGGCAGCCTTCGAGGGCACCCTCACCCTCCCAGGCCTTGCAGGACTGACGCTTACGCTGGGTATGGCGGTGGATGCCAACGTGCTTATTTTTGAGCACATCCGTGAGGAACTACTCCACGGCAAGGGAATCAACTCTGCTATCGCAGAAGGCTTTGAACGCGCCTGGTCTGCGATTCTGGACGGAAACCTTACAACGATTATTGCAAGCTTGGTTCTCTTTAGCTTTGGCTACGGCCCGATTCGAGGGTTCGCGGTTACAACGCTCATTGGGTTAACTTGTTCAATGTACACCGCGGTCTTTGTCACTCGCGTAGTCTTTGACTACACGGTAGTGGCACGAAACCGAAAAACCTTGAGCATTTAGGAAAGCGAAAATGAAATTCTTTGAACTCGTTCCTAATCATCTAAACTTCGACTTCGTCGGAAAGTTCCGGCTCTTTGTTTTTATATCGGTGGTTTCGGTGGGAGCCAGCGTGGTGGGTATGTTCACTCGCGGCTTTAACTTCGGAATCGACTTCACGGGCGGAACGGTAGTGCAAGTGAAGTTTAAAGAAGCCCAAAAGATCGAAGACGTGCGAAAAATCATGGACGAACTAGGCGCCAAAGAAGCGAGCGTTGTATCGGTGGGAAATTCTGGAAGTGAGTACATGATCACCGCCCGAACTCTTTCCGACGCGAAGGAAGCGAGCCTACCCAAACTGCTGCTCGATAAAGTAGGCGCGGACAAGCTCACCATTTCTCAAGCAGATATCGTGGGACCAAAAGTCGGCAGCGAACTGAAGCTCTCAGCCATTCGATCGCTTGTGTACACGATCATTTTGATCATGGTCTACATTTGGTTTCGTTTCGATTTCAAGTTTGCCCCAGGAGCAACAGTCGCTTTGGTCCACGATATGACGGTGGCAGCGGGATACTACATTCTTACCCAACGCGAGTTCGACATTACCGCAATTGCAGCACTGCTCACCATTGCTGGTTATAGCGTAAACGATACAATCGTTATTTATGACCGGGTTCGAGAAATGATCAAAATTGGCGGGGACAAACTCCCACTCCCGCAAACGATCAACAAGGCGATTAACTTAACCTTATCGCGAACGGTAATTACGTCTGGAGCTACTTTCCTTACCGTCATTCCCATTGCCATCTACTGCGAAGGACCGATTCGGGATTTTGCTGAAACGATGTTGATTGGTATTTTCATTGGAACTTACTCCACCTACTACATCGCGGCACCTATGACGATTTACGTAGAGCGCTTCTTGGCAAAGCGAAATCCCACTAAGCCAGGGCGTCGCACAGCGACGGTGTAACCACATGAACTCGCGTATCTCGGAACTGAGCGCACACGTAGGGCAAAGCGTTACCCTTCGCGGGTGGGTCACCACTAAGCGTAGCTCGGGTAAGGTAAAGTTCCTCATGCTCCGGGATGGGAGCGGTATAGTTCAAATCGTTTTCGTAAAATCGCAGGTATCTGATGCGGTCTGGGAAGACTTTGAAAAACTGACCCAAGAGACATCGGTTACGGTTACCGGAAAAGTTCGGCAAGAGGCCCGTGCAAAGGGCGGATTTGAACTCGATGGCGAGGCGCTGGAAATCCTCCAAATTGCGGTAGACTACCCAATTAGCCCGAAGGAGCACGGCCCCGACTTTCTACTTTCTAACCGTCACTTGTGGCTTCGCAGCCAAAGAACCTGGGCGATTTTGCGTATTCGAGATCGTTTTGCAAAGGCGGTTCGCGACTTCTTTGATCAAGACGGCTTCGTGCTAGTAGACACGCCCATCTTTACACCTTCAGCGTGCGAAGGGACCACCACCTTATTTGAAACAGATTACTTCGGCGACAAAGCGTACCTTTCTCAGAGCGGCCAGCTCTACAGCGAAGCAGCAGCCATGGCCTTTGGAAAAGTTTACTGCTTTGGGCCAACTTTCCGAGCGGAAAAGAGTAAAACACGGCGCCATCTGACCGAGTTCTGGATGATCGAACCTGAAGTCGCGTTTAACAACCTTGATGACAACATGGTTTTGGCCGAGCGCTTTCTTGAATACACCGTTCAGTTTGTTCTCCAGCACTGCAAGAACGAGTTCGCCATACTAGAGCGCGACACCACGAAACTTGAAAACGTCAAAGCGCCGTTCCCACGCATTAGCTACACTGATGCGGTTGAGATCCTAAAGAAAAAGGGAGTTCCGTTTGAATGGGGTGGAGATTTCGGCGCTCCGGAAGAAACTGCAATTAGTGAAGAGTTTGATCGCCCTGTTTTTATTCATCGCTTCCCTGCAAAAATTAAAGCCTTCTACATGAAGCCCGATCCTACCAACCCCGAAGTGGCGCTCGGAGTAGACTGTATTGCACCCGAGGGGTACGGAGAGATTATTGGTGGCGGCCAAAGAGAAGAAGATATCGAAGCATTGCGTCAACGAATTCACGCTCACGGGCTTCGAGAAGAAGACTTTGATTGGTTCATGGACCTACGCAAATACGGAAGTGTTCCGCATGCCGGCTTCGGCTTAGGACTTGAGAGAACTATCTCTTGGATTTGCGGCATAGAACACCTGCGCGAAGCTGCGGCGTTCCCTCGCATGATGTATCGCATTCGGCCCTAGTGACTTTCGGTTGTGGCCAGAGCGGCGGACGGCTCTTCGGAAATGCTATTTAGAGATACATCGCCGGTATTTATTTTTTGGTCTTTCGTCTCAGAAACTTTTTCAACTGCTTGCTGCTTTTCGACAGGCTTTTTGGGCTCTTCAGAGGCCTGTGGCGCAACTTGAGTCCGTGCCTTTGCCACCTTCATTAGCTCAGGCGTCACATCCAATAACATATTGGGAATCAACTTCGACTCAATAGTGTCGAGCATGGCCTCATCGACGATTCCTGCATACAAGTTGGCAATCGCCTCTCGAAAAATTAGCGTTAAGTGACGGTTGACGACCGTCTCACGTTTTGCCGGGTCTTCGGTATAAACATTTGTCACGACATCTTCCAAGCTCGCCCACGTGCTTGCTTTAAAAACTTTTTTCATTGCCTCTTCGAAGCTTTCAGAAATTCGGCCATTCTCCAATTCTGGGTTCTTGGCTCCAGCTGCAACGCGTTTATCAAGCAAGGCTAGCTTACCTTCTGTTGCGTCGCGGAAACTTAAATTTGCTTCGATGATGCGCACGATCTCGCCTTCACGATCGCGAATCACTCTTACACCTGCGTTGACCAAAGGCTTAAGCCGATACTCTTTCTTTTTGTCTTCGGCGATTTGACCTGCGATATCTAGACGTGCGGCTTCAGCAATTTTCGCCGAGCGCCGCGAATCTTCTCGAACTTCGGCAAAAGGTTGATTGTGGCGCATTTCAAAGGACTTTGAAAATGCCCACAGACCCGCTCCGGCTGCGGCGAGCATCCCCGTATGGTAGGCCTGACTGCGATAGGCTCGGACTATTTTCACTTTGGATTTCGCTATATCTCGGTTCTTCTTCAGTAGCGCTAGGCGCTGCACACAAACATCCCCGAGTGCAACGGGAACCTGGTCGAGACGAACTTTTCGGATCACTGTCTGGCTGGGGTTCTCTGGCGTAAGAGTGAAATCATCTCCATGCGGACCATGCGACGATTCAATGGGCGCGAGCCTCGGAAGCCGTTCATTCAAAGAGATTTCGCTATTATGCGAATCTACCTGAGCATTATAAATCTCAGCAATCGTGCTCACACTAGATTTAACCTGGGCAAGCATTTCTTGGTAGCGCTTTAGCCATCTGCGTCCATTTCTGGAAGCGAGAAACGTCTTAGCGGTCGGCGTCGCAAGCCACTCTCCCACGTAGTCTGGACGATTTGTGGATATAGATCGTTTCGCCGCGGCTTTTGAATCTGGCGCCATTTTTTCAAGCTGCTTCAGAACCTCGTGGTAATTCTCCGTCATCGACTTTAGACTTTCAACGGCGGCACGAATTTGCAAAACGGGGACTCGGGCGACATCCTTTTTTATCGCGGCCAAATTCGCATCAAGTTCGCGGCGTAACTCCTCAGACGGTTTGTGGGCCCCTCGTTCTTCGGCTTCTTTTATCTGTTTTTTCAAATCGGCATTTCGCTGTTCAAGTGCATCCACCCTTTTTTGAAAGTCTCCGTATTCAGCAGAACGCTGTACAAACTCTGCAGCCAATTTCTTGAACTCAACACTCGCCTTTTTGCGTAATTCCCAGGCTTTTGGCGTCGCGGCCACTGAAGCAATCCAACTCTTAAATCGGTACCCAGCGAAAGACAACAAAACGACCGCGATGGCATTGTCGCCAAGTGGATTGCGAGCAATTTCCATGAGGGAGGGCAACACCATATCCATGAAGATGTTTTCGCGGCCCGAAATCGGATTCACCTTAGGGGCGAGCAAAGAGGCCCCCACCACGGTAAGCGCTAAGTCGCTAGCCACAGAGGAACTGGGCGCCGGAGGTGGCTCTTCGGCCAGCGCGGGGGCAGACAAAAGGAGACCAAGCCCAATCAGCGAGGTAACCAACGCTCTGCTAGATTTTCCAAAAAAACCCATCTACTTACAACTCCCGCTCCCGCCCAGGGGAATGCAATTAGCAACCTGCATACCAGCAGAGGGCGCTACGGTTTGCGCAGCGTAGACTGTCAGTGCCTCCCCGGTGACGTAAGTTGTCACCTACCCTGAGTAAGGTATTGACAGCGAAGTAAACGAAATCAAATTGACTCTTTGCGTTATCGCGGTTAAACTGCGCTTCATTTCTTCACAAGTGGGGTGGAAACGTGCAAGGGTTCCGGGGTGCTTTAGTAATTGCTTTCTTTCCTTTAGTCTTATTGGCCCAAGCAAATACTTCAATTGAACTCACCGCTCGAGAGAGACACTTCACAGCTTCGATTAAAGAGATCAAGTGCGGACACGTAGGCGCCGATTTGGATGTCGTGCTTGAAGCTATTCTTGAAGGAAATCCCACCACACTCAAAGCTACCCTAAGCAACTATCGCACAGTAAAAGACAACGCTGCTGGTGCAAAAGACCTGGTATTTAAGGTGAACGACCGATCGGTAGGAAACATCGAGTTCAGTAACGACAAAGAAACGAAGTGGAACCTTCGCCCCTCAGCAAACTCAGGCTTGCCTCCCGGAGAACAGTCCCAATGTGAGGTAAGCGCTTCGCATGAGGCCAATGCCCCCATTCGGATTTCAATGAACTGCAAAAACCTTCTGCCAGAGGGATCAGACGTCACGTTGCAGGAACGCGTGGACAATCGTCTAGCATCTCTGAAGGTGAATTTCTCGTGTGAGACGTCCCAGACCTCCGCTGAGTAAATTGAGCGTCTTTGTGAAAACGTCGTTTAAGCTCGAGGCCAATCAGTACTAGCCCCAATAGGGCGTTGAAAAAGCGAATCTGCCCCCAGTGCCCGCTGTCTTGGTCCAAGATCAGCGCCACTGCTTGAGCCGCAAGCGACACGGCAACGGAAAAAGACGCTGCCCAGTAGGCTTTTTTGCCAAAACTATCCGTTCGCCTTAAGAAATAGACCAGCACCAAATACCCCAGCCAATTTAAGTCAGGCGAAAAAAGTCGTGCCCCGGCAACTTGGTTCGGCCACGCCCATTCCCCTGCGACAATGGCCATACTTAGCCCGGCCAGCCCCACAAGCCCTAGGCGGAGCAATGGAAGACTTTCTTTTTTGCGCCCGACTACTGGGACTGTGGCGAATAAAGCAATCCAAAGCGAGCCAACAACGCATCCCGTGCGCAAGAAGGCCATCCAAGGACCTTGGCTCGCGTAAACATAGAGCGGACTAAAGGGCCCAAGGATATCTTCAACTACGAAAAAGGGAATGAAGGTTCCTAAGCCAATTCCCAAAAGTAGAACCGCTGAATTACCGGTCCTCCAGAACAGCACGAGCGGCATTCCCAGTGCGGCAACCAACAGCCATCCGACTTCGTACGCGTGCAACGAGTTTTTAAAATCTCCAAGGTAGTAGGAAAAGGAAAAGAGCGGCAATCCCCATAGCAAGAACACCCCAATAAATCGCAGAGGTCTTTCATAGGAACGCAAGAACCGGATCTGAAGAAAGGGAGCAAGCAACATAAAATAAATCGCCCCCAAATACGCGGGCAGATAAAATAAGATGGTGGGCCCCAGCCCGGGACTCAGCAGTCTAGGTCCCGAAAAGAATTTGGCCCAACCCAATAGTACCGACACCGGAAGAAAGAAAAACAGCGTCATTAAACTCAGTACGAGTAGTTTCCATCCGTGCTTTTTTTGTGCGATTTGGAGATCTGAAAGGTCTTCAAAGGCTTCTGTTTTTTTCACCATGGCCGAAATTATACTATGGAGGTAAAACGAAGCATGCTTCTTCTACAAAATCCCGCTCCAGATGACGTTTTTTTTCGTGGCCGCAAGGGCGATGTACGCCTTGGAGAATGGGTAATACCGACCGATAAAATCACGGCGCGTCAAAAAATCAAGCAAGCCGTAGTTTTTGGCTACCCTGACGATCAAGGCGTGACAAAAAACCGGGGCCGATCAGGCGCAGCAAAGGGCCCTGACAGCATCCGCAAGGAACTTTATAAGCTCACCATTCCTGCCGACTTGATTTGGGAAAAAAAACTTAGCCTTCTCGACCTCGGAAATATCGCGGTCTCGTCGGAGATCGATCAAACGCACAGCCGGGCACAGGCCCTAGCAGAGCACGTTGCCGCGAACGATGCCATTGGGATTGCTCTTGGCGGAGGACATGATTTCGCTGCGCCCACTTTTCGTGGGTTTCATTCCACATCGCCCAAGTCGCGCTGGGGTTTGATAAATATCGATCCTCACCTGGACACACGTGAGATGGAAGGGCCTTTTGCCCATAGTGGAAATGCCTTTCGAGTCCTACTGGAGAATGGGGTTCTCCAGGGAAAAGATCTTGTACAGTTTGGAGCTCGAGCCAATCGAAATACTCGAAGCAGCTGGGAGTACTGCGTTAAGAAGAAGGTGAACATCGTTTCATTGGAATCAATGCGGGAACACCCGAAAAACCCAACGGCTATTTTTCAAAAACAACTGGCAAAACTTTCGCAGTCCTGCAAACAGCTTGGTGTGACAATTGATATGGACTGCTGCTTTGAAACTGAAGGATCTAGCGCAGCTCCGGTGCTGGGATTTTCGGCGTGGGAACTGTGTAGCATCGCAGCCTGCGCAGGGAGAAATCCAAAAGTGAAATACTTGGAAATTGCCGAAGTAGCGCCACCGCTTGAAAACTCTTCGCGTGCCGCGCGCATTGCCGCCGAGGTGATTTTTTCATTCCTGCGAGCTAAGTCAGAAGGCCGATAAAATCTAAAAACATTGAAAAAACGCTAATAACACTCAAAAAACGAAGAAACACATTCATCCACAGGCTGTGGATATGTCATTTAAGATATTGATATAATTAAATTTAACCTCATCTTTTAGAAGATCCAATACACATAGGCCTTTAAGAGCAACACTTCATGTCATCTCTTTTACAATCAAAGACTTAGCTCTGTGGACAAACAAACACTCCTAATGCGCTATCGGCAATTCTGCAGACCTTTGCCGCTTTAGGCACGATACCGATATAAAATCGGTTTGCGTATTAGGTAAGAATGCAGCTTGATTGGAACGCCGCGATAAACTCCATTAGAGAGTCACTCCCACAGACCCAGTTTCAAAACTGGATCTCGCCGGTGGAGTTTATTCGAAGCAATGAAACCAGTGTGGTTTTAGGTGTTCCGAGCCGCTTTCACGAAGACTGGGTTAAGAGCCACTACGCAGAGCAAATTTGTCGCGCAATTAAGAACCAATGCGGCGCTGCCCTTCAACTCGAATTTGAAATTCTGGTTCGAGCTCAAAATGAACAAGCCGCGCAGACAGAAGTTCCCAAGGCCGCGGCTGCAAGCACCCATACCTCAGCTCAAAGACCCAATCTGCGGATTGTAGAACCGGCTGCACCTCGAGAAACCGATCTTCCCGGGGTCGACGCACCCAACCTGCCCCCTTTTCACAACCCACTCTTTGAATTGAGCTTTAACCGCGTTGCTTACCAATGCGTCGGCATGTTTGTCGAATCACGAGAAATGGTTTTTAACCCACTGGTATTTTTGGGTGGAGTTGGAATGGGGAAAACCCACCTGCTCTCCGAGGTCGGAACACGCCTACACTCTCAGAGCCCTCACGCAAGAATCCGTTACACGAACGCTGAATCTTTTACCTACGAGTACGTCCGCCACATGAAGGCGAACGACTTAATGAATTTTAAAAAGCGGTACACGGAAGAAACCGACATCCTGCTTTTCGATGACGTCCACGGGCTTGAGAACCGCATCAAAACTCAAGAAGTCTTGCTGCACGTATTCAACGACATCGTAGCGCGTGGTGGCCGCATCGCATTTACCACCACTATCTCCCCCGCTCGACTTGCCGGCTTTATCGATCCGCTCAAGTCGCGACTCACTTCGGGTGTAACAGCAGAAATCAAGCCCCTTACTTTCGAAGAAAAAGTAGAAGTACTCGGGCGTTTTGCTGCGCACAATCAAATTCCCATTGAAGGTCCAGCCCTACGCTCTCTGGCGGATCGCGGACAAAAGGACATTCGGGAGCTTATTGGAACGCTCTTGCGGCTCCACCTACAAAGCAAACTCGAAAATCGTGCATTCAGCGAATCGTTTGTGGCTGAAGAGGCGATTGGCTACGAAGCACCTCGGGAAGCCGTCACCATGGCGGAAATCGTTTCCTTGGTCGAACACCACTTGGGTGTCCCTCGATCCGAACTTGTTTCAAAGTCGCGAAAAGGGGCAACCACCTGGGCACGCCAAGTAGCCATGTACCTAGCCAGAACCGGAACTTTGCTTTCGCTAGAGGAAATTGGAAAAACTTTTGATCGCGACCACGCGACCGTCATTCACGCATTTGAGAAAGTGAAAGAAGCGATTTCCAGCCAGCCCACTCGCAAGTACGAAGTCGAGTACCTAAAAAGAAAACTCCAGTCGCGAACCCCCCGAAGCGGGAACGACAATGGCGAGTTGCCTTTGGGTTAGTGGCAATGCAAAGCACTTTCTATCTTTGCCTTAAAAGCCTACACATTATTTCGATAGTGGCTTGGATGGCGGGGATTTTGTATCTCTACCGCCTATTCGTTTACCACGCTGAGGAAAAGGAAAAAGTCGTCAAAGCCCGGCTCAGCATCATGGAAACGCGCCTTTACCGCTATATTACGATTCCAGCCATGCTCGCATCGCTGGGCTTTGGTTTTGCGATGATTTTTGTGCACCCCCCACTCCTTCAAACCCCATGGCTCCACCTAAAACTTCTATTCGTAGCAGGACTAGTGGGAATGACGCTCTATAGCTCACATCAAATGGAGGAGCTACAAGCCGGTCGCTCTAAAGTAGTTTCTCGTACGTTTAGAATCCTCAATGAGATTCCAACACTACTACTCATCCTGATCGTTTTTTTAGTCGTACTCAAACCGTTTGCGAAATAGAGCCTAGAGAAAATCTCGGTCCATTACGGTTTTTCGTCCCTGCGATCGAGCCACTTCGATTGCGGCGTCACACAGGCGTTGGATTTTTTCGGTTAGAGCATCATAGGCACTAGCACTCGTATTTAGCCCACTACGATCGTGGATGTATTTTCGCACCTTGCTTACCACCACCAAGACTTCCGCCTCAGAGGTGCTTGCAGAAGCTGCGGGTTGAGTCGGCGTAAGGATTTTGCGAACGGTCGTCGTCGCGTCTTCCGCTTTCAAGGGAGCCATGCGCTCTATGGCCCCAGCGCTTCCAGAACGATGACGTTCCACTGGAACGTGGGCGTCCCAGCATGAAACCCCACAAAAAGCGTAGTTAGTAATTTTCGACTGACAGGTAGAAACCGAGCAAACGTAGTACTTTGCTCCCAAGCCGATGTCTTTTTTGCAGCTGCTACATTTTCGCCAAAGAGTTTCGCTCACGGCACTAAGTGTAGTCCGCTCCGTGAACTTCGACAAGCAGCGCGCGTTTGAACCCATAAAGAACTGCCGACATTAAATGCCGTAGCAGCTCTTTTGCATGATGCGCTCTTTCATCGTGCCATGGTCCCGCTTTTCCTGGGACTTCTCGGGACAGGGATAGTCTCGTTTAATATCTTGTACCTGCCGTCCAGCTAGCTTACCGCCTAAAAAGCTAGGTAGATTACCCGCGCGACCCACTGATTCTTGGATCGACTCTTTCCCACAGGCAGCCAAAAGAAGGACCGAAGCGAATAGGATTTTTTTCATTTCTTGCTCACTCCCCTTAAAAGGTGGCGCCTTATACCTTATTTGGGGACGGCAAGGAAGTTCACAGTGAGGCGGTCCCCCGCCCCCTCAAGAAGCCGGCACTGAAACCCTAATGATTCCAAATACTCTTGCAGCCTTGGGCTAAATCTAGCCGTCGGATTTTCTCGATGGCCTTCCAGAATTATGGCCTTAGGAGGACGACTCCGGAGCATTGGTTCCAGCCCCCTCAAAACGGCTTCCTCTGCCCCTTCCACATCGATTTTAAGCAGGGTCGGGGCCGGAGCCAACCCCTGGGCAACCCACTCCTCCCCGGTCACACATCGAACCGGAACCGACTGACTGTTCCAGGTAGGGTGAAACCCCCCAACGCCGCCGTTCTTTCTCAAACCGAGAAAGAGCTGACGAATTTGGGGTCGCTCATCGAGCGCAACTGGGTGAGGAAATACTTTTAAGTCTGGGTTTAGATGACAGTTTTTTTCCAATTCCAAAAAGACTTGGGGACTCGGTTCAAAGCTATGCACCTCTCGCACTCGTGGATCAAGAGCCGCTAAGAAACTAATGCTACCGATGTTTGCACCGACATCCCAAACCACCTCTTCGGAGACAGCGTATTGCGCAAGCGCAGCCCAAACCTCAGGCTCGTAAAAACCAGTCTTTAAAATCTCAAATTGGATCAGGTCGTGAATGTCTAGGCTAAGCTTGGCGGACTGGGCGTAAGGAACCACAAAACGAGGACTTCCAAACGCGCGGTGTAGCCAACTCCAAATCCGCTGTTTGAAAACATGGTCGGGCCCAAAGTAATAAGCCAGTAAAGATGCGGATAGATTTGGAGTCAGGGACCAGGACATAAAAAAGCCCTCCCGCGGAAAATTTTACCACGGGAGGGCCTAAGAAGGACGGACTACTTCGCGAGTTCTTTTTCAATGATTGTACGAAGAGTATCCAAGCTACCAATCGCAATCGAAGCTAGGTTTCCATCTTTGCCGACCACAAAAAGAGAAGGAATTCCCGCTACACCAAAATCCGTGAGAGCAGGCGCCCGGTCGGACACTTTCTCAATAAAGATCTGAGTCCAAGCCATTTGGTTTTGTTTTACGTAGTCTTTTACTTCCTGTTGACCCTTGTCGAAACTAAAGCCCACAAACTCCACTCCTTTGGTGTGTAGCTCGTCGTAAAGCTTCACGAGGTCTGGGGTGAGCTTTTTGCAAGGCGCACACCATGTAGCCCAGAAATCGACAACCACCACCTTGCCTTTGAAGTCTGAAAGGGCAAAGTTCTTAGCTTCGATCGTAGAACCAGCAAGAGCTATGGGCTTTCCAACTCGCTCCACGGCAGCCAGATGATCCAGAAGATCTGCATCCCCAGGAAAAGTCTTCAGGCATTCCTCAGTAAATTTCTTTGATGCAGGGTAGTCGTGTCCAATCACGCCGAAGATATACCCCATCGCAATTTGCCGCCCCGCTGGCGACTTTGGGTAGCTCTTGGCGAAGTCCTGAATTTTGGTGAGCGCGTCGGCCTGTGTGGCAGTAAAGAGCTCCAATCGAAGGATGAACGAATCACCGTAGGCGGCAATAGCACTCCCTGGATAAGTAGTTCGGCAGTCGGCCACCACTGCACGAAACATGGCTTCGAATTTCGCCTTATCGGAGTTAAGACCAAGCAAGCAACCAATCATCCCAAGACGATAGGCCTCGACTCGGTCGTCCTCGTCGGCCATTACATTCTTGTAGACTTTCGACGTTTCGGTTTGGACCTTTTGTATGAGTAACTCGACCTGCGCCACTTCTGGCTTTGGTTCATCTTGAAGGTACTTTACAAGGTCCTGCACCGCCTCGCGAGAATCATCTAGTGCCGGACTAGCCTGAGCCGCTGCCGGCGCTGCTGGATCAGCTGCAAATACGAACTGAACATGCGCCACTGCGAAACAAAGCGCCAAAAAAAGATTTCTAAACAAGATCCCCTCCCATGCAAATTAGTTCGCCCCATCATGAGCTCGGTAGAAACCAAAAGGCAAACAATTTAAGCAGACCTTACCTGCTTGCCAAACAACGAACTGCCGCATAGTTCCATGAAATGGAAACGCCCGACTTAGCAGCACCTAACCCAATCGCGAAAAATCCCAATTGGCGCACGGAAGTACCGACGGTGTCGCAGCTCACTCGTCGTTTGCGGGGGCATCTAGAGAATACTTTTTTCGATGTTTGGGTGCGTGGTGAGATTAGCGGATTTCGCAAGCCCGCGTCGGGACACGCCTACTTGGTTCTAAAAGATTCGGGCGCGCAGCTTCGCATCTGCCTTTTCCGGCCAGTGCTGTCTCGAATTAAATTTTTAATTGAAGATGGCATGGAAGTATTGATTCACGGAAGGATTACTGTCTACGAATCGCGCGGCGAATACCAAATGGTGGGCGACGCCGTTGAACCTGTGGGCACCGGTGCACTCCAACTCGCATTTGAACAACTAAAAACAAAACTTTCCGCCGAAGGCCTTTTCGAAGCGAGCCATAAAAAGACGCTCCCACTTCTGCCAAAATGCATAGGAGTGATTACCTCTCCTACGGGCGCGGTCGTTCACGATATCCTTAAAGTGTTAGCCCGGCGTTTTCCAGACCGTGAAGTGCTCCTACTTCCCACCAGCGTCCAAGGAGATCGGGCTGCCGGCGAAATTGTAAAGGCCCTGAGTTTAGTGCCGAAGTGGAATGCCTCTCACCCGGATCGGGCCATTGAAGTGCTCATAGTAGGACGCGGCGGTGGCTCGCTTGAAGACCTTTGGCCGTTTAACGAAGAAGCGGTTGCCCGAGCGCTTTATGATTGCCAGGTGCCCATTATCTCGGCCGTTGGCCATGAAACCGATTTCACCATTGCCGATTTTGTCGCAGACCTTCGAGCGCCGACGCCTTCGGCCGCGGCCGAAATGGTTTTACCGCAAAAGAGCGAACTCGTTTTCCAGATCCAAACTCTGGAAAGGCGCTTGTCAGGGTGTCTCACTCGGCGTTTGGATCAGCTACGCCTTCACCTTTCTCATCTAAGCCGCCGCTTAATAAGCCCTCAACAACGACTAGTCCAAGCACGGCAGAACCTGGCAAGACTCCAATCTGCGATGCAAACCGCGTTTCGCAATTTGTTACAAGTCAAAAAGCAGACTCTTGGCGCGAAGACCGGACGCCTCAACGCACTTTCCCCTCTCCAAGTTCTAGCGCGCGGCTATAGCCTGACTTACTCGGCAGAGAAAAAATTAGTGCGCAGCGCCGCGTCCGTGACCGCGGGCGATATGCTCGTCACCCAGCTCGCTGATGGCGAGATTCACAGCACAGTAGTTTGAGTGCCACGGCCCTATTAAACCGGAAGCCGAGGCAGGCTCGCATTAAGAACCTCAACGCACAGAGCCACGTAAACGATTTCGAAATACTATCGACCAAACCCACGGCACGATAGAATAAGAATGTGAAAACCACTCCAACGATTGAAGTTCTGCTGCCCATTTTCAATGAAGTCGCGAATCTTGTTCCCCTGATTCGAGAACTTGATCGCGTTGCGAATCTACTTCGCGCCACAGCAGATATTAAATTCTTGTTTATAAACGACGGCTCCACAGATGGCTCGGGCCCGCTTTTGCAAAAACTTTCCGAACAGCGGACGGACGTACGAGTGGTTGAGCTTATCCATAATTTTGGACATTCCGCTGCATTGGTTTGTGGCATCGATCACTTTCAGGGCGACGCGCTAGTGATCATGGATGCTGATATGCAAGATTCTCCTGACGCTCTTATACCGATGGTGGATGCTTGGAAACGAGGCGCCAAAACGGTAGTCGCAGAGCGTGCCGAGCGTAAGGAAAAAAATAAGGTTTTGTTCAATGCCTTTTACTTCTTGCTCCACAAAATGGCGCGGCAATTGCCACCAATGAACTTTGGCACCCATTGCCTACTGGATCGGGTCGTAGTGGAGCGGCTTCGAGCTTTGCCCGAACGCAACCGCTACCTGCCCGGACTGGTCGCCTATAGCTCAGGCCCGATCGCTTCGGTGAAAGTGAACCGAGCCTCTCGGCTCCACGGAGAATCTCGGGTGGGGCTGTGGGGACTCATCCAATTGGCTACAACGGCATTGTTGAGTTTTTCGAATCTTCCCATCCGACTCGTGTCGTTCTTTGGGCTATTTTGCTCCGCCAGCGCACTTATTGCGGGAGTCTCGTTTATTGCAGTTAAGCTCTTCACGACGCTTGCAATCCCTGGCTGGGCATCGATGATGACTGCCATCGCATTTGCGAGTGGGGTCCAACTCCTCTGCCTAGGCCTTATGGGCGAATACGTTGCCCGTATATACGAAGAAGTGAAACGACGGCCCCTTTATTTGGTCGATGGCATCTACCAATCCCCCATCCAAAACCCCCGCGCTACCCTCAACGCGCCTAGCGAAACTCGCTCGACAACTAGCCCAGCTTGCACTAGTTTTTCTGAGCCACTTCCGACGCCGACGTAGCACAGTGGTAGTGCAGCTCATTCGTAATGAGCAGGTCACCGGTTCGAATCCGGTCGTCGGCTCCATAGCCCGCTTGCAATAAAGCGCGCTTATACCTCCCATACCCCAAACTTATTTGTTGTCCCCACCCAATCGGACTAGCTTCGAGATCAGAAACTAAGACTAGGAGCTCGAAATGAAATCTGGAATTCTCAAGGTTATCGGCTGTGGCTTGTTTTTCGCTCAGGGCGGGTTTGCGGACGTTACTTGTAAGCCGGTGAAACTATTCAAACAGCACGAACGCACTTACTACGCCAAAGGCCAGCTTTGCACCTTTACTATCCAACATGTAGGCGTTTACGGCATCGACGCACTGAGCTCACTTCAAGTAGTGGCCAAGAACGGCATTGATCTCGCAAAAAGCGAATGCCAAGTCCACTCGCTGGAACCTATGCGAACGGTCGACAGGTTTGGCTCTACCTCATTTCAAGTCACTTCAGTTGGAGTATCAAACAATCAAGGATTCGGTGCCACATCCACTATTACAGGTTCTTTCGTTTGCGGTCCCGATGCCCATGAAGCAATCATGTTCCATCGGTAGGTAAATCGACTAAAGCCTGAATACTTCGGGTGGACACACTCAGTACACAGTTAAAAGAAGCAATTACAAATACTTACAAGCCACCCCAAGAAACTGCTCGAAGGACATACAACCAATGCCCCCGGACTAAAGACAGAGAGTCATTCACAAGACCTAGCAAACCCCAAGAAAAACAGAGCATTCGCCTTAGTCCCTGGTCGCGCATCTAGGCGGCATTGCCCTTGCAAACTCTTAGGTCAGGATTTTACTCATATGCAACAAAGAGAAACCAAAAAGCCATCTCACATTTTCAATCGGGGAAACGTCCGTGGCCTTACTGACTCGCTCGCGGCACAGGCCGCGAGCAGTCAGAGGCCCATGCCCGTTTCAAAAATACTTTTCGTCGCGCTCTTTTCTTTAGGGGTTCTGCTTTCGGCTTGCGGCTCTCAGACCGACGGTATTCGTGGTGGCCTCGACGGCAGCGTCGGTTCGACAACCAATACCCAAAACTCTCTTTACTCAACGGGTCAGTTTGGCTGCACTGCTACTACCAGCCGATCAGAAGTTCAGTCAGGCGAAATTTTTACCGTCGTCGTTACTGTATTTAACGCCACCGGAACGCCCACGCTTGCAAGCGGACGAGTGGCCGATTCCAATGGAGTCATTACCTACACCACTTCGTACCTCAATACCGGAGCGAACGACCTCCTTTGGAGCCCCAGCGTTCAAGTAGAAGATGGAACTTCGGTAGCTCAATGCTCGTTCCAAATCTACGTCACACCTCAGGCCGGCCGTCGCCTTTAGCCCGCTCTCGCAAAGCCCCCAAGTCCGAGTTACACTGTCTCGGTGAATGGAACTTAGGGGGGAATTCAAGATGGCCGCCATAACTCTACAAGACATTGAACAGGCTCGCGTCCGCATTGCACCGTATATCCGAGAGACGCCACTAATCCCCTTTGATTTTCTCTGCCGTGACGGAAAAAAAGTACTCCTCAAGTGTGAGCTTTTTCAACGCACGGGCTCCTTCAAACTGCGCGGAGCCGCAAACTGCATTTTACAGAACTTAGAACAGGCCAAGCGTAGCGGCGTAGTGGCGGCATCGGCAGGAAACCACGCACAGGGTGTGGCTGCGATTTGCAAGGAACTGGGAATCCACGCCACTATTGTGATGCCCGTACAAACGCCACCCGTAAAACTGAAAAACACCCAAGATTGGGGTGCGCAAGTAGAACTGCATGGCAACGTTGTCGATGAATCCTTTCAACGAGCCCAAACCCTTGCGAAAGAACGTGGCCTGGTATTGATACATCCCTTTCGAGACCCCATGGTAATCGCCGGACAGGGAACCATCGCGCTCGAGCTTATGGAAGACCCGCGTTTTCAAGATATTGAAGCGGTAGCAGTGGCCATCGGGGGAGGCGGTCTCATTACTGGGTGCGCGACCGTCCTCAAAGCACTTCGACCGGATCTCAAAATCTATGGCATCACGGCGCAAAATGCCCCGACAGTAAGCTCGTCGTTTCATCGTAAAATGGTAATTGAAGAACCCACCCAGATCACCTTGGCCGATACCATAGCGACAAAGCGCATGGACCCGACGATGCTGCAGCACCTTCTTACGAACGTTGACGAAGTTTTTACCCTCTCGGAAGAGTCCATCGCACACGCAATCTCGCTGCTCGCCGAGAAAACCAAAATGGTCGTTGAGGGCTCTGGAGCAATTAGCATTGCAGCAATTCTGGAGAATAAAATTCCTGAAAAGAAAGTAGCAGTCATTCTCTGCGGTGGAAATATCGACCTGCCCTCATTTGGCCAAGTCCTCAATCGCGGCCTTGTAGAACAGGGACGATTGGTTCGCATGATCATAACCATTTCGGATCGGCCAGGTGGACTCAACGCCGTTACTCAAGTTCTCGCCGAGCAAGGTGGGAATATTTTGCAGATCTTCCACCAACGCTCAAGCCTTGAAGCGGGATTCGGAAAAACTCAGGTGGAAGTGGAAATTGAAACTCGCGGCGGAGAGCACACGCAAGAAATCGTGGGTGCACTCGCACACAAGGGGTTCCAGGTTAGGCATGCGATGTAGTATTTGGATTTTCCTGTTTTACGCTTCTGCTGCTATGGCGAGCTTGGACTGGGGAGTAGACGTTCGCTACCAACTCCTTCGGTCTCGAACAAACGAACTAGCGGAAACTTTCTCGCTTAGCTCACCCGCTCAAACCGTTCACTGGAGTTTGGCGACAAGACTGAACCACGTGGGAACGTTCGCCAAAGAGGCCGGGTACCGTGCCGGCTTTTCCTATAGCCCCTTTTCTTGGTTGTCCCTCAATACAAGATTAGTCCACAAAGCGCGTTTAGCCGATCCCAGTAGCTCCACGACAGGGCTTGCGTCTGTTCGCCTGCAAGGTCACGTGCCTTCGTTTCTTTCCTACTTTCTAGAGTTGGGACTGTACCAGCGCCGCCATCGAGTGGGTTCAACCACCTTCTTACCCCAATTGGTAAATCCCTCTTTTACCGAATGGGATGTCGCCTTTGCATTTGGCCTTGGAGTTCACCTAAGTGACGACTGGGCATTGCAGATCGCTGGGGCCACTCTGGAAAATTTCGACGTGTACAACCTCAATCATCCCTATGCCGAAGCTGCATCGATTTCCAAACACAGTTTTGGAGAACTCTCGGCCTATATTCGTTATCAATTCTTATTGGGGTTTGGACTATCAGATGCTTGGATCGTGGGGCTGTCGCTCAATATCAAGGAATTACCCTGAGCTGATAAGAAACTTCACCGCGATTGATTTGCGCCTGAACAAAAAAATAATCCTTCACAGGATCCATTTTACGACCCCCTCCTCCGCCGGCAATCAGGTAGTCGACTCCAGCAATACTTTGCTTGATGTAACTATGATAATGCGCCCCGAGCCAGGCCCGAACTCCCGCTTGAGTACAAAGTGACATAAGATTGAGGGCTTCCGTTTCACTGGAAAACTTCAAGTACGTCTCCTGTCCCGGAACCACTGGAGAATAGTGACTAAAGACAAACACGTGTGCTGGATTTGGCCCAGCAAGCTGGGTTCGTAACCACTGAGTTTGGCGACTTCCTAGAGTAGCGTCCGCCGAATCCAGCGCAATAAACTTTGCATTGCCTGCAGTAAATGCGTACGTGCTGGATCCCGTAAGATCGCGAAAGTAGCCCCAGCCGTCGCCGAAAACATCGTGGTTACCCGCCACCGAGAAAGTTTTCCCGGTCCAACCCGTATCGGCAATAGCCTGGTGGAAAGCTTGGACATCGCTCTGAGTCCCATGATCCACTATATCGCCCAAAAAGAGGACGAATTCATCGCCTTCAGCGGTGGCATCGGCGAGTATCCTTCGCAGACGGGTCGTGTTGCCTCCCCCCAAATGCAAATCTCCCACCATGGCAAACGAGAATTGATCGGTAACACCGGGAGAAAGGGTAAAAACAGCTGGCGTTGTAATGTTCAGGCTCTCGGCCACCCGCCCTTCCGGCGTAGTTTTGCTCACGCAGCCCAGCAGGCAAAGCAAACCCAAGTACAGAGGAATGTTTCCGATTTGCCGTTGCCAGTGTGTGCGCATACAGTAATACGATCTATAAAACGGGACCTAAGCTTGGAAGACAAACAAAATCACTTCATTGCTCGCGAATACCTCAGAATGTGGGAGAGCTTTGGGGCCGGCCCACTGGGCAACCTGCCGCTCCAAATAGAATGGAACGAAGCAGAAACAGAGCGAGTGGCCGATGCAGCCCCCGTCCTCGAATCAACGCGCCTTGCATTCGTGGTCGAAGCCGAACCGCTTCCCCAGGATGAATCGGTGCTACTAGATAAAATCATCCAAGCCATGGGTTATCAAAAAACCCAGGTGCTGGTTTTTTTTGCTGCTCCTGGTACTTCTCCAGCGGCGGTGGCGGAGCATCTTTGCTCCAAAGGAGTTCGCGTTGCGGTAGCAATGGGCGATAAATCGGCTCTGTCCTTATTCGGCACCGCGGAAAAATCGCAACAATACCTCAGCCAAATCGAACACCACCCTGATCAAACCGATCTTTTGGTGCTGACTACGTTTTCTCCGGGACACCTATTAAAAAACCCACAGGCCAAAAAAGCAGTCTGGGAAGATATGAAACTGGTTATGGCACGTTTGGAGAAAATGCCATGAGACACGTTTTTGCCCTCTTAGTCTTTGTCACTTCCTGGGCGAGTCAATCCACGGCATCGACAGTCCCCATTTTACATCTCAGTGGAAGTGTGAATCCGGGGACAGGAGACTACCTAGTCAGCTCTATCGAGATGGCTCGTAAGGACAAAGCCCCTTTTGTTTTGGTTGTTTTGGACACCCCGGGGGGCATGCTCACAACGACGCGCGAGATTGTGCAAGCCATGCTCAATAGCGAAATTCCCATTGTGGTTTACGTCGGACCTCGTGGGGCGCGGGCCGGATCGGCCGGCGCACTCATTACACTGGCGGCGGATGTCGCCGCCATGGCCCCCGCAACAAATATTGGGGCCGCGCACCCTGTTTCTGGAAGCGGCGAAAAAATCGACTCGGTGATGAACGAGAAACTCACCAACGATACAGCCGCTTTTGCCGAAAGTATTGCCCGAACAAGAGGAAGAAATACTGCTTGGGCCATAAAGGCTGTTCGTAACAGCGATTCAATCATTGCGGAGGAAGCGCTCAAACAAGGAATTGTTGATTTGATGGTGGAAGACTTGGACAAACTAAAGCAGGCGCTGGTGGGATTTGCTCTAAAGACTCCGAAGGGAACTGTCACAAAACTCCCTGCCCTTGCAGTGCAATATCAAGAAGCGCCGATGTCACTTAGGCACCGCGCGGTTTCGTTTTTTGCCGATCCAAACCTCGCCTACCTCATTTTGTCCCTAGGTTCCATTGGCCTTTGGATCGAAATCACTCACCCTGGCCTGATTTTTCCAGGTGTAGTGGGCGCACTTTGCCTCGCGATCAGCCTAGTCAGTTTTCAACTCTTGCCGATTAGCTACGGCGCGCTCGGGCTGATTTTCTTGGGCCTCAGCTTTATGATCGCCGAACTTTTTCTGCCCACCTACGGCATATTGGGTGTCGCGGGGATGGCCGGCTTTATTTTCGGAAGCCTCTTCCTAATGGATACCTCTGCACCCGAGTTCCAACTCTCGCTTCGCCTTATCCTTCCCACTGCAGCCACCCTTATAGGCACAGCACTTTTTCTGGCGGCTAATGTGGTCCGTTCGCAAAAGCGGAAGAACCTCTCGGGGTTGGAAGCCCTGGTCGGAGAGTACGCAGAAGTAACCGAGCCTGTTTCGTCCCAGTCCGGAAAAGTCTTCATTCAGGGCGAGCTTTGGAATGCTCGAGGTGTAAGTGAAAAGCCGATTCCCAAAGGCTCGGTCGTCGTGGTACAGAAAGCGGAACACATGACGCTTACAGTCATGGAAAAGCCCTAAAGAAAGGCTCGTTGGAAGTATGTTGGAATTTCTCTTTCCCCTCGCCGTACCCCTTTTCCTGCTCGGAACTCTAGCCGTTTCATGCGTAAAAATTTTGCAGGAATACGAGCGGGGGGTTTTGTTTCGATTGGGGCGTCTCGTTGGAGCACGAGGGCCGGGACTTGTGTTTGTCATCCCTGGCGTAGATCGCCTGGTTAAAGTCAGTCTCCGGATTCAAACCACCGACGTACCGCCTCAAGATGTCATCACTAGAGACAACGTTTCTATTATTGTGAACGCCGTAATTCTTTATCGAGTAGTAGATCCATGCAAAGCGATTAACAACGTTGAGAGCTATTTAGAAAGCACCTACCAATACGCGCAAACCACGCTCCGGTCGGTTCTGGGATCGGTGGAGCTGGATGAAGTACTGGCTGAGCGAGAAGTGCTCAACAAACGCATTCAGGAAATTCTAGACCTACACACTGAGCCCTGGGGCGTGAAGGTTTCGGCAGTCGAAATCAAACAAGTCGATTTGCCGAAGGAAATGCAGCGTGCGCTCGCACAGCAAGCGGAAGCTGAGCGTCAAAGACGTGCGAAAGTCATTATGGCTCAGGGCGAGTTTCAAGCCGCAGAGAAGTTGGTTGAAGCGGCTCAGAGCATGGAAGTGCACCCTATTTCGCTGCAACTTCGCTACCTTCAAACCCTTACTGAAATTGCAGGCGAGAACAGCTCTACGACCATTTTCCCGGTCCCGATGGATATCTTTCGTCCGTTCTTTGAAAATGCAAAGAAGCAGCTGCGCGAAAGCTAAACTTCGATAGAATATTAATTAAAGCCCCCATAAATCCTATGCGCCTATCTTCCATTATTTTGACGCTATGCTTTTGCCTTTGCACTCACCTGAAGGCTGCAGATTCTTTGGTGACCTTCATCGACAAGCTCGCTACAAGCTGGGAGGCCCAGGAACATATTCCACCCCGCTTTTATGAAGAATCGATTGCGAAAGTAAGAGAAGAACTGGTCATTGCTTTAGGCGACCTAACAACTAGCCCCCCAGAGGAAAAAATCGCCCTAGCCGACGCGCTGGTGAAACTCGATACTGTGGGACGACGGTTGCAAATACCTGACGCCTACCTTGCGCCTATTCGTTTGGCATCGACGAAGCTGTGCGAAAGCATCCTGCTCACCAACTGGCTAAGCGATAAAATACCCCCATTTTTTTCACGAGCCCTATTTTTGCAGGCAGCAAATAACGAGGATTATCGCATCGCACCCGTGGCATTTCGCGGCACCATGACAAAGCTTTTTTCCCATCTCAAGAGTTTTCCAAAAAGGGAGTACGTCGAATTCATTCAAAAGCTCATTCGGGAAGAACTACCAACTCTATTCACATCTGATAAGCGCGCCGGTGCAATCATCGACGCAATCGATCATCTTTTTGCACTCAATAGCGACGACCTAAGAGAAAAAATCGAAATACTCGATGGCATCTCGCGCAAACTTCAGGAGTTAGACAAAGACGGAGCGAATTTCCCAGAATCAAGAAAGCTGCTAGATGAATTGCGGATTACCGCCAAAAAAAGCCTTTTCACCCTCAGACGAACCACAATGGGAAGAGCTCGCGAAACTCTAAACTGGCTATCCGATTGTGCTTTCGGCCTGCTCAGCACACGATAGAAAATCTTGCCCCGCTTTAGAGCACCTCTCCAACCCCATAGCGAGCTGACCTTGCGTATTCTTTATTTGCTCGATTCAACTGAGCCCTAAGCGCTTCCATACGTTCTTCACTGGGCGGATGAGTGGATAGAAACTTCGGCGGGGAAGCTCCATTTTTCGTTCCAAACCGACGCCAAAATTCTACCGCTTCAACGGGATCGTATCCCGCTTGAGCCATGTAAATCAGCCCGATGTGATCTGCTTCACTTTCATTGGCCCTGCTAAAAGGCAAAACCACCCCTACCTGCGCCCCTATACCCAGAGCAGCAAGAAGCAACTGACGCCGATCCGACTTACCGGCCCCCAACAAAGCATTGAGCCCCTCAAACGCCAATTGGGTGCCAAATGCCATGGTCATCCGCTGCCCTGCATGGCGCGCCGTCGCATGAGCGACTTCGTGCCCCATGATAGCCGCTATAGCAGCCTCGTTCTGGGCAACAGGAAATATTCCTGTATAAAAAGCCACCTTCCCACCTGGAAGACAAAACGCGTTTTTTTCTTTTGATTCGATTAAACGAAACTCCCAACTGAAATTCGAATTTCCAGATACAGAGGCAATTCTCTGCCCCACCCGACTTAAAATCTGAGTCCACCGAGCGTTAGTCGAAAGCCTCTCCTGAGACAAGACTTCTTCAAACGCCTTTACACCAAGCTGGTTTTCTTCTTCCTCCGAAGTCAAAATTAGCGAGCGACTTCCGGAATAGGGGTTTGTCACACATGCGCAGAGCAAAACGAGAAACGCTAACGGGATAGATTTTTTCATAGAGCTTCTATTTGATAATGGATTGGCAATCAAGATTGCGAGTCTGTTGAAACACGTTGCGCGCAATCCACTCATACTTTTTTGGAGCAACAGGCTTCATAAGATGACAAAATCGGTGTGGAACCACAAGATAAGCGGCAACGTGGTCGGCCAAATCCTCACTGACATCTCCCGACTTTTTCGTTTCCCGCTCGCTACGAGCAAAAACGAATCCATCCACTTCCTCTTCTGCATTTTTACCAGCTAAAAATACGTTATCAGGCAAAAGAGAATACGGGGACTTCGCTGACTCTTTCGTGAGTTCATCGTTCCAGGCTTGCGCACTGGAAACCGCCAAAGTTTGCCAGCCCTGGGGTGTTTTACTCCACCCAGAAAACGCCTTAAACTCCTCAACCCAATCCGCGCCCGTTTGCTGTTTAGCACGCCACTGGGCAACATGGGCAAGTTCGTGAAACAAGACCACCTGTCTTAGTGGACTTGGCACATCGACCAAATCGGAAGCAATGCGCAAACTCGCAACTTCTGGCAAATACGCCGCCTGGCCGCTACCCGGAACTATCACCACACGTGCAATAAAGGCAGGATCCCAGAAGGGACAGCGACTGAAACGTTCACAAGCCCTGCGTACCACACCTTTCAGAGGCGCGACAGGCAGCGGGGCAGCTCCAACCACGAGAACATCCCCAATCGCAACGGCGGCTCCGTAAACCTTGGCGAGCACCTCAAGAGGCTTCAGCTTCTCGATTCCAGAAATTTTTGAGAGCGCTTTTTCAAGCTCGCCACCCTCTGCTTGCGAGGTTACCAATCCCCTAAAAAACAGGCTGGCATCACGGGGGCGCGACTTCACGCCGAGACGAGCCAAATAGGCGACCTGCAGCTGCTGCAGAACCCCTTGTAGAGCGGGATCGGAGCACTGAGAAAGAACTCTCTGATCTAAATCCAAAGCTGCGGAGGCTAAGTAGTCTCGACTCACGGAAGCAAGAAAGCCCTTGAATGTCGCATCATTTTTCTTCTGTTTCAGAACATTCTCGCCAAAAGGCGAATCCATCCACTTCTGACCACAACTGGGGCGATTGCCCGCCAGTGCCGCGAATGAAAACAGAGCCAGAAAAACAACTGCTAACTTATGCTGCTGCTTGGTAACGCCGTTCGACGCCATCTAAGAACTCGTACAGTGCGCTGCAAGTATCGGCAACCACCTCAAGAGCCCTCTGCTCTAAGGCTTCCGTCCGACAAAGTTTTTGCAACAACTCTGCTTCAGTGTGCGCATGCTCGACATCGTACTTCTGGTGGGTTCGAAAGAACTCCAGTGCCGAATCAGAGGCAACGCCGTAGTGTTCGACTAAACCTTGAATTTTTGTGCCGGCAACTTCGGGCTGCTGTTGCTCGTAGGCATAGAGTGCCGCCAAACCCTCAATAGTACTTTCACTGCTGGAATACTTACGAAAAGTGCGAAGAAGAAATTCGGTTTGATCGGAATGAAAGTGCGACTCTACTTGCTCGGTGTCCAGCCCTAAGCCCTGGGCGAACTGCAACCAGAGGGCTCGGTGGTTTTTTTCTCCCTGCTCTTCATGAACAAGATTCTGCAAGAGGGATTGGCGGTATTCTGGATTCTCGCAACGACTGTGAATAGCGCTCACGAAGCGAGGAAACTCTTTTTCAAATGGGTAATACTCTTTTGAGTATCCCTGAAGTTCACTCAGCGATATTTGGCCGCACTGCCAGCGCTGGTAGAAGGTGTGCTTTAATAAAGGCTGCAACTGAATTTGATTGTCTAAACGACTGAGAAAACTGGCCATGTCCTCACCCCCATGAGAATGAGGGGAATATAGCCAGGCTGCGAGGGGAGGTCAAACTCCCATAATGGCGGACGAAACGAGACTAATAACGCCGACGGCCGTGACGTGCGCGGTGCCCACCGTGGCCATAACGCCTGCCGCGGCGACCATAGGCCATGCTTCGTCCTCTGCCTCGGTACGAAGAGTAGGACTGACTGCGCTTACCTTTGAAATACGATCCCAAAACGGGCGTACGTAGAGCTGCAACTCGGGCAGAGGTCAAAACACTTCCCAAATTAGCCCGGCCACCACGTTCCCAATGAGTGAACCCAATCCACGCGCCCACCACAAGCAGAGCCACCGGTGTCCATTTTCTAAAAAACTGTTTAACTCTCCAACTCATATTCCACGTACCTCCGGGCGGACCAAATGGCCTAGCACCAGAATGGCTATTCGCAAGGTGTATGCCGAAAGTATGGGGGCAGGACCGTGCCTGGGGTGGTAGTTGGGAGGGGCGAGAAATGGCACTTTGTCACTGGGTGGGCAAAAAACGGCACGTCCGGTCCCCTTTTTTTATTCTGTCTTCGGTGCATTAAAGGGGGACACCTAGGCAGGACATTGACGGCCTCACTTACTAGGTGTTACCTACAGGTCGTGTTGAATAACTCGTAGAATGTTTAGGAGCCCAAAATGAGAAAATTTTTTATGGCCGCGACAGCATTGACCGCTTTTTGTTCGGGTTCGGTGTTCGCGGAATGCGACCTCGCCGATCCTACTTGCTCTCCAGTAGCTTCAGCTCGGAAAGAGGCCGCGAAATGCGACCGCAACGATCCTAAATGCGAGCCAGTGGCTCCAGTTGCCCCAAAACAAATTGAGGCAGATTGTGGTGTCCATAATCCAACATGCAAGCCAGTCCCTCCAACAGACGAACAAAAAATTTAATTGAATTGGGACATAAATAGATTGTCCCGCACAAAAGTAGGCCGCAAAAATTAATTTTTTTGCGGCCTTTTGCTTTCAATTCGGTTTAAGGAACCGACGGTACCACGGCTCTTTCCTTCACGTCCTCACCAAACCAAGCTATAGTCTTCCCCCATGGAAATCTTCATAGCAATCGGCACCGGACTACTCTTACTGACATTAATGGCAATTGGATTAGTTTGGGTGGGACGGCTTATGCGTGAGAGCCTCGACCGCCTCCAGAACCAGCTCCTGACTCAACACCGCGATTTCGAACGCAACGAAAATGCCCATTCTACCGCCCTGCGTTCTGAACTTGCGCAACAACTTCAGGCAAACCGGCAAGAGCTTCAACAAGGACTTCTCCAAAGTACCCAGGGACTTGAAGCCAGATTTCAAAGTATTGATGGGCGACTGGACGTAAGATTGAAAGAGCTCACCGAAGGGGTACAGACCAAGCTCGAGACAAACCTGAAACAGGGGTTCAATCACTTTGCACGCGTTGAAGAAGCTCTGAAAAACGCACAACTTCAACTTCAAGACCTCAATCGCGTGGGACAGGGTATCAACGACCTTAACAACCTACTTAAGTTACCGCACCTAAGAGGCGGATTCGGAGAGTCGACGCTCGAGCGGATGTTGAATGATTTTTTGCCGCAAAGCTCGTACGAACTTCAGTACCGAATCGGACCAAACTCTACGGAAAGAGTGGATGCGGTTATCAAATATCCAGGCTACGTATTGCCCATTGATAGCAAATTCCCTCGGGAACAAATTCTACCGCTCTTCGAAAATGGAACTCCAGAACAGGTTGAAAAAGCGCGCAAAGACCTCGTGGACGTGATGCGAGTAATTGGCAAGTCCATACGAAGCAAGTACATCCACCCCGAGCATGGCACTACCGATATGGCGTTGCTATTTGTCCCGAGTGAAACGCTTTATTTCGAAGTACTAAGAAACCCTTCAATTGGAGAGGAACTTGGGAGATTCAAAGTTTTTGTAGTTTCCCCAAATACCTTTGCTGCCATGTTGCAGTCAGTTGCTGCGGCAAGAACATACTATGAGATGGCCAAGGGCGTTGAAAAAACACTTCAAGACCTTCAAAAGGCAAACACCCATCTTTCTAATTTCCAAGATAGATTCCAAGACGTTGGAAAAGCACTAGAAAAAGCCCGCTCCACTTTCGACGTAGCCAGCACCCATCTTTCGCGCTACCAAGGTTCTATTGCACGAGTAGCTGAGAGCGAAACACCGATTGCGATTACCCCCGGAGCCACGACTCGCCCGGAAGTCGCCTTGGCACTTGACCAATCGCCACCTACTTGAGCAAATCGAGGCATATGTCCCAGGCAAACCGACTCCCCCCACAGAATCTTCAAGCTGAACAATCCGTGCTCGGCGGGATTTTGATCGATAACCAAACTTTTCATAAAGTTATCGATATCCTTACGCCAGATGATTTTTACCGGCCGGCAAATGGAAAAATTTTTGCCGCTATGTGCGAGCTCACAGCGAAGAGCCAACCAATCGATGCTGTGACTCTCCCGGCGCAGATGCGTCAGATGGAGATTTACGAAGAGGTTGGAGGGGCGGCCTACTTAGCGGAACTTCTCGAAACCGTTCCTACTGCTGTCCATTCGGAGTACCATGCAAAGCTCGTCGCCGATCAAGCGATTAAACGGCGCCTAGTCACGACTTGTAACGATATTGGGGCTAGAGGCTTAGATCCCGCTGAAACCACCGCCGAACTGCTCGACTATGCCGAGAAGACTATTTTCGGAATCACCTCGTCGAAGTCTCTTCGAGGAATGACCCACGTTCGCGACGTAGTCCGTTCTACCTTCGTACAACTTGAAGAACGCTTTGAGAACAAGGGTCAAATGACCGGTGTTCCAAGCGGGTACGACGAACTCGATAAACTTACCTGCGGTTTTCAAAAAGCGGATTTGGTCATTGTTGCTTGTCGCCCCAGCGTTGGAAAAACGAGCTTCGCCCTAGGGGTGACTCGACATGCTGCCGTTCGAGCAAAAGCGCCAGTGGCGTTCTTTTCTCTTGAAATGTCGCGTGAACAAATTGTGGCGCGTTTGCTTGCTTCAGAAGGCAAGGTCGATTCTCAGAGACTCAGAACAGGAAATTTGGCGGAGCAAGACTGGGGAAAACTCACGCGTGCCGCTGGTCTACTTTCCGAAGCGCAAATTTACGTCGATGACACCCCAGCGCTCACCGTGCTGGAAATGCGCGGTAAAGCGCGCCGAATGAAAGCTGAACTCGGCGCTATTGGCCTTATTATCGTCGATTACTTGCAAATCATGGGGACTAGCAAAACGGCGCAAAACCGTGAGAATGCAATTTCGGAAATTTCCCGAAACCTAAAAGCATTGGCAAAGGAACTCAACGTTCCTGTCATTGCCCTTTCCCAAGTAAACCGAAACATTGATTTGCGTCCGGATAAACGTCCCATGATGGCCGACTTGCGTGAATCTGGCGCTATCGAACAAGATGCGGACTTAATTATCTTCCTCCACCGAGAAGACGCAGAACAGCAAACTGGGAGTGCAGCGACCCTTGCTGAATTCATTATCGCCAAACACCGAAACGGCCCGCGTGACACGGTCAAAGTAGCCTGGTTGGGACAATACACTTCCTTTGAAAACCTCGCCCCCAGCGGAATGGTTCCGACTTGACGCGGTGCTCTTAACAAAAACAGGCGAATCGCCCATTTTTTTTCATCTCAAAACCGCGTAAATGCTTGAACTAGGGCTTGATCCGAAGGCTTGCTGTGTTAGCATGACTCAGGTTTTACCAATCAACGTTGAAGAAAAAGACTCAAAAAACGCGATCGACGAAAAAGGGCAGCGCCCTATTCGAAGATGTTGTGAAATTAACGGGAATCCCCGGTAAAGCGATGCGCAATGAGCTCCACTCTCTCTTGGAGCGGAAAAATATCGATGTTGCCCACCTCACTTTGGATCAGCTACGAATGGCCGCAGCAAGCTATCTGCGCGAAATTATGGAAGGCTTGATTGATTCGGATGGAAAGTCCGGGACGCGCCACTAGTCTGGATTTGCGGTGGTTTTCTAGGTTTGACAAGTAGCGACATGACGGGAAAAATCCTCGCCTGCTCCAGGGGGAGCCCGCTATAATGAATTTCATCGCCGAACATTCCTGAGGGCTTTCGTGCAAACAAACCAAACTTGCCGCGTTTTTGTTGCTATCCTTGCGATAACTCTGAGTTCGTGTAGCACGCTTAAGTCGCGTCGTGCCCACCACACCTTGCAGCCGCACACCTCCGAGGAAGTGGCCGATGGGTCTACCCCAGAAGACTTCGAAGTGGCAGCCGCGGAAGACGGGAACAATTCCGATGCTCGCCGTGCACATGAAATAGAGAACTATTCCATCGGTGAAGTTCTACGAGTCGAAGAGCCCAACACGAGTGCACTATACGACAACAGCCGTTACGATTTTCCAATTACAATGAATTCCCGTGTGGAAGGCTGGATTGACTACTTTACGGGTCGTGGGCGCCCCCACATGGAGCGCTACCTCGGAAGAAGCAGCCGTTACATTCCACTCATGAAACAGATCTTAAAGCGCGAGGGAATGCCGGAAGACCTAGTCTACTTAGCGCTCATAGAGAGCGGCTTTAACTTGCGCGCCAAATCGCGAGCAAAAGCAGTGGGCCCGTGGCAATTCATTAAGGCCACTGGACGGCGCTATGGGCTCAGAGTAGACGGATGGCTCGACGAGCGCCAGGATCCCGTTCGCAGCACAGAAGCTGCCGCAAGCTATTTAAAAGACCTCTACCTTATGTTTGAATCCTGGTACCTCGCAGCTGCGGCCTACAACGCCGGAGAGTACAAAATCTTGCGTTCGATTGGCGCAACCAAATCCAACAATTTTTGGACGATCGCTCAAACAAGTCATCTGCGGCGTGAGACAAAAGACTACGTACCCAAACTTATTGCTGCAGCGATTATTGCGAAAAACCCAGAGAAATACGGATTCGACGGGATTTCTTACTTAGAACCACTGGAATATGAAACCGTTCCTGTGCGATTCTCAGTTTCCCTGAAGAAAATCTCCGAATTGGTGGATGCCCCAGAAGAGGAAATCCACGATCTCAACCCGCATCTTCGTCGGGCCGTTGTTCCACCCGGTGTGGGTACCTTCGAACTTCGGGTGCCGGTCGGTAGCAGGGCGCTTGTTGAGCGCGCGGTTGCCACGATGAACACCGACCTAACCAACGGTGACTCCACAAAAGAATATACAGTCCGTCGCGGCGACAACCTCAATTCAATAGCTCGAAAATTCGGAGTCAAGAAAAACGAACTCGCTTCTATCAACAACTTAGGACTTAAGGAGAAACTGGAGCCGGGAACGACAGTTCTGCTACCCCGAGCAGCTAAATCAGTTTCCGTGGCATCTAATTCCCCGTCGAGCCCCAGCGGAACCGCTTCGTCTGCGAGCGCTTCCCAACACACCGTCCGCGCAGGAGAATCTCTTTGGTCGATTGCAGAGCAGTACGATGTGACTATTGGCGATCTTTTTGAATGGAACGACTTAGAAAATGCTCGAATCTTCCCTGGAAAAAAGCTTGAAATACATTCCAAAGCCTTGGCCCAGGCAACACCGCCCTCCCCCAAGACCCGCGTCGTTCAGTCTACGCCGACTGCATCGGGCCCTGCAGACAACGATGGCTTCATAGAACACCGAGTTCAAAACGGGGAGACCGTCTGGTCCATTGCTGAAAAGTACAATGTGAGTGTTCGGCAAATTTACCGATGGAATGGATTGCGCCGCTCTAGAATCAACGTGGGAGATGCCCTTAAAGTAAAGGCCGAGCGTGGCAGCCGAGCAAATCAATTGAACAAAGCGCGCTCTCGCAACGCGTAGGCTCCATCAAGCTAGAGGGTACCGACTGTAAAATAGAATCGGATGCTCTGGGCCAAAGCGCCAAATCCTTGCGCCACGTCAACCACCACCGGACCCACTGGGGTCTTGTACCGCAAGCCAATACCTACGCCATCGGCGCGCCGAACAGGGTTGAAGTCCGGAAAGATTTGACCGGAATCCAGGAATAAAGCCAAACCGAAATCGGCAAAAAGTCGCACATTCCATTCCGCCCGAGCATTGTAATAGAACATGTTTCGAGTGTTGAGCGGATCTGGAGAGGTTAACTTTCTGGGTTCAATTCCTCGAATAGAACCCTGCCCCCCCAGCGATAATTCGTTCACTAAGCGCGCTCTCGCGATTGGCTGGCCCGCAATGAGGGAGTGGGCATAGCCAAGTCCCACGTACAAAGCCAACCCCATGGACTGACCGAGTGGAACATAGAAAGAATTGCGCATCAGGGCCAAAATAAAACCGATGTTTCCTTGTGAAAATAAAAGGGGATGCGCAAACTCGACTTCAAGCGAGTGAAAGCTCCCTCGACGTGGATTAAAAATATCATCCCGAAAATCCAGAATCACTCCAGGACCAGTACTCCCAATCGACTCAGTTAAGGGCACTGCACTTTCGTTCGTTAGAGGGCGATTACTTTCGGTACGTGTTCTTTCAACACGGATAAGTCGGTAAGTAGCAGTGAGGCGAGAGCTAAATTTCTTCTCTAACCTTCCCTCAATTCGCGCTCGAGTGAGCAACGTCTGTTCGGCAGGCCGAACTTCCACACGATCAAACGCCACCTGAGTTGCAAAGGTCACGGGCAAGGAGAGGGCAAACGGGTACCGATAGCCCAGGACAGTCGAATACTCGACAAAGGGAATCTGCCAGTCTGAATTCAATCGACTGATCGGCAAGCTAAGATCGGCGCGTACCGATGCAGTCTGGTTTAACCCCGAAACATTGCCATAAGTAACCCCCAAGAAAGGACGCAACCTCAAACGAGGATCTTCGTAGACACCACCAAAGCCAACCTCACCATTACCTGGACGAGTTTCTTGTACAGCGATTCTTAAATCCATCACGCCCGGCTGAGGGGCAGGAGTTTCTATAATTTCGACTCTAGAAAACAATCCCAACAAACTTAGATTTTCTTCGAGCTGCCTAATTTTTTTGGCGCTGTACTTGCTTCCTTGCTGAAAATCCATTTCGCGAAGCACTACGACCGATTTGGTTTTCTTTAGACCATCAATTTGGACATTTCCGATTTTAAATAAGAGCCCTTCTTCGATTTCGTACCTTACGGTGGCGGTCTGCTGGTCTCGAGAAATTTCAACTGACGCCTCTGGCGTTTTCAGCAACTTGGCCTGAGGAAATCCGGAAGAGGCGTAAAAGGCGAGTACCTGTCTTGCCGTTTCATTTACCTGCTCCTGATTCAAAGGCCCGCCTACCTCGAAAGTGAACTCCGGCTCAAAATCAGCGTAAGAAAAATGATTCGCCCCGACAAACTCGACCTTGGTCAAGATGGTCCGCACCCCCAAGTCGGAATCGAAAAATAGCAAGACTGATTTTCGATCTTCACTGAAAGAAGCTTTGGGATCGGAAATACGGCTATTCAAATATCCCATTGCTCGCAAACGCTGCTGCATGGAAACTACCGCATCGTTTAGACCATCGGCCCAATAAAGCCCTCTTGCTAGCACCCCTGGAGCTACCTCATAAAAAAGGCGAGAAAGGTTCACTCCGTCCACGATGTTTCCAGTAGCAAAACGAAGTTCCTGAATTACCGCTCGCTCCCCTTCCGAAACTTGCATTTCAATCAGGTTCAACGAGCCCGATTCCACCAAGGTCTTCTTCACTTCTACCCGCGTATCCGGATAGCCAACCGCATGGTACTTACTCTCAACCAACTGGGCGATACGCATACTTGGATCGGTTTGAGCTAGAACATCATCAGTCAATAGGCCGCGCAGCTGAACGTCATCAAAGAGCGAGTTCCCACTAAATTGAATCTGAAAACGCTCTCCCATTTTCAGCTGCACCACAACGGCGACTTCCCGAGAGTCCGGGGAAAACTGGAAGAATGTGTCTGCTACGCGAGAAGTGGGGTACTGATTCGCCCGTAGATAGGCATTTATACGATCGACTCCCTCGGCGAGTTTCGCCCTCGAAAATATGTCTCCCCGCTGCAAGGGAACCAAGGCAGTCATTTCCTTGTTCTCTTGCTCGGAGCCGCCTCGAACCGAAAGCTTAGACACTCGCGTCGGGTTAGCGGCATTTACCTGAACTGCTACGTCAGCCTCATCAGCACTTACGGGGTTGATTGAAGAACGAACATCCACCACAAAGTAGCCGTGATCCGCGTAGACTTCCTTTGTGGCCGACTGCACGGAAGTAAAAAATTCAGAATCGGTGCTTCTCTCGCGTTCTTCCTGGAACCTTGCCCGTAGTTGGCTAATGATTCCTCGCTCAGGCCCTTGAAAATCAACATTGCGAATACGGCGAATCCTTCGACCACGAAGGGTCACCACCAGACGGCCCTTTTCAGTTTCACTCTCGATTAAAACGTGACTCCATCGGCCACTATTGCCCATTTCGCGAAGAGTAGCATCGAGGCGATTTTCATCGAGCAACTTCCCGACACCTACGCCCAAGGCGGACACCAATGCAGCTTGATCTTCCTGCGAAAGGCCCAAAGCGCGAATTTCGCCCACGGGCTTGCCAACCCATGCTTGCACTGAAGTGCAAAAGCACAAGAGTGCTAGACCGAGCGATAGTTTAGAAAAGCTTTTTGGCAAAAGTTCACTCATTCAAATTGAAACCGGTAACGAAAATCCAAACCATACGTTTGAGTCGCTTGCGACTGACCACTTCTTGTCCGCTGCATGCCAGTTGCATTGACCGTTATGTTATCGTCGAGCATTTGCTCAATTCGAAATTCTTGGCCCGGCACGGCTTCCAAGGTGTTGGTAAAGGATATTTTGGTGCGATCAGTAATGGTTTTTTGAATTTGTACAGAAGGTGCGTTGATATCTGTGCTTGCTGCGCCCGTGCTCAAACTATTGCCTTGCTGCATGGTCGATTGGGGCTGGCTGCTTATTTTAATATTGACCCCTAAGTCTTTTTTCAATTTCGATTGCAGCGGTATTTGCCCCACCAAAGCGCTGCCGAGATCCAGGAGATTTCCACCCTGTTGGCCCTTGCTTGTAACCCCTAAAACTAAAAGAGAAATAATTTCGTTCTCCAAAAGTGAGGGCGTTGAGGTAAGGCGAATTTTATAGTCGGAAGGTGTACCAAGCGCCTGAAGGTAAATTTCATAATTTTGGATATCACTCACAGCGGCAGAGGCCGTAGTAGTTTGCGCCGAAGCGCCTCCACTTCTTACCTCTCGAATGTTTGCCCTAGCTGCGACTCTAAATCGTGGAAGTATTTCTCTGGGCGATTCGAATTTCACGCTGGCCGAGTCGAGATTAAATCGATTATCTCGAAATAAAACAGATCCCCTTACCGACTCTAAAGTTCCTAGCAAACCGAAGTCGATGTTGTCCCCGACCATATGCAGACCACCTCGAAACTCGGCCTGCATCAAGTCTGTCGACACCATGAGCTTTTGCGGCGCTAAGCATTGCACATCAAATTGAAACAGCGGAAGTGCCTTTTGGATACTCCCACCCAATGCAGATTGAAACTTCGTCAGCGCAGCCTCGTGTATGTCGCACCTGCCAGAAAACTGGTAAGGCCGACCCTTGCCGCGGATAGCGAAATCTCCAGAAAGAGTTCCACTCAGGTAGTCCTGAAAAGTAACAAATATTTTATCCGCGCGGATACGAAGATTAGGCGATAGAACCCTAAACCTATCTAAGCGAACATCTCCCTCAACTACCACAATGCCGCCGTTTACGTTGGATTCAAATTTATCAACATTGATGCGATCTTGACTTAAGCTGAGGCGAGCATCGACCGCCCTGAATTCATCGTTGAAGCCCTTTAATCGAAACGTACCTTTTTCGAGCGCCATGCTTCCCAGGAGCTGGTACCTGGAGGGGTGCCCGGAGATCCGAAGGCCCGCACTGACCTTACCACTTCCATACTCCAGCCCCGGAATGAAGGGTTGTAAGTATTGTAAATCCAGCCGCCCATCAAGGCGTGCCTCGAGTTTTCGATCCGACTCAAAGTTGAGCGCGACAGCGAGCTGACTGTCCTCACCCTGCAAGAAAAGGGAATCCACGCGTATTCCGGACTTATCCATCTTAATCTGCGCGGGCCGACTCATTTTCATGGGCGTCCCTTTAAAACCCACGGTCAATGCGGAAATCGTTCCGGAGCCCTTTAGCGAGCGCAAATCTTCGAAATCCCCCGCCATTGATAAATCCCCACTCGCTCGCAAGTCGGACATCGGAGGAATATCTCGGCTCAACGCAAGGGTGAGTAACGGTGCAAAATCATAGTCCTGAAAGTAAACCATGATCTCGTCGTTAGCGCCCGTCGGGGACCTTACGTATCGGCCTCGCAAACGATCTTTCCCGAAGTTAAACAGATACTCCAGGCGATCCGCTTCAGTTTTAATCTTGATCGTCGAATCAGGAACCGAGACCCCGCGAAACTTAGCTTTCGCAAGACGAATATCACCTTTACCATTGCCAAAAAGACGACCTCGCGGCCCTTCAAAGGCAACCTGGCCCGCGATTTCTCCTGAAATCGGAGCCGTTCCAAATCGCTCAAAGTTACTGATGTCGAGGCCAAGAGTAGAGAGCTGAAGGCGTCCACCCACTTTAGAGAACCGGCCCTTTGCCTCCAATGCTCCGGATGGCTTGGTCAAAAGCACTTTAGGCAACTCCACTACGCCATCAGCGTAAGTAAGGCTGAAGCTGCTGGAAAGCCAGTGTTCATCGAACCAATGAAAATTTTTGGCCTGCCCATTCGCGGTTACCGCGACGCCAGCACCATTTTCGCCGCCCTCGACAGTGACGCGTGTATTCACTTCCCCATTCTTGGGGATTTCAAAACTCAATTCTAGATTTTTAAGAATCTTAAAAATCGTGTTGGTTTCTGTTCGACGTGCATTGACGTAAAACTTGTACTTTGTGCCCTTCCCCCTAAAATCGACATATCCATTGCCCCTGACTGGTTCCAGCGAGGGCAGCAAAAGATTTTCAAACGTGAGAAGATCCGATTCATAAAAGGCCTCACCGCTGACTACGCCCAAATCCAGTGCGGCTACTTTCGCGTCACTTACCTCAAACGACCCCGATATATTTCCTTCATCCCCTTTTACATTGACCTCTGCCTCGATTTTCGCAGTACCGCCAACTTCCAACTCAGAAATCCGCGCCATTTTCGTAAGGGAAATTCCGTCGCCGGTCATTTTTAGAACAGACGTGCTATCGTCGAATCCCACGAATCCGACTCCATGCACTTTGCCGCCTAAGATCGAAAGCTCAGTATCAAACTCCATTTTGTCGAGCGTAAAGGTAAGAGGCCCCTTCAGTGTGCCATTGCCAAAATGCACTAAGGTATTAGCAGAAGATTTCGGCGCCGAAACATCATCAATCGCCACAAGATTCGTAACTTGAGAATCCAAACCGGCTCTAAGCTGAAAGGGGGCACGCAGAGTGCCAGTTACCTTTATTTGCCCAGCAGAATCCATTTCCGCAGGGGTATTATGAATATCTACAGCGCGTAAAATCCCACCCAGCTGTAGTCCTTGGTAACTAAGCTCTCCGTTTACTGGAAAGTGCTCACTAAGCTCTACGCGCAACTTTGAACTCTTAAAAACACCGCTGGCATACTTCAATGTAGCCTGAGTAATATTGACGTGCCTTTTATCTAACAAGAATTGGAAATTTCCCGATCCAACCTCGTACTCGTCGTACATTACTGTGTCGTATTGCACGCCGCCCCGACCCGAATACAAATCGCCATCTTTCTTTATCGTGCCATTAGTGGAAACCGCGCCTGTTAAGTTTGGAACCTTGAGGAACGCCAACTTTTTCAGGAATGCGAGCTTACCCTTAATGTCGTAGGACGCGTTGAAGGTTTTTGGAAGCGGCTCGTTCTCGCTGGGCATGCGAGAGACGCCCACAATATTTACTGCAAAATCCTCCGACTCCACAATACCGGTGTTGAGGCGAAGAGAATCGGCACCCAAATCGACATCCACATCCACCTTCGTGAGATCCAGATTGAGCTTTTCCCATACCAAACCTAAATTGGACGATTCAACGGACACCGAACGTTGTTGACCGGAGCCTTTCGATACCACCACTGTGAGACTTCGTGAGCGCACAGCAAAGGGAGGATCCATTGACTCTACATCGAAAAGCGCATCGACAACGCCCACTCTGGAAAACACCACATCGTAAGTGGGGCGTTCCACCTTGATCGCATCTTTGGCAGCAAACAGCCCTACCGCCGCCTTGTAAAACTTATCAGCCCGCGGAATCCGAATTCTCGGATGAAAAAGCATAAGTTCGTCAATGGCGATCTTTCCCCATATCAGGGCCAACGGCCGAAATTGAACTTTAATTTTATCGACGGAAATCGGCTCAGCGAGTTGGATCTTCGACCGAGCTGTTGAAGCCACCGTGACTCGATTGAGATAAATTTTTGGCGAGAAAAAGGAAAACTCAATACTCTCCATCTCAAAAGACAAGCCATACTCAGTAAGCAACTGCTGGAGCTCTGCCACCACCCGTTTTTGGACTGGGCTGCTTGCTAGAACGAGATGGACACCTACATACACGGTGAGAAAAAGGAAAAATAGAAAGAGGAGAAATTTTCGCATAGGCCGTTCGCTCTAGGCGCTTCTCCCGGTTTGTTTTTCAAGTGCCGATTGGATTTGGTTTTTTAACCAACGCACACCCCGATAATCAGGAGCGACTTTTTCAAGCTCTGCAACGAGCCCATCCGCTTGTCCATAGTCCCCTAGACGAAAGAACACCTGAGCAAGCTGGTACCGAGCCTCGCGCAGAACTTCGAATGTAGAATCTTTGGCGCGCAAAGCGGATTGAAAACACTCTAGCGCAGACAATTCACTGCCTTGAGCAAGATAGATTTCCCCCATAAGTACCTGAGACTGACCGAACTGCGAGTCGCCGGCATCGATCGCGCCCAACTCCGCCGTTGCTTCAGCGTATAGACCCATTTCGAAATAGGCTATTGCCATGTCCATTCGGGCTTGAGCGTCTTTTCCCAAAATAGCTTGTGAACGCTTGCGAAAATCTTGTAGTAGCGGCTCGACCTCCTTGTAGGGGGCTTCAATATCAATCCCCATTTCCTTTTCGAGGTCTTCAATGAGACCACGCAACGGTTTTTCACTCACAACCTCGGAGACCGCATCGCCACCTACTCTGGGCGACAAAAGCACCACAAAGTTTTCCGGAGAAATCTTACCCTCTCGAAAGCGGCCCAAGTGAATAAGGGCTTCAGATCTAGCCTCCGAACGAAGCAAGTCTTCCAGGGTCTTAAGTACTGAAGTGGTTTCGCTTTGTGTTTGCAATGCATCGAGCAAAACACCGATCGCCGCCTCTGTCTCTCCCTGTTCCTTCAAAGCATTGGCTCTTCCCAAGAAGGCCGGAACCCCAGTGCGATCTAAAACTAAAATGGCTTCGAAAAATTTCTGCTTTAGCCGTGGGTGGTCTGCAAGAGTGCTCTCGACTAAGGGGCGGTACTGTTCGACCTTGCGCTTTTCCAACGCTAGAGCGGAAAATCGCTCAATCGCAACGTCGGCTTCTGCCTTTTCCCCTTTAAGCTCAGCACACAGACTGAGTTGTAGATACAATCTGGAGTAATGTGGGGCCAAACCCACCGCTTTGCGGATTAGGGCCAAAGCTTCATCTAGCTTTCCGTGCCGGCGCAAATAGCTGCTGAGTGACGCGTAATGGGTTGCGGCCTGCTCATTCTTTCCTTGAGCTTCCGCATCTCGAGCAAGCTGCAATACTTCCTTGGGACGAAAAGTAGCCATGTCTCTCCAACAGCCGCTTTCCGTCGACGGAAAAAGCAGGCCTACTTCACTTTTTCAACATACTCGCCAGTTCGCGTATCAATCTTGAGCACATCATTCTGCTTGATGTGGTACGGCACCGAGATAATCATGCCAGTCGAGACAGTCGCTGGTTTTCCACCGCCACTCACTGTATCTCCCTTGATAGCGGGCTCGCAGTAAGTCACTTCCAAAACCACAAAATTTGGCAATTCCACCGCAATCGGACGATTTCTAAAATACAAAACTTCAATTTCCAGATTCTCGGTGATGTAGTTCTTATTGTCTCCCACCGCCGCCTCTTCAAGGTGGGTCTGTTCAAAACTGTCCAAATCTAAAAACTGGTAACCGCTGCCGTCTTTGTAGAGATATTGCATTCGCTTGGTTTCAAGCTCTGGCTCCCCTACTTTGTCACCCGACTTAAAAGTTTTCTCGAGCACGTTGTTGTTAATCAGGTTCTTCATTCGGGTACGCACGAAAGCGTTTCCCTTACCTGGTTTGACGTGCTGAAATTCCAAAATCTGGAAAGGAACTCCGTCTAATTCGATGTATAGCCCTTTTTTAAACTCGTTCGTCGAAAGCATCTTGCCTCAATCTTGACATAAATTAGGCCACTTATGTCTCCTAACTCAGCCGAAATTTCAAGCGAACTCCCGCACTCTCTGAATTAAGCCTCGCAATAGTTCGGTCTTTCGCTCACGAACGAGACTCCCCATGTCCACCCCAAGACGGGCACGACAGTTCTGTATCTTTCCTTGAAGAGCTGGAGTCGGTTTCAATTTCTCAAAAATCCTGAGAGCTTTATCAAACTGCCCTTGCGAAAAATACAAATCCCCCAAGGTCTCGGTAGTGATTTCCTTCTTAGATGCTTGATCTGCATCTTCAAAAACAGCACTCAGAGGCCCAATTTTAAAGGCCTCGTCATCAATGTGGTTTTCTTCCTCACCTGCCGAAAAAATATCCTGCAACCCCATGCCGACGCTATCCTCTGCAAGGACGACGGGCTCGGTTTCCAGTCCCTCGAGCGGAACTTCTTCAGTCCAAAAAGAAGGCAAATCGCCCTCGAGCTCCTCTGCCGAAGAAGGAAGCGACTGAAGTGTGGGAGCACTCAACGGTTCGATAGGTAAAACAGGATTTGCCACCGCAAGTCCTGACTCCAGTTCATGTACTTTCTCTGCCAACGGGACATCGGTGGGCGAAAGCATGAGCGCCATCTTGTAGCAATGAAGTGCACCGGGCCTGTTTCCTAACGCCAAGTAAGCATCGCCGAGCAGTCTTTGACCAAGAAGGTTTTCAGGTACGGCGTGCACAACTCGCTCAAGTTCGGTTCGCGCTTCGGAGAAAAGGTTTTTGGCAATGTAGGCTTTGGCCAAAATCACCCGTCCACCATGAAAGTCGGGGTGGTGGTGCAAACCTTCGAGGCAGATCGAAATGGCATCGTCCAATCGACCGAGCCGCCGGTATGCCTCGGCCAGTGGTGCAAACACACGACTCGTGGGATCTTCCTGAAAACGCCGTAGGTATTCGCGAAAGTACGGAGGCTGCTGATCGTGCAACTGGCCTAGAGCCTCCCTGATGCGATTAGGACGGGGTGTCTTTTCCATTATGTCCTTAATTTGACCGGGATTTCCGCGAAAAATCAATGGATGGCGCATCATTTCATAGGACGTTCGTTAAGCCGATAATGCGCTGCGTCTTTAATGAAAAGCAGGCTTACGAAAATCAACGCTTCAAGCACCATTAATTCGCACCAAGTGGGTCGAATCACCGAAACATACCCCCAAGAAATACTCTCGTTGTAACGCGTCTGCACGCTCACAAAAGCTTGCCACGTGGCTTCAAGACCCGCCAAAAGAGGGAACCCAATGGCACCTGGCAAGAAGACAGAAAGGGCTACCGCCAAAAAGCCTACAGGCACCCAAAGCACGCCCCATATCCATCCAAGCACCAACCCGTTGAAGGGAGCCATCCAGGGAACTTTGGCAAAGAGAAATGCGCCCCACGGAACCATAAGCAATGGCATGGCTACCGAGACCGAGACGTACTTTTCTAGGTACCCAGATTTTTTGTCGTCGATAAACCACACGCAGAGTAATCCCGTTGCCACGGTACTTAGCAAAAAGGAATCACTGGCTAAACGCTCTGGCCTTAGACAAATCAGCACGGCAGTAGAAACCCCAAGCAACTGACTACTGGGCACGCGCCTGCCCTTGAGCGATAGCCCAGCATGAATAAAAAACATGGTAGCCGCTCGCACAAGAGGTTCGTTGCCGGGATTAAGGCCCACCAATCCGACCACCAGTAAAAGCATGGGTATGTTTTGGATAGGTTGATACAGAGCACGACCGAGCTCGACCCTGACAGCAAAAAAAGCAACCGGCAGTAGCAAGAGTCGCAAGAGTAACCAAAGCGATCCGAGGTGCGCTCCACTTAAGGCAAGCAAGTGTAGCAAGCCCCCCTCAAGGTAGAGCTGAAACATGCTTCCGGGCAAAGCACCCGCCTCACCTAGCCAAACCGCCTGACTCAATCCACTAAGTCCCGGCCAAGGCCGAAGAGACCGACTGAGTAGAAGGGACCAGTCCGCCCTCAGCTGAGCCCGCCACACCGGGACCTCACTGCGAACAATCGGCCGAAAGGCCAGACGGCCGTCGGCGACGACTCCCGGGTTTCTCAAGGCCGGATTCGCGCACTTAAGGTCTGAAAATCGGTGTCTCCCCTGCGTGAAATTTGAAATTCCCTCTCGCCGAACTCGCTGAACTAGGGCACAGTGGCTTTCTTCGGTCTGCCTCGAGATCCGCCACTGGCAAAGAATGGCGACGAGCAGAAGGAGCAGAAAAAGTCGAATGCCGAACTGGGACATCCCAAAAGGCGATAGCAAACCGCGGACCAAATAGGAAAAACCATAAGGCCGCGGTTAAACCCTTGACTCAAAAGCTTAAACTGCCATAAATAGGCGTTTTGTTGAAAGTCACGTTAGAGGAGTTTTGCCGTGTACGCAGTCATCCGCACCGGAAGCAAGCAGTATCGAGTGGAGCCGGGCCGCGAATTATTAGTTGAGAAACTAGCGGTCGAAGAAGGATCCCCTGTTGAGCTGTCCGATGTTCTTTTGTATGCCGAAGGCGAAGCGCTTTCGGTTGGAACGCCACTTGTACCTGTTACGGTGCACGCGCTTTGTTTAGGCCATGAAAAGGGCCCTAAACTGCGTACCATCAAGTACCGTCGGCGAAAGGGCTACAAACGCACCATGGGCCACCGCCAAACCTATACGCGGTTGCTCATTGAAAAGTTCGTTAAGAAAGGCAACTAGAGATGGCACATAAAAAAGCTGGCGGCAGTTCTCGTAACGGCCGTGATAGTAACGGCCAAAGACTTGGCGTGAAGATTTTCGGCGGGGAAACCGTCGTTCCAGGAAACATCATTGTGCGCCAACGCGGAACTAAGTTTCACGCAGGCCTCAACGTAGGAACTGGTCGTGACTGGACCCTATTTGCCTTGGTCCCTGGCAAGGTCGCGTTCTCGCGCCTTGGCAAAGACCGACAAAAGGTCAGCATCGTCCCCACACTAGAAACAGCAGAAACAGCGACTGCCTAAATCTAAAGCTTCGGCGGCGCGCGTTTCTTTGCTATAAGGCGTCCGGCCATGGCACTTATCGATGAAGTCAGTATCCACACCATTGCCGGCTCAGGCGGCAGAGGGTGTTGTAGTTTTCGTAGGGAGAAGTACGTCCCCTACGGCGGTCCTAACGGCGGAAACGGCGGCCGGGGCGGCTCCGTGTACCTTGAAGCCACTCGCGACAAAACCAGCCTATTAGATTTTAAGTACCAACCCAAGTACGAAGCCGAGCGCGGAGAGCATGGGATGGGTAGCGAAATGGACGGGGCAGGCGGGGAAGACCTTGTTCTAAAGGTTCCACTCGGAACCCTTGTTTACGACGCATCCACAAATCTTCTACTTACCGACCTTACACGCCACGGACAGCGATTCCTTTGCGCCAAGGGCGGAAGAGGCGGTCGGGGCAATCGAACTTTTGCCACGTCCACGAACCGCGCCCCAAAAACCACGACCCCAGGGGGCGAGGGACAAGTAAGGGAAATTCGCTTAGAGCTTCGACTCATAGCCGATATCGGGTTAGTGGGCTTGCCCAATGCGGGAAAATCCACTTTTTTGCGTGCTGTTTCTCGAGCAAGACCCAAAACGGCCGCCTACCCTTTCACCACCTTAGAGCCTTGCCTTGGAGTGGTAGAGCACAAGGACCAAACTTTCGTTATCGCCGATTTGCCTGGTCTGATTGAGGGGGCGTCACAGGGAGCGGGCCTAGGGCATAAGTTTCTTAGGCACGTTGCTCGTAATCGCGTGCTTCTACACCTTGTCGACGCAAGCGAGCCTGCGGACACCATTCAGCAAAGCATAGATATTATTCGCAATGAGCTACGAGAGTACGACGCCGAATTGGAAGAGCGTACCGAGGTTGTGGTCTTCACAAAAATGGATCTTCTCGACGATACCGCCCAAGAAGAAAAAAGAGCCGAACTTCTAAGCCTGGGTCTTGAAGGTTTTTTTATCAGTGCGAGCACTCATTTAGGAGTACCCGCGCTTTTGGATCACCTTGCAGCGCTCGCGCCCCAATGGAGAGAAGACGAAGTAAACTTCGCAGAAGAAGAAAATCAAGTGAGTCCGCCAGCCTCTCCCGAGGCAACTGAGAGCCCCATTATCTGGCAATGAAATCGCGCCTAGGGATTTTCGGAGGAACTTTCGATCCGGTTCACCTGGGACACATTCAATTTGCAAAATTCGCTACCGACGAGCTGCAACTCGATCGACTTTTCTTCGTCCCCGCCGGCCAAAACCCCTTGAAAACAGCACGTCCGTCGGCCTCCGGGAGTGATCGTGTAGAAATGCTCCGACTCGCGCTTGCCGAGGCAGGCGAATCGAAATGGTCGATATATGAGGGGGAAGCCAAAAAGAGTGGTCCAAGCTATACAATCGATACTGTCCAAACACTCCAAAGTACCTACCCAGGGGAATGGGTACTTTTGATGGGGGGTGAGGTCTTTCAATCCCTCCCCAATTGGAAAAATCCCGCACTATTACTTCAAAAAGTTCAAATCGCTCTGACCGTCCGCCCGGGGCAGTCTGCACCCGACATCACAGAGGTCTTAAATCGCATCGAGAGCGTCCCAGAAACGCCAAACATAAAGATCCTCAACATTCCAACGCTCGACTTTTCTTCTACCCAACTCAGAGAAACCCTTTACTCATCACCGAACTCAGCAAGAGTTTCCACTCTTGGCCCTCCCCCTGGGCTTCAACGCAGTGTGTGGCAATACATTAAAGAAAAACAGCTATATACCGATAGTTAGGGGTAAGGGAGGCCTCCATTGGCAGCGCACCGGTACCCAGCAGACAAACCAAAATCGAAGGATGCACTGAGTGAGATTTTGGATTTTGGTGCCGAAGAAGTGAAAATGGAACCCCTGGAATTCTCTGAGCGAGTCCGAAGCTTAAAAGAGAAAATCGATCAAATGCACCTACGAATCGCCCGCCTTATGGCCCGAGCTGGCTAAGCTTTCTTCTGTCTCCCTTTGAGCCAAGCCACCAACTGTGCTAGTGAGTGGGCCATGGCAAATGCTCAGCACCGCGCAATCGTTTTACTTTCTGGGGGGCTCGATTCCTCTGTCGCCCTGGCAATGGCTATTTCGCAAGGAATAAAAGTTTGCCGCGCAATTACTTTCGATTACGGACAGCGTGCAGCCGCGCAAGAAATTCAGCGATCCAATCTCATTGCACGACACTATGAAGTTCCCCATTCGGTGATTCCTTTGCCGTGGTTTCGCGAGCTTTGGTCAGGCGGCGCATTGCTAACAGAGACAGAGGCTCTTCCTCAACCTAGCTTTGATGATCTGGCCGACTTTGATGCAAGCACCGTTTCGGCCCGAAAGGTTTGGGTCCCGAACAGAAACGGCGTGTTTTTAGAAATCGCGGCGGGGATTGCAGAGTCCCGAGGAGCCGATAGCGTCATTGTGGGCTTCAACCGAGAGGAAGCCACCACATTCCCCGACAACTCAAAGCAATACCTTTTGGCGCTTACCCAGGCCTTGAGTTTTTCCACGTCGAATCAGGTGCGGGTGTTAGCTCCCACTGCCGATATGGACAAATCCGAAATGGTGCGCGCCGCGCTTGAGTGTGATTTTCCTTTGGGCCAAATATGGAGCTGCTACGAGGGATTGGAATCCATGTGCGGCGCATGTGAATCGTGCATGCGTTTAAGAAGGGCGCTTATCGCCAATAAACTAGGAGAGACTTTTGTTTTTGCAAACTCGCGTACTTGAAGCTGAGACACGGTACGACGGCCTGCAACTCTCTCCCCATTGGATTTACAAAACCGCAGGCATTCAGGGAAATGCGCTCATAGCCTTTACCGGCGAAGCCGACGTATCGGTCGACCATTTGGTGGACCAGGAAGATGCGATCAACAAAGCCCACATCTACAGCCCGAAAATGCTCCATTTTTTGGCAGAGTGGTTTATCGACTCGCTAGATCAGGGGATTTTGCTTCAGCACCTGTTCACGTGCGAAATTTACGAGTCCTTACTGGAAAAGGGCGTAAACAATCTCAGAAAGCGCGGAAACGATATCTATTATGACGATAGAAAAATGTCTGTTTCTATCGCCACCAGGTCGGGCGTCTCAGTACTGATGCATACCGCGGTAAATGTAGATACCCAAGGCACTCCAGTACCGACGGCAGGCCTTCGCGAACTTGGTATTGATCCACGTTCATTTGGCCAGGAAATTTTGGCCCGTTTTTGCGCCCAAAGTGAAATATGGGCCAAGGCCCGAGTAAAAGTTAGCCCCCGCCTGTAGTTTGCGGTTGCCAGAAATGAAATTCGCCCGCATTATCTCGGCTTTGATTCACTAGGTCCCCATAGTCTAGAGGCCTAGGACAACTCCCTTTCACGGAGTAGACACGGGTTCGAATCCCGTTGGGGACACCAATATTTTACAATGAGTTGCAAGTCAGCTGGAGCCACCACTCGTCGGCCCCTGCGTCTACCTATCGAATGGTCCGCCACTCGATTTTGAATTTCTACTTGTTTTTCTCCCGCTCGGCTCGCGGAAGGCGCCCCTGGCTTTGATGGGGTAACTGCCCGCTCGACGCCCATTCGATAGCTAGTCTCCGGTGCCGACGAGTGGTGGCTCCAGCTGACTTGCAAGACATTTACAAAAAGTGCCCGTCGTATTGCGGGCCCAAACGGAGGTGGTCACCTAGAACTGGAACTGCTCGTTTGGTTTCCTCACAGCCAATTGACAAGATGCGTCTACCTCCCTAGGGTCAGTTACACGGGTTTTTTATGCGAAGTTTGTTCCTACTAACACTACTCTCGATGGTCCTTGGGGGCCCTCTCTGCGCTGAAAACGGCGCAGAATCGTCTAACGAAGTAAGCCCGGAAATTACCTGTCCCAGACACTTAGAAACTACTGCAACCCCTGGTGGGCTAAATTTGGGCTCTCCCGATTCCAAAACACGGTCGGACTTCCCTGATCGTGATTCGCATAGCTCGTCTGCCACGAGCGACATCGGCGGGTCGTCGGGCGTGGATTTCTAGCTCGGTCCGGGCCTAGTCATCGGCACTTATAAAAACACTTTAAGAATCAGCAACACAGTTACAATCCCCAACACGGGTCGAACAATCCGAGCTGCAGCTCGATTTGCGAAATAAGCGCCCACTAACGCCCCCACCACTACCGAACTGGCCATGAGCAGGCCTTCGGGCCAATGGACGTAGCCCCTGGCAGAAAAGCTCAGCAGCGAAAATCCGGCCGTGAATGTATTGGCCAGTTTTGAACTTGCCAGTGCCTGCATTAGGGGAAGCTTCGCGCCCAAAAAAAGCACCATAAAGAGAAAAGTTCCCCCGCCGGGACCCCACATTCCGTCGTAAAACCCGGCTAGAATTCCCCAGAGTAATACCTGGGTGGCCGAGAGCGGCGCTCGATTGGTATTGGCTTTTTCCCAAACTTCCCTGCGCCCTAAAAGCCAGAAGATACAAGGGGACACTATCAAAACGAACCAGCGAAAAGCGGAGGGAGGCAAAAGAGGCGAAACAAAACTTCCTCCCACAGCCCCGATTCCCACAACAATGCTAAATCGGATGCTCTCGCCCAAAACCAGATGGCCTGCTCTTCGGTAAACCCAAAGTGCCGCAAGGGCCGCCGATACCCCAACAATCTTGTTGGTCCCCACCGCTTCAGCGCCACTTCCCAGTGCCCACAAAAGCACGGGGAGGGTTATCAACCCCCCACCCCCTGCTATCGCATCGATGCAACCGGCCGCGAAACCGGAAAGAAGCAGTACCGCCGTCACGCGCTAAAGCCCATCGTACTGTCCCCCGCCCCACCCTAGCCCCAGCTCGAGTGCGACATTCACCTGCGAAGTTTTTCCAAGCGTCGTATCCTGCCAACGATTCTCTACCAACACACCTGCGAACACCTGGTAGCTGTCGGCTTTCCACCTCACACTTGTTTTGGCATAGCTCACCAAGCCGTTTCGAATAAGGTAAGCATCCATCGGTAAGCTAAATACGGCCTTCATGCCAGCCTCTAACAGGGCCGAATACTGTGGGCTGCGTAGCCATTCAAAGGCAAAACTCCCCACTAGGCTTTGCAACCAAACTTTGTTTAGGTGCACTTGCCCACCTCCCAAATCCCGCAGAAATGCCTCGTGGTTAAACTCCATACCACCTGAGACCAGAAGGCGATGACTATCCAGCGGAAAGAAACCGAACTTAGCGCCAAAATTCCACAGGTACTTCACATTATCGTGCTCGCCAACGACAACAAAGCCGTTGGAATTTTGCTCAGTAACTCGTATTCCGCCCAACTGAAATTGAATGGGAAACTTTCCGCGCCATTGCGGGTTGAATCGCAAATTCAAACCCGGATTCGCTGAAGACCAAAAACCCGACGGTGCCGAATTCACCGGAAAGGTTTGCTGCAAAAACCCCAACGACGGCGATACCTCAAACAGGCTTAGGGGATAACGTTCTGAGCCATCTGACGGAGGCTCGGCCATTGAAGTGGACTGAAGTAAAAGTACGGCAACCAAAAACCCAAAAGTATTTTTCATGTTTCTTCCCATCCCCAGCCCCTATCCTATCGGAAACTTGGTGGGCTTTAAATCTTTCCTATTCCCGGAAGTTCTCGTGATACGATTTACCTTGTGAGATCACTCTTTGGACTATGGATTTTCTCACTCGCTGCCTTTGGCTCGCCCTGCCCCGCTTTACCCGCTCGCTACGACATCGAGAAACTCACCTACCGCCTAGAAAAAATCGCCTCCAGCGTAAGCGTTGAGATCTTATTCCCCAAACTCTCAAGATTGGCCCAGTGTTCCACAAGGAGCGCTTCCTTTGGAACCGTTTGGGAATGGGAAATCGATTCGAGTGAACCACTGAACGTCAGCGTGCGGGATCGCAACAACGCTGTAGTCCAAACTTTTGTTTATACGGGTTCATTGACTCTGCGGGTAAACTCAAGCCGTGCCACTTTGAACTTTTCGAGTTTAGTGCCATCGAAGCCTCTTTTCGATCACCAACTCTTCTCCGTGGAAGTATCTAGCGATGCTCCGGTGTGCCACTTGCCTTGCTTCGACCTAGAAGACTCTGGAACGCGCCGGCACCTCTCCGGTGCACAGGTGCCTTAATACTCTACGACAGATCTTGAAGAATTTTTTCAAGGCGATGTCGGTACGTGTGATCGGCTAAGGCCCTTGCCGCCGCCGCTTTTCGAATCCCCTTCATGGCAAGTGGCTCTTTCTTGGCTCGGTCTAAGTGGGCCAAAAGCTCCTCGTAGGAGCGATACACAAGCACTTCCTTACCCGGCTCGAAAAACTCAGCCGCACAGGGCCGATATTCCAATAGTTGCAACCCACCCGCACCGGCCACTTCAAATGCCCGACAATTTATAGAGTCACCCTCGGCAAATGAAAATGAATTCAGACACGCAAGCCCCGCGCCATACACCTTACTTTTTTCGAGTCTAGTTATGTAGCCTCCGTGCCGCTGCCGACTCAATTCGGCTGGAGTCCAAATGGGAAAGTCGGATCCATATAGTTGAAGAGGCACCTTGTCTTTTAAGAGACGAAGGCAGAGAGCCTGACGGAAGGAATAATAATTGCCCGCAACAACCACCCCATCATTCTCTTGTTCCGCAACTGGTTTGTGCCAAACCGGATTCATCGCCTCCGGCAAAAACTTTGATCGAACCCCCACCATCTTTAACTTTTCCACGGCAGCACGATCTTTTTGGTAGACGATACTCCAAGCCGGGTTCAGATATCCCAGGCGAAACAGATTGCTGGGCGCATCTCCCCACCACAACACTCTGCGCGGACAGATTTCTTGAAGAACTTCAAGCGCACCATCTGTGAAATAAGCCGTGGAGGAAAGAAAGAGATCGGGTTTGAATGCTCTGACTCGCGCCAACATCTGTTTTTCCATCAGAGTTGGGCCAGAATTTACCCCCGCTGAAGTAATTAGCTTGGCAATTCGGAGTATCCAATTGTAGTGGGTGCGCATTGAGCCACTGGGCTCCGACGCGACTTCGTGTCCCATTAACACCAAAGTTTCACGGATGTTTTCCGCGAAAGAATCTGGGTAATTCGCTCCACCAACATAGATCTTCATCGCTCTCTCCCCGAATCTTTCCAGCAAGTATCGTATCGGATTTGACGGTGACCAAAAGGGGCACGGCGTCTATTTCCTCTTCACCTTCCGACAGCTTGTTAGCTACCCCAACTGGCACAGGCATTTTGCATACACAGGGCTAGGACCTGGAGCCAAAGTGATAGCGCCCTTTAAATTTTTATCGGAACGAGCTTCTGAGTATGCAAAGGCCACGGCGGAGAAGCGCCGTATTGCCCAAGCCCACCTGCCTCGCTTGTTCGATTTGCTAGTGGGAACAAAGTCTTTCCATTGGAAGAGCGCCTATTTTAGAAAGGGCCAAGGCGTGCACGTGGAGCGCGTAGAAGCCGTTGTGGATGCGGTATTTTACGATGCTAAGGCAAGAAAAGAGGTCAAACTAGCCCTCGACAGGTTGGGTGGCCCCGGAAGCAATCGATTTTGGGATCTGTACCTACGGCGAATCGCCAATGGCATCATCGGATTTTCAGAGGAGCAACTAAGTCTTCTCAAACTTGCAAGTCAACACCTACCCAAACAAGGACGCATCACAGACTGGACGTGTGGGTCGGGAGATCTCGCGGCAAGTCTACTGCTTGGGGCCCGTGAACGTACACTCATGGCAATCGACTCGAACCCTAGGGCTGTTATTGCTGCAAAAAGACTTGCTAAGCACTTCTTTAACGACGGATCGGTGTCATTCGCTGCAAAGCTCGGCAATCCCTTGAGCCCTCAACTATCGATACCCGTTTCCCAAGGCGCCATTGTCCAGAATGGGCTTTTCTTAATCGAAAGCGATAGTGTGAAACACGCGTTCTTGAAAGAGGTGGGAGCCAATCTATTAGCCGATGGCACACTACTTCTGGTGGAGCCAAAACCCTGGCTTCAGAAGCAAAGTGTGCTGCGCCTTTGGTTAACCAGAATCATTAAAAACGCAGCAGAAGCATCGTCTCCGATGACAGAGTTTGAAATCGCCCTATTTGTAGAGTTTCACCGAAGGCTCTATCTAGGGGCGCCAACCCGGTTTTTAGATACCAAGGAATGGATCGAGCTCTGCAAAGTATCGGGTTTCTCGGTGCAATTAGTGCGAGAGGCGTTTCACGGCCATTATTCAGTGCTGGTGCTTAAGAAGGTAGAGATCCCAAAGCCACCGAAAAAATCCCCGGTGATTCGCTATCACGACGAGCCTTGGCCCAAAGGCGAGTAAAACGAGAAAATAAGCAGGTAGTGAAACATCGCTCCCGCAAGAACCATTACGTGCCACAGCTCGTGGTACCCAAAAAAACCCTCAAGAAGCCTCGGACGCTTTGTTGCGTAAACTACCGCCCCAATGGAATAGGCAAGGCCGCCTAAGACCAAAAGGCCCAAGCGAAGCCAAGACAGATCAAACAGCACCTCATTAATTCGAATAATGAGCGTCCAACCCATCAGCACGAACAAGCCCGTGTACACCGCGCGAGACTGCAAGGGTTGTGGAAGAGCGGGCTTGAAAAGAGTGTAGAGAATCCCTAAAAAGGCGACGGTCCAAATGGTCACCAAGAGTGGAAACTGCCAGGGCACTGAAATAGCGCTGATTACAAAGGGCGTGTAGGTGCCAGCAATAAATAGGTAGATACAAAAGTGGTCGAGGTTTTCGAAAAGTAGCTGAGTACGGGGATCGGCATCAAAGCCGTCACCTAGAAAATGTACCAGCGCACTTGAGATAAATACGCAGAACCCCGACGCCACAAAGGTCAGACAGGCCCAGTAGTGGCTGGGCCCCGCTATTTTCGCCAGAGGCAATAAATAAGCACCGCCCAACAAAACCAAAAGGCTCCCCACTAGATGAAGCTGAGCGGAGATGGTTCGGCGCAAAAAGGATAGGAAACAATGATCGGGACGAAGTCGTACAGCCATGTCGGAACTCACTTTAGTCCGCAGAACTCCCACGGACGGATCCCAGTTTACGCGAAAACTTTTTTCCAGGCCACAGGATCAAAGCCCACTAGACCAAATTTTTCTGTGAGCACAAAAGGGCGCTTGATCAATCGGCCATCCGACGCCAATAAATCTATTGCTTCGGATTCCGACATCTTAGCTACTATTGGGGCGAGCTGACGCTCTTGGTAAACGCGCCCCGCCGTATTGAAGAGTTTTTTGAAATTCCCTTCATGGAAGTCGACCATTTTTTTCAGTTCGGCTTTAGAGGGAGGTGTTGCAAAAATATCTATGCGCTCCACGGCCCTTTGATGGGTTGCCAGGAACGCGAGGGCCCGCTTGCACGTGCTGCAGACCGAGTACTCATAAACCCGTATCACTTTCATAGCCTTCCCCACTGCCTTAGAGAATCAATAAGAACGAATCCAAGCGTGCACGTGCCCGCTCAAAACTCTCACCGAGTTTTACGCCGCGCTGCTCCCACCAACGAATCTCCGCCTCACTCACGAGCTGATTCTTCCCCTGAAGCGACCTCAACCGATGGATTTCGCTATCAACGCAAGCGCGCATTTTCTTCATCGCGGTGGCGACTCGCTCGGTACGAACTTTTTCAGCCTGTGCCCCCGCTTTTTCGAGCAGGGTGCGAAGCGGCGCCGCAGGAAGCTGTCGGATGGCCTGAAGCTGTTCCTGGCTTACGGGCCCAAGATGGGGGTGGAGCTTGTCGGTAGGCCACTCGTCGGTCACCACTTTGCCTGACCTTGCGTCCAGAACGACACGTATTGGCTCGTTAGGAAAGAATTGGTCACCATACCAATGACTGTCCGAAACGCTCTCCAGCAAAAAGTAGATCTCCACGAGCAATGCTGGCACCGGCCCCTTGGGCTTAGTCTTCCAACTGGCGACCGACACATTGCCAAATTCCTGGCTCAGAACCGCCGTGAGCGTCTCCATCACCATTGGGTGATCCCACGTCATCAGCGTAAGGTCGTCGCGCTTAAGCGCCTTGGGACGAGAGAAAGACATGCGCATTCCTTCTGCAGGAAGCGCGGGAAAATAAGACGAGAACATGCTATCGCCCGGTTCAGCAAACAGCCCTTCGCTCCCGATTTTCTCAACGTGAATCCCCATACAGTCGAACATGCCCTCTAAGAAGCTCTTCAACTTCTCTGGTTGCTCGGCTTCGGTGATTGCCTTGGTGAGAGCCATTCCAGCAGGTCCATCGAATGAATTGATCTCAATGAGGCGATCTCGGCCCGCTTCGATCAAAGCCAATGCTTTTTGATAGGCTTCACGCGCGGACTTTATCAGGGCTTCAAATTCCTTCTTTTCAGTCGTAAAGGCAGTTTTTGGCTTCAGCAAAAACTTTTCGAGCTTATCCCAATGCTCGTCGTGAATTTGACTAGCCCCATTTGCAGGAGCCTTGAAGGCGCCAAAAATTTCGTTGTACCAACGCAGCAAAATCTCTTCCCGACTTTGCGTTAGGTAGGGAACGTGAATTTGAATATCGTTTTGCTGACCTATTCGATCAAGTCGGCCAATGCGCTGTTCAAGTACATCGGGTTCGAAGGGGAGATCCGCAAGCACAAGATGCTTCGCGTGCTGGAAGTTTCTTCCCTCTCCGCCAATTTCAGAGCAAAGCAGAACGCGCGCCCCTTGAGGATCTTCGAAGTAAGCAGCGTTGCGATCGCGAGCCAAAAGTGGCTGTTCTTCGTGGAACTCTACCGCCCTAATTGCATATTCACTCTGCAGACGCTCTTTAACATTCATCACAAACTTGGCAGTGGCCGCGATGAGCAAAACCTTTTCGTCTGGGTGATTCTTCAAAAACTCAGCAAGCCACGGCACAACCGCATCTTCTCGAATCTCGCTATCTTTGCGCGGCTTACTGCCCTCAGGTACTTCTTTGCGTTCGAGGCGATGGGCAATGAGCTCACGCTTGGGAAAGGAAAAGTCTTCCAGCTGAACAACCCGGCGCGAATTGCGGAAGTAGATCCTTCCGGTGCCGTAGTGATCGACCAAGCTCAAAAGAACTTCTCTTCGTTTTGCACCATCCGAAAGATCGCTCAAAACAGCGGTGTCGATCTTCCCCTTTAAAAGTTCCTTCAATCGAGAAACCGTTTTCTTAGCTGGCGCCGCATCGGAGCTCAAAGACTCCGCAAGCTCGACCACCTCGCGATACTGCTCGTGTTCCTTTTGGTACTTCTCCCACGAAGAAAAACGCTGAGGATCAACAAGCTTGAGGCGGGCAAAGTGCCCCTCAAGCCCTAATTGCTCTGGAGTAGCGGTAAGCAAGAGCATACCATGTGTTTTTTGGCTGAGCTGTTCCAAGACGACGTACTCAGGCGAAGGATCTCCCTCAGCCCAAGTAACTCGATGCGCTTCATCGACTACGACGATGTCCCACTCAATTTGCAATATCGACTCAACAAAATCCGGATCTTCGAGCGATTCCATCGCCAGAATAAAACGCTCGTGTTGGTCGAGATCCTCGCCCATTACCGGTTCTTCGCTTTGCGAGTCCGGGACCCAAAAGGCCACGTTAAAACGCCTAAGCATTTCAACAAACCACTGGTTTACTAGAGCCTGGGGAACCAAAAGCAAAACTCGGCGCACTCGCTCGGTAACCAAGAGCTGATGAAGTATCCACCCGGCTTCGATGGTTTTTCCCAGACCTACTTCGTCCGCCAATAAAGCGCGAGGAACACCTCGGCCGCTCACCTGGGAAACCACATAGGCTTGGTGTGGCAAGAGCATCACTCTGGGGCCAATCAAACCGCGAATGGGCGATCTAAGAACGGCATCTCTGTGTTCCATGGTTTGACGTCGCAACTCAAACGCCCGAAGGGGATCTATTTGCCCGGCAAGAAAACGCTCAAGGGGGCGCTGCAATTTGTGCTCAGTAGAAATGAGGGTCTCGGGGATTTCCTTCTTACCCTTGCCGACATACCAATTAATGCCACCCCGGTTGTCGATGCGCTTGACCTCGAAGGCTTCCGCGCCCTCGGGCTGCACTAAATCGCCCACACGAAACTCTAAACGCCGCAAGGGCGCCGTACGCATATTGTAGCGCCTAGCCGCTTTAACGGCTGGGTACTCGACGTCCACCGCCATACCGTCGATACCGCGAACAAAACCAATCCCGAGCTCGGGCTCAGCCTCGCTCATCCAACACTGCCCTATTTTAAAATTCGGAGAAGATTTCACAGACCGGCATGTTTACCACACGACAGGCCCATCGGGAAGGTTCCCTAGTGCTTTCTAAATGAGGCCAGAGAACGGGGCTTTGTGGCCAGGGAGGAGGGGGCCCGGGGCCTGGGTTAGCCGGCTGGGTGATGGCGGATGAGTAGGTGGGTAGATGCAGCTAGCCTGTCCAGTAGCGCTAGCTCTTGGTGGCTGAATTGCTGGCTCTCCAATACTGTGATGCTCTGGCACTCGCGGATAGATCCAAAAGCCATTTGAAAGAAGTGGAGACGGTCTGGGGCTGTTCTACGTCCATAGCCCTCGGCCAAGTTCAGCGCCGCACTACTAGCAGCTCGGACCAATTGTGCTTGTAATCCGCACGGCAATCGTTTCGAGCGGGTGGTTTGGTAGAATTGGACTGCCAACTGGTGCGTTCTTAAGTTTTTAAGCATTGTATTTTTTCTCCTAAAAAAAGAGTTCCCGCCGCGGTGAGAACTCTTTTTTTAGGAGAAAAAATACAATGCTTAAAAACTTTCGCAGTTACCAACTGGCAGTCCAATTCTACCAAACCACCCGCGAGCTCCGGGCTCCGAACTGGCTAACTTCCCAAGCCTGCAAAGCCGCTCACTGCTCCCTGTTCCCTGTCTCGCTGTTCCCCCATCCCTTACCCACTAAGGACAAATCAAAGAGGCACACAAGGCGCTGGGCAGACCGCGACAAATTTTGGCAGCTCGCCGTGCTATCCCTAGTCAGGGGTAGCTGGGCACACTCCTAGAATGCAGCCCTCCCGGCCCTCAGGACGCCTCGTTGGCCGGAGACTGGAATGGCCCCACCCTTGCAATCTACCAGGGTGTGAGCAAGGCGATTAAAAATTTAGCTTCGGCGGTCCTTTTGGCGGTCCCCCTACTCCTCACCGGCTGCGCCGGCGGAAACCGAGCCGGTATTCAATTTGATGCATCAGTACCTTCGAACCAGAAGGCGATGATTGAAGACGATTTGAATTTTCTCGCGTCCGTTCAAATGCCCACGCCGTCCTCGGCCAACGAATTGGCCTACATCGGCGTAGGAGACCTGAGCGCCGAGTCTATGTATTACTTCTTGTCTCAGCGGATTAAATACATCGTGGGCGAGAGTTTTAACTACCAATCCAAGACTCAGAAAGTGGCCCGTACCGACTCAGGAGGCACGACAATGTTCGCTAGCCTTCAAACTCAACCCCTTGAAGCGAACGATGACATAAAAATCGTCATGCTGAATTTAGGTGGTGGGCTGTACTTAGATGGGAAGGATACGGGATCTCTGTACTACATCAACCTGGCCTCCCAGCCGATGATTCCAGTGTCGTCTCCTAGAGTCGGCATACTGAAAGTCGGAGAGGGCCTGTTCACCGTAAATTCTATAAAGGGCGTACCACTGGATGCCACTTCGAATAGGTTGCTCAGAATCGCCACTTACTTTCATGAATCCCGACATAGCGATGGAAATGGCGGGAATGCTGCTTTTCCACATGCCACCTGCACTTCGGGCACCTATGCCGACGAAGCGGCCTGTGAAAATAACATCAATGGGCCCTACGCTATCCAGGTGATGCTTCTAAATTATTTCTACTCCGTCTGCCAGGCCCGGGCTTGTTCGTCTACCGAAATGGCCGGACTCGCAGCTCAGATTGCTGACTATAAAACGCGGCTCATTGGAAGTACCTACAGCGATCCCCGTCCTGAGAAATTCCAATGAGGCAGTTTTGCTTTTTCACAGTAGCCATGGCCGTGGTGGCCGTAGCCTATTTTTTTTTCAGTCCAACGACGCTGCATTCTTCACAGGAAATTCTTGAGCCTTTCCCGTTGGGACCTTCTTTAGAGCGCTCCCATCCCCCACAAGCTGAAGAACACGGTCCAGAAGGCAGTATTGCCGCATTTCAGCGATTGACCGAAGAAGCCCTCGACCGACTTCCTCGAAATCCCCAGTTTAAGGGTAAGTCGGCAGACGAACTCCATTTTACCCCGTCAGCGATTATGGAAATGGGCCCCACACTCGCGCGAATTGGCGATTCATTGCGCGCTCATCCCGACCTGGTGCCGCAAGGAATTGAGTTTTATGAAAACTGTGCCCAAAACCCCGAAGTGGTCGCAGCGCTTCGAACCATTTGCCTTCGGGACTTAAAGTATTGGACCGGTAAACAGCCCGAAGTAACGCTCGTCCGAGAGTCGGACTACCCTGCAGAAATTTGGCATATCTCCAATAGCCTTCCCGCTGTTATTCCCTAAGATCGTTTGCTAGGTTGCGTGCATGCAAAATCAGCCCGCGCGCCAAATCTCACTCTTCGATGGAATCTGCCTAGTGGTGGGCATCATGGTGGGAACCGGCATATTTGAAAGTTCTCAATCTGTGGCCCAAAACACCTCGGGCCCCGCTTGGCTGATTGCCGTATGGGTATTGGGCGGGGTGCTATCGCTGGTCGGCGCACTCACCTACGCGGGCCTGGCGCAATCGTACCCCGAAACCGGGGGAGACTACGTTTACTTAAAACGCGCGTTCGGCGAGCGACTGAGTTTTCTCTATGCTTGGACGATGCTCGCTGTAGTGCGACCAGGAAACCTAGGGGCGATGGCCTATGTTTTCGCTCGCTACGCAGAGAAACTCTTTCCGCTGGGCGAACGAGGCATGTTTATCTATGCCACTGCCAGCATCCTTTGTTTGTCAGGATTGAACCTCCTAGGCACCCGTGAAGGAAAACGGATTCAAAATTTTCTCACCATCACCAAGGTCCTTGGCCTGCTTTTCCTCGTCGTTGTGGCGCTCTCGTCCACGGAGGCTGCGCCCGCTTCAGTCGTTTCCAATACAGAGCCTTCCTTTGCGCTGGCCCTCATTTTTGTTCTCTTTGCTTACGGGGGCTGGAACGAGATTTCCTTTGTCGCCGCCGAAGTAAAAAACCCCGAGCGAAACCTTTTCAGAACGCTTGTACTGGGAACGCTCGCCGTAACCGGACTCTACTTGTTCGTAAATTTCACTTTCCTCAGAGCCTTGGGCTTTGACGGCCTAAGACAATCCGAGGCCGTCGCTCACACCATTGCCAGCGCCCATTTTCACGCTTGGGGCGGAAACCTTGTGAGCCTGCTGATTGCCCTTTCTGCCTTAGGTGTGATCCACGGCATGATTTTCTCGGGAGCGAGAATTTATTACGCCATGGGCAAAGATCACCGACTGTTCAGTCGACTGGCCGAATGGAGCGACCGCGGAACGCCTTGGTTCTCAATTGTGGTGGAGTCGGCAATCACACTAGGCCTTATGGCGCTGTTCTCGCAAAATCGAAGTGGGTTTGAAAGCCTTGTCCTGTACACAACTCCACTCTTTTATGGCTTCCTGATGCTAGTTGGGTGGAGCACGTTTCGCCTCAAGCGTCCGGAAAACGCCAGAGCCATTGCGCACCCACTGGCCCCTTTGCTGTTTATTGGGACCTGTCTTTTTATGCTGGGCATGTCTGCCCACTACGCCTGGGAAAACGCCTCGGCAGAAATACTTTGGTCGTTAGGCATTCTCGGCTTGGGTATTTTGATTGAGCGGATAGAGTTCTTTAGGCAGAATCGTCTCAGGAGATAACCATGGTCCGTTTTGCGCTTTCCGCCTTCTTACTTCTGCTGTCCGCCTGTGCCACTAACCCCTACCGGGCAGCCATGAGCATTCAGCCCGGAATGAGCAAAGAACAGGTTACCGCATTGGCAGGTGAGCCACTGGACAGGGCGTTTGTCGGCACGCAAGAGCGCTGGGTGTACGGCGCAGCTACTGAAGGCACCCCTAGAAAGATAGTCGTATTTCGCAGCGGAAAAGTGGTGAGTCTTGAGTCCGAGGTTTCTATCGCAGGTGCCTCTGCCCCAGGAACCACCAATGCAACGCCAACCACGTCGGAATCGGCTAATCTCCCTTGTGCTGATAAAAATGGCTTTGGCTCTTTTGCCGAAGGGGGCGGTTGCAATATGTACGGGTGTTTTCCGCCTGGAGGGTACTGCAATAGCTTTGGCTGCTCGGCCCAAGGGGTATGCACCGTCAAACGCTGTCCCAAGCCCATCGATACCTACCGCTGTATCGAGTAGCCTTACGCGTCTGTAAACAAAGTGTATTCGTATTCTTTGATTTCCAGCTTGGAATACGCTTCAAGAGCATGAAGGCGGCTCTTTAGCCGATTCATCGCAATAGCCGCCGCCTGCTTTTCGCCGGGCGTACCCGGACGACGGTACAAGGCCTCGATTCGCTCTAACTTCCGTTTCAACTCTGCTTTCGCTTTATCCCGCATCTGCCACCAACTTCTGATAGCTATTGCAAGATGCGTGACCAAATGGCCACCGCAGGGGCCGAAACAAAAGTGCCGGATTTTGTCATTCATTCGCCAGTTTTCCAACGGCCCCGGCGGACCATTCGATAGGTAGTCGCAGGTGCCGGCGGGCCGTGGCCCCAGCTGACAACTCCTTTAGAACCGGTCGTGCCTCCGATTCTTGTCTGTGGTAAGCTTTTGCCCCTTATGAATAAAAATGGAATGCAATATGCCCCTTTTGGAAAACGCGCAGTAGCCTTTATCCTAGACTCCCTGGTCTTGGGAGTGGTGATGCTGTTGACGCAATTTACCATTCCCTACCTAGCGCCGTTTCTAGTTTGGGTTGCGTACAAGACCCTTTTTGAATGCTCGGCGATTCAGGCTACACCCGGAAAGCGGGCGATGGACCTGATTGTGGTAGACGCTAATGGAGACCGCCTGCGCTTTGGGACTTCACTCCTGCGCACCTTTGTGGCCTGGCTCTCCGTCTTTACGTGCTTCCTTGTCTACTTTGTGGCGCTGTTCACCAAACGCAGCCAAACTCTCCACGATCTCATCGCTGAAACCTTGGTCATCGAAGGGCATGTTGCCAATGATGCCGGACAGGCCTGGGTTGAAGAAGTTCAAAAAGTAGGAGAAGCAGCACGCGATCTTTTTAAAAATGGCGTCGCTTCCAGCCGCGGACCGGTTTCAGAACGAGAAAAAATCGAACTCCTGGAAAAACTGGGGAAACTGCGCAATGACGGCACGCTCACCGAAGCAGAGTATCAAGAACGCAAGCGCGCCATCTTGGATTCCTAGTCGACCAGGAACGATCGCTCTTTGTACTTTGTTGCGATAAGAGCAAACGTTACGGTGAGCAAGAATATCAACCCACCGTAGAAGAAAAATTCTGGCGCGCCTCCGCTAAACGGATTCATTGCGGAAATTACAGCAGTGAGGAAATTTCCCGCCGCAATCGTCAAGAACCAGAAGCTCATAATAGTGCTCTTCATCGACTTGGGTGCCTGAGTGTAGGCGAATTCTAGCCCAGTAATGGACACCATTACTTCCCCCGCCGAAATGAGCAGAAACGGAATGAGCTGCCATGCAACACTCATTTGAACCCCCGAATTGAGCACAACCTCAATCCCTCCCACAACCACAAAGCTCAAGCCCGTTAAGAACATTCCCATTCCCATTTTACGCAGTGAAGAGACCTTGACGCCCATTTTCTCAACCCATGGATACAATCCGAGACTAATAATAGGAATCAGGATCATTACGAAAACTGGGTTAAGAGCTTGAATCTGCGATGCTTCAAACTTAATGCCCGCGACCAACAAATTCATTTTCTGTGCTTGCAGCACCCAGGAACTTCCAGTTTGATCGTAAAGGGCCCAAAACGCGGTTACCGAAGCAAACACACTGAGCACCGCAAAAGTAGACTTCACTCCGTCGACCCGTTCACTACCAAACTTAGTTTGAGCGACGTCCAACCAAGATTGCCCAGACCGGCGCTTGGCGCGATTTTTCAGCGCGTAACTTACCACCGCAAAAAAGTGAGATTGGTCTTTGTCATCGGAGGCCGGTGGTACGTTGACATAGTGCTTGCGACCCATCCAAAAAATCAGGGTTGCGACAGCCATCAACACACCAGGGATGCCAAACGCCCAACCCGAACCGTAGCGGACCAGAAGCCAGGGCGTAAGCAGAGAAGAAAACACCGCACCAAAGTTGACCGAGAAATAAAACAGATCATAAACTCGGCTGATTAGATGTTTGTTACCGGAATGAAACTGGTCGCCGACAAAAGAGCTGACACACGGCTTAATTCCCCCGGCACCGAGCGCAATCAGACCCAACCCCCAATACAAGCCCGTGCGGGTCTCATACATTGCAAGCACTGCGTGGCCCGCACAGTAAACAAGGGACAGGTACAAAATCGTATTGTACTTTCCCAAATAGCGATCTGAAAGGTACCCACCAAAAAGCGGAAGAAAATAAACCGCCGTCATAAAAAAATGGTACGTGCTCACAGCCATGTGCTCTTCAAAGCGCAAGTGTTGGACCATGAAAACGACTAGAATTGCGCGCATGCCGTAGTAGCTAAAACGCTCGCACGCTTCGTTCCCTACAATATTCGCGATTTGACGTGGAAATCCCCACCAAGTTTTTTCTGACATCCCCCTACTAAGCCCGTTAAAAAGGGGCCTGTAAACTGCTTTTGAACATTGGCAAGGCGGCAATTCCCCGCTATTTTACTCGGCATGCGAAAACTCATCTTAAAACTAATCACTGTACCCACTCTTCTGTGTGTCATTGCCGCCCCACAGGCTGAAGCGGCAAAAGCCAAAGAGAGTGCAAAGACAACTTCGCCTGCGAAAAGCGAAAAAACTGCCAAAAAAGGGGAAAAGACTACTGTGGTAAAAGGTTTAGAAATTGAAGAACTTGTAGTGGGCACTGGCGCCGAAGCGAAACCCGGAAAAACGGTCCGAGTCCACTATACGGGCTGGCTCACTAACGGCACGAAGTTTGATTCTTCCGTCGATCGCGGAACCCCCTTTGAATTTCCACTCGGCGCTGGGCGTGTCATTCAAGGGTGGGATAAAGGTGTTGCCGGCATGAAAGAAGGCGGCAAACGCAAACTGACTATTTCATCGGATTTGGGCTATGGCGCACAAGGCGCTGCCGGAGTGATCCCCGGTGGAGCCACCTTGGTATTTGACGTAGAACTGATCAAGGTTCTTTAGTTCCGCATTCCAAAAAGGGGCCCTAGGGGCCCCTTTTTTTTAATTCCATTTATCTTTTTCAAGGCGAAGCCGAGTAAAAGCTTCTATCGGATTCAGCCCCGGGTAGAGCGCTTGACGAAAACCTTCTTCTTCCAAACGCAAATAGGGATTCGAATTTTTCTCTTCGCCTATTGTGCCCGGAACGGTGGCGCCCTCGCGCGCAACCAGCCGATCTTGGCCAACCTTTAAACTCAAAGCAAAACGTCGGTTTTGTTCGCTGTACTCGTGACCACAATACACACGCGTTTCATCGGGAAGTTTCGCAAGCCTAGCGAGACTGGTACGCATTTGCTCCGCGGTTCCTTCAAATAAACGCCCGCAGCCCATCAGAAAAAGAGTATCCCCTGTAAATACGGCCTGGCTTTCGCGAAACCAAAAAGCCAAATGATTCATGGTGTGGGCGGGAATGAAGAGGGCTTCAAAGTAGATTCCAGCCACGTCATTCACTTGGTCTCTTAGAATGACTTTATCGAGCCCGGGAATGCGTTGCTCATCACCTTCTGGGCCCCATACTTCACAGGAATAGGCCTTTTTGAGGGCCAGATTTCCCCCAACATGGTCCCAGTGATGGTGCGTATTCAAAATAGCATCGAGCTTCCAACCACGTGCGCTCAGTGCGCTTACCACAGGTTCGGCGTCAGAAGGATCAATCACGAGAGTCTTGTCGCCGCAATGAAGCAAGTACCCGTAGTTGTCACTGAGCATAGGGAGCTGAATGATTTGAACTTCCACGCCAGGCAATATGCGCTTTTAATCGAGAAAAAGAAACGGCAGGATGAAGCGCATGTCACCGGCAATAGCTTTAAGCAAGTGGTACGAGCGCGTTCAGCGGCCCCTCCCCTGGAGAAAAACTCAAGACCCCTACGCCATTTGGATTTCTGAGGTAATGCTGCAGCAGACGCAAGTCGGTACAGTCATTCCTTACTACGAAGCGTTCATGCAGCGATTCCCCAATATTCAGCGGCTCGCACGGGCCGAGGAACAAGACGTACTGCGCCTTTGGGCGGGACTTGGTTATTACTCTCGAGCTAGAAATCTCCATCGAGGCGCTGGGTACGTGGTAAGCGAGTACGACGGAAGATTTCCCCGCGACCTTACCCAAGTAAGATCCATTCCGGGAATTGGCCCGTACACGGCAGGCGCCATTCTGAGTATTGCGTTTGATCTACCAGTGGCTGCGGTCGATGGAAACGTCCAACGAGTACTCGCCCGCTACCATTTGCTTGATGAGTTACTAGAGTCAAAGACTGCGCAGCTGTTTTTCTGGAAGACCGCGCAGGAATGGGTGGAACGAGCCAAGTCGCCGCGAGTTTTAAACCAAGCCATCATGGAGCTAGGCGCTACTGTCTGCACGAAAGCCGAACCCCGATGTTGGATTTGCCCACTTTCGGAAAACTGCAAAGCCAAACAAACCGGAAGACAGAAGGAATTCCCCCGTCGCAAACCCAGACGAGCGATGGAACATCTATGGTGGACAAGCCTAGTGCAAGAAAACAGCGGACGAATTCTACTCATCCAAAGAACTGAAAAAGAATGGTGGTCCGGACTATGGGACTTTCCACACTTACAAACAAAGTCTGAAAAAATGGCCGAAAAAGAAGTGCGTGCTTTTTTGAAGAAAAACCCTGATTGCCGTTTGGACAGGCAATTAGATCAGCAAGAGCACACGGTCACCCACCATCGCATCCACGTAAGCGCGTATTTGATTCAGCGCCGAGAAAAAACTGAAACGAAAACCCGGGAAATTTGGCTTACTCCAAAACAAGCAAAAGATTTACCCCTGTCGGCCCTAGCCAAAAAGGTTCTTAGCTCATTGTGATACGATAGAAACGTTGACCATTGGAGGGGGAATGCAAACACTCAGTTTACTCGTCGCCGTAAGCGGGGCCCTCGGCACCCTTTCTTTGGCGAGCCCTATCCGCAGCGCGCTTACGCCAGAGACTAATACCGTGCTTGCGGGGGAAAACCTAGCACATACAACGCTTGAAGGGTTTCACCTCTCCACATCAAAAGATAAGGAACGGCTTACAGTGAATTTCTCCGGTTCCTCAACAGCGAAAAACGGCGGAAAAATTCCCCGTTTTCAACTAAGGTACTTGCCCGAAGAAAAATTTGCCACTGCCGAAGGAACCCTTGCCTTCGCAAAGCCCCCCCGATTTGTTCTCACTTTACGCTCGCTGAATGGAAACAAAACCAACCCCGCCATGCTGCAAGCGGCCATAACGCGCAGCCGGCTGGTAAAGGAAATTCTCGTCTATCCCCCCGTGGAGGAAGGCGATACGGCAGTGGAGATTTTGCTCCACGACAACGTGCGTTTCTCCACCGACCGACAGGGGCTAAAGGCCGGACGCCTTACTCTTGAGCTTAGGCCCCTTCAATCTGAGAAATTCTAGCCAAACGCCCAGAGCGCGACTAGATTAGGGGGTCTGTGAAAAAGACTACTACCGATCGAGAAGCACTGGATTACCACCGCAACGGACGCCCCGGAAAGATCGAGGTGATTTCCTCGAAGTCGTGCAAAACGCAGCGCGACCTTTCCTTGGCATATTCTCCCGGCGTCGCTCAACCCTGCATTGAGATTTCGAAAAATTCGAAAGACGTTTACCAGTACACCGCCAAAGGAAATCTCGTCGCCGTAATTACAAACGGCACGGCAGTCCTTGGCTTAGGAAACTTGGGACCTCTGGCCGCAAAACCCGTAATGGAAGGAAAGGGCGTTCTCTTCAAACGCTTTGCCGACATCGACGTCTTTGATATCGAACTCAACACCGAAAATCCGGACGAGTTCGTCCGTTGCGTTCAGTTACTAGAGCCCACCTTCGGAGGAATCAACCTCGAGGACATCAAAGCCCCTGAGTGCTTTTATATTGAAGAAAAGCTCAAGGCGACGATGAATATCCCGGTCTTCCACGACGACCAACACGGCACCGCGATCATTTCTGCTGCAGCGCTCCTTAATGCGATTGAGCTCACCAAGCGCAACATCGCAAAAACGAAAGTCGTTATGAACGGAGCCGGCGCGGCTTCGGTCGCTTGCGCCAACCTCTACATCCGCCTTGGAGTGAAGCGGGAAAACCTGATTATGTGCGACAGCCAGGGGGTCATCTACCAAGGCCGCGAATCGGGCATGAATGAATACAAAAAAGCTTTCGCCACCAAATCCAAGGCACGCACCTTGGCAGAAGCGCTCAAGGGCGCCGATGTCTTTGTTGGATTAAGCGTAAAAGGGGCGGTCACGAAAGAGATGATTGCCTCCATGGGCAAAAAGGCCATCGTTTTTGCCATGGCCAATCCAGATCCAGAAATTGACTATGACGAAGCAAGATCTGTACGCGACGATATCATCGTTGCCACTGGTCGATCAGACTTCCCCAATCAGGTAAACAACGTATTGGGTTTTCCCTTTCTATTTCGCGGAGCGCTAGATGTCCGCGCACGCGCAATCAACGAAGAAATGAAAGTAGCCGCCGTCTATGCGCTCGCAAAACTCGCGCAGCAAGAAGTGCCCGACTATGTTTCAAAAGCCTATGGCGGAACGCAGTTTCGCTTTGGTCCCGAATATATCATTCCAAAGCCATTCGACACCCGAGTTCTTCTGTGGGTATGCCCGGCAGTAGCAAAAGCGGCAATGGACAGTGGAGTCGCGCAAGAGAAAGTTGATTTAGCTGAGTATTCTATTCAACTAGAGAAGCGCCTTGGTTTGCGACAGAGTTTTGTCAGAGGCATTAAAGACAAACTTCAACTTGATGGAACCAAGAAGAAAGTCGCATTACCTAAAATTGTATTTCCGGAAGGCTCGAACCACAAAATCCTGAGTGCTTGCGACATAATTATTCAGGAGCAAATCGCGGAGCCTGTTCTACTAGGAAATGAAACACGCATCCGCGAGGCTATTCAAAATCGTGGCATTGAATCTTTGAAGGACGTAAAAATCATCACCCCTTCGTCTTCTCCGCTACGCAAGGAATACGCCGAAACTTTTTGGGCCCTTCGTCAACGTAAAGGACTTGCCCGAGAACAGGCTTTTTCGCTCATGAAGAATGAGAATTTCTACGGATCGATGATGGTGCACCTGGGCCACGCCGACGGCCTGCTTAGTGGAGTTACCCAATCTTACCCAGACACGATTAAACCTTTTCTACAGATTGTCGGGAGTCAGCCTGGGATTAAGATCGCCGGCGTGTACATGATGCTCTTTAAAGAGCGCATCTTGTTCTTTGCCGATACGACGGTAAACATCGAGCCAAATGCGTCGGATATCGCTGACATTGCGATTCATTGTGTTTCAGCTGCAAGATTTTTTGATATCGACCCAAAAGTAGCGATGCTTTCCTTTAGTAATTTCGGATCAAACAACCACCCGAACGCGCAAAAAATGCGGGAAGCCGCTCGGATTGTTCGTTTGCGTCGACCCGATATTTTGGTGGATGGCGAGATGCAGGCTGACACAGCGATTGTAGCCGATATCGTCAATAACGACTTCCCGTTTTGCGATATCAAGGGCGGAGCAAACGTGCTTATTTTCCCCGATCTGCAATCTGCCAATATTTGCTACAAACTCATGCAACGCATCGGCGGCGCAGAGGCCATTGGTCCCATTCTGGTGGGAATGAACAAACCCATCAACGTTCTTCAGCGCACAGCGGAAGTTGAAGAAATTGTAAACATGGCGATGATTACGGTGTTGGAGATTCGCGAATATCAGCGGCGCAATGAGAACCAAAGCTAGTTGCTAGGGCACATTCACGAGACGCACTTGCCCACTGGGCTGGCGTTGCATTTGAAGCACTCGGACATTGGGGCCCAGTGACTGTCTTACGGAATGTAAGTTTCGTAAATCGTTGTCTATAAACAAGGGGACCGGACGACCAACCCGCTCACGAAACTCAAGAAGTTGAGCCGCCTTAAAAGAAGGAACGGCCCGCTCAGCCACTTCACCTTTTTGCCCTCGGTGAAGCACTTCTAGCGGATGGAAAAGAGGACCTAGAGCCCCAAACGTCTTGGGTACGACCGCGGTCTGTTCCATGAAGCGTGCCGTGACCACAACCCAATGAACCCTATCCCCCAATTCTGCGTTAACGAGTTTGAAAAACTCCAAAAACTCAGGAAGAACCGAAACAGGATGGTGCGCATGTCTATCAAAGACTTCACTCAAAACATCCCAAAATCCCACCAGAGCAGAGATAGGCGGTTCTAAGCCAGGTCTGCCTTTTAACGATTCTGGAAGTAAACCAATCGGAAATGGCCAATTGCTTTCGTGCCACTCGGCTTCATCGTAGGAAAGGGGCATGCCCTTTGGACCATTCTCTTCGACGTGGGCCAGAAAATCCGTAAATGCTCCTCGGTGATGGGCAGGCACCAAAGGAAGGATTGAAGCAATAGCTTGCGGAAAAATCAGCTGGGTCAGGAACGAGTCTGTATCCACTACCGTGGAATCGTAGTCGACAGCAATTGTAATTGAAGTCTGTTTGGCGACTGCAGCCAATTCTTCCAAAATCTTTCCACAGTCGCTCGCCTGAACTACAAAGCTCAGGCTCCAAACAGTACAAAAGACAAAACGGAACAAACAAGACACCATCGACTCTCCCTTCGCTCGAATTACCGAGATCAGGTTAAATAGGGTATGTTCTCAGCCGCCACCCTTGGGGGCAGCACCCCTGAATCAAAACCCCGAACGCTCCTTTGCGCTCGGGTATCTTTAGGATAGATTGCCAGGTATGAAATCTTCTAGGATGCATGATGGCAAGCACTTTTAAGATTAATCAAAAGGTCGAATGGAAGTGGATGGGGGGAATCATTGAGGGCAAGGTAAAGGAAATTTACTTTGAGCCAGTCGTAAAAATCCTAAAAGGTAAAGCCATTAAGCGAAACGGGTCCCACGCTATCCCTGCCTATTTGGTTCAGTCGAATGCGGGAAACTTTGCACTTAAGCTTCAAACTGAGCTTTTCAAACCAGGACAATTTGAATCCAAGTATTAATATTTTAGTCGCCGGCGCGAGTGGCTACATAGGGAAGAGTTTAATCCCTCGTCTCCTCGGGCGCTTTCCTGAGGCACAAATCACAGCCCTTTCCCGAAGCGCCCAAGTTTCGGAAGATCCTCGGGTGCAGTGGATGCCCTGCGACTTATTTTCCCAAAAATCCATTGCAGAAGCCCTCCCCCATCGGCTGGACCTAGCTTTTTATTTGGTTCACTCTATGGGTCCCACTGCGCAACTCGATCAGGGGTCATTTGCTGACTACGACCTTATCTTGGCCGAGAATTTCTCCGAAGCGCTCAAACACAAGCAAGTAAAGCAGGTGGTTTATCTGGGCGGGTTAATACCAGAGGATAAGGAGCTCTCGTTGCACCTGCAAAGCCGCTTGGAAGTGGAAGAAACTTTTGCGCTGCACAAGCTCCCAACGACGGTATTTCGCGCAGGCCTAATTTTGGGTGAAGGCGGATCTTCTTTTCAGATCCTGCTGAAGCTTGTAAAACGCCTGCCGGTTATGGTTTGTCCGGCGTGGACTCAGACCCTCACTACCCCCGTCGACCTGCCCACAGTTTTATCGGCGCTTACCGACGCGTCGCTCGAAAAAAGACACATAGGAAAAACGTACGACCTGGCGGGCTGCCAACCACTGACTTATCTGCACATGATGCGCGAGACAGCGCGAAAACTGGGCCTAAAACGGTATTTCCTGACCGTACCATTTTTTACCCCAACTCTTTCGCGACTTTGGGTAACCTTGATTACGAATACCTCCAAGGGCCTGGTCTATCCGCTGATACAGTCACTAGAACACGCGATGGTCGCGCGCCCCTCCCACCAGTTTTCCACTAGTTGGGCGGACCAAGATTACTTTGGCCTTCTCGACAAAGCCTCAATGAAAACCTTTGCAGGCCGCTCGTTGTTTCGTTTTCGGATCAGAAGAAACACCGTGCGGTCCGTGCAACGAATTACACTTGGCCCAAGTCAAGATGCGGCAAGCGTGAGTACTTCCTATTTTAGTTGGCTTGAAAGATTTGGCGCACCGTTCCTACGAGTGCGGAGAGAGGGCGAAATTATAAGACTGTCTTTGCTTAAAAGCCGCATCGTGCTTATCGAGATGAAACACAGCACGGAGCGAAGCACGCCAAAACGTCAACTTTTCTATCTCACCGCAGGAAGCCTTGTAGCCAAAAACAATCGTGGACGGCTAGAGTTTCGCACCGTGCTAAACGATCGTTTCATGCTGATTGCGATTCATGACTACAAACCCGCCCTGCCTTGGTTTGTATACAAATACACGCAGGCCGTAGTTCACCTTTTTGTAATGCGAAAATTTGCAAAGTTTCTCAACGAAGAACATGAAATGAGTTAAATTCTAAACTCACGGAGTAGATGAATGGCGCACTATTTCCCGGCTTTCATTGGAGGCACTCTGATAGATCTCAGTGCAGCTTTTGCCCAGGGCATGGTGTTTTTTGAAAAAACTAGAAACCTACGAAAGTCCGCATAATGCAAATTAAAGAGTTTTTCGATAAAGCCACTTTCACCCTAACGTATATTGTTTGGGACGAGACAACTCGAGATGCTGTGATTATCGATCCGGTTTTAGACTACGATCCTGCCAGTTCACAAGTAAGCGCCGAATCGCTCAAAACCTTATCATTGTTTATAGACTCGCACGGGCTGACGCCTCATTACATTTTGGAAACTCATGCCCATGCCGATCATATTAGCGGGTCACAGTGGCTAAAAAAGAAGTACCCATCAAGTCGCGTCGCAATCGGTGCCGGAATCACTGAAGTTCAAAGAGTATTTAAACCGATTTTCGATTTGGGCGAGGATTTTGCCAGCGATGGCCGGCAGTTCGACCGCTTGTTGAATGACAATGAGAAATTCCAAAGTGGAAGCCTCGAGATTGAAGTCCTTTTTACGCCGGGCCACACCCCGGCGTGTGTCAGCTACAGAATTCAGGATGCAGTCTTTACTGGCGATGCGCTATTTATGCCCGACTACGGAGTGGGCCGCTGTGATTTTCCCGCTGGAAGCGCGGTAACGCTGTTTGATTCCGTTTCTGGGCGACTTTATACACTCCCTGATTCAACCCGAGTGTTTACAGGTCACGACTACCAACCTGGTAATCGGCCTTTGCGTTTTGAATCCACGATCGGAGAACAGAAAAGGGCGAACATTCACTTAAACGCCACGACAACAAAAGCTGCATTTGTTCAGTTCCGAACTGAAAGAGACAAAACGCTCTCGGCTCCGCGCTTGCTACTTCCGAGTGTGCAGGTAAATATCGATGCGGGACACTTGCCCAAGCGCCATCCTAATGGAAAAACTTACTTAGTTCTCCCAATTGCCGATAACACTGATTTGTAGATTTTACCCAAGCCAAGAAAACAGCGCCGAAAGATCCTCAGGAACGCGCTTATACCTTTTGCTGGCGACCGTCATGCTTTGCAAGGTGCTCTTAAGCAAATCTCGCTCTGCGGGGTTACATCGAATCTCCGGCGCTGATCTAAAATACACACGAATCGCAAAGGCAAAGGCTTTCACCGAGGGTAGCCCCCAAGTCACTTGCCTTTCGATACGCAAGAAAAAGGGGCATTCAGTAGACAGATTCAGCGGCGCAGAATGCCATTGTTCCGCCGTAAAACCTGCGGGAGGGTACGGATTTTGATTTAACCTATTGTCCGTGACGAAACTCCAAACAAAACGTACATAAGGCCCCTTCTGGATTGCCCCCTGCACCAGCTGTGACGCAGTTCGGTTCATTTTTTCTGCACCCGGCACATACTCATGAACCTCAAAAAAACTTTGACCAATCTTATCGGTAATTGACCAGTGACTAGGACTGCAGACATGCCCCACCGCGAGCCAATCCGTGCCTCCCTCGCCCACTTGGGTAAGCGCGATATCTTCCGGCATTTGGGAAACAAGCGCATCGATCGCATCAGCGTAAGGTGGATTGGGAGGCGGCTGCAGGGCTTCAACGCCTAAAAGTTTACCCTGGGAATCAAGGTGGAGCGTTTCTCCCGTAAACCGGCAAACCAGGCGCTTTCCCTTAGACGATTCGCTCAGGGAAAATAAACCGGGGTGTTCAGCACAAAGCCTTTCGATCAGTAAACTTACTAAAGCTGCTTCTGAACTGGGAGCTAAGTCCTTTTTTGCGTAGTACTTGTGAAGGTTCTCCCTGCGGCATGCACGTTTACTCTCTAGGAATTGGCCCAGCTGTTCATCAAATTGCAGGAAATAGCCGTCCCGCTCTCCATTGCCGAAAGGCGTCCCCAACTTTCTTAGTCCCGGGGCTACCTCATAAACCCCCTTCTCCAGGGGGAAGTAATGAGCTGGATTCATTCCCCCGCCAATGGGTAAGTCGGAGCGATATCCACCGGAACCGACTGCAGTTTAGAGAGTGCCTGCTGCATGGGCTGTCGAATGACTGCGTACTTCTCCAGGAAGGCTTTGGCTTTAGCGTAGTCGCCTTCGGCTTGGAGCGTAAGGATTGCACCGGAGAGTTTCTCCACTGCAGCTCTGACTTTATCAAAATCCACCCGGAAGGTTCCAGACTTTGGGTCGTGAACGAAGGCTCCCTCGTCGGTCAGATAATTAAATTGCAGCGCAACGCCTTTGCCGTGTGCTTCATTCACCCCGAAACGAACACTACGAAAACTGCTTGCAAGGTAAGTAGTGTACATAGATTTTTTCATCTTCAAATCTACAACACCCTTATCCATCAGCCGATGCATTGCCCAAAGCCCAGTGATATCTGCTTTGGCCTCTTCAAGCGCAGAAGAAAGGTCTTTTAACTTTTCCCGAGCTCCTAAAGGTCCAAGTCCGTGCATGAGTTCATGCATCAGAATATGGGTAAAGAATGGATCAAAAGCGACATCGTTTTGGTCGGCAGGTGCCAGCACCACCTTAGAAATGGGAACGAGTACTTTTGAGAACTTTGCCTCTTGCACGTTCTTCAACATTACTCGCTTACTTCCCTTTTCTTTTACAATCCGATCATCGTTAGGAAGATTGAAGGCTGCGGTCATAACGCCTCTTCGCCCATCCCCCGACGCGAACACTTGATCGACTACACGAATCGGAGCTGCAGCTCCAAGCTTGGGGTTTCGGTATTTTGGATCCTCCGGCAGTGCGTCTTCCAATTCTTGTAAGTGGGCACTGAACTTCGTAAGCTTCTGCGTTTCTTTTTCGTTTCGAAGGCAAATGAACGCTTCAAAGGCAGCCTTGTAATTGAACAGGCTATCTTCATAAGTTTCATACGGACCAAAGGTGATATCCAGTGGAGAGTCCAGCTCCATCCAAGCCACATCGCTTGCGAAATAATCATTAGAAGTGAACGCCTGAGCCCTAGACTCAAGAAACTTTTTCAAACTCGCATTTCGCGTTAGTTCTGCCGCCTTACGGAGGTGTTTCGCCGCCGGAGTAAGGTACTCACGGTAGGCTTCGCTGTAAGGAATACTTGTAAGCTGCCCATCGGCTGCACGCCGTATTAAACTAAAAAACCCAATCGCTTCTGATTTCTTCTCAGGCGAAAGCGTCGCCACCCAGGCCTCAAACTCGGTCGCTTTCATTCCTTCCGGATAAAATGTTCCGGTGGAAGGTTTAGCAGGAACACCAGGGATAAACGGTGCATCATGATCTAAGCGAGACCACGGCCCGACAAATCGATTAAATAGCGCAAGGCGAAGTTTACCAACGCGAGACTTATCGCCAGCGAGTTTTTCTTTCAGCGCTGAATTTCCTGCCCACACCTGATTCAAATAAAGAGGGTCTAGGATCTTGGCCGCGGCAATCAGTTCCTTCAGTGCAGCTTTGTCCCCCTTTGAAAGACTCGAGGTATCCGCGGTCAGTCGGACAGGAGCAAACTGGGCGAGTTGGGCTTTTAGTTTCGCTTCTTCGGTATTGGCTAGAACACCCACCGCACTCAAACCCAAAACCAGTAACCAACGCATAATCCCCCCTTTTAATGAATCTATCTTCGACACATAAGATGTACCTTTTGACAGTCCACTCTTCCACAAAGAAAATGCACCCCATGGCAAAAGCGTTTTGGAAAAATGGGCTTCGTTTCGAGTGTCAGGGGTCTGGGCAGTGCTGCGTTTCCCGCGGCACTTATGGGTATGTTTACCTTTCTCTCCAGGACCGCCAGCGCTTGGCCAAACACCTTAAAATACCCACTCGGCGTTTTACTTCTTTGTACTGCGAAAAAACCGACGGCTACTTTCACTTGAAGGAGCTAGGAAGTGACTGCCGTTTTCTAAAAGGTAAGCGTTGCGGGGTCTACGCAGGCCGCCCCACCCAATGTCGGACGTGGCCATTTTGGCCCGAAAACATGACTCCGAAGGTTTGGTCGAAAGAGGTTGCGGGTTTTTGTCCAGGAGTAGGAAAAGGCCGCTTGCACTCCGCCGAGGAAATCGCTTCACAACTAAAGTTAGATAGCTGGAAGACCTAAGTCCCTTTGCCCCTACACGCCAAAATCCAGGGAATTCTCTCTCTTGTTTGGTTCTCGCAAAGTATGATAGAGCCTTCGCGAATGCGCGTACTTTTATTCATAATGTTCTCACTAGCCCACGCAGGAAGCCTGTCAGCGAAGCCCTTGCGACTATTTCCAACGGAAATGGTTTCTAGTCTCCCCTGTGCTAACAGACTCATTCAATCCACCCAAGCGATGATGCGGTCCACAAAAGCCTCGGGCGGTCGCGCCATCTTAGGGATCTCTACTGAACTCTGGGCTCTCTTAGTTGAAACCGGAGCAACGGCAGAACAAGCCAGATATATCCAAAATGTCCTGCTTCAAGTCCTCAAGGGTGGACGCCGGATTCCCTACGTTACTCAACACTTTTCTAGTTGGTATCGTGCCCTAGCAGATACAGAGGAAGACATTCCACTGGAATCTCGGCTGATCTTTTGTGTGCTTTCACCCGATTGCACGACGAACCCCGCCAACGTGATCCATCCAGAGACAATCCCTGGATACGCTATACTCACTTTGCCTGCGGTCGGAAATGTAAGTGCTATCGAATACATTGTAGACCTCCTTTCCGGACTGGAGGGGTTCGCAGCAGAGCACACTCTGTTTCGGTGGCTCAGCGCGGGAAAACAATTGCAGGATTTCGGTTCCCCGCCTGACGAATTTTGGACTAGGTTCGTAGGGCCGGATTCAGAACAATTTCAATTCACCGAAACAAACACCGCGATCTTACTTCAAATGATCGCAAGGGGTTCTTCGCTCGCTCTAGACTCGGAGTTGATCAAAGGGGTTGGCCGTCTACACCGTAACAAAAGGGCTCTTGACGAAGTCTTTAGCCAAACCTACCCAAAAATGTCATTCGAAAAAAAAGCGTTTTTCCATCTACTCGGAGTGCACGCCGACAATTACAGCGATCGGGCAATGCTGTTCAACCAAACAATTCACCGTACAATCTCAAGCGCCACCGCCCTCACCAACTAATTCCTTTTTAAGTGCCCGTCGTATTCCGGGCCCAAAAGGAGGCGGTCACCGAAACTCCAGTACTCTTCGACGAACCTAAGTGCCCGGCTCCTTTTGGGCCCGGAATACGACGGGCACTTCTAGGGTTGCTTGCGTCTTAGCTTGAGGAGGAAGAAAAGTAGAGCAACAGCCGCAAGGGCTTCCAGTATTGCGATTAGGGGAAGAGACTTTAACCAGGGCTTTTCGGTGCTTGGCGCCCCGAGCTCGTCCACCCCTCCGCAAGACACCCCGCATGCGGCATTAGAATAACAAGACAATACGCCACCGCCGCCAGTTTTAAAATAGCTGCACCCGGAACAAACGCTAGGGCAGCCAGAAAGCTCAGACGTTGACCTGCAAGGCTCATTATCAAGAGTGCTTCCCCCACTACAATTGTCCCCGTCATGCAGTGTATTGGCGGTGGTTTTGTAATAATAGGCATTATATTGACACTCAAGACAAGCCGCAAAACCTGCCCCTGACACGGTCGCTAACAAATAGAAAAGAAAAACACCTCTCATGCGCGCACCACTCTTTGAAGCGGAACGGTAGAACGGAACGCAACGGTGCTGAGCCACTTTTCCATCGCAATAAAGTACCCTACGAAAAATAAGAGGTAAATCAACCAACCCACCGATCCATGAAATAGGACGAGAAACACTTCGACTCCTTGGGTCGCCCCCCAAAGGGAATGGGCTCCGATCGCCGCCAGGTAAAACAGATTGATGCGCACGATGTTCATTGCGTAGATACCTACGGTCCCCAGAACCAAGAACAAGAAACTCCCCAGAGGGTTCCATTCTTTAGCTTTCACCATCAGAACTAGCCCAGCCAAGAAAACAAAGAAAAACACCCCCTCTAGACCACTACACCCAACTCCAATTGCGATCGAAAAAAGAGGATGATGTAGAAGATGATAGACAGTCGAGCGCTCTAGAACATCGAACTCGCAGCTTAAATTCGAAAGAAGTGGATTCAGTGTCAGGCAACTCAAATGCGCCGTCACTTTACTGGCCGGCCCCCAAAACGAAGCGAATACTTGCCTGCCGATAATCTTCGATAGGGCAGCCACTATAGCGACAGGTACTAGGCCGCTTTGCGGATGAAGAAACAGTTCCCTGGGATGCAATACGATGAACAGCGCAGATAGAAGCGTCAGTACCGCCACCACATACCAAAGTGTCTCGTATCGATGAAAATTAAAACTGAGGTAGACAAACACGCCAAGCAACAACCCATTCAACGCTATCCCCATTGGATTCACTCGAACAGCGATCGCTTTGTGTTTGTCCATCAAATAGAAGAGAAACACGAAGGCAATGATGGATGGAGGAACGAAGTCGTAGTCGGTTATGAATCGATAACCGGGATGCAAACCAACAACCCGAGCCACAAAAAGTCGCAGCGCAAAAAACTCTATAACCGGGAAAAAGAGAACGGCTAATGCAACTCTCAAGATGCCCCCCCAATGCCAATTTTACGCAAAAGCAAACAGCCCAGGCAAAATATACTCCAGCACTGGCCCAATGGGTAGCCGCGAGAGGCAACGCCTAGCCGAAAAAACGTTCTTTTAGGGCGGGGTCTAACGCGGTGTAACCCCACGATTTTACGGAGAGTGGGTCACGGGTGCCGAACTTTGTCATCTATGCCCGTGAAGCACTTCTGATATAGTGCCGCGCAAATATGCGACCCTATACCTCCAATTTGGTAGTCCTGGCTTTAGCCCTCTCCCTGGTCGGCTGCGGCCAATGGGACAAAGAACCGGTAGCAATTCAAGCTAGCACTCCACCCACATTGAATGCTGAGGAGCAGGTCCAAAAGGCCTATGCTGAGAATTGGTGCGCTCCTGCCTACGCTGTTCCGCCGTCGGTGCAGTTCACCGTGAAACTGATTCGCGATTCGGCGCTTGGACGCGCCCCGGAAGCAGCACCCCGTTTTTCCGACCTTCCTAGTGAGTGCCGCTGGATTGCCCAGACGGTAGTACAAAGCGGGGAACTTCATCTGGCTAAGCCTGCCGGCGCAACAGAGGCAACCATCGATCTTCGGCCGGTGAGCATTTTCACTTCAGTAAAAACTCTCGATATCGCAGGGTGGGACCTAGAACCAAGTGAACTGAGCCAGCTCAACTTGCTTTCGGACTTGGAAAGCATCAACCTAAATGCAAACCCAAAAATCGCGTCCGATGTTGCATCCCTTGCAAAACTATTCCCCAAACTTCGCTCACTGAGTCTGGAGCATTGTAGCCTCACCGATCGACTTTCTCTTCGGTTTGATGTTTTTAAAGAACTAAAGGAACTCTCTCTTTCGGACAATCGTCTGCAGGGCTCCCCGTTATTTTTACCAGCGACCATCGAAGTATTGAACCTTGGGTCCAATGAAGTGACACACTCAAAAGAGCTAGCGCTGAGCCACCTTGCATCCTTGCATTCGCTGAACCTTTCAAAAAATCAGCTCAGTGAAGCGCCTCTTCTACCGCCAAATCTTAAAGTACTCGACTTATCCGAGAACGGTGACATCTTAACTGAAGAAGCCTTTGCCCAATTAAAGAAACAAAAAGCCGTCGGCCAGTTGACTGAACTAACACATGTTTTGGTTGGAAAAGCGGATGATGCTGAGACAGAACGTACAGTGAATTATTTAAACCAGCTTAATTTGGGCATCAACCTGTCGTCTGGAGACAAACCATGACCCGATTTTTAAAACTCGCACTTATCATCTTGGCCGTGGGCCAAGTAGCCACAGCTATCCCGAGCGATTCCGAAACTTATGAATCGGCGCCAACCTACACACCAAGCCCACTTTGGTTTGGAATCGACCTGCAATATGCCACTCCTAGATACACGTCTTGGGAAATTGCCCCTGGCCAAACGACACCGGGTAACAGCCAAGGACTCCACCTAGGCGTTGATTGGATTACCCCGTTTCCGTGGGGTAGCCTTAGCCTTGGACTCGGAGTAACGGGCAGCATTTCGGCGAATGTACTCGTTGGAAAGAATCCAAATGGAAGCGAGCGATTTACTTCTCTTACCGCTATTCCGGTAGATGTCTCACTGAGCTACCGCTTCGAATACGCTGAAAATCAGATCCTGGTCCCTTTTGCGCGCATTGGTATGAGTGCGACTTTTGTAGGGCAAACTTCAAAAACGGGTGCTGGCCGTTCCGCCACCTACGTAGGCGCGGGACTGGATTGGGGAGTGGGAATGGAATTTTCGCTCCACGCACTTGACCGAATTAGCCAAAATCTTTTTGATTCCGACTTTGGCGTAAATCACACTTTTCTCACTATAGAGTATTTAGAATCTAAAGCGCTGCTCAATCTCTCACCCCACAACCTGGCAAGGAAGGAAATCCGAGCTGGCCTGCGGTTTGAGCTCTAGGGCACGAGGGACTGGTCCCAAAACTGATCTTCAATAGAGCTACGCCATGCATTGGTTATCTCAGGACCAAACCTGCCGTAGTCGGCCGGGGATTTGAAATTCTGATAATCCCTACCAATCTCTCCCAAGATAAGTCCGACCGCAGCCCCAGGAGCATCGGTAATAATTCCAGCATTCACCTTACCTAACAGAACGGGCTGTCCCGACTTTGAAAGCTTTTTCTCAGAATCCACTCGCAATGGAATCTTAAGCCCAAGTCTGTAGTAGAATGTATTCGTGTTGAAGGTCTCGTTTCCGGATAGGAGCTCTGTGGGAACGACGTTGTCTTCAATCAAGCGGTAGCGCCACTTTCCATCTTCAGCTAAAACCTCAAATGGTTTGCCACCCGTCTGTCCCGGCGCAATGGGAACCACTACCACACCGACATCAGCAGCCGATTGCAAAAACGCTCCGAATTGCGCAGGTAAATCGATGCTGACCACTTCGATATTGCTAAACATGCCGTAAAGCACGCCTCGACTCAATAGTTCGGAAGTTCGTCCCAACCGGTCTAATGTTTCAAATCCGACTCCTGCGCCAATCCCGTTGGGTTCTTCTAGTTTTTCGGCATCGGCATCGACGGAAGAATCCGCGGCAACCAAATGGAACAAAGGCTCAACACTATCGACACTAAAAGGAGGAACCTCTTCTTGAAACCCCACAAGATGTGTCTCACCTAGGATCCGGCTAGCTTCAATATAGTTTCCAATAGCAGTGCGAATGAATTCATTGAACTTCGGGTCCTTTACAAACTGAGCTGTTTTAAAGTTTTCTCGCACTTCTCGCAGGGAGTCAGCAACTGACGCGTGGGTTCCCCGGCTGGTAAAAATATCAAAGTGCATGTAGTAGCCATTTGCACTCAAGAGCGCAGCCGTGACGTATTTGATTTCAATAGGAGAAAGCGAGTCTGGGTGTATTTGCGCCAGCTTTATCAACCGCAATAGCTCCGACTTTATTCGTGAGAAGTCTTCCGACTGAACGAGTTCCATCCAAGGCACACGAGTCTGTCGCCACTGGGCTATTAAATTAGCTCTTCCCTGTACGTCGGCAGCCAAAAAAGCCATCAAGGCGCTGGTCTTCGCCCAATCGTCTTCCGATAGCAAATCTGCCATATTCAACGGCACTGCGGCTTTCACTAGTCGCGCCCCACGGCGCCAATTGCCCGCACCGCTAGTGGTGATATGAAGTGAAGAGAATCCTCGATAACCGAGATGGGAAATGGAGCGTATCAATTTAGAGGCAGTTTCAGTTGTCTTGGCTGGAAACTGGCTGCGGGCCCGCTCGTGGAGTTCTGAGAGTTTACTCGAGTCTTGCGGGCTAGATTTCGCCTGAATGGATGCAAGTGGAACCCTTCGAATGGAACTGGGATCGATAGGAACAACTCCACCCACTCTCTGACGATCCCCAATTTCGGCAGCAACCGCACTCAGCCTTTCCGATTCAATGGGAACAAACCACCCTCGAGTTTTTGCTGTCCAGACCACTTCGGGTGGAAGGGGAGCAACAGCTAAGTCCTTAAGATACCTCGGACAAGGCGAACCTAAGGGAATAGAAACCGGTAAAGCGCCGCTACAAATGAGTAGCAACGCAAGTAAAATAGATTTACTGCGAATCACGAGTGTTAACCTAAAAGTGAAAAATACTTATCGTCTGACTAGACTCTCCCCATCAACCTGACCGTCTCGATACCTGCCAAAGCGTCCGAAATCAAGCAAATTGGCGGTCTCGAGGGGCCACTGGCCTGGCACCCACGGCTTTTTTAGTGTACAAGAAGCCCGCTGCTCGCATTTTGCAGGGCATTTTTTGAGGAGAGCGCAATGTCATATTATTTTAAGGTTTGCTTGATTGTTTTGGGCCTGAGCGGATTTTCCTCAGCCGCAGGCGTGCCGAGCTCAGCTGAAATCCAAAATGGCTCTCTCAAGGAAGAGCTAAAGAAGAAAACAAACCCGACTCGTGTCAGTTTTGGGGCGCAACTCGGCGTTTCGATGTCGAACGCCGCACTCAACGGCCCGAACCCCAGCGCCACTCTACGAGGTTTTGAGTTTGGAGTTTTCGCCGAAGCCCCGGTAGTACCTGGTTTTTTGTACTTCCAACCCGAAATCAACTACGCCCAAAAAGGGGCCAATAACGGGTACTTTGGGGCAAACGGAAATGTTCGCCTTAACTACTTAGAAGTTCCGCTTCTCACCAAAATCAAATTCAATATTCCTCACGTCCGCCCTTTCGCTATTGCGGGGATTGGAATGGGGTATCTGCTTGGTACGACCACAGAAGCCGGTGGAGCGATTGCTCCTTCTAGTCGACTGAACAATATTGATCTATCGCTCGTGTTCGGCGCCGGATTTAGCTTTCCTATTTCCGACGCAGCCGATGGCTCTCTCTTGAGCTTTTCTGCACGGTACACCAACAGCATGACCGCTACCGACTGGAAGGGTGGCGATTGGCGCTCTAGAGTGTTTTCCATACTCATGGGTGTTCAGATTTAAGTGAAGTTTTACGATCTCAAACGTATATCGCAGGCATTGCTTCGCCCGGGATGCCGTGCTCTGGCCGATCGTGGAATCACACCGAATCAGTTGACGCTCCTTGCCTGCATCATAAGCGTTGTGGCGGGCATCGCTCTGGCCTGCACCCACACAGATTCCAGAACCTTCCTCTTTCTGCCAGCGGTGCTCTTTATTCGCGTGGTGCTCAATGCGATTAGCAACATGCTCGCCAAGGAATTTGCGATGAAGTCCAAGTTGGGAGTGATTCTCAACGAGCTTACCGATGTTATTTCCGATGCGGCTCTTTACCTTCCCTTTGCGCTACTTCCGGAGACGCTCCCTTTTGTTGTGGTCTTGGTGGTACTACTTTCAGCTCTTTCGGAACTCACTGGAGTTGTGGCCCAAACCATTGGGGCTAGCCGCCGATACGACGGGCCCATGGGAAAGAGTTACCGGACCCTTGTTTTTGGCATCCTTGCACTATTGCTGGGGTTTGAGGTGCCGATTTTACCTTGGCTGAGCATGGTTTGGACCGCGTTGATTGGTCTTTTGTGCCTTACCATTTACCGCCGAGCGAACCGTGCCTTGCTAGAAGCAGGAAATTTTTAGTCTCGTTTAGTTCACGAACTCTTTTGCTATGCCGAGGCGTCGCGAGGTATCTGAGCCCTTCGAATCTTCAGCCGGCTCCATACCATGAAAAAGGACGTGACATAAAGCAGCCCCATCGCGGGAACAATCCAGTCCTTGCGCAAGAGAATAACCAGCCCCATCCAAAGATAGCCGGTGTAGGAAACAGGCAAACCCTCAAAATAGCGGCCCGCAACCAATCCATAGCGCAAAAACCGAAGGATCCGATAAAGCCCGCTGGATGCAAATACAAGCAAATCAAAGCCGAGAACGGGGTATTGCAAACCTAGCCAAAACGAAGGAATCAAGACAAAACAGACTGTGTCGACGGCTGCATCGGCGTAACGCCAAGGCGGACGGGTTTCCAAACTCGGGTCGCAGCGCGTAATCCACGCCGCTAGCAGCTCAAGCCATAGTGGCAGAACCCCAATACCGAAAGCAGTGGGAAGGTCGCCCGCTCCTGTCACCAATAGGGCAAGCCCGCCAACCGTCCCAAGTATTTTAGCTGCTAGTACGAAAACCACATACGTATACTAGCGTCCGAGCTTTGCGGTTGAAAAGCCCCATAACCTCTGTCACCAATTAAACAGGGCAATCAATACGAAAGAGAGCGTCTATGTCGGTAAAGAGCATTCTCGTAGGGCTAGGGTTGGTGTTTTCATTTTCTGTGTTTGCGGCCGAAGTAGTTTTGACCACACCAGTGGAAACTGACCTCAGCAATCCCGATGCGCAATCCACCCAGAAGGCTTGGATTGAAATGATTGCGGCAGCAAAGGAAAACCTCGATATCGAGCAGTTTTATATCTCTGACCAAAAAGGAGAGAGCTTAGAGCCAGTACTAGATGAAGTACGCGCCGCAGCAGCGAGGGGTGTAAAAGTACGCATCCTCGCCGATGCTAAATTTGCAAAAACTTATCCTGACTCCCTAACCAGCTTGGGAGAGTTGAAAAACATTGAAACCCGCACTATCGACATGAGCCCTGGCGTTCAACACGCGAAGTTTTTCATTGTGGATGGCAGCAGCTTTTACCTAGGAAGCGCAAACTTCGACTGGCGCGCGCTATCGCACATTCACGAACTCGGAATTCGTCTAGACGATGCCAACCTCGCAACCTCCTTGGGCGCAGTTTTCGATATCGATTGGGCAAAGGGAAAAACTTTTGGCACAACAAAGCTCCCCACTACAGTCGCACGTAAAGTAGTGAAGTCAGGGAAGTCGGGGGAATTCAAATTGGTCGGCTCTCCAGAGGCCTCTCTGCCAAAAGGGTTGAAATTTTCCCTTACTGAAATTGTAGCGCTCTTGCGAGCTGCAAAAACGTCGAAAGATACCATCGATTTGCAAACCATGGATTACAGCACCCAGGTTTACAAACAACCTAAAGAAACTTGGAAGGTTTTGGACGACGAGCTCAAGGCCGCAGCAAAGCGCGGAGTTCAGGTTCGGATTTTGGTGGAAAATGACAAGGTGGCCAAGAATATTCGCGAGCTTCGATCGTTGTCGCAAACTTCCAATATTCAAGTAAAACGCGTCTTATTGCCCGAAGCTAAACAAGGCCATATTGATTTTGCTCGTTTGATCCACAGCAAATACCTTGTCATCAATGGCAAGAAGGCTTGGGTAGGAACCGATAACTGGTCGAAAGATTACTTTACTCAATCACGTGGCGTCGGACTAATCACCGACTCGACTCAAACCGTCTCAACGCTTCAAAGCATTTACAATCAGCTTTGGGAAAGCAACTACACGTTTGTTGTAAAGTAGCTATTAAGTGCGATGATCCCTAGGCATCTCGATTCGCCAATCGGGGCCTAGGTACTTTCGCATCCAGCTATCTAGCACTATTTCTGTCGCTTCCAGGTAAGGGAAAACTGCGAACGGATAACGAACTGCGTAATGCTTCAGGGAAGTTTGCACGGCTTGGCGAAATGCCTCTATGGCGCCAGGACCGGTTTTTTCCAACTCGGACAATCCGGTAATCAAATAGGCTTCAAAGCTCCGCAACACCTGATCGTGAGTAGACGCCGTTTTCTGCATCCTTTCGGCTTCTTCGATTACCTCGTGCAGGTAATAAGAAAGAGCCGTCACGTCAGCTACAAAAAAATCTGCGGCCTCCTTAATGCGGCCCTCTCTGAGGGGAGCGAGCACGGTGAGGGTCCATGAACGCATCGTATCGTTTAGCCAACCCAGACGGCCGGCAGTTTGCCTTTGCCAGTCATTCAAACGTTCGGTGGAGAGAACCACCAAGTTAGGACTGACGTTATCCCCCAAGAGACGGGGCGCATTTCGCCGAATACCCAAAGTATTGAGAACCCCTGCATTCGCCGCGTACGCCAAACGATCTAATTCTTGTCGCACTAACTCTAGCTGCGGAGCAATGAGGCGCCGGAGTAATGAGCCGATTTTTTCCATTGAGAGCGCGATAGTACCGCCCAACAAAGAGGCGACTATAAATTGAAGATCCTGCCGGTCCTTCACCAAATAACAAGCTCCGACCACCGTACCAAGGCAAACCACCCCAACGCCACCGACGATGAAAAAGGGCAGTAAACTGGATTTTGCGGTTTTGCGAAGCGCTTCAGAACAAGTGGGAGTGGAATCAAAACCAAGCTCTGCTTTAGCGGGTTCATCCGCAGCCCCTAAGGCGGCGGTGTGCACTTGCAGGAATAAACAAAGAGACAATGCAATCCGAATCACCGCAGGTGGTTATCAAATTCGCCATCGGAATGCGACAGGAACTTAGTCCTACGGCTCGAATGTCCGGACTGCCGACTTTCCGCCGCTGAACGTCTGGTGCAATTCCACTTTTAATCTAGAATCTACCCACAAAATCGATGAGCAATTTGTCTCATTAACCCAAATACGCTGCCTTGGATGGACGTTGAGCGTAAACCTTTCGGTAGAATTAGTAAGATACCAGGGCTGCAATCGGATCTCGGCGTCCGAATCGGCGCGCAGGGTGATTATGCTGGAAACAAAGTCCAACTCCAAAACAAACGGAGGGGCGGTGAGTGTTTCATCTACTGGAATGGGGGTGACGAAGAGCGGTGGGGGAAGGGGCGCTTGGTAAGGACTTTTTTTCACGGCCTGCTCGGCGGATAGAGGTGGAGCGATAGATTTCAGATGCAGCATCGCGGTAGCTGCGCGAATTCGGGCCCAAAGGATTTGCCGATCGGTAGGGACCAACTGCATCTGATCGGGAAATATTCTCTCGATGGCCAAAATCGTCGCAGGAATATCATGTCCGGCAGACTCCCATTGTTCTTTCAAGAACTCTGACCACCAAGGCGTCCTGGAGATTGAAGAAGGGCCAAGCCAAGTCTCAGCGAACGGAGCTTGCCCTTTTGGAACTAGGCATAAATTAGAGGTGATTTCACTTCTCAAAGTAACCGCCCGCTCTTGTAAACGGCCTAGCAAAACTTCGCGCTCCTGCCTGAGCATTTCCTTCCAATCGGGACCCCACGAAGCGATTTCGTTTTCCTTTTCGACCAGAAGACTTTCCTTTTCTAGTAGCTTGCTTGGAATTTCGCGGCTGAGCCCCAGGCGTTCCAAGTAGAACTTTCCATCGTAGCTATCAGCACGCGCTCGAAAAGCAGTGGTGACGCGTAAATTCACTATATTGGTTCCAGTCGGCCCAAATTGCTCCTTAAGATTTGCAATCAGCTGTACATCTTCGCCTATCGGTACTTGGGGAATCCCGCCCACGCGCCTCAGTGTACTCGCCAAAGCCACTATTCGAGGTCCCCCTCCCCCAACAAAAGTCCCCTTAATCGCCGCTTCAAACTCCCACCAGGCGGCTAGCAGCGTCTCAACCATGTGCCTTTGGTAGACAGCTTTTTCTGAGCCGGGTTCCACTTCGTAGTCCATCCCAAGCAATGCGAACGAATAACGGCCACGCGAAAAGACATCTTGAATCTTGGCTGCGGCATTGGCTGGAATGATCGTATCGGCGTCCATTTGCCAAATCACCGTATAGGGGTCTTCCGATTCCGGCAGAGAGGCCAAGACCTGCTGATTCCCAACATTTCTCACATTGCCGATGTTTCTTTCTAGAAACCCGGGATCGACCTTATCTATCACCCGGATTTTTAATTCACTATTTTGCACCGTAGCGACAGCAGCAAGTAGATCCTGATGCCCCGGACGTACCGACGGGACCCTTCCCTCTGCGAGTGCATTGAGATAGGCGACAGTCTCGCGATTTTCCTGCCTAACCTCCTGAGAAGCATCCCAAGTATTATTCACCACAAAAACGACTTCAATTTTAAGTGGCGTGGAGCAAGTCCGACTTTTGGTCTGTGATGCCAGCGACTGAAGCAGGCGACCAAGATTTTGATTGTAGAACTCGCGGTATAGGGGAACTACAACAACCAGCTTACGGATCGGAGCAGTAAGAGGGTGACCCTTGGCTTCTAGACTCGCGCGTTCTTCGGACGGCAGTTCGACCGCAGGAAGTAGAGTAGAGCCGAAGCCAAAGGCAAAAAGAAGAACAAACCAAACGAACGAACGAAACACCATTTCAACCACCCTAAATTAGGCAAATTAGGAGGTCGTTATCACAAAAAATAAAGTGACGGAAGGGGAAAGCTTAGGGGCCAAGGCCTGCTCATGCCGACCGACGGCGATACCTGAACACCAGCGCCGCCACCAAAGCTAAGGACCCCACCCCCCACCATAGAGCTCGCTGGGTACCTGCGCCAAGTTCAGGCGCAACGGACTTGTCGGAACATGCGCTGCCATTCCACTTGCACACGTTCGTGTTTCCATTCAACAAGGTACACTGACTAACATCTTGCATAAGCGGATCGTTGCAAGCTTTGCAAAAACTTGCAGCGTCACCGGTACTCCAACACCCCTTGCAACCTCCCCCACCGCAATCCGTGTAGGTACTGCAGGCCGCGTTACATCCTCCGCCAAAGGACGCTCCAGAAGCCAAAAGAAGCAAGAGAACTAGAATGCGCATATGAGATTGAAGTTCAATTCAGACAAGCGCTTAAGTCAATATTCTTGCTCGCGGGGCTGCTTCTCCAAGAAATCATCACTCTCGAAAGCAATGGCGCGTCCCCACAATGCGGACTCTCCAAGGCGAAACGTAACACTCCCCTTCAGCTGCTGGGTGGCATAGTCGAACTCCGCAAATACATGGCTCCCCTCCAACTCACGTACATGGGGGAAAAAGACAAAAACCGATTGGCGATTTTTATCGAAAAAGGCGGAGCCCTGCTTTTCGCTAAAAAGCTCGGGTTCCAAAGCGAACTCCTTCACGACCGTGAACTTCCCACTTTTGAAATCTAAATGAATAGCAATGGCGCGGCTTTTTTCTAGTCGATTATCAAAAAGCAGAAACTCGCCCCCAGGCAAAAAAGTAGCGTGGTGCTGAAAATAAAAAGCATCCGAAGGTTTTTGGGGCTGAAAATCCGCACCTGGAAATGCCCCAATGGAAAACCTCTTTTGCCGACAATCGGCAGAAAGCAAAACCAATGCGCTTCGTGATCGAGAAGAAACAAGGCAACCCCTTGTGGGGTCCCTTTCAATAGAATTCAAGTGCACCCAGTCGCCCTCGGCAGAATCATCAGGAACAAAGGCTTGGAGTGAATTCCATACTGTCTTCGTAGTACCACTGCCGAGATTTACTCGGACGATTTCGTCGATTTGAAGGTCTTTGTTTGCTGGGCTCTTAACCCACCTAGAAAAAATGCCAAAAAATGCAGAATTTCCGTCGAAAGCGACGTCGTGGTGGGGCAAGCCATTGGGGAAGTAGTAGTTCCGTACTGCCTGCGATGAGTCTGTTGGGATAAGCTGCAAGCCGGCCGAGAATAGCGCTAGCGTATCTGCACTTACGGGCTTCGCAAACGCATTGTGGGGAGCGGGCACCCGGCCCTTAAAAACAAATATTTTAACTACATTCGCGCGGGAGTCCAAAACATAGGCCACCGAATCCATTCCACTGGAGGCCCCCGGAATCGTAGCGCTCACCAGAAAATACGGAATGGAAAGCTGGCCGAAAGTGGCTTCAAGCTTAGGTCGAACATCCAAAGGCGGAATGGAAACTTGGGCCGCTTTCTCTAAGAAAGCCAACGCCAACCCCATAGCGCTAACCAAAGCGACTAAAGAAATGCGCAACGCCATGCGCTCAAACCCGGCCCTGAAAAACTGAAAGGTGCGCACCGGACATGGCCCTGCCAAAAACGCTTTCTTCCGCGCAGATTTCCAACTCTTTGCCTGAAATGGAAATAAGATCTCCCGCGGCAGTATTCACCCAAAAGCCACCATTGGAGGGATTCGGAGCAATACCTTGAGCCCTGTCGATGGCGACCGTTCTGAGCAAACGACCCGTGTGAAGCTCCCAGAATGAAACATAGTCCGCCCCTACGGCAGTAACTCCCACTATTTCCCTAGCCGGATCCAAGGCAGTACTTAAAAACTGCTCTACTCGGGAGAAAACTTCTATCCCCGCTGAAATATTTTTTGTCTGCGTAGTCCCACGCCGCCCCCAGAAAAGCGACGCAGGAACTCGAATGCCCTTCGTATAGCTAGCCAGGAGGAAATGGCCATTGGACCCCAAAGCAAAATGCCGAACTTCATGTTCCGGATCGCTAATGCAGTACTCTTCTTCGACGCGCCCCGAGAAGGGTTCGACCACCAAAAGTGCTGAACGTCTTGAAACACGTGAACCAACGGCAAGCAAACGACCGCTATCGATAAACCGAAGTTCATGAGGCGCTTTCCCAATACTGTACTGCTCCACGACTCTGTAGCTCAAAGTATCTCGAATGGTGATAAGGCCCGATTGGTTTACGGGGTGAAATTCCGTGGCAAAGAGGTATTTTCCGCAAGGGGAATAGGCACCATGACCGGAAAGCACATAATCCGGAACGGATGAAATACTTGCCTCGACTTGCCCAGTATCCAATCGGCATATCGAGCTTGTTGAAGTAAGTTTCGAAATAGCCGCGAACTCAAGCGGAGTTTTTGGATTAAATGCAAAACTATGTGGCAAAGAGGCCACCCTAATAGCAGTTCTTCGAAGAATATTTTTTGACCAAATATTTACCTGCAGAACATCCCCGTGTTGCAGGATGCAGGCGCTGAGCACCTGGTCCGACTCCAAAGAAGCCAAGAGTTCAGAAAGGGTGCCGCGCCGAGTGATTTGCCCCACTGGCGAAAAGCAGGCGGTAGCAACAGCGATGCCCTTTAGGAATTTACGACGGGAAACTACGCGTTCTCCACCCCTAGTGAGAGGCGGATGATTGATTGGGTTCATACAAACTTCGCATGCCCCTTAAGGCCATCGCCAAAGGAGAAAGGTCCGCAACGGTGGCGTTACTAGGAGCGCCCCTGTTTTTCATAAATTGGGCAATCGCCTTCGGCAGGTAGAAAAGGGAAAAACCGAAATAAGCGCCAAGGCCCGTTAAGTAAATGAACCAGCCAAGATGCGTATGCCATAGGGTCTCAAACCAAACCTCAGCCATTTGCGGCCCCACGAAGCCCGCCACCCAAACAGTGCCGGCAAAAAGAGCAGCGAGACGAAAAATATTTAGAGCGATTGTGAAGGCTACCCCCACAATCACGCAACCAATCCAGTACCAAGTAGGAAGACTTCTTCGGAAAAACAAATACAGAAATGAAATACCCGTAATAAATAAAAGCAGCCCTTCAAAGCCCGCGCAACCATTGCCGATCAGAAGTGAAAAATCCGGGTGATTGAGTTGGCCGTACGTTTCGACGGAGTTGGTAAAATTACTACAGGTAAGGTGGCCTGCCATTACCGGCTGAAGAACGGCACACACGCCGGCCATCACGCTAGGAACAGCAAACTGCCAGGGGGCCTGCATAAAGTTTTTCTGCAAAATCAGCGCAGTTCCAACCAAGAAGCAAGCCGGTAAGGCGTATAGAGCCTGCTTTGGAAAGAGCTGCCTGGCAGGAACGAAAACAAACAAGCCACTAACGAGCGTTGCACCGAGCATCGTCCACCATGCCGCGGGAAAAATTCCCGGCATTGACTGAACCAAAGGAGAATAAAACATGCTCGCGGCAATGAACCCGCCTAGAAGAAGCACGTTGAGCTGAAGACTTTTACGTTGGAAAGACGGGGAAATTTCATGGTCGAATACGCAAAGGTAGATTACCAACGCCGTCGGAATGGGAAAAAGAAGGTCGTAGTCGACCATAAACGACCAGCCGATGGACAGATGCAAAGCTGACTTCAGATAGGTACGAAGCAGCAATGCCTCTAACACTGGCACGCAAAGGATTACCGCGCCAAGTCGAACTTGCTCTCGTACAAAGCTAAAGAACCTACCCCACATTGAAACCCCGCCTCGTTTTTTTAAGAATACTGGTAAATGATATCGGCCTGAGCACAAATGACAAGACAAAGTGCAGATCAGGCCGCGCCGATTTTTTCAGCGCACATCAAAATTTCATAGCCAAATAGATTGGGAAACAGGTGCAAAGCCAAAGCGTCGAGTTTGCGAACAGCACGTGGGAAAGACTTTCGCACAAAACCCAACGGAAGGTGGCCGCGAGGCTCTACGCGAATGAGCTTAAAACCGGCCTGCTCCAGCAAATGCTGGGCCGTCTCGTAGGTAAAGAAACGAAGGTGTCGCCAATCCATTGGCCCACAGTCTTCATATTGAAAACGTCCGCGTAGAAAACCAAGACGAAATTTCCAATAAGCGATATTTGGAAGGGCCACAAAAAGTCGCCCCTCGGCGCTTAAAAGACCGGCCATTTTTTTTAGAGCCGCGGCTGGGTCAATGAGATGCTCCAGCACATGGGAAAATAGCATTGCGTCAAAACACTCTAGTTCGTAGTCGGGCATCCAGGTTTCGACGTTCGCTACAGTCACCTTTGCCATTTTCGAGCGACTTAATTCGGCTTCTGCTTCGGACAAAGTGACTCCATGTACTTCAATACCCAGCGCACGAAGCCGTGCAGCGTACGCGCCGGAGCCACACCCCACATCCAAAACTCTTTTTACTTCGGGCCCCATCCAGCCGAGCAAATCACTTGTTGTGGCGGCATCATAAACTTGGCCCACGTATAACTCAGCGACAGGATTTAATAGACCAGGAAAGGACGGATTAAGAGTGTTGCTCATAGCAGTACTTTAACCCTTCTGGTGATAAACAAAAAGAAATTGGCACTCATCTGACACTCCGCGGGGAAGTTTCGCTTCCACAGTCGAGATGAGTAGGTCGAGGAGTGCCATTTTCAAGGGGGCATCTCCTTTCGAGGTCGCAATCGTTAGGGATCGCTTTGCTCGAAGAAAATAGTGTGGCCGATTAAGTAGGCCTTTCTCAGCGGTTCCCTACATCGCGAAGGTAACGTTGAAGCGTTTCTTCTGCATTTGCTGCGATGGTTGCCCATTCAGCGGCACGGGGTTCATCACCAATTGATTTGAAGTATGCCGCTGCCGACTTTGCCGCCCCTTTGGCACTGAGGAGATTTAGTGATGTACCTCCAGTACTACGTCCGGCAATTCCAGGCGTGCCATTCACTTGAATAAACCCCATTACCATTCGGGTCACATTGTTCGGGTTGGGGCGATTTTCTGGGGCAAGCCGTTGCGCGGCACTAAGAAGCCAATCGATATGGGCGGCTGAATTGGTATTTACTGTAAATCCGCTAAAAGCCGGACAAGCCACTAGAACATCAATGAATTTTGCGATTGCCTGTGGATCGCGTGCCGATTGACCAGGCTTTTCAGGAAGGGCGGCCCGTTCTGCTGCATCCGCTACCGAATGTGAAATGCCACCTCTCGAATTGTCAGGCGTTCGGTCCCGTTGCATCTCGTATAAGCCAGCCTCGATAGCCCGGTTTGTGCCTTCCTTTTTGTCTGCATTCTCTAAGTCCCTTATGAATTTCTCGTCGACTCGCTGGGAAGGGGATAGAAATGCGGGGCGCGAGGGCGGGGAGTCCTTAGCTTTTTGTGCATCGCGCTCGCCAACAGTCTGTCCACCCAAAGCGTGAATCACATCAACCAATGTATGTTTATCTAGCTTTTCAATTAATTTCGCATTAAGTTTGAAACGCTCCTGCTGATTAAGAAGCGAGGACGCCTTCGCGGCAGGGTATTGGCTCGCCGCCAATTGATCCCAGACGACATTCTTAAATTCGGGGTGCGTTTTAATCAGCTCTTTATACAATGCCAGATTTTTAAGCATCGCATCGCGCTCGACTAGAAACACCAAAACTCTTTGAACCTCAGTAGAGGGGATTGCATCAAGCACCGTTTTATACCCTGCTAAAAAATTCCGGTCATACCGAGTCTTTTCGTCTACCTGCGACAGTTCCTTCTCAAGCAGAACCTCTCCGAGCAGCTCTCTTATCCAGCCATCCAAGACGGGCTTGTTGAGTTCAGCATCCTGAAGGCTCTCAATATGGAAGATTTCTTCGGCAACGGTGAGAGGCTTCGGATCGGCACTGATTGAATTTCGAAAAATCAGCTCTTTGGAATCAGAATCCACCTTAGCTTCTTGGGTCGGACTCAAACGTAGCGGATTGCGAACAGCTATCCAATTTTCTGCTTTATATTTACTCCATGATTCTCTGACATGCTCGAAGCCAGGGAGATCCAACCAACTTTCAACGGGAAAAGTGTAGTGTGGAGTCGTTGCTCCTGCTTGAAGACGGTGGAGATGCCAATCTAGGGCTTGCTGCAATCGGTCTCGTGGCCCTGCGTAGGACGCCAGGAATTTTACAGCCCACTCGGGATCGCCACTAAACTCGGCCGCCTTTCCCACCGCCTTGAGTTCATCTCCCGAAAGCTGACCGATATGGGGAAATTGAGATCGAACAAACCCAGAGATCTCATCGAGCGTGGGCGGAAGGTCATGAGCAGTCACGTCGTCTGTTCCCCGGGTAGATGGATGGGGAATCTCGATTCCATATTTAGGGCCATTTAAAATGCCGACTGGGCCAGACGGAAATCGGTCATGTGATTTCATCTGAGTTAGTAGGTATTGAGTTATTGCTCGATAGGGGTCCCCCTTCGACTTTCCTCGATTTGCTCCCCGAATTCCAAATGCCTGTAGGGGCCCCACTCCATCGCCGAATTTGCGGTGGCCTAGACTATCGTACCTCAGGTCCCGAAAAATGGTTGCGAGTTGACTAAGGTCGACATTCTGTAGATTGGGCCCAGTGAAGCCGCTCTTGGCAAAAACTTCGGTAGCTAAAGCGGCTTCTTCCGCGTAGGTACTGACTCTAACCGCGTTGTGAAAACCCATTCCTTTACTTAGCGCCCCATCAGCAAACTCGGCACTCTCCATGCAATGAGAGATAAATCCTAGATAGAAGGTCTCCGCCAGTTGATCTGCATTGGGAATAGAAGGCTCAGATTTGATCTTAGCAAGGATAGCGTCCAACTGTTTATAGGCGCCTGCCTCTTCGTCCCTTAGATAAAAGAGTCCGCCAGTTGCGCGTCTCAGTGCGGTAGTTTTACCTCGGTGGTAAGCGTCATTTATTACTTGTGCCACCCCTCTGTAATTTCCGGTATCGATTGCGTTGCGGAGGATCGTCTTTGTAGCGCCAATAAGAGCATTTTCTCGATCCGACCCTAGCGGCGCTTCCGCATCCTCAATGATTCTTCTTTGAACTTTCTGAGACCATTTTTCTAAGAGGTGCGTTCCATGTTTCCTATCGTTCTCGTTCAACCGTTGGAGGGCATCGTCGACCTGGTGAACGGGCACCTTATTTTCACAAAACGCACCCAAATATCGCTCAAGATCTTCTACCTCATGGGGCACGAGTGCAGGCGGAACCTTGCCGGCCAGTTTCTCTTCCCAACTAATCTGAGAAGCTGCCAAGGTTTTTTCTGCGGCCAAATAGATGTCGGCAGCCTCTCTTCCAAAGGGACTATAGGCAAGGTATGGGGCACTATTATTTCGAAAGACAACGTGAGAATTCTCAAGCGCGTCTAACTTCGCAGCAATGTGGACAATCTTTCCCTTTAGTGCCGCCAGTCCTTCCACAAACTCTGGGGTTACTTTTTCGCCTTTCCCCGCCGAGGCCACAGCTGTGTTTATTTCGCTTACCAGAGAGTCTTGATCGCGTTTTTTATTCAAGGTTGTTGAGCGTAGCAACCGTAAAACTTCCAGGTCGCCCACACTGACTGAAAGATCCGGTCCGACAGGCGTTCTGTCGATGCCGTCAATCGTACCTTCCAAGCTCTCCAGAAAAATCTGTAGCTGACTCGGATGATTCCGCTTTAGAGCGAAATCCGTCATACGTTTCGCCAAGCCGCTATCATGGGGAGAGGCTTCGCGTATTGGAACTGGGTTAGGAGCATCCTCACTTGCATGCGGCGTCGCCCCCCCGTCTTTGGCGGGCGCGTTTCTCGACAAGTTGCCAAGAGCGTGGGAGCACCATTCAATAAACTTGGCGATCTTACCTTTGTCACCCGGCGTCGCTGCAATTGCCGAGGGACAAAATGGATTGAGCGCTAAGGCAAGAAATAGAATTCTTAAACGAGGCATCTGTTAGAGATATCGGAGTAAATGGGCAAAATGTTTAAGGAAAAGCCTAGTAGGCTTCTTTGTAGTGGTGGTTATTAGTCGAAACATAAGACGTATGAAAAACAATAATCAGCGATAGTCCCTACTATAGATTAGAATCGTATGAGTCTCGAATGGGAGGACTAAATGAAGTTCATTTTATTTGTGTTTTTATCTCTATCGGCTGTGTCACACTCTCAGACGATTGAACTCAGTCAGACAGATAGTAAACGTTTCGAACGACTGTGGAATGGCCTGGGTAACGTCCTTTTTAAACATGGTCCATCAGGTTCCTTATCGTGGTTTAGAGGCCGAGCGTATCGGTCGACGAATGGCGTTTTTGAATTTAGTTGTTGGACCCATTTTATTGATACGAAAGAAGGCCCTACGGAGTGCGAAGTCAATATTCGTCCCACATCTCAATCGGATGATGATGATGATGATGAGTGGACTCCTTTGTTGGAAGGCAATTTGGTAACTATTACGACCGATCACTCAATAGTAATTTCGGACCTTGCTCACAATTTGAAAACCGCGCTCTATCCTGATTTGTTATTTTCTACTTTAGAAAAGGGGATATTGTTGCCTACCGGTGGAGCGCCAATAAAACATCCGAAGCTTAGTATTTTTTGCAATGATAAAACTTCGGGAGGTACAGTTAGAAACTGTTCTGTAAGTGCTTTGACAAATTAAAGACTAAAGAACCGAATAGTATGGGTAGGTGACGGGGTTCGAACCCGCGGCCTCCAGAGTCACAGTCTAGCGCTCTAACCAACTGAGCTACACCCACCGCAAGTAGCCGAATTTCGTGTTTTTGGGGCGCAACGTCAAGCAAAGATACGTAAACTTCCCTTTCGTTGCGGCAGGGCCGTTTTTGCCGTAAACTGATGGTATCCTTTAAACATTCAAATTCCCTACACACCCATGAATAAGAAACCCGCGCTTCGGTTCGATCACCGTGAAATCGGCGTTATCTTTAGCTTGTTTGTGTTCGTCTCGTTACTCATGTTCACCGTCGGAATCCTGGTGGGCAAGGGCTTAACGCAGGCGCAGTACGAAAATAGCGCCTCGCATCCAGCGGACGGAGGGGAAGACATCGAGCCCCTCACCAAGGATCATGAGCAACATCCAGGCAGCTCTGTATCCCTGGGCGCTCCAGCCCATGGGGAAACGGCAGCGGCAGCACCCCATGACAAGAGCCCTGAACCGGATCACGCCGCTCCGGCCCATGCGGAAGCTGCCAAGCCTGAAACCACCGCGAAAGTCGCCGAGAAGAAAGAAGGCACTGAAAGTGGTGAAGAAAACAGCCCACTGAAACTGATCCCACTTAAACCCACCCAAGCCGAAACTTCAGGAGTTCACCTGGCTGACCCTCGAGGAGAGGCGGCAGAACTTCTAAAAAACCCAAAGATTTTGTCCTTGGTAGAGCCAGAGGCGGGACAAAGCCCTGCCCCTACGCGCCAACCTACGGCCACCTCAAACCCCACCACCAAAGCCGGTAGCTTCACCGTACAAGTGGGTAGCTACCCCAATGAAACAGCAGCACAGGAACGGGTGGAAAACCTAAAAAAGATGGGTTTCCCGCAGGCTTTCTTTTCTGCTAAGGAATTAGGCTCGGCCAGCGGAACCTGGTACCGAGTCTGGCTTGGCCAATACCCTGACTACCAGACGGCGAAAAAGATGGGAGACCAGCTCCAAGCAAGGGGCGAGGTTAAGAATTACATTGTCAACAAGAGCAACTAGCCCAATTCAACGTATTGAAAAGCCGTGGGGCTACGAGTTGGTTTGGGCCAAAACCAAAGACTATGTTGCAAAGCTCCTCTTCGTTCGAGCCGGCGAAAGCCTCAGTCTTCAGTACCATCAAATAAAAGAAGAAACGCTCTTTCTTGAGTCGGGCGAATGCCGTCTTTTGGCGGGCGAACACGAATCTTCACTGGAAAGCGTCCACTTCGAACCTGGCACCGCTTTCCACATTGTTCCGGGACTTCGCCACCGAATCAGCGCGGTAACCGACTGCAGAATATTCGAAGTTTCTACTCCCCACCTTACCGATGTCGTGCGACTAGAAGATCGCTACGGCAGAAAATAAGCCCCGCTTAAGGACACGCCACCGATTGCCCGGCGCGAAATGCCGGCGCTTGCAGGTTGATAAACGCTATTTTATTCATTGTTCGCAAATCTTCAGCGGCGCAAAGCGGATCCCACGGCTGGCCCATACCTGTAGGCGGCGACGTGAAGGGAAGGCGACCACCTACCAGATTGATGCAGTATTGAATTGTAGCGGTGATTTTATACGTACATGCCACCGAAGTTTTTTCGATCTTCACTACAGGGTCATTTTCTGGCGCTAAAATCAAAGGGCGCGCTGCAAGGGCGGCATCGGTGGGAACTATCACTCTAAGTCCGGGGCCTGGCGTAAAAAACTGTATGAATTGCCCCTTTCCGTAGGTGACGGTGAACTGCGTGGCCAATCCGGGAAAGAGATGGTTTAGAGTCCCATTCGATGCAACGCCGGTCGAAGGCGTTTTAACTTCCTGGGCAATTAGGGCCAATACTCGATTCATTACCGAATCCGTCAAGGATCGCGAAAGCGATTCCCTGGAAAAACTTAGAACACTCTGTTTTCTCGCATTGCCCTGCGCATAGGCTGTCCACAAGGCAATTGTCCATATTGCAGCGCACAGTGCTAGCAGTCCCACCAGCAAAGCGCTCCCCTTTTCTGACCGAAAGAGTCTATGGCTTGAAGTAGGCAAGATATTGTTCCTTTTCGTTCTCAGCCAATTAAGTCTACAATAAAATCCACCAAATGAATCGCCGCGCTTTTACATTTATTGAAGTCACGGTTGTTTCTGTCTTAGCGATCAATGCGATTCTTTCATTCAATCAACTTCTCTTTATTCAGCTTCGTAGTGAGGCAAAAACCGCCAGCATCGTTGGGAACCAATTGGAACACCGCTCTGTAAGAAACTACGCGAAGAGCGTTTCCGCGAACTCGCTCACCTGGTTGATGTGCGGGGCGCCGCATCCCTTTATGCGCTACGACGCGGTACTGGGAAAGTGCGTGGCGGGAAATAAATTCGGAGGGGGAACGTACTCTGCCCCGACAGCTACCGAGCGGACCCGATGGAACGACCTGGCGAATGCTGTCTATGCGTGGGCAACTACCGCAACGCCGGTGGGTGGCCGCTACAACAGAACTCTAGACGCCACCGTTTTCACAACCACGATTCGGCCCCTAGTACTTAGTAACAATTGCCACCAATGCCACGATGGAAGTGGAGCGGCACCCATAATGAATCGAGATTTGCGTACTTATGCCGGTTGGCTCAACCCCCCCGCTCTCATTTCAAACGTCCCCTTTGCAACGGCGATGGGCCAAACACTCATTAGGGAAACAACCAAGCTGCCATCGCTTCAGGTAGGCAATACCGATACGATCCATGAAGTTCGGTTCTTTTCCACGCTCCCCTGCGCCTCCGCAAATATTGTCGTCAAAACGCAAACAACCCCCACCCAGGTGGATTGCCCCGGACCTACTTCGCTTTGTCAGTATCCTGATGCTTCGAGCTGTACCATTGAGTGCCTTAGCTCTAGCGGAGGATCCTCGTCGACCGCCGCTTCGTGCAGCTCATTTAAGCTTACGGTGAATTGCTACGTGCCAAACACCTTCTGTGCCAGTGGACCGCTCCCCTGTCCGGCTCCTCTCACGGCAGGAGCAGGAAGCTGCCTGGAAAACCAACCTTCTGTGGCTTGTGGCGAAGGGGCCACTACTTGGCGGTGTGTTGATCCCGCAAATCCTGGCATCCCAACGCCACCGCAATATGCCGTGTCGACTTTGTTTACTGATCTCACTCAGAAAACTCGCACTCGATTTTGGTCCGGAGGCGCCTTACCATGAAAAGCGGCCAAAGGGGTGTATCACTCATAGAGATAATGGCCGTGATTGGAATATTGGGCGCATTGGCCATGACCCTTTTCCAGCCTCTTACCCGAATTCAAAAGCGATTTGCCGACAGAGGTCGGATGGTAGATCTACAATCTAGCTCCACTCTGGCCCACACGGCGATAAGTCGGTACTTTAGTCGAGCTATGGCGGTGGTCTTCAATCAATCGGGAACCTCAGTAACGCCCTATTCGATTTTTAACCAAGGCTCCATTGTTCTCGATGCCGATCTCACTCCCTGTGACAGTTTCGACCCTGCAAACAGCAACACACTTAAGAAACAAGTCGAAATCTCTTGTTGCTCCACTGGACTGTCCATGACTGCTGCAACTCCTAGCTCGGGACCCATGGTGATAAATTCGGCCTGTTCGTTTCAGAATGGTTTGTCAGTGGTAGTGCGCGGTGCCTCAGGAATTGAATCCTCCACGTGTTATGAGGGCTATTTTGAAATGAATGTAGTGGATTCCGGATTAAATCGCCTGAGCGGAAACCGTGTCTATACTTTAGAACTTTTTGCGAACGCTGAGCCGAATGTCGATGTCACACGCCAGCGAGGGGCGCAGAGTATTCGCTGGGCAACCACCGGAACGCTCGGCAACACAGCTCAGAACATGATTATTGCCTGTGAATAGCACTTCTTTTCTTGCCATACACAACGAAACGCAAATGCCTTTTCGCCCAAAGCAAACGCGCAATGGCCCAACTAACCATAAATAAATAAGCTGGGTAGAAAAACAAAGCTGCCCTCGCACCTAGGAATTCAAAGGTAGCAGCCGAGCCTGTAAGACCGACGAGCAAATGGGCGAGAAAAATCCAAAGTATCGAGTAAGAGAAACTAGCAACCACTTCGGGAGTCTTTGCGGCCCAAGGAAAAACCCGAAACAAGGCCTTCAAAACCCCTAAGGCCATCAAGTATCCCCCGGCAAGCGCAACCACTACGCCGAAAGGAGGAGAAAAAACTTCCGATCGAAATGCCTCCAGTCCAAAAAGCCATTCCCGCGCGCTCGGAAAGGAAAAGCCTGCGATCAACAGCACGATTCCAATTGGCAGTTCTTTCCGGCTGCGCCTTCCTAGCAGGGTTCCCAGGGCAAATAAAGAAAACCAAGGAAGAAGGGGCCAGGCCACCTGTAGTTGCGGTTGAAAAAAGATCGACAGAACCAACGCTGCCACGCCGATTCCAGGAACCAACCACTTAACGCCGGACTTTTCGGCCAAGCCAAAGACAAGAAAACTCACACCGAGAAAATGCAATATATCCCAACGCCAAACAGGAAATTCGCTCCACAAAGTTAAATTTCCCAATGTAGCTAGTGCAAGGAAGAACCCCCCAATGACCAAGGCGAAAATAGGCCGCGCCCGCTGGGCAAGCGTGGTGCCTGCCAGCAGTGGCAACCAAAGGGCCGGAACGGCAATCCAGTGCAAGTGCCGAAACCACCAGAATTTTCTCCAACTCTCTAGCTCGCCACCTATGTCTAGAACCACAATCCAAATCAACCCATGGTAAACAACCATGGAAACAATGCCAGCAAAGCGCAACCAATCCAGCTCCGGCTGCCTAGGGAGTGAGTACGATTTTTCCAAGACACTTTCTCGATTGCAGAAATCGGTGTGCAGCCTCCGCTTGATCCAACGGAAACGTCTTGCCCACCCAAGGGCGAATGCCACCATTTTTCAATTCAACAAACAAGTGCTCCATCATTTCTGGCAACTGCGATAAAAATTCTGAACCATGCCACAAAGTCGCCAAATTAAATCCGCCGACCGATTTCGCCTCAGACACCAATTCATAGGCATCAAAACCAAACCAAGTCGCATCCCCGAGCTTTCTTGAGTGCGTTGAAAATGACTGACCTTCACTCTGAACCAAAGCTGAAAAACCAAACACGCCCAAGCGACCAAACGGCGCCAGGAGGTTCAAGCTCTCTTTCCAGGATCTTCCTCCCTGACTATCAAAAACGACATCCGCTTTCCTCGATCCCAGAGCTTCAGTAAGCAGCGAAAAAAGGTCTGGCGACTGTGAATCTAGGCAAATAGCGGCGCCACGATCATACAAAAACGCATGCTTCTCCCTAGAAGCCACCGCCACGATTCGGGTGTTCAGACGATAGCAAAAATCCACCAAAGCTAGGCCGACTCCTCCCGCAGCTGAGTGAATTACTACCGTGTCTTTCTCGCGGACTGAGCACGTTCTTTTGGTAAGCAAAAGTGCGGTGAGGTAATTTACAGGGAGTGTCGCCGCAGTAACAAAATCAACGTCCTGCGGAAGCGCAAAAACCAGATTCTCGGGAGCATCAATCACCGAAGCATAGCCACCGAATCGGCAAATAGCTACAACCCGATCGCCCACTTTAAAGCGCTTTGTTTGTTTTCCCACTGCCTGGACAATACCCGATACCTCGAAGCCAGGAACACAGGGTGTGGGTGGAGATTGCGGGTAGCGCCCCATACGAACCAAAACATCCGCAAAACACACACCCACCGCGTGGCATTCAATTCGTACACTATCGGCGTCCAGAAGAGCGGGTTCGAATTCCTTTGATACAAGCACTTCTGGGGGACCAGCGTAAGCTACCCAAACTTGACGCGCCATAACACAAACCTCCTGCCGCACGAGGTGTTCATCATAGCGCAGGCTTTCTCGACGGGGTACCTTTTGCTACCATACGGGCAAATGCCAACCTACCTCCACCCTATCGCCATTGCTTCAGCAGGGTGTTTTCTTCCCAAAGCCAACGGTCTCACTCAGTTCTGGAAACTTCTTCAAACAGGGGAACGGTGTTTCGTAGACGCACCGTGGAGCGGGGAAACCTATGTGGGCGAGCAAGACTTTCAAACTCGATCCAGTTTAGGGGGTTTCATTAATCAAAAGGAGGTCACCTCCGTCCGAGAAAGAGATCCCACCACGCGAAAAAACCTTACTAGAGGCCAAGTTTTTGCCTTGGCCGCAGCGGATCAGCTGGAGTTGCCGGAAGATTTTCATCAAAGCCGAGTGGGCATCGCGGTTGGCTGTATGGGATTCGATGGAGCTGTAAGCGAGGGGTTCTTACTATCGCTTGAAGGTGAACTTCGAAATGCCGATCCAGCATCTCAAGCGGCTGTCGACGACTACTTCCAAAAACTAAGGACAAACTCGCCCAGCGAGAAGGACCTCACCGCAACGGCCTTGCTGAACTGCCTTCAAACTTCCTTGAACCTAAAAGGACCAAGCTGCCTGGTCGATGCCGCCTGCGCGTCGTCGATCGCCGCCATGGAAGTAGCTTGCTCATGGATAAACGAAGGCAAGTGCGATTACGTAATTACTGGCGGCGTAGAAAGCTCTCTTCAACCCGAGATGTTTGGGGTTTTTTCCCGCCTGGGAGTTCTGTCTCCCCAAGGAAGTGGCCCCTTTGGCGATAAAGCCGACGGCATTGTTCCTTCGGAAGGAGCCGCACTGTTTCTACTGGCACGAGCGGACAAAATAAAAATCCCCTTGGGAATAGTGCGCGCCATCAAGGGGAACTCAAACGGAAGAAGTTCTTCGTTGTTTAGTCCTTCAGCAGAGCGAATGAGTGAACTCTATGCTTGGGCCCGAGAGCAGTTTGAAAAATTCGATTTCATTGAATGCCACGCAACCTCAACGCCCATTGGCGATCAGGCTGAGGTAGCCGCTTTGAATAAAGCGCTTTCAGGAACCCCTACACCCACTCCGATTGGAAGCACCAAGGGACACACTGGCCACGTACTGGGGGCCGCGGGAGCGGTTTCAGTCCTTAAGACCTTGCTCAGTTTTCGTCATCGGCAACTCCCCCGACACCAGATGGCGGGCCAACCTATCGAAGCCTTAAAAAATGCCGCGGTCTTCGTCCCCAATGCGCCCTACTCGCTAGAATCCGCAGCCACATTACGTGCCGCCATTTTCTCAGCAGGATTTGGAGGAGCGAACTACTGTGCCATTATCGAAAACGGGTCTGTCGTCACCGGCGGCGAAAATACGCTGCCCTCGACCGACTACGTTCGAGTAGGATTCGCTCGATGCGAAAAACAAAATGCGCTTGAGCGGGCTTTTGAAATACCTGCGCACATCCCGCCGCTTTTGGCTCGACGAGCAGATGCCATCGCCCTTGCTGCTGTCGCCGCCACAGCGGAGGCGCTCGATAGAAGCTTGTTGCGTTATGGTTCGGTCGATAGCGATCGGGTTTGTCTGATTTCCGCAGGCTCCCTTGCCTCAGACAGTACACGCGAATTGGTTGATAGAACTCGTTTCCTAGAGTTTAGCCAGGTAGCGCCCCACTTAGCTCCGCGCAAGTATGAAACCCTCTTAGGATTGGCTCCGGCAAGGCCTTTGGAACAAGAAGAAGGCGCGGAAGCCTTGAATTCAGCGGTAACTGGGCGAGTAGCCATGGAATTCCATTTCACTGGGAAAAGCTTTCACGTCGACGCAGGTAAAGAAAGCGCACAATATGCGATTGAACTCGCACACCAAGAACTAAAAAATCAGGAAGCCGAACTCGCTATAGTTCTGGCTATCGAGGAAGAACTCGCATCCCACCCACGGAATTCGCTTCGAAAAGCAGTAACGGCCCATTTGTTTGCTAGACGCGACCACGCACTAGCAAAAGGGTGGCCCCAATGTTGAAAGGGCCCGTTTTCCTATTCTCCGGACAGGGAGCGCTTCTTCCGGGGTGGCTTGCTCCTTTCCGAAACCTTGAACCCCTGACCGCGCGACTTGAGGCAGCAGACTACTTAGCAACAAAGATGAAACTCCCCTCCCCCAGTGCGTATTGTTTTGCCCCCTATAAGCTCGATGGAGACGTACAAAATAGTATTGAGCTTCTTGGACTCTTTTGCGCTCTGGTGGGAATCGCAGAATCCCTAGTCGCGTTGGGGATTCGGCCCAGAGCGCTTTCAGCCCATAGTTTTGGAGAGTATGCCGGCCTCGTCGTCAGTGGAGTATTACGTTTTGCCGAGGGGTTCAGGGCCATCGCTTTGCGAGAAAAGAGCTGCCCCTTAGCCAACTCCGCCGGCTACTTGCTTGCGGTGCGTGCCTCAGTCGAACAGAGCAAAAACCTTTTTAAAAATGCTGAAGTAGCTTTGTGCAATAGTGTGAATCAAACTGTTTTAGCCTTTACATGGGATCAACTAATTGAAGCTGAAGCCACACTTGCCCGAGCGGGCGTGGCGTTTGTTCGGTTGGGATTACCGCATCCCTTCCACTCCAAATATATGAAGCCCGCCGAGCGGACCTACTCGGAGTTGCTAAAACAGTTTCCCCTCGAAGCCCAAGGCCCGAGAACGCCTTTTTTGTCTTCTGTTACGCGAAAGTGGGTCGAGAATATAGATCAAATTGATTTCCTTCTAGCCAAGCAACTCACGGAGCAGGTCAACTTTATCCAACAGCTGGACATCCTAGAGCCACTAGCAACCCAGCTTATCGAGATCGGTTCAAAGCCCGTACTCGCCTCTTTCTCTAAACAAAAAATCGTCCCCTTCTCGGAACTACTGGGTGCGGCACCCCAGAGAACTACCGAACTTTTGCCTGCAGAATTTTCGGAAGCGAAGGTAGACGGAATTCGTAAGCTCATCGCTCGCCTTACGGGTTACGAGATTGATCGAATTCGCCTTGAAGACCGGATTCAGGAGGATTTGGGCATCGATTCTTTGCGTATTATGGAAATCCTTGTAGAGGTTGCGCCGGAATCGAACCGCGAAGGACTTGGCGGTGCTTTTAGCGTCCCTTCTACTGTCGCTGACCTCGTTGCACTTGCACAGAATCAAAAAAACCCGCAAGAGGGTTTCCGAAGAAGAATCCCCGTTTTCCAAGCCTTTAGCTGCGAGTTGGAGAGTGCCCCACTCAATTCAGATACTTTTGAAAACCACCCCTGGGAAATATGGGCGCTTGATCGGTGGATCGAAACGCCTTGCTTCCCTAGGCATCTTGTCATTCAGCTCCAGCATTTTTCAGTGCCCGCTCTATCCTTGTTTTCAGTGATTCAGGCGGCCATAGAAAAGAACTCGAGTGAAGAATGCAACGTAGCGCTCTGTTTTGATTCGGCGAATGCGGAACTAGGCGAAGCGCTTGGCACTTTCTTTAAGTCGCTGCACAAAGAAGCGCTTATCAAATCACTACGAATTCTTGCTTACGACAGTTTCCCACAGAAGACTGAATTATTGGCCAGGATCGATGCTGAGTTTGCGTATTCGTCTCAGACGCAAGTGCACATTCGCGATGGTTTACGGAAAGTGGAACAACTCTGTCCGACTGCAACTCAACCTGAACGCGCCTTTCCTTTACGCGTCCTATTTATCGGCGCGGGGAAAGGAATTGGCGAATCACTCTTGCGAAGGCTTCCCTGGCCAAAAGAATCCCGGGTACTGGTTTGGGGGCGCAGTCCGCAACCAGAATCCCTCAACTCTTTGGGGGTAGATGTCCAGTATGCGAGTGTAGATATTTGCGATTCCTACGCGGTGGAGGCTCAAATTTCTGCACTTCGCGAGTTTGCCAGCGGTCATGCACTGGAGGTGTGGAACGCCGCCGGCTATGAGAAGAGCCGTAGCTTTGCGCAGAAACCCGCCGAAGAAATTCGCCAAGAATGGGATGTAAAGGCCCTTGGTGCTAGCAGTATTGCCTGGATCTCTCGCCAAATCGAGCTATCCAGAGTGATTCAGTTTTCTTCCGTCGTAGCCAAATATGGAAACCGCGGCCAAAGCATTTACTCGGCTGCAAATGCCTTTGCCGAAACTTACCTGGACAAGCAACTGGCCGCGAAGGTCCCGCTCACTATTTTGCAATGGCCTCCTTGGAATTCAGTGGGGATGACATCTCAACCCACCGTACTACTAGCGCTCAAGGCTTCGGGTGTGTCACTTATAGAAGAGGAGAAGGCCGCAGAACTATTTCTCAGTGAAGTGCTGGCCGCCCCGAACGCAAAGCCTCGTAGAGTGCGCATTCTGGATCGACACGATTTGCCTCTATATGAATGGCCCCTCCAACTGGGCGAGAAATTCGAAGAGACGGCAGGGAGGCCGTACCTTCACGACGGGAAGCCTTCGTTTCTTAGGCTGTTTACGCGTGAATCGGAGCCCTACCTTTGGGACCATTGCATAGAAGGGGAATTTGTCTTGCCGGCTGCGGTTGGGTTGGCGCTCTTGGCACAGGCTGGATGTGCACTCGATCCGAATTTGCGCGGCCTTTTGAATTTCGAAATTAGTCGCCGAGTTTCTACCCCTGGCAACGCCTTGGGTCTGAAAACCTCATTTGAATCGAATCAAAAGAGGCCGTTTCTGGTGTTGGGTAATCCACACGGGGCCTTTCGGGCTGAAACCTGGCCTGATGCTGAGCCAGGCGTTCGACCCGAGTGGCCCAGCGACTACGATGAGTCGTTCTCAGCAAGCTTACTCTACGGGCGGGATCGTTTTTTTCATGGGCCTGCATTTCAACTAGCCGGAGAAATCGACGCAGTGGGAAAGACAGAACTCTTCTGCCTCGCGCTTCCCGTTGCCGCAGGACTGGAGAAACTAGGCCTTGGCGCCGCCCCATTCGCTCTGGATGCCGCGTTCCAGCTCATGAATGTCGCAGCGCTTCGTGATGGCCGCTCCAAGGGCCTTCCGACAGGTTTGAAGTCATTTTGGTTTGAACCCAGTTTTTTTTCGGACCAACCGGTTCGTATTAAATTGAGTATGAACGCCAAAGAAAAAAGCCAAGAGAGTTCTTTCACTGCCAATGCCTGTTTTCTCGATAGTCAAGGCAGGCTGATCGCGACCGCAGAGTCTCTTACCTGCCATTGCTTGTCGCAGTAAGATGCAATTCCCGACTGGGTTTTTTTCTGTTACACCAAACTCTATGGCCAAAAGAAAAATCGCAGCAGTGATACTTGCCGGAGGATCGGGAACCCGTTTTTGGCCTGTAAGCCAAGGAGATCGGCCCAAGCAGTACCTTCCACTTTTTGGTAAACGTACGTTAATTCAACAGACATGGGATCGCACACGCAAGCTTTGCAAACCGAAAGATATATTTGTTTGCTCGGGATCGTCCCAAAGAAAGTTTCTAAAAAGCCAAGTTCCAGCAGCAAAGCTTATTCTGGAGCCTAAGGCCTGCAATACCGGCCCGGCTGTTTTGCTTTCGATGTTAACGCTCTTACGACAGGGCTACCCACTTTCCACCGTGGTTGCCGTATTACCAGCCGACCATTTCATTGCGGATGCTTCGGCCTTTGAAAGAATCCTTGAGCAGGCGTTTGACCTAGCTGAAGCGACCGAGGGTTTAGTCACTCTGGGTATTGTTCCTCGATTTGCTCACACGGGCTTTGGCTATATTGAAGCCGCTGGTGAGGCTTCGAAATTCGGATTTCATGTCAGCCGTTTCGTTGAGAAACCAGACAAGGCAAATGCTGAGCGTTTCGTCAAATCAGGGAAGTTCTATTGGAATGGCGGAGTATTTGTTTGGACGCTAGGGGCGATTCTTGAAGCCTTTCGAGAATTGGCGCCAAATGAAATGAAACTTTTGGAAAAAGCCAAGTCGCCGAAAGCCATCCAGAGCGCCTATCGGAAAGTAGGAAACCTCCCGGTAGATAAAATGATTCTTGAAAAGTCTAGTAAGGTGTTTGTGGTTCCAGCGGAGATGGGCTGGAGCGACGTTGGAAGTTGGAATACTCTCTTTGAACTCAAAGCCAAAGGTGAAAACAACAACGTCGTGAGCGCCAGTAAATCGGCCCTAATTGACTCGAATGGTTGCTTAGTACTGGCGCCCGGTAAGACAGTCTCGTTGATCGGCATTCAAAACGCGATTGTTGTACTAGAGGGCGATAGTCTTTTGGTCTGCGCCCGAAGTCAGGACCAAGAAGTGAAAAACGCGGTCAGCCAGCTCAATAAATAGAAGTTGCGGTTTGCCCTCTCAAGCTCGGCCAGTTAGTATCGACAGGCATGGCAGTACGAATTGAAGCGCCCTACGCAAATTCCTTTAAAAGCGCGAAGTCTCCAAAAGAAACTTTCGACTACCTTGCCGATGTTGAAACAACGGTACCTGAGAACTTTAAGGGTGTTGAGAGCTTTACCGAGGTGGAAGCAAACACCTACCGCTGGGAATTCGAGAAAATCGGCTACGGCAACTATGAGCTCAAAATCTGGATTCTTACTCGTTTTGAGACAACGCCCCATTCCCAGATTAAAGTGGTGGGAATTCCGAAACCGGGCGCATGCCTCTTTAACGCGGATTGGACTTTGAAACCTCAAGGTAAAAACACCTTGGTCGACTTTAGCGCAAAGTTCGAAATTGACGCTCCGGTTCCAGGTTTTTTGAAATCGATGGCTCTTTCTTTGGCCACCAAGGAGCTTGGCAAACTATTTGATAGGTACATCGAACGTGTGGAAAAAAATCTCAAATAGCCCCGAGGCGCTTTCCCTCTTAGCGGGCCTGGCCTGCGTACTAGCCTTTCCCCCTATTCGCATTACAAGCGTGCTCGTACTGACGCCGTGGCTTCTTATCTTGGCTATCAATCAAGCCAAATCCAAAACGCAGGCCTTTAGAGTTGGATTCATTACCTCGCTCGCCATTATGGGCGGGGGCTTTTATTGGGTAGTTTATGTTTTGCACGTTTTTGGAGATTTGCCTTGGATTGTGGCCGGCATCTTGTACCTGATCTTTAGTGGTTTTGGAGCGATAAACTTTCCTTTATTTTCTTGGAGCATCTACCAACTGCAGAACAAGTTCCCCGCCCTTAAGAAAAATGCTTCTTGGTACTGCATCGGAATCCCCGGAGTTTTCATATTTTTCGAGTACTGGGCTCCCAAGCTTTTCCCGTGGTACGTGGGCCATGCCTACTTTGAGTCCCTTTGGCTAAATCAGGTTGTCGAACTGACTGGCTCAACCTTCTTATCTTTCCTTATCTTTTCGTGGGGTGGCGCAATAGTGAGTACACGCGTTTTCCCCCGCAGCCGATTGCAAATGATTGCCGTCCCACTTTGCCTCACTCTGTTTAGCGTTGCTTTTAGCGCTTGGCGGAACACAGCAGAAGTCCTGCCGGGTAGAACAAAGAGAGTGGCTCTGATTCAGCCAAACATCGGATCATTAGACAAGCTCCAAGCCCAGCTAGGGTCGAAGAACAAACTACACTACACAATTGATCGTTACCTCAGCCTATCCGAACAAGCGGTTAGTGGAGAAAACAAGCCAGACCTTCTACTTTGGCCTGAGACGGCCATGCCATTTTCTCTTTTCCCAGAATCGAACTATGCCCAACCCATTCGTCAGGCAGTACTACGCTGGGGCGTGCCGCTCATTAGCGGTGGCTATGCGCCACCGGAAGGACCACCCTACGCGGAATACAACGCAGCCTTTTTGCTCGAACCCGGGACCGGGGGTGAAATTCAAACTTCGGTCTATTACAAAAATATTCTTTTGGCGTTTGGCGAGTATTTTCCTGGGGGCGAATACTACCCTCAGGTCTACGATTGGGCTCCGCAGGTATCGCATTTCAAATCGGGCACGGATCAGCGCCTTTTCACGCTCGCCGATGGAACGAGGCTAGGAGTCACCATTTGCTACGAAGACATTTCGCCCGCCTTCTTTAGAAAAGTGGCGAGCCAGGGAGTCCACGCCATTGTAAACCTCACGAACGATTCGTGGTTTGGCCCCACTTCTGAGCCGTACCAACACGGGGCGCTCTCCGTATTTCGCGCCATTGAAACTCGCACCCCTTTTGTACGGGTTACCAATACGGGAATTTCATTTGCAGTCGACAGACTCGGCCGCATGAGCAAGACCACTCCGGTTTACGACGAAGGGGTTTTGAGCTTAGACATTTCCTTACCTCAGAATCCGGCCCTCACTCTCTACATCCGATTTGGCGAGTGGTTTCTTTGGCTAGTCACTCTGTGTATCCTGGCAATAATCGCTCGAGCACACTATGTACCCTTACGTTCTTGAAAATTGGGTTGGCGAATGGGCCCTCATCCCCACCTATGGCTTAGCTCTCGCACTCGCTTTTTCACTTGGGTATTTGGAAAGCCTTCGCCGGGCCATTTCTAGGAACGAAGATCCTAAACACGTAGAACGCGTATTCTTAATCATAGTCGTGAGCTCACTCGGGGGCGCTCGCCTCTTTCATGTAATGTTTGAAGGCTTTGCGTACTATCGCGAAAACCCCAAGGAAGCCCTGGCTTTTTGGGAGGGTGGGTTTACCTTTTATGGCGGACTGCTTGCTAGCTTAGCCAGCATCTACGCTTATTGCCGCTACTGCAAAATTTCTTTTTTTCGCATGCTCGATACTCTCACGCCTGGAACTTTTATAGGCCTTTTTATAGGGAGGCTGGGGTGCTTTGCTGCCGGCTGCTGTTGGGGAAAACCCTCAGCGCTTGCTTGGGCAGTCAGCTACACTCACCGCCACACCCTTGCCGGCCTACGTTTTACTCCGACACATCCATCACAAGTGTATGAGTCTTTGGCCTGCCTTGGGATATTTGTGTACGTGTCGCGACTTGCTCGGCAAAAAAAACCCGAGGGCACTGTTTTTCTCCATGGCCTAATCGCCTATGCAGTCGCTCGCTTTTTAGTGGAATTCACCAGAGGAGACCAATACCGCGGTTTCGTTCTGGGCGACTGGCTGAGTGTCGCCCAGTTTCTATCACTCATTTTGATAATTCCGGCCATTGCGGCTCTTACACTGCAGAGCCGAAATGCCAGCGAGACCAAGATCGAAAACTAGCTTTTAAGAGCTAAATCCAGATCCGCCCGCAGATCGTCGATATGTTCAATTCCCACACTGAGGCGAATCAAACTATCGCTGATACCGAGTTGCTTGCGAGTTTCAGCAGGAAGCGAGGCATGGGTCATGATGGCCGGATGCTCGATAAGCGACTCTACTCCCCCTAAACTCTCAGCAAGTGAAAAGAGCTTTACGGTTTCCAAGAAACGCCTAGCCTCAGGAAGCGCGCCCTTTAAGAAAAACGTAATCATCCCACCAAAGCCACTCATTTGTTTGCGTGCCAATTCGTGCTGAGGGTGCGACGCCAAACCGGGGTACACTACACTTGCAACCTTTGGATGTTTCTCTAACCAACCAGCGAGCTCCCGGGCATTTTCTTCGTGCCGTTTCATTCTAAGGGCGAGCGTTTTTATACCACGTAGAACAAGCCAAGAATCAAATGGGCCACTTACTCCACCTGTCGAATTTTGGATATGGTGGATTCGATCTCGAAGTTCTTGCGACTTAACAACTATTGCGCCTCCCACAACATCGCTGTGCCCGTTAAGGTATTTGGTAGTGGAATGAACGACGATGTCGGCTCCCAGCGCCAGTGGCTTTTGGAAAACGGGAGTTGCAAATGTATTGTCCACCACCACGAGAGGCCTCGGTGACTGCTTAGCCGCCCACTCGGCGATTCTGGCAATGTCGATAATTTTCAACATTGGGTTCGTAGGGGTTTCGACCCAAATCATTTTCGTCTGCGCAGTAGCAAACTCCGAGATGGGGCGCTCGCTGAGATTAGCAAAACTGACATTTACTCCGTGGCGCGACCAAACGGTGCGCAGAAGCCGGCTGGTTCCGCCGTACACATCATCCACACACACCACGTGATCTCCTGCACTGAGCAAATGCAAAAGAACATCGGTTGCATTGCAGCCCGACGCCGTGGCGAAACCGAAGGAGCCACCTTCCAAAGCCGCGAGGTTTTCTTCGAGTGCTGTGCGGGTTGGATTTTTAGTGCGCGAGTATTCATAACCCAAGTGCGAACCTGGAGAGGCTTGCACGTAAGTGCTGGTCGCATAAATGGGCGTCATGATTGCCCCGGTCGATGGATCGGGGTGCACGCCGGCGTGGACTGTGAGAGTCTCGATATGTTTGGATTCTGTGCTCACTTGCTGCCTCCGGACCGCGAGTTCAAATAGGCTATTAAATCAATCTTCGTGAGCACGTGTGTCACCTTTCCATTTTCTTCCAACAGAGCAATTTTCCCTGTGGTGAAAACCTCGGTAAGCCGCTCGAGCGGATCACTGCCCCTTACTAACTCATAATTGTGATCCATCAAGGACTCGATAGAGTCGCTGTTCTTTACCTGCCCAGACAACAAGGGACGAAGCAAATCAGTTTCGGCAATCACACCCACCACCGTAGCACCACGACGCACTGGGAGCTGTGAAATCCCCCCCTCGCGCATTCTCGTAACAACGGCATCGACGGTATCTTTGATATCGGCGAAGAAAACTTCTGAGCGTTTATTAATCACTCGGAGTAACTCGGACACCGTCGTTTCAACTGGCCGGTCCAAGAAGGAATTTTCAATCATCCAGGCATCATTGAAAACCTTGCTCAAATAGCGATTTCCAGAATCGGGCAAAATCACCAAAACTCGTCCCGGATTGGGAGTTTCGGCCATGTACCGCAACGCCCCTACCACCGCAGCTCCACTCGACATTCCGCAAAATATCCCTTCTTTGGTAAGAAGCGATCGAGTCATGAGAAGAGATTCTTTATCCTCGATTCGGACAATGTGATCGATAACGGAAAAATCGAGGTTGTTAGGAACAATATCCTCGCCAATACCTTCTACTTTGTAAGTATTCGCTTCTACCGTCTTTCCGGTTTCAAAAAGGTCTTTGAGAATAGATCCCTTGGGGTCTACACCAACCACTTTGATTTTCGGGTTCTTTTCCTTGAAAAACTTTCCTAGTCCCGTGATGGTCCCACACGTACCCATTCCAGCGACAATGGCGTCGATCTTTCCACCGGTTTGCTCCCATATTTCGGGACCCGTGGTTTCGTAGTGCGTGTCTCGATTGTCGGTGTTGTGGTACTGACCGACGTAAAACGAATTGGGGGTTTCGGCCGCAAGGCGTTCTCCTACTTTGTAGTGAGACTGCGGAGAATCCGGAGGAGCACCCGTAGGCGTAATTACCACTCGTGCGCCAAACGCTCGCAAATTCTGGCGCTTTTCTTCACTCATTTTGTCGGGCATTACGAAAATCGACTGGTAGCCTCGTACTGCTGCCGTGATGGCAAGCCCCATCCCAGTGTTGCCGGACGTGGATTCAACGATCGTTCCACCCGGCTTAATAAGGCCCTTTGCTTCGGCCCTATCGATCATAAATCGACCAATACGATCTTTGATAGACCCGCCGGGATTAAGAAACTCACACTTGGCAAATAACTCACCCGGGACGCCTCGCGTTACTTTGTTGAGCCGCACAATAGCCGTATTGCCGATTGCATCTAGAATGTTTTGCTTTTCCACCAACTCGCCCCCCTAAACGGCCAGTAAAAAACGGATGGAAGGGGGTGTCAACCATTGCGGCCGACGCTAGAATAAACCCATGCTCAAAGCCTTGATAACCGTGGTGTCGCTTTACACGCTTGTTCTCAACACGCTGTCGATAAATTTCCAGCTCAGTCGCCACTACCCGAACGACCCTTGGGAGTCTGGTCTTACGGTAGAGGCCCTGCGTTTTAGCCACGGACTTACGGTGTACGAAAACGAGTTCACCCAACACGCCACCCATATGTACGGTTGGGCAAACACCGTTCTTCTGGGGACTTTGTTTCGCTTTCTACCGGAAAGCAACCAAACGGGTCGGTATGTTTCGCTGTTTTTCTCGCTTTCTGTGATGGTCTTGCTCACCGTTTTACTTTCACGCGGACAACCCTGGACCTACTGGTTGTGGAGTTTTTCCAGTTTCGTGGCAATTCACCAGATGGGTGGAACTTACGCCGCGGCAAACCGGCCAGATTGGATTTGTATTTTCTTCTCGCTCCTTTTTGTCCTGATGTATCGATCGCACCGAAAAACGGCCTTGGTCGCCCTAGTTACCGCCATTAGCTTTAAACAGACCGCCGCAATGTGGGCAGTGCTTCCGGCGGTAGCTGCGGTTATCGAAAGTCGCCTTAAACCCAACCTCTTTTGGATTAAGTCGCTGCTTCCTTGCGTTGTAGTAGGGCTTCATTTGCTCACCCTTAAACTCTTGTTCCCGGTTGTATTTCATTACAACTTCGAAACTTTCGGAAGCTATCCCGTACAGCTTAAGCACGTATTAACGATTGCTTGGACCCAGCTTGCAGCGCTACCGCTACTTGCCGCTCTCGCGCTCGCAGTTGGCAAAAACGCCCCGCTAAAAAAAGACGGGGCCTACTACTTAAGCGCTTTGCTTATCAGCTTGGCGGCTTGTAGCCTCGCCGCTGCAAAGCCGGGAGGGACGACCAATAGTTTGATCCCGTTTTTCTTGGTTGCCACAGGAACTTCTCTTTGGGGCATTAGGGAGCTTTGGCAAGCTCGTTTACCTCAGGGCCAAGGCGCGCTGCTTATTCTCCTGTGGTTGCTTCAGACATTTCCCCACGGTCCTTCTCTTAACAGATATTTTCTTGCTACCGACAAGCGGCAAGCCGACTACCCCGCTGCTATTGCGTATTTGGCTTCAATGGACAAAGGGTTTATTGCCCCCGAAGATCCCACTCTTGAGTACTTTTCCAAGGGACAGTTTGGTCGAAACTTTTATTTGGAGCGAGATGCCCAAGGTCCCTGGATGAAAGCCCCTTCCGAGATTGAGTCTTACCTCACCGGGGCCCCTTATGTGGTGGACGTGGTTGATTGGTGGGGCGACTGGCACATTTCGCCAACCCGCCTTGAAACTGCCGGCTTTGTGCCAGACAAAGACCTCGGCTCTTACCGAATATGGAAAAAAGTGGTAAGACCTTAGCCTTCGATAGGAGGCTTCGCCGTGGTCGATTTAGTTCCCATCCGCAATGCTCTGATTAGTGTGTTCGACAAAAACGGCCTGGCTCCCCTGGCCAAAGCGCTTCATGAAAAAGGCGTCCAGCTCTACTCCACTGGCGGAACCTACCGGCATTTGGTCGATGAGCTTCATCTACCCGCCATAAAAGTGGACTCCCTCACCGAGTTCCCTGAAATGATGGATGGTAGAGTGAAGACTCTGCATCCCAAAATTTTTGGTGGGATTTTGGCGAGACGCGAGGAACCCAGTGATATTGAAGATGCTAAATCACATGGAATCCCGCTTTTTGACTTGGTTGTCGTTAACCTCTACGACTTTGCCTCAACACTTGGAAAAACACGCCCAGAACAGGTCAGGCTGATTGATGTCGGTGGCCCAGCAATGTTGCGTGCTGCAGCTAAAAATTTCGAAACGGTTACCGTTCTATCCGATCCAAAAGACTATGAGTCCTTTCTGAAGGTATATTCCTCTAACGATGGAAAGACGACGAACGACTTTCGATTTAGTCAGTCGGTTGCGACGTTTCAACGTACCAGTCGTTACGACGCCTTGATTGTGCAGGAATGGCAAAAAGACAAACTTTCAAACGACTCGCTTGCCCTTACTCCAAAAACAGCGCTTCGCTACGGCGAAAACCCGCACCAAAAAGCTTCCTGGATAGGAGAAACCGGCGGCTGGGAACTTCTCCAAGGCAAAGAACTTTCCTATAACAACCTCCTCGATGCCGAGAGCGCTGTTCGAGTGGTTGCTGAGTTTTCATCGCCTGCTCTATGCATTGTAAAACACAACAACCCTTGTGGTGTAGCGGCTGGCAATTTCTCTACTGCCGAACTTTTTGATCGCGCTTTTTTGGCTGATTCTAAATCGGCCTTTGGCGGCATTGTTGCTTGCAACCGCGCGGTAGACGAAACCGCTGCGTCTCAAATGGGTGAGATTTTTCTAGAAGTGATTCTTGCCCCCGAATTTACCCCGGGCGCTATTGCCATATTGTCGCAAAAGAAAAATCTTCGCCTTGTGACACTGAAGAAACTCCTATCGCCTGGTTTTGAAATTAGAGCAGCCCTAGGCGGGTGGTTGATTCAAGATGTTGATACCGCACCCGTGCCGAAAGAACTCATTACGGTCACTCGAAGCCTGGTGCCTAAAGGGAGTTGGAGCGATTTACGATTCGCTTGGTCGGTTGTGAAACACGTCAGGTCAAATGCTATAGCAATTGCTAAAGATCAAACCACCCTAAGTTTAGGCGGGGGACAGACTAGTCGCGTTGACGCCGTAGAAATCGCGCTCAAAAAATGCCCCAGAGAGAAACTCGCGGGCGCCGTGCTGGCGAGCGATGCTTTTTTCCCCTTCCGGGATAACATCGACTTGCTCCAGGGCTCGGGGATCGCGGCTATTATCCAGCCCGGCGGATCAAAGCGCGACGCAGAGGTAGTAAAAGCCTGCGATGAACTTGGCATAGCCATGGTATTCACGGGTATTCGGCACTTTCGCCACTGACGCGCTGCGCATCAGCAAATTCCCCTCTACGACCGATATTAAAAGGCAATACTCTGTGAGGGTTTAGCCTTTATATGCAGCGCTCGCCCAAAGAATGGATGGTTCGCACACGCGCGGGGGAAGTCCTTGGGCCCTATACACAGCGCGAGCTGATGGAGGAGCTTAAGCGAAACCTCTTTTCGGTAGAAGACGAAATTGCCCCGTCCCAGGGACATTGGATCTCTGCCCAGGCACTCGCGTACCACGAGACGGAAGAACTCACTAGCACGCGAAGCCATCATCCCTTTACCCAATCGATAACTTCGGACATCCAAACCTCCCCCGGCGACCTCCCTTTGCCTCCCGAGGTACGCCGAAACCGCCCAGGAAACATCGATTCGCAAAGAAAAATTCGAATCCCCGGGCACTTGCTACCGCGGACACAGCCTTCGAAATTCAACCCGGTCCTACTAGGGTTCCTGGTCGTTGCCGTAGCCCTGTCAGGAGTCGTTTACCTAAGAAACCACCGAGCATCGAATCAATCCTCTCAAACGGAACCGCAAAACTCGGGAGTACCGCTTCAGGGAGAGTCTGCATTTGTTCGCCAAATTTACTCACTCATTCACGGCGGAAAAACCCAAGCCGCATTGAAAGCGTTGACGCTGTACCACGAACGAGGGCCAGCAAAAAATGATGTTGAGTACCTCGTTCCCTACGCCGCTCTACTCATTCTAGAGGGTGAATCCCCGAGCCGCGCCAGAAAGTTTTTAGATCAAGTTATCGATGCGGACACTACGGCTTATTTGAAGTCGCGGGCCCATTTGTGGTTGGGCTATTTGGCGCTCATGACGGACAAGTTGGATCAGGCCGAGGGACACTTCCTAGAAGCGCTTCAGATGTCGCCCAAAGATCCCGCTGCACGCTTTAACTTGGGCCGTACTTATCTAAAACAAGAAAAATATTCTCTCGCCTTAGACTATTTGCAACTTGCCGAACTGGAAGCTCCGGATCTTTGGCTCATTCAAATTTACAAGGGACGTGCAAAGTTTGCACTCGAGCAACCTGCCGATGCGCAAGTCGCATTCAAAGCTTCAATGGAAAACTCGCCCGACAGATGGATAACTTACATTTACTACGCACTATTCTTGGCGCAGACCCAACGCGCGGCTGAAGGGCAGAAAATACTCAAGCAAATGCTCACTCGAGACCCGCACTACGAGGTCTTAAGTCCCCCGCCGTTTGGCTACTACCAAGAAAAAATCAACTACACCGAGTATCTCAATGCGTTTACTCACGTAATGGAGAAAGCCTCGGGTGAAGAAAAAGAAGTGGGGCGTCGTTACATACAGTACTTGTTGACCAACACCGACGAAGGCGGACGCATAGAAACGCTCGCCGAAAAAGGCGGACTCACCGCAAGAGTCCTAGGCCTCAAACTAGTCCTCGACCGCGAAGCAACAGGTGCCGAAGTGAAACATGCACTGGCGCGCCTGCCAGAAAGTTTGGATTCCTTTGGCTACTACGCCTACGTGTTACGAGGCGAAGCATATGGTCGCCTCGGGTTGTTTGACGAAGCAAAACGCGACTTTCGCCGCTCACTAGATTTAGCCCCTCACTCTGCAATCGGCCTTTGGGCGTATGCTACTTTGCTTCAAAAGGTACAATCTTCCGCCGAAGCCCAATCCCAAGTGAAAGAACTCCTTCGCTACCATCCTAACTACATCCCTGCTATAGTCTCGGCTCAAAACTTGTAAGCCTGGCAGGAAGTACAATGAAGCTATTAGTCCTCGGCACTGGTGGCCGTGAACATGCGCTAGCATGGAGACTGTCCCAAGACTCGGACGTATCCGAGGTTTTCCTACATCCCGGAAATCCAGGAACTCTGCATGCGGGCTTTGCCAACTTGGGTGAAGTATCTATTGATGCCCCAGGGGACCTCGTAAAGGCCGCTCGAGAGCGCTCGGTGGATTTAGTGGTTATTGGGCCGGAAGTTTTACTTGCAAAGGGCTATGGGGATTTATTCAGAAAAGAAGGCTTTCTTGTCGTGGGGCCCGGTAAAAATGGCGCACAGCTGGAAACCAGCAAAGCGTTCGCAAAATCCTTTCTCGATTCGGCTTGCATCCCCACCGCATCTTACTGCTCGGTAGAATCTGAAATCGCGTTGCGGGAAAAAGCCAAACATCTTCCCATTGTACTCAAACTCGATGGACTAGCGGCGGGCAAAGGTGTGGTCGTGGCCACTGAATTTTCGCACGTTGAGGACTTCATTTCACGAGTATGGAAAGAAAATGAATTTGGGCCGGGTCCTCACAAAGTGGTGGTGGAAGATTTCATTGAAGGTTCCGAACTAAGCTACATTGGCCTTTGTGACGGCAACCGATTTATTCCATTAAGCTCGGCGTCGGACTACAAAAGGCTAAACGACGGCGATCAGGGACCGAACACCGGCGGAATGGGGGCTATTTCTCCGTCTCCTATTCTAACCCAAGAATTAGAAGCTCGAATCGAGCAGAGAATCGTTGCGCCCACTTTAAAGGAACTTTCGCGAAAAGGAATTGAGTACCGCGGGGTTCTTTACTTCGGATTGATGATTACAAAAACCGGCGACCCGTTTGTTTTAGAGTTTAATGCGCGTTTCGGAGATCCGGAGACTCAGGCCCTAATGTTACGAATTGAAGACGGACTGGCGGAACTGCTGCAACTCACTGCTAAGGGACTGCTCGGCCAGGCCCCCGTTCCCCATTGGAAGCCAGGCAGCGCGGTATACATAGTCGCCGCGTCGGAAGGCTACCCGTCACGGCCCCGCTCCGGTGATTTGATTGAAGGGATTGAAAACTTTCCAAATCATGCGACACTTTTTTTCTCAGGCGTTCAAACCATCACCGCAGGACTTGCCACTTCTGGAGGCCGCGTACTCGGGGTGGGGGCCATCGGCCGAGATCCGCAAGATTGCCGCGAAAAAGCCTACTCCGCGTTATCCACGGTTCGGTGGAAAGGAATCCATTTTCGCCGCGATATTGGCTTGAAGGGCGCCCCCGTTTGAGCTTTCATACTTCTGCATGGCAAAAATTTTTCCGTTCCAAAGCTTTCATTACAACACTCCATCGTTAGGGAATCTGAGTAATCTTATTACTCCGCCCTACGACAATATCCCCGCGGGAGACGAAGCAAAGTTTTGGCAGAGAAGTCCCTATAATTTTTCTCACATCGATTTGCCAAAACGCGACGAAGACGACTACTCGGGCGCGTCACAAACCTTAACCCAATGGATTGAGCGAAAAATATTGGTCCGCGATTCAAGCCCTGGCTACTACTGGTACCGCCAGACGTTTTCCATTGGTGGAGTGAACCACTCCCGTGAAGCGCTGATGTGCGCCGTACAGCTTACTGATTTTTCGGAAAATATTGTAAGACCCCATGAAAACACTCACGGCAAAGCCAAGCGCGATCGACTTCAAAGCCTTCGAGCCACGCGTTTTAATTTAAGCCATATCTTTGGCATGGTGAAAGACGCCGAAGGAGTCCTGAGTAGCGTCATGACCAGCTGTGAGTTTCAGGCGCCGCTGCTTCAGGGAAAAACCGATGATGGCGCTGAACATACGGTTTGGAAAATCGAACTCAGTAAGGCGCCTCAGATAGCTCCATTTTTTGCAGACAAGCCGATTTATATTGTAGATGGGCATCACCGATACGAAAGTGCTCTCGCCTATGCCCGAGAAGTAGGCGCCTATGGTGACGAGCAAAACCCCGCCGGGCGCACCTTGTTCACCATCTGCAACGGTTTCGATCCGGGCCTTGTCGTTATGCCAACACACCGGGGCGTTAAGTCGCTGGGTTCGCACAAGTCGAAGCTCACTTCACTGGGCCATGCTTACGACCTAAAACCGATTAACGTCGAGGCGCTGAAAACTTTTTGCGATACCCCGATTAATACGCCTTCGTTTGTTCTTGGGTTTGGCGAAACTCTCTACGCGTGCACCCCGAAAGGCTGGGAAAACGCAGCAGCCAGCATGGGACAGGCGTTGTACAAACTACCTATGCACTGGTCGGACAGAAAAATTCTCAGCGAACTGCTTGAAGTCCCCGAAGCCGACTACATGCAGCGAATTGACTATGAAAAAGACGCTCTAAAAATGTGGAATGAGCGTAGCCGCTACGACCTGATGGTTTTCCACGCACGACCCAAGACAACCGACGTAACCGACATCGCGGACGATCAGAAATTCATGCCGCCTAAGTCGACTTACTTCTATCCCAAGCTTGCTTCAGGACTGGTCCTACGCCAGCTCTAAAGCTAGGCGTAGAACTTTTTACCCGAAACAGCTAGTTGCTGCAGATAGCTCGACGGCGCAAAGCGGCTTCCCAGATTGCGCTGCAAAACTTCCAAGTCTGCGACAATCGATTCGGCCTTCACGCTATCGGCATAGCGCAACAAGCCGCCCCTAAAGGGCGCAAAGCCTGTGCCGAAAATCATGCCGATATCGACATCGGCAACATCGCGGACCAATTTCTCTTCGACACACCGGGAAGCCTCATTCACCATAGGGTAAATGCAGCGTTTTAAAATGAGCTCGTCCGAAACGGCCCCGGCATTTTCACGCACACCGAGCCTAGAAAACAGCTCTGGATCGCGTTGCTTGTCCTTGGCCCCTTCGTAGATGTAAATGCCCTTACCGGTTTTTCTTCCGTAACGCTTCCCATCCATCAGCTTTTCCATGAGTGGGGGCGGCTTCATTCGATCTCCAAGAGCCTCAAAAAGAATCTTAGAAACCTTGGCACCGATATCTAACCCGACTTCATCGAGCAAAGCACACGGTCCCATTGGCATTCCAAAACGCTCAATCACTTGATCGATCTTGTGGGCCGGAACTCCTTCAGAAAGCAGGTACACCGCTTCGTTCAAGTACGGCGCCAAAATACGATTCACAACAAAACCAGGCCCGTCTTTCACGACAATCGGAGTTTTACCGAGCTTTTTTGAAAACTGAAATACGGTGGCCACCGCCTCATCGCTGGTGTTTTGGCCCCGAATCACCTCAACCAACGGCATTTTGTCGACGGGATTGAAAAAATGCATCCCCACGACGCGAGAAGGATCCTTTGTACCTTTAGCAATATCGGTAACCGACAAACTGGAAGTGTTTGTAGCTAAAATCGTGTGGCTATTTACCTGAGATTCCAGTTCCTGAAAGACCTTTTGTTTTACCTCAAGGTTCTCAACAATTGCCTCAACCACTAGGTCAGTCTGAGAAAACCCAGCGTACGTAGTAGTCCCCTCGATGCGCCCCATCGCATTATCAAACTCATTGGGCTTCATTTTTCGGCGTTCTACTTGCTTCTTAAAAATCTTTTGCGCTGCTTGATACCCTTTGGCTATCGCATCCCAACTAATATCCTTCATTCGAACGCGCACGTCCTTGGCAGCAAAGAGTTGGGCAATACCGCCGCCCATCACCCCTGCCCCGAGCACAGCAGCGTGCTTGATTTCCTTCCCAGCGATCGCGGTATCGGTACCTTTGTCTTTTTTTGTACGTTCCTGCAAGTAGTAGACGTGGATAAGATTCTGGCACTCGGGAGTTTTTACAAGCTCCGTAAAAGCTCTTGCTTCTACTTTAAGACCAGAATCCAAACTGCTTCCGTAAGTCTTTTTTAGAACTTCCAAGATTTTCAAAGGCGCAGGGTAGTTTCCTTTGGTTTTAGAAAGTACCTGTTTGCGTGCCTGATCGAATATCAGCCAAGTCCCTCCGGGAATTCGGCTCAACACACTCTTCGGTCCACACTTCTTAGCTTTGCGCCGAGTTTTAGCAAGCTCGGTGGCCCACTCTACAGCCTTCTTTTCCAGGTTTTCTTTTGGAACGACACGATCTGCAAGGCCCATCTTCTTGGCTTTCTTGCCGTCTACCGTCTTGCCAGTGAGAATCATGTCGAGTGCAGTCTCAAGCCCTACCAAACGAGGCAATCGCTGAGAGCCGCCCCACCCTGGGAGAACCCCGAGGAGCACTTCGGGTAAACCAATTTTTGTTTCTGTCGCGTCCGTCACCATGCGGTAGTCACAGGCCAAAGCCAGCTCTGTGCCACCCCCCATCGACGCACCGTGAATGGCTGCAATCGACGGAATGGACAAGCGCTCTAGGTAAGTAAAGACGGCCTGAAGCTGCATCAACGAATCCACAGTCCCAATGCCGTCGGTCATTTTCTGGATTTCAGAAATATCGGCGCCGGCGATGAAAATTGTAGGCTTACGGCTGATAAAAACCAGCGCGCCAATACTCTTGTCCTGTTCTACTTCAAGAAACAGTTCAAAGAGCCGGAGCATATTGGGAGTGCTTAGCTTATTGGCCCTTTCTTGGTGTTGATCTAAAACAATGACACCCACCGGGCCACGTTTTTCTAAGGTAATCGATTTTTCGGCAACGCCGACTGCATCTTCTTTAAAACCCGCACGGAACTGTGTTACCGCCTCGCGAAAACTCTCTCTAGTTAGTTCCATTAAGCATTCCTCTCTAATACAAATGCAGCACCCTGGCCGCCCCCAATACACAATGTTGCCAAGCCGCGCTGCACATTACGCCGCCTCATTTCAAATAGGCAGGTCATGATGATGCGAACCCCCGTCGTTCCAACCGGATGGCCGAGCGCAATAGCTCCACCATTCACATTCAAGATTTCATCGCGTATCTCGCCGAGCGCCTCGGAACGTCCGAGTTTTTCCGCTGCGTAGGATTTTGAGGCAAATGCGCGTTGATTCGCAATTACCTGAGCCGCAAAAGCTTCGTTGAGCTCGACCAAATCAATGTCCTTCATTGTCAGTCCAAGCTCGCCCAATACTTTGCTGGTGGAAAATACGGGACCAAGGCCCATGCGCTTGGGTTCACACCCAGTGAAAGAAAAACCACTAATGGTTCCCAAGATAGCGCGGCCTTCGCTTTTGGCCTTTTCTTCGTTCATCAAGACGACTGCACCGGCACCATCGGTGATAGGACAGGCATTTCCAGCAGTCACCGTGCCATTCTCACGATCAAAGAAAGGCCGAAGCTTCGCAAGCTGCTCCATGCTCTGTCCTTCGCGAGGACCAATATCCTTCGAAAGAACCTGTCCGTATTTCGGCTGTAGAAGGACCGGCACACGCTCGTCGTTAAAAGCGCCCCGTTTCTCGGCTTCAACGGTGCGCAAATGTGAGCGCACCGAAAACTGATCCTGCTCCTGACGACTAATTGAAAAATCTCGTGCAAGCAGTTCGGCCGTTTGGCCCATGTTTAAGCCTGATATCGGATCCGTCAGCCCCTGCATCACTGAAATGATGGGACTCAGCATGTCGGGCCTAAAACTCGCCAGGGTCGATAGTTTAGCCCCAGTCGTCTTGGCCTGACTTAGACGAGTAAAGAACTGCGTCATTTGCTTATTAAAGATTAAAGGCAGATTGCTCATGCTCTCGGTGCCCCCGACCAGCATGGTGTCCGCAAGCCCAGCGCCGATTTTCACACACCCTTGTGCGACGGCTTCCATGGCCGAGGCACAGTTGCGATGCACTGTGAACGCTGAGGTGCTTTCAGCAAGCCCAGACCTCAGAGCGATGACGCGGCTAATATTTGCAGCGTCGGCAGGCGTTCCGGCGTTGCCGAACACAACCTCGTCGATACTTTTAGGATCTCCCCCGAACCTCGCAATGGCCTCCCGCGCGGCTGTCACGCCGAGGTGAACTGCGGTGCAGTCTTTTAGATCCATCCCGGCCTTCGCGAAAGAAGTTCGGGCGGCAGCCACAATGGCAACTTTGCTACTTTGTTTTTTCCCAATCCATGATTTCAGCATCCATCGATTCTAGAAGCACGCCTCACAAACTTCAACAAACTGCTAACAACAGAAAAAATCAGCGCGGGCTTCCTTTCCCAAATCGTCGATGCCATAATCAAATCGTAGTAGAGGCGAAGAGCAGTACCAACAGCAAAGGGGCCCCCATGTGGCACTGTTATTACTGCCGGTTAGCGCTGTCACTTGACATGCAGCGCAAACACCAACTTTGCCCCGGTTGCGGAAGCGACATTCATTCCTGCCGCAATTGCATCAATTTCGAAAGTTCTCGAAATCAATGTAGTGAAGCCAATAGCCCTTGGGTGGCCGATAGAGCCGCCACGAATGAATGCCAGTTTTTTGAGTTCCGACCCACCACTACGGCGGCGTCGCCTCCAAACCAGGAGGCCTCAAATACGGAAGCCGAAAAGGCCAAAGAGGCCTTCCGAGCGCTGTTCCGCAACGTTTGATCCCTTGTCGCGCCATCCCGATAAATTCATTGACTTTATTCCCACCCTATTAGTAAGTACCGGGATTCTATTTGTATTAAGAGGAAACAAGGCGAGTTATGGCCAGCGACAAGAGTAAAAAAACGACAAGTTCCAAGCCCGCAGCAAAAACCGCTGCAAAAAAGCCAGCTAAGGCAGCCACGGCGACAAAAAAGCCAGCGCTAAAACTGGACCAGGAAGGCACAGCAAAGCCAGTAAAAAAGAGCACGGGCCCGGTGGCAAAACGCCAGCCCCTTGCCGATAAAACCTTTTTCGCCAAAACTGGCGAAGTGCCTGTAAAGTGGCGCCTACTCGATGCAGAAGGCCAAACTTTGGGCCGCTTGGCTACCTACATTGCCACGGCTTTGATGGGCAAAGATAAGCCCACTTACACTCGATCGGTAGACACGGGCGATTTCATCGTCGTCATCAATGCCGAGAAGGTGAAGCTTTCGGGTAATAAATGGCAGAGCAAGCTCTACCATCACCACACAGGTTTCCCAGGCGGAATTAAAGAAATCAGCGCAGATTACTTACGGGAAAACCACCCGAATCGCTTGATTGAAAAGGCCGTTTGGCGCATGCTCCCTCACGGGCACATGGGGCGCCATTGGTTCAGCAAGTTAAAAGTCTATGCAGGAACTGCGCACCCGCATACGGCTCAGCAACCCGAGCTCACGAAGCTCGCAAGCAACTAAGAAGGTAAGAAAAATACATGGCGACAGAACAGCTTCAAGCAACAGGCCGTAGAAAAACCGCGATAGCTCGTGTACGGCTTATCCCGGGTGGAGAAGGCACAATCCAAATTAATGGTCGGTCCGTGGAAGAATACTTCCCACGAGACACCCTCCGGGCGGTGGTTTTGCGTCCTTTGATGCTCACCGAAAAAGCCCGGGATTTCCGGGTTGAGACTTTGGTCGATGGCGGTGGAATCGCAGCCCAAGCAGGCGCGATTTCCCACGGTATCAGCCGCGCCCTTCTAAAGGTCGACGCAGCTATGCGAAGCACCTTGAAAAAGGACGGTTTGCTGACCCGAGATCCTCGAATGAAAGAGCGTAAGAAATACGGACAAAAAGGCGCTCGTAAACGATTCCAGTTCTCCAAACGTTAAGTTTGGCAGAGCCTGTCAGTTCTCGAAAGCCACGGGGGCAAGTCCTCCGTGGCTTTCTTTTTTTGGGGCCCGTCCGCTAGAACGCGTACCGGTACGTAGCACCCACCCCGAAAACATCGGCAATTTGCCCCGATTGATAACCAAATGAGTGGACTTGGTGGTAGACGGCCTTGGCTTCTATATCGGAGTACCCAAACCGACGTCCGGTCGTTAGAGCAACACCATAGCGCTTCTCGGGGGCCTCAGAGCCCTGCAGACTTAGACCGCGCACCTCGTACAAGAACCCGACGTCCGAATGCCACCAGGTAAAAATAGGCGGAAGCCCTACATCAAAATACAGGCCTTGAGCATCCGGCCCCAAGGGGTGGCCTAGGGACGAACCCCGATAGGTCAGTCCCTGTGTCCAGAAGGGGTGCTGGTACGCTCCCTTGGCAATAACCACAAACTCCGCCCGAAAATCCCACCGCCAAAGTTTCGGCAACCATAGACCAGCCAGAAAAGATGGGCCGACGCCAGATTCACCTACGCGACTCAATAAAACTTGCCCGTAAAGTTTCGCTCGGTTCCGAGGCAACCAAATTCCGGTAGATGCAGCTAAAGTGAGGTTCCCAGGACGGTTCGCCCCATTGCCCCCAAACTGCAAAAGTTGGGCAAATGCTAGCTCCCAGGCTTGAAGCGGGCGCAACCCCCATTCCAACCCCCAAAAAGTGGCCCAAGGCACTGCGAGCTCTGCACCGCCTTGATTCCCGATCCAAGTCCGAAGACTTACCGGACCCAAAAACGAAAACGTTCCAGGGGGAACCATAGGACGAAGTGCGTACTCAATCACATCGAGGGGGGCAGCGGCTCCCGAGTAAAGCAGCGAGCCATGGCGCGCATCTCCAAATCGTCGCGCATAGCGCCCCACCAATAGTTCAGAAAACCCGTAACCCAGTTTTACGTAGGCTTCCTGCAAGTAGAAACGCCCCAATAAAACTCCGCGTATGTCGTATCCGGCATAAAAGCCCGGCGTGGCTGACAAAGCATAGCCCCACGTCTGCGTTCCTGTTCGCATGGACAGAGCAAGCTCGTTCGAAAGATTTACTCCGTTTAAAGTGGGGCGGTTTTGACGCTGTGGAAAAAGCGGCCAAAGACTCGCGGACATCCCCTTAAAACGCAATAAATCGTCTGGCCCGACAAACCCGTCCGAGCGAAACTCGGGAAGCCAAGCCGGACGCACCAAAAGCTGACGCTCATCGAGCAACCACTCTGGAGCACTACAGCCGGAGCCCGAGACTTCTTTCCCTAACGCAGATTGAATGTCGAAAAAAGCCTGGGGACCGAGGGCGCGAAACGTCGGATAGGCACAACCTAAGGCCTCCAACTTATCTAAATAGGAATAGATACCCGTTCCGGCCGGAACGTTCTGCGAAGCCGTGCCAAACGCAAAAGCAGTTAAGAAAAACCCAGCGAAAAACTGGGACTTTAGGCAGACGCTCCTAAGTGAACCACCTCTGCCGGTTCGACTTGATTCAACCATCCCCCAAGAAGAGGAAGCTTCAAAGAGATCCGATCCGTGGTCATCAGACGGACTTTGCCCTTTTGGGCCGAAGTGTTGAGACTCGACTGCCTTTCCAAAGAGAGTCGCAGTTCGTCTGCTAGCAGATGCGCGCCATGAACAATTTGAATTGAACTCGGCAATACTTTTCGAAAGCTGGGCTCTAAAAGCGGAAAATGTGTACACCCCAACACCACCCCATCGAAGGAAGTTAGATCGATAGGAGAAAGATACTGCTGAATCACCTTCTGAGTCACCTCATGATCGAACCACCCCTCTTCCGCGAGTGGCACCAAGAGAGGGCACGCCAACTGCGTTACCCGCACTTGTGGATCCAATGACGAAAATACCTTCAAGTAAGCCTCACTGCGAACGGTAGACTCAGTGCCCAATACCAATATGGCGCGCTTGCTTGTGGCCACCCTTAGGCCAGCTCTAGCGCCCGAATGCAGAACTCCGAACAAAGGTAGAGTAAACTCCTCGCGCAGGGCCTCGAGCGCCATAGCACTTGCAGTATTGCACGCTATGACCACGGCTTTTACCCTTTGCGCTACCAGGAATTCTATACACTGCTTTGCATACTCACGGATCACCCCCTGGGACTTTGTACCGTAGGGCAACCTCGCAACATCCCCCAAATAAACAAAATCCTCGCAAGGCAAAACTTCTTGGAGCGCGCGCAAAACCGTTAGGCCGCCGAGGCCTGAATCAAAAACCCCTATAGGCAAGTGTGCTTGCTCAGCCATTCCCCTGGAGTAGCATAAATACAAAGCCCAAGCTATAGTTCCTCCTATGCAGAACACAGCAATTCTATGGCGACAGCTGGGCCAGGTAATCTTGGGCCTGGGACTTACCGGCCTTTTCTTTTACATGATGGCCCCGTTTCTTCTCACTTTGATTTTCGGGGTAGTAATTGCCCTTATCTGCGAGCCGATATTTCGACGCCTGTGCGGGTACGGCCTGCCTCGCAGCCTTTCCGGGCTGATTACCACTTTGGGAGCCTCCTTGGTGGGCATTGTCCCCTTGGCCTTTGTTGGAATTACTGTTGCGATCCGCCTGGGTGCGCTACTGAAAAGCATTCAGCTGCCTCGCATGGCGGACCTTGCTGCTTTGCCCGAGCACCCCTTTGTGGTCAAACTGATCCACCGAATTCCGCCTTGGTTGCCTGTGGATCAGCGTTGGCTGCAGGAACAGGGGCTAAGCATGGCTCAAAAGTTTATTGAGAAGGCGTCTGAACTATTAGGCACCTTTATTAGCCAAATCCCCGGACTATTTCTTGGTTTTCTTGTCGTAGTAGTGACTGCTTATTTTTTGATGGTAGATGGAAAAAGGTTTACTCAGTTTCTATTACGAATTTCCCCGCTAGCCGTGGGTAAATCGCACGACTTGTTCAATGCCTTTGCCAATTCTTGTCGGGGCGTCGTCATCGGCATGCTCGCCTCTTGCTCCCTGCAGGGCCTTTGCATCGCCGTCTTTTTTGCCGCCACCCACATCCCCAATGCACTGCTGTGGGGATTAACAGGCGTAATCATGGGAATGGTTCCGCTAATTGGGGTTGCTCCGATTCTCTTGGGAGGAATTCTTTTTCACGCTTTAGCCGGTAACATTGTTGCCACTATAATTGTGATTATCGGAAGTGCCATTACCGTATCTGCCGATAACGTCGTTCGCCCTTGGATTCTTAAAGGCCACGGAGAAATGCATCCGCTATTGGGACTTGTAAGTGCGTTTGGCGCTGTTTCAGTTTTCGGTGCAATGGGCATTATTTTGGGCCCTGTGATCGCTGCCGTGTTTACAGCATTCTTGGAAATCGTGGCGAGCGAGCTTCACCCTAGCCTCGCCGAAAAGAGCGCTGCTAAGTGATCTCAACTCTAACGAAGAAAACTTGGCATGTTTTAGAGCGAACCATCCCGTTTATAAAGGTGAGCTTTTCACCCCAGGGGCTGTTTTCACACGCCGGACGCCAGTTAATATGGGGGAAATTTCGGCGCATCATTCTTTCCGCGCATCCACCTTTGGCTCTTAGCCTGCGAAAAAAACACGGGCTAACCGGCGGCTGCATCGGCTGTGGCGCCAGCTGCAATTTGCTTTTTCGTTGCCCGCATTGGAATGCCGAAAATCACCTGTGCCGGGTGTATGAAGATCGTCCGAACGTGTGCAAATTCTTTCCGATCACACCGGCTGATATCCGCGATAGAGACTTAGTGAAAAATGGAAAGGAATGCGGCTTCCAATTTAAATCGCCGCTGGAACAATAGAGAACTTCGACGACTTTAGCTCGTAGTGAAACTCGTACACTATTTGGTATTCACCGCCAGATTGCCTTAACTGATCAGGTGGGTTGGGAAAGGGATCCCTATCCCAGAACGCCTGCTTGGGAGCTTCATCTAACGCTTCCACCCCGCAGCTTTTTAGAACGCGTAGTGCCGTCACCCGCCCTAACTCATCCATGTTTACTTCAAGCCGAGTAATATACTCACGCGCACCAAGAGGCCTGCCGGCTCGTGCCGCATCGGTCACTGCTTCATTTGCCCTGGTGTACCAAGGTTCATAAATTTCCTCAGCAACTCGGTTCAAGAACGAGGCGTAAACAACGCTATCGGTGTTTAAAACCGTTTGATCCCCCAAGGCTACGTCGTCCGATACGGCTTGGGGGCTTGAACCCACAGCCATCAAAGATCGCAAATCGTGGCCAGCGGCAGGTCCGTCTCCTAGGTGAATGTCCGATGCATTGCCCTTTCCCAGCCGAAGTGGGCCCCGCCGTGTTGCCTGGGTTTGCTTCTCGACTCTTTGACGGAAACTCGTTGCATACTGCGCTTTTTCATTGGACGTAACAGGGCTATCGCTTCGATGGGTTTGAACCACAGGCAGATCACTCTCGGCGGCAATTTCAATCGGCCCGGCGGGCCGCCTGGCCACAGTGGGCGCCCAACCCCCTGGGCCATTGGCAAGAAGAAGTACAACGTGCGCTAGCGCAGCAACAACGAGGAACCTCGCGGACCTTTGCCGCCTTATCCATTGCCAGATACTCAAAATACCTAGTCTCCGGGATAATAAATTCGAACCAGTGTTAAACCACAAGAGGGTGCCGTATGCCCCGCCTCTTGCCGGTCTCGACTTTCCAGAATCTTCACAATATCGGACTCTGGACGTTTCCCAAGACCTACTTCTACTAGGGTGCCAGCAATGGTGCGCACCATTTGCTTAAGAAACCCATTTCCTCTAATGCGCAAAGCAAAAAAACCATCACCGCGATCGATAAGTGCAAAATGAGAAACCGTCCGAACTGTCGACTTGATTTCCGCCTTGGCGCCCTGGAACGCAACGAAATCGTGGGTGCCAATGAAGTGGCGCATGGCTCGACGCACGCACTCCCAATCCAAGGGACGAGGAACAAAATAAACTCGCCGATCTAAAGCACTGGGTTGATGCCGATTTAAGATAACGTATTCGTACTCTTTTTCTACGGCGTCTTTCTGGGGATGAAAACCCTCGGGCGCCTCGCGCGAAACCAAGATGCGAATAGATCTAGGAATGTGGTCATTGAGTATGAAGGCCCAACGCCAAGGCTCGATGTTCTTTTTTGTATCAAAGATGGCGACCTGACCGCGCGCGTGAACACCACTATCGGTTCGGCTCGCCCCATAAACAGTCGTCTTGCAGCCGTTTACCAGCGCCAGAGCGTCTTCCAAGATGGCCTGGACCGTCGGACCCGTTGGTTGGCGCTGCCAACCAACAAAATCAACGCCATCGTATTCAATCAAAAGCTGGATAATCACCGGGTGCTATAAAGAGTGTCCAAACATTCCAAGACGTTCAGCGCAGACCCTTTTCTCAAATTGTCTGCAATCACCCAGAAGTTCACTCCCGATGCCACCGATTCATCGCGCCTTATTCGACCCACGAACGTAGCATCACTTCCCGAAGCCTCTCGGTTGGTGGGGTAAATATTTCCAGCGGGTTGATCCAGCACCTTTAGCCCAGCAAAGGCGTCCATCATTTCGCGAATCTCGTCGATAGAATCAAAATCATCGCGCAATTGAACGTTGACCGAAAGCCCATGCCCACAAAACGTGGGGACTCGTACTGCGGTCGCCGTTACTTGCAACCGCGGTAGCTCAAGAATCTTCTTAAGTTCACATTCAACCTTGCGCTCTTCTTCCGATACTCCGTCTTCATCCACATCGCCAATTAACGGCAGACAGTTAAACGCAATAGGATGAGGGAATACTTCTGGCTCCTCGCTTCCGCCATTGAGAAGAGCGGCGGTCTGATGCGCAAGCTCATCGTAGGCACGTTTACCAGCGCCAGAAACGGACTGATAGGTCGACACCACTACACGCTGAATTCCAAACTTATCGGCCAGTGGCTTGAGCGCCAGAGCAAGCGGCGTCACCGTACAATTGGGAGTAGCAATCACCTTGCCGCCGAACGAAGCAAGGAGATTTCCATTCACTTGTGGAACCACTAGCGGCACGTCAGGAATCATACGATAGGCACTAGAGTCATCCACCACAATCGCCCCGGCTTCCACCGCCTTGGGGACGTACTTTCGGGTGATATCGACAGGCACCGAAAAGAAGGCGACATCAACGCCCTGGAAACTTTCCGGAGTAAGCACTTCAACTGGCGCGCTGTAGTCGCCTACCTCCAACCAATCCCCAGCCGAATCTTCAGAAGCTAGAAGGCGCAATTTTTGAAACTTAATCCGATTCTCCGCTAGAATCTCAAGAAATTCCTGTCCCACCAATCCGGTTGCACCTACCACCGCCACGGAACGTATTTTCTCTAAATGCCTAAACATCACTCGACTCCCTGCCTTCGCTCAACGGCGCTCATCTTTTGGGTCGATGCGCGCCGACTAAAAAATCCGACCAATTCCCGAATCACACCCGTGCCAACATAGTAGGACATGATGCTGAGAAGCCCCAAATCAGGCTTGATAATGAGAAAGATCAAACCAATTAGCAAAAACACCAAACTCACAAACTGCCGACGATGCCGAACATCGAAATCCTTAAAGGATCGGTATCGGACATTGCTCACCATAAGAAGACCAAGAGAAATTAATGCGGGGAACAATAGTACGGCTGGGTTTGGAAATTCCAATTCTTGGTTAGAAATGGCGAGCGCCGCAATGAAGAGCGCGGCCGCAGGCGAAGGCAAGCCCACGAAATAGCTCTTTGGCATGTCTTCAGCAATTGTATTGAAACGTGCCAATCTTAGCGCGCCACAGGCAGCATAAAAGAATGCGACCGCAACGCCCAGCCGCCCAAAAGCCTGCAAATCCCAAAGGTAAGCCAAAAATGCGGGGGCGAGCGCGAAAGAAACCACATCGGAAATGGAATCATACTCCACTCCAAACCGACTTTGAGTGCGAGTCATTCGGGCGACTCTACCGTCCAAAATATCAAAAATAACAGCCACCAAGACACAAACAGCCGCCTGAAAAAACTGCCCGTGAATCGACTGAACAATCGAGTAAAATCCGCAAAAAAGATTTCCGGTAGTGAAAAGACTCGGCAAGATCAGAATATAGGCCCTACGCCCTTTACGCATTTAGCCCCCCTTGAACGAGCTTCGCCAAGATGGTTTCCCCACCTCGGGTACGTTCTCCCACGCGAACTAAGGTCTGCGCATTTGTAGGAAGGTAAATATCGACTCTAGACCCAAACTGAATCAGACCAAATCGTTGCCCTTTTTTAAGGCGGCTGCCCTCGTTTGGGTAGAAACGAATTCTGCGTGCAACAAGGCCAGCGATTTGGACTACGACAAACGTATCGCCTTGATCACTGCGGATCAAAACCGAATTACGCTCATTCTCCTCACTTGCTCGATCATCGAAAGCAGCAAGAAAGCGGCCGGGATGGTGGCAAACTCTCTCAACCACCCCATCGAAGGGGGAACGGTTAATGTGCACATCAAAGAGCGACATAAAGATGCTCACTTTGGTGCGGCTCTCGTTCAGAAATTCTCTTTCGTGCGCTGGTCCAACAAAAATAATCTTGCCATCCGCGGGCGCTAAAACGGCATCACTCAGGCGAGGAATTGATCGCTGGGGATTACGAAAGAAAAAAGCGACGTAAAATGAAAGAAGTACGCCCAACAGGGCCACCGACGTCGAACCAAGCCAGAAGAAGGCAAGGCTCCCTCCCAATGTAACCAAGAGGTACCAGAACCCCTCCTGGGCAATGGGATACTTCTCATTCACAAGAACTAACCTTCGTCTTCAGAGTCAGCGTCTTCTTCAGAAGAAAGCTCAGTGTCGTGCAGGTCCATTTCAACGAAGGTGCAATTAGCTTCGTCGTCAGGAAGCGCCTTTACGTAAGCTTCAAATTCCTTAGGGGCAATAACACCCTTTTTCACGTAACGATCGGACACTCGGCTGTCGAAATACTTACGTTTTTGCTCGTTGGCTGCCATTATTCTCTCTCCTATAAATCAGCTGAAACAGAACCCGCCTCTTCAGGGGGCGCAGCAGGAGAAACCATTTCTCCTGCAATTTGAGCCACTGGTTCTTCCGCCACTACTTGCGGGGGCTCAGTAGAAATGAGCTGACCATTGGTTCGCTCGTAATTCTCAATGAGTTGCTCGAAGTCTTTGCTATCTAAAACTTCTTTCTCAGTCAAAATCGCCGCAAAGCGAATCAACATGTCTTTCTTCAGAAGTATCAGATTGCGTACCCGAGTGTAAGAAGCCACCAGAATCGACTGAACCTCTTGATCAATTCGATCGGCGGTGGCGTCGCTATATTCCTTTTGGAAACTCATCGGGCCGCTAGGCGACTGAATAAAAGAACTTCGCTCTGCCGAAAAAGTGCGGGGGCCACAGTTTTCGCTCATGGCGTATTCCATGACCATTCGTTTGGCGATATCGGTGGCTTTCTGCAAATCGTCTTGCGCTCCGGTAGATATTTCACCGAACACCACTTCTTCAGCGACTCGACCACCAAAAAGGATATCGATGCGAGCCACAAGTTCGCTGCGAGTCATTAGATAGCGATCTTCCTTAGGAAGATTCATCGTAAAACCAAGAGCGCCAAAGCCTCGAGGTATCACAGAAATCTTATGAACCGGATCGGTACCGATTGTGTAGTAAGTAACGAGCGCGTGCCCCATCTCGTGATGCGCTACAATTTTCTTTTCAGTAGCATTGATAAGGCGGGTCTTTTTCTGAAGGCCGGCCACCACACGATCGATCGCATCATCGAAATCGGTGATATCCACTTCTTGCTTGCCCTTACGCACCGCAAGCAGCGCAGCTTCGTTGACCACGTTTGCGAGGTCGGCCCCCACAAAACCCGGCGTACGGGCAGCAACTACGCGAAAATCCAAAGCTGGGCTAGTTTTCACATTGCGAGCATGGATAGCCAGAATTTTTTCACGGCCATTGATATCGGGTCGGTCCACCAAGACTTGACGATCGAAACGTCCCGCTCTGAGAAGTGCGGGATCCAGTGTTTCAGGTCGGTTGGTAGCCGCCATGATGATGACGCCCGTTCGGGTATCAAATCCATCCATTTCGACAAGGAGTTGGTTCAGGGTCTGCTCGCGCTCGTCATGACCGCCCATGGGGGAGACTGCGCTACGGACCTTCCCAATAGCATCTAGCTCGTCGATAAAAATAATGCAGGGCGATTTTTCCATCGCTTGGCCGAAGAGGTCTCGGACCCTCGCGGCTCCTACGCCAACGAACATCTCGACAAATTCAGAACCACTTAAACTAAAGAAGGGGACACCCGCTTCTCCAGCAACGGCGCGCGCAAGCAAGGTTTTCCCAGTACCAGGAGGCCCGACAAGTAGAATGCCCTTGGGGATCTTTCCACCAATGGCGCGAAACTTTTGAGGGGTTTTAAGAAATTCGATAATCTCCGCAAGTTCCTCTTTTGCTTCTTCCACCCCGGCAACATCAGAAAACGTGACCTTCTTAGAGTCGTCGACCACAAGGCGGGCACGATTTTTTCCAAAACTCATAATCCCTGCGCCAGGACCCATCTTGAAAGCACGGGAAAAAAGGAGTCTCCACAGGAGCAACAGCATGAGACAGGGGGCAACCCAGTGCCAGAAGAAATTCTTCAGCGCCACATTCTCTTGCTCATACTGAACTTTTTTCTCATCGAGCAATTTTGTAAGCTCAGAATCGGCAACTCGCATGGTTACAAAAAACGGAGCCGGTGCAGGCTTACTTGCCAGAGGGGAAACTCCCGTAGGTGGCAACTCGGTAAATCCTTTAACAACGGTGTCTGAAAGAACAACGCGTTTAATTTCCCCGGATTCGATTCGCTCTTTAAATTCACTGTAGGGGACTTCACGCGAAGCCAACTCGGGACGCGCATAAACAGAAAGAAGAAGCAACAAACCCACACCCAAGAGAACCCAAGTCCATACTCCGTTTTTCGGAGAGAACTGAGGGAGCTTTTTTCGGCCCTGTTTTCGTGCACTGTCGTGCGACTCGGTGGGTTCAGAAACGCGTTCTTGCTCATTTGCCATAAGTCCCATCGAACTAACATAAAGCTCGATTGAACGCAACGAACAGCGCCCTGCGTCCAGGTTTTACAAGAGCTGAGTTTTACAGCGGAAAGGGGCCCCTAGGCAGAGGCAGATATTCGGCGGGAATGAGAGGGGCGTTTGGTCCAAAAACCGATAAACCACCTGCCCGCACCCGAAACAAACCAATGGCGCTCGGCGCGGGTGGGAACGTGAGCAAACCACGGAAAATGCTCACAAAAAAGTGAGTGGAGGCGAGTAAACAGGCGCAGCTGACGCCAATACCTACCTTGCCTAATCAGCACCTGAGTCTCTAGATCCTGAAGGGAAATCGCGTCGCCAGCACCTGAGAAAAACCAAGCCACTTGATCCCAGCCGACTTTCGCATCCCGTAGCTCGGCAACCACGCCGCGCTCCTGCTTTCGACCCAAGCCGATTTTGCAGGGGCATTGCGCATAGAATTCGTGGGGGTCGGTGTAATAAATCGGACCGTGGCCCTTTCGCTTAAGCACCGAAAGAAACAGGGGTTTCAAACGCGAACGTCGCTGACGTGGCGAGCCGATCAGGGGGGTAATGTCCCTATCTTCCCAGATTTGATGGGGCTGGTACAGAAACACTAACTGCCCGGAGAAAACCTTTTGAAGGCGTTTCTCGGTTTCGCGATCTAGAGCCAACACATGGTAGACGGTCTTACAGTCCGAAACCCTTTGAAGGTTTTCATAAAGCCCCAGAAATGCACTCACTTCATTCTCACTTACGGCCGTAGCTATATGAAGACTCGCACTGTCCGCTGGGCGGTCTTCGCTTTTAGCGGCCCTCTTTTTGATTTCTCTTGAAGCGAGGCCGAGATCTTTGAGTAATACTCCAAGGCCCTCTCTCAAAACCTTGCTCTTTTGCTGTACCGTTTCCCACGGGTACTTGCGGACAATTTCGTCCGCCCGGTGTTCTAACTCAGCCGGAATACTGTTCAGATTGAGCTCTATAAAAGGGATTCCCGCTGCTTCGATCGCATTGCGCTGCGCGGATGCCGCCCCCAAGAAAACAGCCGGAACTCCGCTCGCCACAGCAAGCATTAACGCCGTAGGGTGAAGACCAACGACGGATGTAGCTGAGGCGATAGCGCTTCGATAAATCTCGGAGTGTAACGGTTCATAGAGGGTGCGAACCCCCGCTTCTGCTCCGAGATCAAATTCCTTTGGATCGTGGACCAAAAAAAGAGCGCGCCCTTTACGGTTCAGGCGAACATAAAAACGGCTGATTAACTTTCGAAAGCGGATTTCATCGGCAGGACAAAAAACCCTGCCCTCTTTCGCTAGAGTTAGACGACTCGATGAAAAACATAGTGCAGGGTGTGCCCCGAGATTAATGCTCCTTGAGGGGAAAAACCCGCTAAGGTACTTTAGCGAAACCTCATCCAACACGCTCACCGCACCCTTACGCCCAATCAGAACGAGCTTCTCTCGTTCTGCTTTGTTTAGCCCTCGATCTGGATCGACACCCAATCCCAGTATCGCGGTTTTTCCTGAACGATCGAGGATCCAGCGATCCCAGAATCCTTCTCCCAGGACACGGTCGCCCAAGCACAAAAGCAAATCAAAATCCTGGTTCGAATCGGCGCCATAAAGACTCAGTTTATGTGTAGGCAATAGAAACCTGATTGCATCCAGCTGCAAAGAATTCTCTACTGCCGACGCAGATTCATCCGGAAATGGCGGCAAGACCGCGATACGCATGGAAGCTCCGAGAGAATGGGGAGAGGTTCGAAAGGAACAGTGGTGTTCTTTAATTGTACCGTCTTTTTTGTTTAGACATTGCCGCCCCGGGTCATGACCAGCCTACGCTTAAGTCGTATCCTAGAGTTCTCAGCGAGGCGCAAATGAAACACATCCGTTGGATGATTTTGGTGTCCCTCTGCATCACAGCCCAAGCGGCCACCACCTATAACAACCTTGAAACAGCGTTCAAAACGGCAGATGAACCGCTGGAACAGAACGTACTTGGTTACTGGGCTGGGAACTGTGCCCCCCGCTCTGAACCCACGACCTACTGGCCTGCAGTTTTGCTAGTAAAAGAAATCCCCGACCGCTCAGGGACTTATACGTCGCTTTCCTACTACTGGGAACGAACCCCCGATCGCGATTATTTCAGAAAAATGGCCCCCAAGGATATTCAAGCCGATAAAGCACTCAACGACTGGTTTGATAAAGAACAATGGACCAAGATTCACTCTTGCCATGGCTCGCTGGTGAACCGATATGAAACCAGCAGCACCCAACACATTAGAAGAGAGTTGCGAACGCTGGGAGATGAATTTCACACGCGTTTATTGCTGCGCGCAATTCGCGTGGATGGCATTAAAGAGGGGAACTTCGTATATTGTGAATTCGACAAACCCCTGGGAAATTTCAAAGCCCCTCCCCCGTCCGCAGCCGATCCCTTTTCTATGGCCGGAACCGGCCTCATACAGAATCGACGTGTCATTCTTAGAAACGCCGAGCCCACTAAGACGGTAGAACGCTTCGAAATTATCAATGAAGGAACTTCTGCGATTGTTCTCCACAATATCGGGGTAGTTTCTAGTACGGGAACCTATATTTCGGCTGCCGTACGAGTCCCGCTTGCGGCGGGCGCTGGATATACGTTTCGTCGCCAACCCACAACGCCCACACTCATCAAAGAAATTCAGTTCACGGTCTCGGGCCGTTCTGAAAACATCGAAGTAGTTGGATTCTCAACTCCCTAGCGCTAGCAAAGCGCTCGGTACGCATCAACGAGAAGGGAAGTCGACTTCTCCCAGCTAAATGTGCTGGCTCGCTCGAGTCCTACCCGACGCAGCCGCTGTCTTTCAGAGGGCATTTGAAAAAGAGTCTGCAGACCCTGCGCGATTGCGTCGTGATCGCTGGGCTCAATTAAAATTGCACTACCCTCAGCGATTTCCTTGAGCGAGCTACCATTTGAAGTAATGACCGGAGTTCCACACTGCATTGCCTCGAGCACTGGCAATCCAAACCCCTCATAGAAAGACGGATAAGCAAATCCCAGTGCAGCAGAATAAAGCGGAGCTAAATCCAAATCCGCTACATAGCCCAGAATCCTGACCTCGTTTCGAACCATCGGAAATCGGTCTAGGACCGATTGAATTTTCGACCACCCTGCCCCCACATAGCCCGCGAGCGCAAGGCAAGCGGAAGCAGACCCCGACTCCTGGCGCCACCGACAGAACCCCTCCACAAGCCCTTCTAGATTCTTCCTCGGATCGAGCGTACAAACTGAGAGGAAATAATTCTCTCCTAGTCCGTACTTGAGCTTCACTCGCTGCATTTCCTGCGCATCGGTCACTGGAAAAAACAGGCCGGACGCTGCAAGAGGTACGACTTTAATCCTTTCAGGATCCAAGTCTGGGCGGTAGTTGCATAAGTCATTTTTCGTCGTTTCAGAAATGGCGATGACACCATCGCTGGGAAGCAGACTTCTTAGAATATGCTTAAGAAATGCTCCACCATCCTCGGAAAAGTGGGGCTGCTGGATATTGATCAAATCACAAACGGTCAGAAACCGATTTAGCCCCGAAACGTTTCGGGTCGATTCCGGAAGGGGATAAAAGCACGAATGAAAAACATCAAAACCTTTCAAACAATGCGCTGGCAAAGGAGTTGAACGTTTCTCTATCAAATGAATGGCGTTGGCCAGTCCCCGCCGAACAACGCGGGGAAAAAAAGGAATCTCTTTCTTCCGGGTGAGCGGCCAAAACACTGCCCCTAATTTTCCGTGCAAACGCGTCGATAGCCCGTGGTTGAGTAAAACCGCTTCCCGTAAATCGTCATCGCCACGAAGGTATTGGATAGCCTCAAACCACATTCGAAAATCGTCGCCGCCGCAGAATTGCACATCGCAATCGGCCCGCCGCAACAAGCCGCGAGCCCAATTGTCGGCCAACCGAAAAACCCCTGTACGCCCCCCACCTCCGTAGCGCGAGTACCCTAAAACTGAAGCGTCAAACGCAATGCGTAAGGGCCGCGGAACTGGTGGCAAGATGTGATTCGAAGATTTGTTTTGGGCCGCCACGGGTGTTACGATAGCACAAAATTCTTTAAAGAAACCCAACTCCTAGGCGACTATGAAAAGCATAACACACCGTATCGCACGTTGGCTTTTACGAACAAAATCGGATCCTAAATCGAATCCGATTTGGCCAGTCCGAGACATGGTGGCCGATATTCTTGGTCGCTATAGCACGACGGTGCTTAATGTAGGTGCACGTTGGGGAGACACAAACAGTTGGTGGCGACTCGATCCGGTTGCAAATATTGTTGGCTTCGAAGCCGATCCTAAAGAATGCGAGCAACTCAACGCCGCAACGAAATCAAATAGGCAAGAACGCTATCTCCCGCTTGCCCTAGGATCGGAAAAGACGACAGCAGTTCTTTACCAAACCAATCGGCCCGAGTGCGCCTCTCTTTATCCGCCCATCGAAGGACTTGCGCAAAGATTTCCTCAACTCGAAGTCATACGTAAGGCGGGTGAAACAAAAGTAGAACTCACCCCGCTGGACACATGGTGGGAGCAAGAAGAAAGGCCGAATATCAGCTTCATCAAACTAGACACGCAAGGATCCGAGCTCGACATCTTAAAAGGAGCCGAGAATATATTAGTAGACTGCCTTGGGTGTGAAGTTGAGGTCGAGTTTTCACCGATTTACGAAAATCAGCCACTCTTTTCAGATGTGGATCAGTTTTTGCGGCAAAGAGGGTATGTGCTTTGGCAACTAAAGGATCTTTGCGCCTATTCGGAAAAACCCGATGCCCAAGGAACGGGAAGACTCTACTGGGCCAATGCCGTTTACCTCAAAGACTACAGACAGCTGAGTAACTCCCACGAAGACTGGAAAAAGAAAATGATCCTCGCGGCACTTCTAGAAGCCTTGGGTGATACTGCCGCAGCACGATCCTGCATCACACAAGCGCTACAAGATTTGGGGAACCCCGAGCAAGAAGTCTTGAACAGGCGACCACAGCTGACATTTTCTGAGGACCTCGCATGAAGACTTTCTTGCTCGCAATGGACCAAGCCCTCTCGGCTTGGGACACTTTTTATTTTCGAGCAAGAAACGTCTTTTACAAAGGGGTCGCTTGGTTCAAGAGGGCTTGCTATAGGCCTCATTTTGCAGACTTGGGACACCCGGGCTACCTACCGTACCGTGAACACCAAATATTAAAGGCGATAGATAAAAATGTGTTCGGGTCTACCAAACTGCCCGAAAATTACGGACAGTCATTAGACGAACGCATCGTAGAGTACCCCTGGATCTTCTCCCGACTTTCTCCTGGGCCCGGCAGACTGTTAGATGCCGGAAGCGTTTTAAATTTTGACGCTCTTTTGCGAAAGCCCATCTTTTCCAACAAACAAGTTTTCATTTCAACTCTTGCGCCCGAAACACAGAGTGCCTGGTGGAGAAAAATTTCCTACACGTACGAGGACCTCCGATCTGCTAGCTACAAAGACGATTACTTTGATTGGATTGTTTGTTTGTCCACAATTGAACACGTTGGGATGGATACAAGCGTCTATACAAAGGGCGAAACAAACTCGGAGCTACGACCTCACGATGCGCTGGTGTTTCTGAAGGAGCTCCACCGAGTGCTCAAGCCCGGCGGCACTCTGTTCTTGTCTTTTCCATTTGGAAAACGCTCTATTCAGGATTCGCTTCAGATATTTGACCAAAAAGGCACTGAAGAACTCGTGGCTGCGTTTCATCCCAGAATGGAAATTCAAAACTTCTACCGCCATACCCAAAAAGGTTGGCGCGCGTGTTCCGCTGAACAAGCAGCGGATGCCGGGGGCTTTTGGAACAATCCCCAACCCAATCCGACACGAACTGTTGCCGCCGAAGCCGTGGCATGCCTAGAACTAGTTAAATAATGGAAAGCAGTTTTCTTACTGATACCGCAGTCTACTTGGCGTCCGCCGTAGTTGCAGTTCCGTTGTTCAAGAGATTGGGCCTGGGGTCCGTCTTGGGCTACCTTGCTGCTGGCGCAACCCTCGGCCCCTGGGCCTTGGGTCTAGTCAAAGACCCTAGCAGAACCATGCACTTTGCTGAACTGGGCGTTGTATTACTACTCTTTCTTCTTGGACTCGAATTAAAACCGAGCCGACTTTGGAATATGCGTTACGCCGTTTTCCTTCTCGGAGGCGCGCAGGTGGGAGTCAGCACGTTGGCGCTTGGATCGGTTGCTAGTTTTTTTGGATTTAACCTCTCCCAATCGCTCATCGTGGGTTTTTGTCTCTCTTTGTCGTCGACTGCTTTCGCCCTGCAAATCCTGGCCGAACGCAAACAACTCAATACTGCCTTTGGAAGATCCGCATTTGCGATTCTATTGTTTCAAGACCTTATCGCTATCCCCGTCCTGGCACTGCTCCCAGTTCTGGGGTCGACTGGCTTAGCCCAAAACGAAAGTGGATTATGGAGTGTCGTTAAGGCACTTCTAGCGATTGTTTCCATTGTCTTAGGCGGCCGCTTTGCGATTCGCCCAATATTTCGCGCGGTAAGTTCAGCCGATAGTCGTGAAGTATTTTCCGCCGCCGCCCTGCTCGTGGTATTGGCGGTTGCCCTGGTGATGAACTCCATTGGTCTGTCGATGGCCCTTGGCGCTTTTCTAGTGGGAATTGTACTTTCCGACTCCGAATACAGGCATCTTTTGGAAGCCGACATCGAACCCTTTAAAGGGCTCTTGCTAGGGCTTTTCTTTATTTCTGTTGGAACTTCAGTCGATTTTGGCTTGCTCCGTGAGAATTTTACCTTGCTCGCCGGAGCGGTTTTTTTGCTGGTGGGCGTGAAGTACCTTGTGGCCTTTGTGGTTAGCAGGGCCGCGAAGCTCTCTGGGCCTGCCGCTCGCGAAATCGCTTCGGTTCTGCCGCAAGGAGGAGAATTTGCTTTTGTCCTTTTCGCGGTCGCGCTTTCGGCGGGTCTTTTAACTGAGGAGCAAAGCAAACTGCTGGTTCTTGTCGTAATAGGGTCTATGGTTGCAACCCCTTTTGTCGGCATGTTGAATCGCCGCATCTTCGAACCCTTGTTTAAGGCAGCTCCTCCACCTTTTGATCAAATCCCCAATGAATCTCCCCAGGTAATTATCGCTGGGTTTGGTCGGGTGGGACAGATTGTAGCCCGCCTCTTGCGACTTCAAAATATTGCGTTTACAGCTCTTGAACGAGACTCCGAGCAGGCCAACGCAGTCAGAAAATTTGGAGCAAAGGTTTACTATGGCGATGCCTCGAGACTTGATCTTCTAGAGGCAGCCGGAGCACGGCGAGCAAAATACTTTGTGTTGGCAATTGATGATGTGGAAACTTCCGTAAAGACTGCAGCCCTTATTAAGGAGCATTTTCCACACCTTCGCATCTTTGCCAGAGCGAGAAACCGGCAGCATGCTTTTGAGTTTATGGATTTGGGCATTACAGAATTCTGGCGCGAAACATTTGCTTCCACCATAGAGCTTTCTAAATCTCTTTTATTGGAAATCGGTACGTCGCTGGATGAGGTAGATGAAATTGTCCAAAAGTTTCGAGAACACGATGAAAACGCTCTAGTCGAGCAACACAAACTTCACCACGACGAAAAGGCGGTTATTCAGTATTCGAAGCAATCCGTGCAACAGTTGTTAGACACCGTCGCTGCCGATCGCAAGCCCAGGACCGAACCAAACTAGCCCGAATTTCGTGCTTCCCAAGCAGCCCCTAGTACCCTATATTCCAGGCCTTTGATTGCCCCTACTTTGGGGGTCCGTAGCTCAGTTGGTTAGAGCGCTACCTTGACATGGTAGAGGTCTCCAGTTCGACCCTGGACGGACCCACCACTGCCCAAAACTCCGTTATCGTTCGTCGAGCCATCGACTCCCAGCACCTTGACACGTTTCATCACCTAAGAGATTTCTCAAGGAAATGTCACTGCGTTGAGGAGCTAGACGATGCAATACAGATTGGTTCTACTTGGTTTTTTAGGAATAATCCTTCCCTCCGGCGCATTTGGTAGTCTGGAGGCATCGGATGCCATTACCGCAATTCCTCTGGATAGTACTTTTGTAGTTCTCTCTGACATCACGGTTAAGCCCGGAGTGACTCATCTCCAGTTTGAGGAAGGTAAGTTGGTTGGTCAGTATCGAACCCGTGTTGAGATGGTCAAAAAGGCAGCGACTACCTTTTGTTATATGAGCTTTGCTCCCTCCAATAAGTTACGTGTGCTGCATGCTGACGCTGACGGGAAACGACCGCTTATTTCAGCAAAGACCTCTACAGAAACAATCTCAGAGTCCAGAACCGAAACTCATACTAGTTATATCGTTAAGCGAGGGCCGGGTCGTTACAAACCTCAGTTTTCTTTTTTTGATGAAGACAGAAACCAATATGACAAGATTCCTGTAACAAGTTCATCCTCCACTACCACAGTGTACGGGGTTCTTTCTCGAGTAGAGCTGAAGTCGTCCACTGTGCCTGAAATCGGTTGCTTTATCGCGGTAGGTACGGCGCCAACACCGCCTGGTCCAAATACATCTGTCGAAGCAAAGGTTGCCGATTTGGTGAAGCATTTTGATGGGTATCTGGAGCTTAGCTATTCAGATCCCGAGGAGATTCTTCCTTAACGGACTACTTTTGAGGAGATTTAGACGATGCAATACAGGTTGGTTCTACTTGGTTTGTTAGGAATAATCCTTCCCTCCGGCGCATTTGGCACTGTGGAGGCATCGGATGCCATTACCGCAATTCCTGTGGATAGTACTTTTGTAGTTCTCTCTGACATCACGGTTAAGCCCGGAGTGACTCATCTCCAGTTTGAGGAAGGTAAGTTGGTTGGTCAGTATCGAACCCGTGTTGAGATGGTCAAAAAGGCAGCGACTACCTTTTGTTATATGAGCTTTGCTCCCTCCAATAAGTTACGTGTGCTGCATGCTGACGCTGACGGGAAACGACCGCTTATTTCAGCAAAGACCTCTACAGAAACAATCTCAGAGTCCAGAACCGAAACTCATACTAGTTATATCGTTAAGCGAGGGCCGGGTCGTTACAAACCTCAGTTTTCTTTTTTTGATGAAGACAGAAACCAATATGACAAGATTCCTGTAACAAGTTCATCCTCCACTACCACAGTGTACGGGGTTCTTTCTCGAGTAGAGCTGAAGTCGTCCACTGTGCCTGAAATCGGTTGCTTTATCGCGGTAGGTACGGCGCCAACACCGCCTGGTCCAAATACATCTGTCGAAGCAAAGGTTGCCGATTTGGTGAAGCATTTTGATGGGTATCTGGAGCTTAGCTATTCGGAACCAGAGGAGATTGTTCCTTAACGAACGACTTTTGAGGAGATTTAGACGAACGTTAACTTTAAAAGGGCTAAGGGAGGATAACAGCGAAAACCCCATCATTCAGCTACATAACTCCACACCGAACATTTTATAATCAAATATTGGACTAACGACTTTTTGCTTCGGTTTTAACAAATCCCTTCCAAACAGCCCTGTGCCCTAACTGGGTAAAGCCGGTTCAGATTGAATGTGAAGATCTGGACCTCCTCAAGGAGTTCACATGCGGCGCAGGAGGTGCTCCGACGAATGACGTACCGATTTGGGTTTGGTAGCGTATCATCTAGCTTTTCAAATTTTTGGAGGCGGCGGTGGATCTCAATCAGCGGTTTATTCGTGAAGTCTCGCTTAAGCGAGAGGACGTAGGCGATTGGGATTCATACCCATTCAACCTGCCAGTTATAAGCAACCTCAGAGTTCTTCAGCTTCACCCACACGTAACTTTCTTTGTCGGTGAGAACGGCTCAGGCAAATCGACCCTTCTTGAGGCCATAGCTTGTGCCTCTGGATTCAATGCCGAAGGAGGTACCAAGAATTTCAATTTTTCCACAACCAAGGAAAATTGCGAGCTAAACTCAGCGCTAAAAGTTACACGGGGAGTTACACGCCCAACCGATGGTTTCTTTTATCGAGCTGACAGCTTTTTCAATGTGGCCAGCGAAATCGACCGACTCGGCGTTGGCCATGCCTATGGCGAGCGTTCCCTCCATGCACGGTCTCACGGAGAAGGATTCCTAGATCTCGTTATGAACAGGTTGAAAGGGAACGGCTTGTATCTATTCGACGAGCCAGAAGCGGCTCTTTCTCCTAAAAGGCAGCTAAGCTTGCTGTCCATAATTCACTCGTTGGTACGCAATGGCTCGCAACTAATCATTGCCACCCATTCCCCAATCATAATGGCGTATCCAGATGCTCAGATCTACTCCTTCACAGATGGAAGTATCAGTCCAATAAGCTATGAAGAAACCGAACACTTTCAAGTTACCAATTCGTTCTTAAAGAGAAGAGAGTCAACTCTCCGAGCGCTGATGGAGGAATGAGCGAACGCGGTTTTGGGACACGGGTGAGGAGATAGAGGCGGTGCGATACAGATTGGTTTTGCACAGTGTACGGTGTTCCTTCTCGAGTAGAACTGAAGTCTTCCACTGTGCCTGAAATCGGTTGCTTTATCCCGGCCGGTACGGCGCCAACACCGCCTAGCCCAAATACTTCCGCTGAAGCAAAGGTTGCCGATTTGGTGAAGCATTTTGATGGGTATCTAGAGCTTAGCTATTCGGAACCAGAGGAGATTGTTCCTTAGCGCATCGTGAGGTACGGTTTCCCTCATGGCAGTTGCCCCCTACCTGGCGGAAGGTGCCAATACGGGCAAACAGTCGACTTCCCCAGTCTAACGGCGCTTCACAACGAATGACGTAACCGACTTGGGCTTCGTATTGAAAGGGCTCCCGATAATGCCGTTACTCCGGAAACCCTCTACGCATTCAATTCTTTTACAGTCGATGGAATGATCCGCGATCACAAGCGTTGCAGTAAAAACATCGCGACTCTCTCCGCGAGGGGTCATGCGGAGGGAGTGGTATAGGGTCTGTTCGAACGTTTCTTTAAATCTTAAACACGTGCAAGTGGCCTTGAGCTTTTTCCCTGTTGAAAAAATGGCAAGATAGTCAGGCCTCTCAGTGAATGAAACCGGCCCGTCAAAGCCGCCCCAACCAGTGCCTGTGTTATCGAGAAGTCGGCCATTAAACTCTAAGGAATCGGTAATAGTGAAATTGTGGGTGGTCCCGTTTACGGTTACCGTGAAATTCCCACGAAAGTAATCCGGCACTTCATGGTGTGAATTATTGTCCGCGATGACTCCAAACGAAATCCCCAAGAAAAGAAGAAACAAATGCTTCATACAAACCCTCCAATTGGAAACTATGGTTCTCATCCATTTCCAATGTCAACCGAGAGTCTGTACGGGTGTTCGTGGGGTACGGGCCACCTCCCGGCAGTTATCCTCTACCTGGCGGTTTGCGCTTTTTTCGAAGGTTTGGATAGTCACAGCCGGGAGTTCCGGGTGCGTCGCTTTGATGGGGCGATAATTGATTCAAGCCAATTACAAATTCTTGCAGCTGATCCGAACCACTTGTGCCGTGCCATTTTCTTAGATCGGCGATTCGCTTATCAATCGCTTTTTTCTCTTCTTGAGGTCCACTTTTCACTTTGGCGCTAAAATCGCGAAGCGCTTCCAAGTAACGCATCGCCATAGAAGGGGATAAAGCCAGTTGCCGAGCTCCTTCTTTGGTTTCATCTAGAAACGCAATGACCTCCGTGGCCGGAGTTCTGGCCCTCAACTGTGCGCCGAGTTTTTCCAATGCGAGCAGATCGAGCCCCTCCTTAATCAGATCTGCCTGCTTTTTCTGTCCAGGAATGGTTTCTAGGCTTAGGAGCTGATTTCTCAATGAGGTGTTTTTTAACACAGACCATGCTTCAAGTAACTTTTGCTGCTCTTTCTTTCCGGGGTGCAATTCACGAGCACTCAAATAGGCATCGGTGAGTTGCTCATTTGTTACGTCTGTTGAAACTCCGAGCCTTGAAAATAAATTATCAGAGCGAGGGTTGGAGAGCGGGCGTGATTCGATTTCTTTATCGTAGCCCTCGCGTTTATCCGTTTGAAGCAAAAGATTCGCGCCCTCAACTAACTTGCCAATTTTTTCCTGATCGCTGCGGTAACGTTGCTTCAGAGCAAAGGCAGCCAATCGAATTTCCTCGGCCGAAGCCTCCCTTGATACACCTAACTTCTCGTATACAGTCGCTCCCTTTGGATCGCCGCGGAACTCCCGGTGGGTGCGATCGTAATACAATACTGGTTTTCCCTCTTCCGACTCTATGAGCTTGAATCCATCGTTCTGCCACTCGGCGACCGCATCATTGGACAAAAGCCTTGAGATATCTATCGCGGCGCTGCGGGCCTCTCCGCGATTCACCATATCGCGTATGCGCGCTCGTGCAGCACCTCGCAGACTCGGCGTTGGCGCTAAAATAGATTCAACTTTGAGTTGCCCTTCTTCTTCGTCAGGCATGAGGTAGGAAAAGAAAACGTCGAGTGGCGCGTCATTATCGCTTGCAGCACCACGAAAGTACCCATCGCCACCCCTCGTATAGCCGCTCGGATAAGCCGGACCAGGCTTAGGAGGCTTAACACCCTCGTTACTCATTCGTTTCATCAACGCGGCAATAGCGCGTTCGTCCCGGTAACCCAAATTCCCATAGTGGTGCGTTGCCTCAATATTGCCATCACTTGCCACTTCGATGGGTAATACCTTCACTGCCCCAGCAGGTAGTGGTTTTGACTTAGGTTCAGGCGCCGGTTTCTGAAGGCGGCTTAGCGACTCAGACGTTCGCTGGTCTGCAGGAGTGAAATTGTACGCGATCCTGCTCTGAGGATTTTTCAGAATCTCGTAGGCTTGTATCAAAGCATTTCGATCAGCCTTGAGTTGCTTTCCGGGAGCAATCGGAAACTCTTTCAATCTTTTGAAAAAGGCATTCTCGACATCCTCTGCACTTGCGTCCATTGAAACACCAAGCCGCGAATATAGATCTGATGTAGCGGCTGGATGTTTTTCTAGATTTCCTTCCACAGCGGGCGCAGCTTCTTTAATTTTTTTGTCTTTTCGCATCCGCATAATCTGATTTGCGGCTTGCATCATGGACTCGTGTACTTCCGGATTACCGGCAAAAAGGCGCCGACTCTTTCTCAATGCAGCCAGAATTTTTTCTCTTGGAGCATCTTGAGAAATACCGAGTCGATCGTAGGGATTTTCTGCGGTTACATCCCCTGGGTATTCGTCGAAGTCGGCTTTAAACAACCACCTATCGCCTTCACCCGCCCAAGGACCTTGGACTAGGCGATCTCGCGCAACAAACCCCTGCGCCTTCAATGCCTGCCCTAAAAGATCCGTCGGATGTTCGGGAGCAACCAGGAGCCGATGTGGGCCCAGAAGGCCGTCTTTTTCTTGGGCCCGGCGAAAATCCGCGAACTGCGCCTTTAGGTCCTGAACCATGTGATGCGTCAACTCAGAATCTTCCAGTTCAGGAGATACCACGAAGCGACGCAGAACCACCCTACCCCCTGGAGCCGTGAGACCATTTGCTTTTTTCTCATTTTCTTCAAACTCATCGTATGCGTAGTAAGCTACGAGCCTCCCTGTCTTAGGTTCGAATGCAGCTCGAATAGTGTAATCTTTATTGTGTTGAAGCTCCTCTTCGATTCGTTCTACGTTCGGAATTCCTGCCTCTTTCTCCAATTCGGAAATCGCCTTGATCACATCCATTAGAAAAACTGTTTTTACTTCATAGGAGCCGACGGTTCTTGTATCGGACTTCACTGCTTCGGGATGAAGTTCACTCATCGTACGACGAATCCGATTGATCGGACTTTCCTGAGGGGCAACGCTCTGGTTCTGAATATCCGCTCTGTGTCTTTCTGGAATAAGAACAAAACTGGCGATTGGAACCTCGGGAGCAAAAGCCGAGGGCTTTTGAGTAACCTGTACCACCGAGTACGGACTCATGGCGAAACCCGGATCGACATCTCGCACCAGGTGGGTAACACCTGGCTTAAGCTCAAAGGGCCGACCATTCCCTATTTTTACTTTCAAACTTCCTAGCGGATTCCAAAACTTCTTAGGCTCTACCTCTACATAGAGTTTCTGAGTGTCCAGACCTAGCTTTATCGTTAGCCTTTGTTTTCCTGCTCCAAACCAGGTCGGCACCTCAACTTCAAAGCTGCGTTCATGGGATAAATTGGAGCTGCCTTCAGGAAGGGATTCCTTTGAGACTGAAACCCGTGCCTTGTCTCCCTGGCCAGCAGACTTTGCGCTAAACAAGGGTTGAATACCGGCAACAGCTGCACCGATGCGATCCGCTTGTAGTTCGCCTGTACCGTCGGAACCAAAAAGGTGTCCTTCAACTTGCATTGGCTTACTAAGGCGTTTTTTAAGTGTGCCCAACAGATCGAGGACTCGATCGCCCTGGACGTTGCGATCTCCGCCAAAGAGCAAAACTTCGACTTTCGATTTGCCGTTTCGGTTCAATCCTTCAACCACTGAGTTGGCCACCACGCTTTGAGAACCCGAGGAGGAAGAGACAAAAGGATTTTCATCTTTTGATAGGAATACAGTTTGCTGCAAGCCGCTGGCTTCCACTCTCGATGGAAGAACCTGTCCTCGAGTATCCGTGACGTCCAGCTTCGATTCCCCACCTAAAAGGGAAATCACCTTGTGGCCAGAGGTTTTGCTTGGGGCATATTTGGCAAGGACTTCTTGAAATAATCCAGCCGCATTGACAGAACGAGGCACGTTTCGATCTAAGTCACCGAAGTGGGTGAAGTACCTCGCTTTGGCCGGGAGAGCCTGGTCTTTCCTAAATATTCGTTCAGCAATAGAGCGTTCTACTTGTTTTCTTACCGGATCGAAAAGAACGAAACTGGAACCCGGGGGCGCCTGAGCAACGAGTTTGCTCATTTGTTTTTCAACCGCTTCAATATCGGCGAAGACACTACTGCCATCGATAAAATAAACGTTTCCCGACGTTCTCTCCAAGGCGTCGACCAAAACTGGCGCATGGGAATTCGGTGTGCTGCTAGAAGGAATTTCGTAAACGAGCGGCTTGGTAGGTGGCGTTGGTTCTGGATCTGCCTGGAGTGACCGGGGCATGGCCACTGTGAATACCCATAAGGCCAGCAAGAACTTAATTTGGAAGAGTTTCATAAGATAAGGGCTTTCTCTGCTTATCGGTATTTACCGGTAAAAACTTTGAAGTTTCTGTGGGTTAGGTGGGATCCTCCCTCCTATTGATTTTGTTTATGTGTCCCATACCCAAGCCTTATTTCCGCCCCATTTGGATCCGACATAGGCTGGAAGTAATCAGGGAGGAACGATGTTTATTTCAAATTTTCACAAGGTGTTAAGACGGGCCGCTTTATTGACGCTAGCGGCAGTAAATCTACCCGCATTGGGCGAAACGGGTTTAGGGCCAGTGGTGAGCGATGAGCTAGTACCCATACAAATTACGCGGAGCGCTATTTCGTGTACAGATAAGACCCCGAACAATGGCTACGGGGCGCACCCTGGATTCCTGCTACTTATCGGCCAAAATTTCGACTCAACCGGAAGAGTGCCCGGCGAGGTGGGTTACCAGACCACTCTCCCCGACTCGACAACTTGCAACGACCTTAAGGCCCTCCTGGCAAGTGTCCCGACCAGGCTCGAGGCCCATCGCATACTCACCCGTTTTAATCGCGCAAGCCGCACCCACAATACCTGGGGTTACCGAGCACAGATTGAAATACTATTACCTTTCAGAATCAAAGGAGAGCCAGCAAAGTTGATGGGCGTTCAAGAGTGGACTGAACTCACTTTGGCCCTAAACGAAAAACAGCCAATTGATTTTCCGTTTACCGAAAAGTACACCGTACTCGCTCATCCCCAAGCCGTTGCGGACGGTGGAATGCACTGTAAATCGGAAACCTTCTCCACCGGATACCTATCAGGCACATTTGGAATAGGAGACAGGAAATCGAATGTGGAATACGGGCGAGCCAAACTGTCTACCCCTGAGAAATGCGAAGAGGTACGCTCGAAACTGCTGGAAGTTTACGAAGCGATCGATCCCACGAATATAGGGACAAAACTGTCGGTGAGCAGGACGATTGACCATACCTACCGCGAAGCCATCGACGAGCGCGGCAAACACTTCTGTCAGCTGGTGCAGCTAGATACTGTTACTTCGAACTTACGGGGTCTTTCAGTTAGTGGTGCCAGAACTTTCCCACTCCGGGAAGTGGCGATGGAAAACTGTGAGCCCAATTAAATACGATTAAGTCTTCCCAAGGAACTACCTGGCCCGCTTGACACGGTTGATCAGTTCATCAAGCGCGGCTAGGTAGTTCGATTGATTCTTCTTACCCATCCGAGCGGGTCCGAGCCCAATCTCACCCCGTTGCCGCAACTCGGAAAGAAGTTCTCGCATGGCAACTGCCTCAGCGATGGTATTCTCATCAAACACCCTTCCACGCGGGTCGATGCCACTTGCTTCTTTCTTCACGCATCGCTCCGCTAGCAAAATGTCGCCAGTCACTACGATGTCACCCTTCTGAATATGCTCAACAATCCAGTCGTCAGCGCGGTCGAATCCCTCTCCAGCGACGATGGGCACAATCCAGCCAGCACGCGGCAGGAATATCGGCACACGAGAGACGACAAACACCTTCAAATCGTAGCGCTTTGCCACTCGGAAGGTCTGCTCTTTAACGGGGCAGGCGTCTGCGTCGATGTAGATAGCTGGCACGGCCCGACTATAGGGCAAGTGAGCTCTAGCTTCTAGTCTTCAATGACAATTTTTTGAGTTTTGCTTTGAAACGTTCTGCCAGCGAGATCTGATTTGTCCTTCAATTCCAGCAATTCAAGTGTGATGTCCGCTTCCCCATTTTCCAGGGCCTTAAAGAAATACACGTAGCGGGTTTTTGTGCGAATTCCCGATGGTTCTGGAGTGGGAAGGGATACAGACTGAGAATGAGAATACTGGTCAAAAATCGAGACCTTGCTATTCCCCTTGATCGAAGCTTTCATTCCAAACAGTCGGCCTTTGCTGGAGCTAGTAAGAGGGGTAACCATTTCCATGCGAATATAGTCACCTACTTTCGCGTGGACGATACTCGCGCCAAGCTGGTTCACAACATGAATGGATGAAGTATCAATATCGGCCGCTACAGAGCCGACTGAAGCAAGAGTGCCAACTATCAGAACGAAAAAGCGCATTATTCCAAACATAGATTTCCCCCTGGGAGAAACGCTATTGCTGGAAAAATGCACTGTCAATGACCGTTAAACTTCTTGCTTTGGTTTCTTAACTTCGACGCCAACCATTCGAGCTATCAAACTAGAACTCCATAGGCGGAAGCGGTCGATGTAACTAAACGCGGCGGGCACTACTACAAGGGTAAGCAAAGTGGAGCTGATGATGCCGCCAATCACTGCAATTCCTAAACTCGTTCGCTGTTTGGACGCTTCATTTAGACCGATTGCTACAGGCAACATCCCCGCAATCAACGCAAGACTTGTCATCAAGATGGGCCGAAGTCGGGTGCGCCCTGCCTCAAGCAGTGCATCTCGTCGGCTCTTGCCCTTTTCTAACTGCTGGTTCGCATAGTCGACCAAGAGAATTGAGTTCTTGGTCGCAATACCCATCAACATTATGCATCCAATCATCGAGAAAATATCCAGCGAGGCTTGCGTTATGAATAGGGCGAAGAACGCACCGCAAGCGGCCAGTGGAAGCACCAACATGATGGTAAACGGGGTTACGAACGACTCGTACAAACTCGCCAGAACGAGGAAAATGAAAAGCGCTCCTAAGAATGCCGCCTGGGCCATGCTGACAATAAGCTCCCCGAAGTTCTCGGCTTGCCCAATGAAATCGTACCGCATGCCGGGGGGAAGTTTGATTTCATTTGCCAACATCGCACGTGTATCGGCCACTACTCCACCCAAGCCCGGACCGTTGGGCGCAATGCCGCCAGAGATGGTGACAACTCGCCCCCTATCCTGGCGATCGATATTCGAGTAGCCCGTAGTAGTGATCTTATTTGCTACGTTCGACAGCTTAATTAAACGATTGTTGATATTCGGCACGTAGGTAACATCGAAGTCCTTAGTAAGATCTCGTTGTTCCGGGCGCAAGCGAACTCGGATATCGTACTCCTCGCCCTTTTCCCGCAATTTAGCTGGAACAATTCCATCGACCTGAGACCTAAGTTCCTGCCCTAGCAATACCGCCGGAACACCAACACGCTGAGCCTTCTTTTCATCGGGAACAATCTGAAATTCAGGTTTTCCCTCACGGAAACTGATATCTGGATCAGTCAATCCAGGATGGACCTTTAGTTTCTCCAGAACTCGATTCCCAATCTCCCCCAACTCTTTGATGTTATCTCCAACGATGGCGAGGTTGAATGGCTGCTGCCCTCCTGCCACGGCATCGATGTCCATTACCTGAGGCCGGGCCTGGGCAAATATTTTTACCTGATCGCGAATGCGTTGCTTCATCATGCTCGTATTGGCACCGCGACGCTGTTTAGAAGGTACTAGGTTTACGATAATCGTAGCCTTATTCGCCTCGCCTGAGGCGGTACCCACAATCTCCACCAAAGAGTCGACCTCTTTATTCTCACGCGTCACTTTTGTGACTTCGTGCGAGATTCGCTCCATCTCGTCTAAACTTGTCCCGGGCGGAGTTTCCAAAACAATTTGGAACTCGCCAATGTCCTGAGCGGGCAGGAAGGTCTTTGGAACAAATTTGACTATCACAATGCTCGACGCAAAAACCGCGGCACCAAAAAATAGAACAATCAAGGGGTGGGCTAGTGTGTACTGGAGAATGCGTTTTTCGTAGAAATTCTCCAACGCCAAATAGCCCGACTCAAAAGTGCGCAACGCCCACGAAAAAGGCATCATCAGCAAGCCAGGCTTCTTTTTCTCATGACTGACACTTCCGGCATAATAAGCAGAAAGCATCGGCGCCATAGTGAGCGCATCAAACAAACTCACCGCCATGATGAAACACACTGTGAGACCGAATTCTCGGAAGAACTGTCCGACCACGCCATTGAGAAAAGCAATGGGTCCAAACACCGCAATCACGGTCATGGTGGTGGCAATAACCGCAAGCGTCACCTCCTGGGTGCCGTCGAGAGCAGCTTGAATCGATCCCTTGCCCATTTCTAAATGGCGAAAGATATTTTCGCGAACCACAATGGCATCATCGATTAACAACCCTACCGCCAAACTCAAAGCGAGTAGCGTCATAATATTCACGGAAAAACCTGCCACCGCCATTAGGATGAATGCGCCTATGAGCGAGTTTGGCAGTGCCATCCCGGTGATGAGCGTGGATCGAAAGCTTCCCAAAAAGAAGAACACCACAATGATGGTCAGTACGATACCGAACCCAATCGATTCTTCTACGTCGGTCACGTTTGCGCGAATTGGCTTAGCTCCATCGCGGACAATCTCTAACTGGGGCTTGCCCTTTTCGTTGGCCAACGCAGTATTCAAAGAGTCGCAAACCTTATGAACTCGATCGACCGCTTTGATGGTGTTGGCACCCGACTGCCGGTAAACTTGCAATAGAACGGTGGAGCGGCCGTTGTAAAAGGCTCGGGACTTTTCATCTTCTAGACCATCTACTACGCGCCCGACATCTTTGACGGTAACCGCATTTTCGTTACCAACGAAGTTCACAATCGCATTTTCAATCGCCGTGAGCTCGTGAAACTCCGCTACGGTACGAATAACCACTTCTTCTTTACCTTGCTGAACCTTCCCCACCGGAACGTTCTGCCCGGCCGATGCAATGCGAGCAGAAATGCCGTTTACTGAAAGTTCTCGGTCTTTGAGTTTCTTCCTATCCAGCTGAACCTGAATTTCGCGCTTTCTTCCACCAACGATGTCTACCTGACCAATGCTAGGAATTTGCTCAAACTTGGTGCGGATCTTCTTGTCGGCAAGTTCAAAGATATCAGCGGCAGAAAGATCGGCGCTCAAAGCTACAACCACCACCGGTTGATCGGCAGGGTCGATGCGCTTGATAATCGACTCATCTACGCCAGTAGTGGGAAACTTACGACGGGCACTCGAAACACGATCTCGAACCTGCTGCTCGGCGTACTTTACGTCAGTCTCCAGTGAGAATTCGGCAACAACAATACCCACGCCTTCTCTATTGATGGACTTAAGTCGCTTAAGCCCTCCGAGAGAGCTGAGCTCTTCCTCCAAAGGCTTTGAAATCAGGGTTTCCACTTCCTCTGGGCCTGCGCCGCGGTAGGTGGTCGTCACCGTAATAACGGGAAAGGTAATGTTGGGAAAAAGATCGACGGGCAGCTTGAGGAGAGAAAATATCCCCATCGCCAAACTTAGAATCACGATGCAGGTAATAAAAATGGGGCGTTTGATCGATAGGTTAGCTAAATTCACGTTTTTCCTCCGAACAGCTTCATTTGAGTAAGGATGCCTCGGACTTCGACTTCTTTTTGTAATCGATTGAGTTGGGCCAATCCGTAATCTTGTTCAAACATCAGCACCTGAAAGAGCATGGTCTTTGCACTTTTTAGCCGGCCTCGCTCGTAGGCGTACTTGTCGCTCTGGGCTTTTTCCAGTTCCCGTGCAAGACGAAGCTTTTGCTTGCCCTCCTCCAACTTGTGAACGAGTTCCTTCCAATCATTTTCCTGTTCAAACTGCTTGCGCGCTTGATTCAGATCGGCGGCTTTTTGTTCCTTTATATAGGCTTCGTTGTTGTCGGAGATGAGACCAAAGTGCAAAGGGGTAGCAAATCTCACGCCTACCACTCCGAGCGGGTAAGTCGCCTGCCCCATAAACCCCATTGCGCCACTCAAAGTCCCATCTCGGCCCGTCACAGAATAGCTGACATAAGCATCCAAACTCGGCTTGTTTCTCTCCGCCCCCAGGCGCGCATTCCCGTAGGCCACTTTCGAATCTTCTATTGCGGCGGCAACGTCCTCTCGTACTTCAGCACGGGCCGGTGCCGATAGCGCATCGATATTCTCCACATACACGCTAGCTAAGGTTTCCGAGAGTTCGTCGGAATCAATTCCCCTCAGGGAATTGAACTGCCGGCAGGCACTTCGAAAGTCGCTAGTAGCTTGAGCAAGGTCCAGCTCACGCAGGCGAAGCGAGCTTTGAGCCTGTAAGAGGTCCGCTTTGTCTGCAAGATCCAGGGCCAGCTTGCTCTTTGACCATGCCACCATTTTCTCAGCCCGAGCCAGGTTCTCTTTCTGAATCCGCAGGGCTTCTTGAAAACTGGAAGCCTGCCAATACGTTGTTTCGGCCTGAGCCAGGATTTGGCGGGTCGCATAGGAGCTACGAAAATGGCCAGCGCGGGCTTGTGCTTCATCTACATCGCGCTGAGCGCGGGTGCTTCGGCCGAATCCATTGCGCCAAAGCGATTGAGACAACTCGACGGTGGTCGCCACGTCAAAATAGGAGGTGAAAGGCAAAAAGCTGGCAAATGTCGGGTTCACGTTTACAAACGTAAGCGGCTGAACCGTCAGGCCCACTTTTCCGGAAAGACCAAAACTCGTCATTTTCGAAATGCCGAGTGAGTAAACTGTGGAGATATTCTGAAATTGAACCCCGATGGGGCGTCTGAAGTCGTTGCGCTGTTCGACTCCAGCGTTCAGGCTCCATGCTAGGGGCAAAGAACTCTCGCCTGTCCGCTCACCTGTAGCCTCTGCTACCAGTGCCGCACTCTGGACGCCGGTGTGTTTGTTCTGGACCTGCCCGAGGTAGCCGTCGAGCGACAAAGAATCTGCCCTGGCAACAAGTGAGCAAATGAGGAAGAGGAAAACCGCTATAACCGTAGCTTGTCGTGTCATATTATTTAACCCGAAAAAGGGGAACATCCTGACTTTGTATTTAACAGTATAAACCGGCAAATAAAGGGAAACCAGAGACCAAGTTGATATTGCCGAAGAGCCGCCAATCGTCTAGGTTCGCGAGTCTTATTGAACTGTCTGTTTTTCGGGAGTGCGCGAATGGTTGAATTTAATCGTAAGGTCCTTTTCCTTGGCTACGGCTCGGTTGCCCAATGTGCTTTACCCTTGATTTTTAAGCACCTGAAGGTCGCCCATGCCGATGTGACCGTCATGGATTTTGAGGACCGCTCGGCCCTGCTTAAACCTTTCACGGATCAGGGCGTTAAATTCGTTCAAGACCGCGTGACCGAAGAAAACATGGGCGAACTGCTCGGCAAACACGTCGGCGAAGGCGATGTCCTTATCGACTTGGCTTGGAACATCGACGCCTGCGAAATCATTCAATGGTGCCACGATCGAGGCGTAATGTACCTGAACACCTCGGTGGAAGTTTGGGACCCCTACCGTGGTATGGAAACTGCCCACCCCACTGAGCGAACGCTTTACTGGCGCCATATGAAGCTTCGGGCTATGAAATCGCGTTGGCGCGACCAAGGGGTCACTGCGGTGCTAGAGCACGGCGCTAACCCAGGTTTGGTGTCGCACTGGACCAAACACGGTCTATTGGCGATTGCAGACCGAGCCCTTGCAGAGGGCAGGTTTGAGGGCGCACAGCGAGAAGCGGTACAACAGGCCGCAAAAGACCGCGCCTTTAACCGCTTGGCACAGAACTTAGGAGTGAAGGTCATTCACTGCAGTGAATGGGACACCCAGATTTCGAATGTGCCAAAAAAAGTGGATGAATTCGTGAATACCTGGAGCGTCGAAGGTTTCCGCGAAGAAGGGATTGCCACGGCTGAAATGGGCTGGGGAACTCACGAAAAGCAGCTTCCCGCGCTTGCATACCGCCACGAAAACGGCCCACAAAACCAGATTTGCTTGGCAAAAATGGGAATGAACACCTGGGTGCGCTCTTGGATCCCAGGCCACGAAATCCGCGGCATGGTAGTACGCCACGGAGAAGCCTTTACCATTTCCGATAGCTTGACTGTCTGGGAAGAGGGAGAAGCGGTCTACCGCCCAACCGTGCACTACGCTTACTGCCCCTCCAATGCAGCTATTGCATCGCTCAATGAGCTGCGAGGCCGAAACTACGAACTTCAAAGCACCAACCGTATCCTAAACGACGAAATCACTCAGGGCGAAGATACCTTGGGCGCCCTCATCATGGGCCACCCCTACCAGTCCTGGTGGGTTGGTAGCCGTTTGAGCATTGAAGAGTCTCGTCGGCTGGTGCCACACCAAAACGCCACGACCCTTCAAGTCGCCATTTCGGTGGTGGCCGCAACCTTGTGGATGATAGAGAACCCGAAAAAGGGCGTTTGCGTCCCAGATGACTTGCCACACGACTACATCCTTGAAATCGCAAATCCTTACTTAGGCGAGTTCATTTCGACTCCCTCTGACTGGACTCCATTGAAGAGCCTGAAGAACTTCTTTGAAGGATACACACAGCCAGATCTCGACCTACAGGATGCATGGCAGTTTAAGAACTTCTTGGTTCAGGAATAGGTAATCGGTGACGACATCTCGAAGCTTGGTGGTTGGGGTATTGGCGGCTGCTCTCATCGGTGGCCTGCTCTTCGTGAAACAAAAAGGCAGCTCTAGCAAGAAGCTCCGAGTTTATTCTTGGAGTAGCTACTTTCCGCAAGAGCCTGTGGAGCGCTTCGCAAAGGCCAATGGCCTTAGCGTGGAGATCAACTACTTCTCAAGCAACGAGGAGTTGTTTGCGAAGATGGTGGCCGGTGCGAGTGGCTATGATGTGGTCCTTCCCTCGGACTATATGGTAAGCCGCATGGTCAGTCGAGACATGCTCCATCCGCTCGACCAAGCCCAGCTCCCCAACCTGCACAACCTAGACAAAGAGTCGTTTGTGGCCTCTTACGACAAGGGACTCAAGTACTCGGTGCCGTTCACGCGCGGCCACACGGGAATTGTCGTAAACACCGATGAGGTAAAAGTACCGGCGGGCGACGTCAGCTGGTCTTTGTTGCTTCAGTCCCCCAAGCCGCAACAAACAGCGCTGTTAGACGACATGCGCGAAGTATTTGCCGCGTGCCTGTTTTGGAAGGGGAAAGACCCCAACGAGCGAAATCCCCAAGTGCTGACCGAAATAGGGCGTGAGCTCCTGCAGGTGAAGAAGTCGGTTTCGATGTTCTCATCCGAGCCCGTTCCCTTGCTTCTCAAGAGCGAAATCCACATTGCCCATGGATTTACCAATCACGCCACCCAAACTGCGGCCCAGAATCCAGCCTTCAAGTTCTACTTCCCGAAGGAAGGGGCAATTACCTGGACTGACAACTTGGCCATTCCAAAGGGCGCTGCCCACATTGCCGAAGCACATGCTTTCATCAATTTCTTCCTCGATGCCGACAACGCGGTGGAAGCCACTCGAATGAATGGTTTGGGAACCCCCAACCACGCCGCTTGGCTGAAACTAAAACCCGAGGAGCAAACGGACCCGCGGCTTTACCCTTCGGAGTCAGAGCGCAAACGTTTTCGTTTCCTCGAGGATCTGCAAGGTCCAAGTCTGCAGCTGATGAACAGACTCTGGACCGAAATGAAATCGAGCTAGACCCGGTTGAGGCCTAGAGCAGAATTTTCTTTAAAAAATCGTTATTTTCTATTGTAGCGGGGGCTCGCTTCTTTTACTTTCCATCGCATGTTACTTGAACTTTCTGGCATATCTAAAGACTTCGGGGAATTTGTCCTTCAGCCCCTGTCGCTCTCTATCGCAAAGGGAGAGTTTTTCTCCCTTCTCGGCCCCAGCGGCTGCGGAAAGACTACAGTTTTGCGCCTCATTGGCGGCTTCGAAACCCCCACCAGTGGGCAAATCTTCCTGAACGAAAAAGAGATTACCCGTCTTGCGCCGCACCAGCGCAGCACGCACACCGTTTTTCAGCGCTACGCGCTTTTCCCGCACTTAAGCGTTTTTGAAAATGTTGCCTTCAGCCTGCGCCTTAAACGCATGCCTTCTGCGACAGTCCAAGAAAAAGTCCTTTCAGCTCTTCGCCTAGTCGAAATTGAGCACCTTCGCGACCGTCGCATCCACCAACTTAGCGGTGGCCAATCTCAGCGAGTCGCGTTGGCCAGAGCTCTGGTCAACGAACCAGAGGTGCTTTTGCTAGATGAGCCCCTTTCAGCTCTCGATCCTGACCTACGCATGAAAATGCGCGAAGAGCTTAAGGCACTCTGCCGTAAAGTGGGCTCCACTTTCATCTTGGTCACCCACGACCAGGAAGAAGCCCTCCAACTCTCGGACCGAATGGCCGTGCTGAAAGATGGCAAGTGCCTCCAGGTCGGCACTCCTAAAGCCATCTACGAAGACCCTTCTTGCTCATTTGTGGCCCGGTTTATTGGTCCTGTGAATGAGATTCAGGGAGAGATTATCGGGGAAGAAGGAGACCAGTTCTCTCTAGCTTCGAACGTCGGAAGCTTCCGCATTCGCAAAAATGGATCCGCCCCAGAGAAGCAGATTTCCATCATTTTGCGGCCTGAGAAAATGCGGCTACTCCGCCAGCGCTCGAACACTCAGGAAAACTTGCTTGAGGGCCAAATCCAAGACCTTTGCTACTTGGGCTCCAGAACCGAATACAGCATCAGACTGAAGGGCAATACCTTCAAAGTTTTTGAACAAGAGCTTGAGCGTTCGAAAAAGAAGAGCCTCAATATTGGAGATAAAGTCTACCTTAGCTGGAAAGCAGAAGACGCCATTGCGCTGCAACCGAGTAGTCCACCCACAATTCAATGAATAGCCTGACCATTACTTCGCGACTTTCCATTCGAGCGCTCCCAAAACTCCCTCTAGGGGCTTGGTTTTTCGTAGGCTGGTTAGTCACGCTGACGTTAGCGCCCTTTTTCATTATTCTGTGCATGAGCTTTCTGTCCCGCTCAGACATCGGAGCCATTGAGCTTCAGTGGACCTTTGCGAATTACCAACGCTGCTTCCAGTGGCTGTACGCCAAAGTACTATGGAAAACCGTAGGCCTTGCTGCCACAGCAACATTTGGTTGTTTGGTGCTGGGCTTCCCCATGGCCTATTACTTGGCCCGTGCCCAGGGGACTCAGCGGCAAATCGGCCTTGTGCTGCTTTTCATCCCTTTTTGGACAAACTTCATCTTGCGGGTGTATGCGCTGGTTTCGGTCCTTGGCAACCATGGCCTTCTCAACCAGCTCCTCATGCAACTCGGAGTCACCCAAGAACCATTGCGCATTCTTTATACCCGGTTGGGTGTTTACCTCGGGCTTGTTTATAACTACTTGCCCTTCCTAGTGGTCCCAATCTTTTCGGCGCTAGAAAAACTCGACCCAAGCCTACTCGAGGCGTCGTCCGACCTTGGGGCTACTCGCTACCAAACGTTTTGGAAGGTCATCCTCCCCAATGTGAAGCAAGGCATCTTTATAGGCTGTCTCTTTGTATTTATTCCCATGTTGGGCGAATACGTTATCCCCGACCTGTTGGGTGGTGCGAAAGAGGTTTTCCTGGGCAACGTGATGGTGAGCCAGTTCTTCACAATGCAAGACTGGCCGTTCGGATCGGCATTAGCGGGTCTATTATCGTCTCTGCTTTTGTTTACCCTCTACTTTCTTAGTCGGTGGTCGAAGTGAGCACTCCTGTACGACGTCCAAATCGCGCGGTGACCGCCGTTTTCTTCGCCGTGATTGGGTTGCTGTATATTCCCTTGGCCTATTTGCTCCTGCAGACGTTTCTGGTGAATCCGAACGAGTGGTCCAGTGGCTTTACGTTGAAGTGGATTCTCTTGCTCTTTCACGAGCCAGCTCTTTGGGAACCGCTTTTCAATAGCCTACAAATCGCGCTTTTGTCGGCTTGTCTGTCGGTGGTGTTAGGCACATTGGGGGCGGTAGGCTTAAATCCGCTAGGCGGAAAACTTCCCACCTTTCTGCAAACACTCATCATGCTTCCCATTTTGCTCCCCGAAGTGATTACGGGTCTTTCTCTGCTGCTCTTCTTTCTGTTGATCCGCGTGGAACTGGGCATGTTCACTATCGTTATTGCGCATGCGAGCTTTTCAGCAAGCTTTGTCTATTTCATAATGGTGGAACAGCTGCGCAAGTTAGATCCCCAACTCGCTGAAGCCGCTCAAGACCTGGGAGCAAAGCCCGGTGAGATTTTTTGGCGGGTCACTTTCCCCAACATTCTGCCTGGAATATTTGGCGGATGGCTCTTAGCTTTCACTATTTCATTTGATGACTTCCTGATCTCCTTTTTCACCAGCGGAGCCGGAGTTACCACTTTGCCTTTAAAGATATATTCGCTCATGCGCATTGGAATTACGCCCGAGATCAATGGCCTCGCTTTTGTGATGATTCTTTTATCCACAAGCCTCGTTCTGATCCTTCTTTCGAAAGAGCAGAGTCGAGAGTGGGTGCTTAAAGGCAGCTAAAAAAAAGAGGCTTGAAAGGCACCACGGCCGGACATAACGTTCTAAAAAAGCTTATTTAGCGCAGAGGGAGCTCATGGGAAATTTAGTTACCCACTTAAACGAAACAAATTTTAGTGACAGCGTTGAGAAAAACGGCGGCCCGATTCTGGTCGATTTTTGGGCAGAGTGGTGCATGCCTTGCCGTGCTCTAGCACCGGTTATCGAAGAGTTGGCTGAAGAGTTTCAAGGCAAAGTCCGTTTTGCGAAGGTAAACGTGGATGAAGCCAGAGCTATTGCTCAGAAATTCGGCATTCGCGGCATTCCCACTCTCATTCTCTTTCAAGAAGGAAAGAAAGTGAACGAGCTCGTAGGCAATCAACCAAAAGAGAAAATCAAAAGTCTGCTGACTAACTTGGCTTAGGTGGGGGAACTCAACGTGGGCCAAGCCCCATCAAGGTAGGGCTCCCAAAGCTCCGGGTTTTCGGTCGAGCGCACGGTCACGCCCATGCCCGGAAGAAGCTTCGGCACTTGGGGGAAGCGCAAAAGCTTCATACCCATTTCTTCAGGGCGCCGATCGCCCTTTCTTTGATTGCACCGAATACAGGCCGCAACAATATTCTCCCAAGTTTTTTTCCCGCCACGAACGACTGGAAGCACGTGATCCAGGGTGAGCTCTCTGTCACCGAATTTTTGGTAGCAATATTGGCAGCGGTGGTCATCGCGAAGGTAAACGTTTGCGCGTGAAAACCGTATGACTGAACTGCTGCGCTTTAGGTTTACCCACCGATTGAGGCGAACTACAGCAGGTACGGGGAATTCTCGGTCAACGCTATGGACGCAAAACCCATACTGTTCGAGCAGCTCTACCTTACCCTGAAACAAAAGTACAAAAGCACGCTGCCAACCAATGATTCGGAGCGGCTCGTAACTGGCGTTCAGAAGTAGTGTGTTCTGCATCCTGTGTCTTTTAATTTTACGGAGCAGGAGAAGGTAAAGGCAAATCTGTTTTGGCCAAAACTTCATCCCCCACTTGAAATCCCATATGCTGAAAGCCAGGTAAACTGGCCGCAGGCGTCATTGACTCCTCGCGTCCAATGGCCGCAGTTTGCCCCACTGCAATGATTTGCAAACTACCCAAAAGAACCGGAATAAGGTGCACCTTGCCATCTTGGTAAAGATCTCGCACGGCAACGGTGCGCTGCACCGTAAGCTTGTCGCCCACGCGCAGGCCATCGCGCGCCCCCAGATTAAGGTAGAAGTCTTTCGCGGGAAGCGGCTCGGTGACCGACATACGCAATCTGCGAGAGGCATGCAGAATAGAGCCTGACCCAGCGTATGTAAGTTCACAGAACATCGCCAAAACCAAACACAAACCCTTAGAAAGTTTTCGTGGTTTCACATGGATCGTATCGGCCTGGAAAGGCTAAGGCTTGATTACGTGCCGCGGCATTAAAAACGAGTAGGCGGGAGCTGGTAGCATCCCGCCTACTCCGAGAAAATACGAAGGCAGTGCGAGTAAAACTACCTGGCTCTACTCAGGAACCTTCACCAAGCGGAAACCAACACTGTAGCCCTGCTCCCGGTCGATGGTGCGGTACCCGCGCCAGGCCGAACGCTGGCAAAGTACGGGGAGGCGCCAGCTGCCGCCCCGGATAACCCGCTCATTGGAGGAAGCGCTGTGTAATGGATCAGTTGTGGGCAAAGTCGAAGGCGTTGCCGTGTATGCGTCCTTCACCAATTCACTTACGTTTCCAGCCATATCGTAAAGCCCCAACGCATTCTTTGCTCGGGTTGCAACTGGTTGGGTCTCGCGCGCGTTACCAGAAAACCATGCAAAGCCGCCGAGTTTACTTTCGTCATTTCCAAAGAAAAAACGGGTCTGCATATCGCTAACGGACCCCACATTTCCGCCACGTGCTGCGTATTCCCATTGTGCTTCCGTGGGCAAATCATAGCGATATCCGCGTAGAGGATATTGGTCGTTTAGGTTTTTGATGAATTCATTCACCTGGTCCCAAGTAACATTTTCAACCGGGCGATTGGCTCCCTTCAAAATCGAAGGGTTCATTTTCATTACTTTTATCCAAACGCTTTGGGTTACTTCGGTCGTCTGAATTTCAAACCCCTTCGTAAGGGTTACCGTCCGCTGTCCTTCATTTTTCCTACGGTCCAATTCACCATCCGGGCTTCCCATCGCAAAGCTCCCGGGCTTGACGCTTACAAAATTAAACCAATCATCTACAAGGCCGCAAACCTTACCGTGCTGAATCATCTGCGCCGTTGCTATCTCCCATGTCTTGTTCTTGCAAAGGACAAAGAAACCTCCCTCCGGGCGGGAGTACACGGCCGAAACCTCTGGCCCGGGAACTGGAGCGGCACCACCGCAAACTTCATCATCGGAAATCTGGCGGGCCGTAACCACTTCCTTCGTGCCATTCTCACAAACTACGTCGTATTTTCCATCCGCTCGAAGCGTCATACTTTTAACGTCGGATACGGACCAAGTTTCATCTTGGTCATCACCCAAAGAGACACTTGGACTTGTGAAAACAACGGCGGCCGTGAGTATCACAGCAAAGTTTTTGAACGCGAAGTCTTTCATTGCGGTTCTCCAGTTTTAAGAAGGTCGGGCGCTACACCCTAAGCACGAAATACCACGCAAAATTCTACGTACTTTTCTGTACAAAGCACTACGCATTGCACATGCCGTAGGTTCAATCCTTCGTTCCACCTCTAAGCCGCTGCAAAGCATTGTAAACATCGCGCGAAGCGATTCCGAAGCGGGCCCCTACCGACTTGGCCCATTCTTTATCACTCGCCATGCGGAGCCTGACTTCATCTTCCCAGGCCTCAGGACCAGCGGTCGTTTCACCGGGCAAGACCATCAGTACGTACTCACCCAACTCAGGCAGCATTTCAGCGTTCGCTGTAGACAGATTCAGCCACTCAAACTGCTCGTACATTTTTGTTATTTCTCGCCCGAAGAAAAGCGACCCATTAGGAAATGCGGCCTTAAGGTCTTCAAAGGTTTGCCGCACTCGACGCGGAGATTCGTAGAAGCAAGCGGGCGCACCGAGCTTTCGAATTCGATCGAATACCTGCTCGCGAGGTTTGTTTTCCTTTGGAAGAAAACCCAGAAACAGAAACTCGTTCTTCTCTAGCCCACACACCGAAACCAAAGCCGCCACTGCGGATGGGCCCGGCAACGGCACTACTTTCACACCGCTTTCTCTTGCAGCGGCAACCAGTAGAGCTCCGGGGTCGGAAATTCCCGGAGTGCCTCGGTCGCAAACCAGGGCAATGGATTCCCCACTTTTCAGAATTTCAGCGGCATACTGCGTTGCCTGCTTCAAGTTGTGGCTCGCATAGGAGTGAAACTTCTTGCCCTCGGCCGAAATCCCGCACAGTTCAAAGAGTTTGTGCGTCTCGCGCGTGTCTTCAGCAAACACCCATTTCACCTTCTTAAGGCATTCTATGGCGCGAAGCGTGATGTCCAGACGGTTTCCGAGCGGCGTGGCAACGACGTAGAGTTCTGATTGGTCCATACTTAAGCTATAATAAAAGCCTAGCCGTAAGGGGAGAAAATCCATGAAAATGCACACACGCCGCGAAGGTGAGACCACGATTATCGACCTCGAAGGGCATCTAGACTTCGAAGCCACCCTACTTTTCTATGAAACGGCGGCAGATCTGCTGCAAAAGGCCAATACGAGCCAGGTAGTTTTCAATTTTTCGAAACTCCGCTTTGTCGGCTCCAGCGGAATTAGCCAGTTCATCAAAGTCATCAAAAAGCTCAACTCTCTGACCGCAAAACCCAAAATGTGCCACTTGTCTTCGGAGTTTCTGAAGATGTTCAAAGCGTACCAAACGGCACGAAACCCGTTCCAAATCTTCGACGCTGAGGACCAGGCTCTAGCAAGTTTCCAGTTGGGCGAAGCTGGGATGATCAAGCCGGTTCGGCGCAAGAAGGCCATCGCCAACTAGTTTGGACACTAGCCATTCCATAGGGGTATTCCCTCTGCATCTGCGGAATCTCAATTATCTAGCCCGACTCGGCCTCGCCGTTTGGATGCCGCTTTGCCTTACTACGCTCTGCGCCACTTCCTTTGCGGGGGATACAGCCCCCGAATCGGTCGTCGAGCGGCTCACAAACTATACGGGGAATCCCACAGAGAGGTTCAAGGCGCAAATCCGCAAGTACATCCCTCCAAGCAAGCTTGAATCGGTGGACGCTATCCTGACGCTCCTAGAAGGCCGGATAGGAAAAGACCGCACAGTTCTTCGGATTACCAAGGGGCTGACAGACTTCTCCAAACTAGATCAGAACCTAGCCGGAATTATTGCCTTCTATGAAACGTTCCTTGGAAAAGCGGGCGTAGATGAACGGCTGGCAAAATCCCTGAGTGGGTTCAGTGGGACAAATCCAACAAAGCTACGGGGCGTTATTGATACCCTCTTGAATGAGAATGGTCCCGGACCCGCCTACCTCAACGACCAGGAAATCTCAGAACGAATGAGAAAAGACCTCCAGGGGTTCGCTCGCACTGATGCTAAAAAACTTCAGGGCGTTATTGATACCCTCTTGAATAAAAATGGCCCTGGACCTGCCTACCTCACCCACGAAGAAATCTCAGAACGAATGAAAAAAGACCTCCTGGGGTTCGCTCACACCAATGCCGAAAAACTTCAGGGCGTTATTGATACCCTCCTGAACAAGCACGATCCCAACCACCCCTACCTCACCCACGAAGAAATCTCAGAACGAATGAAAAAAGACCTCCTGGGGTTCTCCGGCACCAATGCTGAAAAACTTCAAGGCGTTATTGATACCCTCTTGAATAAGAATGGTCCCGGACCCGCCTACCTCAACCACGAAGAAATCTCAGAAAGAATGAGAAAAGACCTGCGAGGATTTGCTGACACCAATGCCGAAAAACTTCAGGGCGTTATCGATACCCTCTTGAATAAGAATGATCCCACTCACCCCTACCTCACCCACGAAGAAATCTCAGAACGAATGAAAAAAGACCTCCAGGGGTTCGCTCACACCAATGCCGAAAAACTTCAGGGCGTTATTGATACCCTCTTGAATAAGAATGATCCCACTCACCCCTACCTCGTCCACCAGGAAATCTCAGAACGAATGAAAAAAGACCTCCTGGGGTTCGCTCGCACTGATGCTGAAAAACTTCAGGGCGTTATCGATACCCTCTTGAATAAGAATGATCCCACTCACCCCTACCTCACCCAC
>CAZTRP010000001.1:183570-467449 GCA_964616705.1 uncultured Pseudobdellovibrionaceae bacterium
GAAATCTCAGAACGAATGAAAAAAGACCTCCTGGGGTTCGCTCTCACTAATGCCGAAAAACTTCAGGGCGTTATTGATACCCTCCTGAACAAAAATGATCCCAACCACCCCTACCTCAACCACCAGGAAATCTCAGAACGAATGAAAAAAGACCTCCTGGGGTTCGCTCGCACCAGCGCTGAAAAACTCAATAGCTTATTTGCCACGCTAAAAAGCCAAGGCCTTGGCCAAACGGATATCGCCACCTTATTTAGAGAAAATACCGTGGGTGCACTAAGCCTAGGGATAGATGAAATTAAGGGCGTTCATTCCCTAGAAGCACTGAGAAAATTGGCAAAGGCACATAGAGACAGGGCATCAAACGAGGAACGCCTTTCCCAGTTAAACGATTCAACTCTTACACCAGCCAAAACTCAAACCGCCGAAAGACTCATTGGCCACTACCTGAGCCAGGGCAAGACCCCCACCGATTCCGCACTTCGAGACTTCTCTGCCCGTCATCCAGAAGAGTGCAACCGCTTAATGCAGGAACTACGTCTAAATCCCCAATAGCGCTTAGTCCCAAGAAACCAAGTGCGCCTGAATCGTCGCCAAAAAGTCGGGTGAGATTTGATCCGCAAACACGGCATCGACCCGAAACGGAAGCCTCGAATCATTTTCCATCGCATCACGAAGCTGGCCTTGCTTTGAAAAACTCTTAGGCTCGTGGGAAGTGATGAGTAGATCGAGGTCGGAGTCTACACGATGTTTGCCGGTTACTCGGGATCCGAACGCCGAAATGGCCGCCTTGGGAAAATGGGCGCGAACATGTTCTACGATAACTTTCTTTTGAAGCTCATCGTAGCCAATCATGCTTTCAATTTTTGTAAAAGAAGGTTTGTCGCGGCATGCTCGAATAGTCGTTTTCGAATCAGTTTCCCGCAAAGTTCAAAGCAATATTCAAGAGCTTAAACGCTTCGTCTTGGAGTGTCTATGGCAAGGCAAGCGCGTTAGACCACTTCACGCCTCAATCTGATAGACCTTCCAATGAGAATCGGGCGGGCAGCCGATCACCTCGAAGAGCTCTAAACGGACCAGGCAGGGAGTCTGCTGCTGAAGCATTCTCGCCAGACGCCGTAAGTTTTGTAGCTTTGTGGGGGATAGGGCTAGAGACGGCCGAAATCCCGACTTAGACGACCGGCCCCGCACTTCCCACAAGTAGTAGCGCTTCTCGCTTGCGCACCACAAAAGCAAATCGCCTTCCAATCGATGCCAACGAAAATTGCGAGCAACGAGCTGGTAGTTTTTCTGCTTCGCAATTTCTATCGCGAAATTTTCAAACAGGTGTCCACGAGAAAGTTTTGCGGTGGATGGGCGAGCGCCCGAGTTTCTCCAAAGCTTTTCGATGTACGACGCTTCCATACCCCTTGTGCGATGCAAACTCGTAGCCAGGAAAACTCCTATCGAATTCCTTCATCCAAGCGTCACGATGTACCTTAGCCAGAATGGAAGCAGCACCAATAGAGACCGATAATTGGTCTCCCTTTACGACGCATTTTTGTTTCACTTGTAGTGGGATAGGAAACTTGCCGTCGATCAACAAGAAATCTGGTAGCTGGGGCAAGCCCTGAACCGCTCGTACCATTGCGAGCTTTGCAGCGTGGAAGATATTCAACTCATCGATTTCTTCGACAGTCGCGTGTGCAATAGAAAAACAAACGGCGCGCTGGCGAATTTCCAAATCTAAAGTCTCGCGCCGCTTACTACTGAGTTTCTTCGAATCGTCGATTCCTTCGGGAATATCGGTGAGATTCAACACCACCGCAGCGGCAACGACGGGGCCAGCAAGGCAACCCATGCCCACTTCATCAACGCCAGCGACAAAGCAGTGCCCACTTTGGATACACTGTTGCTCAAACTGGGTTTTGTCGGACAAGTTGGAATCAGCTCGAGTAGAGAAATTTACTTGGTTTCTTCGACTACGACGTCAGCAACCTGCACTTCTTCAGCAGGAGGCAAGGTCGAGCCAGTGGCGGAAATCGCATCGCCAAAACGTTCTTTTTCTTTCAAGCGAGCCTTTTTGCCCGTGAGGTTGCGCAAGAAATACAAGCGCGACCGGCGAACATCGGCGGAGGATTCCACTTCAATTTTTTCAAGAATTGGGGAGTGGATTGGGAAAATTCTCTCGACGCCTACACCAGCCGAAATTTTTCGGACGGTAAAGGTGGCACCCGGACCGCGGCCAGATTTTGGCTGCTTCAGAATCACCACGCCTCGGAAAACCTGAACACGTTCTTTATCGCCTTCTTTCAGGCGGACGGAAACGCTCACTCGGTCTCCCACTTGGAAGTCCCGACGCTTTTGTTCCTGGCTTTTGTTGATCTGATCAATAATCTGGTTCTGCACGGTAGTCTCCGTAAAGCGTGCAATCTAGAAATACCCGCCCTCCGCGTCAAGTAAAAAGGTTCCGTGCGCTTGGGCTAAAGGATTGAAATCTTGGACTTTGACCTAGCGGCGTGTAAGATTCCGGCCCATTAGCAAGAAAGAGGAGACCGCTTTGCCGCCCATTACCTACCAACAGTCGGGGGTCGACCCCGAAAAGGCCGCACGAACGCTCCAGGACTTTGGAAAATTTCTCAAGCAAAGACCCAAGGATCCCGCGCTCTTAAGCGGAATCGGACCTTTTGCTGCTTGCTACTCCCTTAAAGGGCTCCTGGCCAAGTTCGAGGACCCCATTCTGGTCACCTGCTGCGACGGAGTAGGAACCAAAGCCAAGCTGGCCTCTGATTGGAAGCACATTGAAGACCTTGGGCAAGACCTCGTTGCAATGAATGTAAACGACTTACTCTGCGCCGGTGCAGAACCTTTGCTGTTTCTAGACTACTACGCCTGCGGGACTCTCGACCCCGATACCCTCACGACCCTACTAAAAAGCATCCAAAGGGCCTGTGAATTCTCCCATTGCTCACTGGCAGGAGGCGAAACGGCCGAAATGCCCGGAGTGTATCGTGAAGACGACTTTGACCTTGCCGGATTCTCCATTGGCGTTGGCGACCGCAAAGAGCTACTGGGCCCTGAAAGGGTGCGCGTAGGAGATACGCTCGTAGCACTAGCTTCTTCGGGTCTTCACTCAAACGGTTTTTCCCTAGTGCGAAAGCTAATTGAAAAAGCCGGTGTGCGCCCTGAGGACAACACACCTTTCAACGAAGGCACTTGGAAAAAAGCCCTCCTTAGGCCGACAACCATTTACGTCCCCCTTTTGAAGAGCTGGAACCACCGCATACACGCTGCGGCTCACATTACCGGTGGCGGTCTTTTCGAAAATCTTCCGCGAGTGATCCCGGCAGGAACGCGCGCTTTAGTGAAGGCATGGGACTTTCCTCCGCTTTTTAAATGGCTTCAGGAAACATCGGAACTGTCGACGGAGAAAATGTTGTCGACCTTCAACTGCGGCGTGGGAATGTTGGTAATCTGCCCCGATGATGTCGCGACGGCTCTTGTGGATCATGCAAATAAGAATTCAATTCCTAGTTGGAAGGCCGGCACCATCGACCAGGGCGTCTCATCCTCGGCAGCACCGGAAGTCTGCTGGGAATGAAGCCGTTTCGGTTGCTCATACTTGCCTCGGGGCGCGGCAGTAATTTTGAAGCAATCGCAGAAGCCGTTAAAAATGGCGCTATTCCAAAGGCCTCAGTCGTTGGTCTTATCACCAACCGTGCGACTGCCGGTGCCGTATCGATTGCAAAAAACCGGGCCATTCCCTGTCGTGTACTGGAAAAGTCGAACTTCCTGGGTCCGGATGGAAAGTGGGATCGGGCTAGCTTTGAACTCGCTTTGGAGCGAGAAATTGAAAATTTTTCTCCGGATTGGATTTGCCTTGCGGGCTACCTGCTTCTCTTAGGCGAACGCATCGTCGGACGCTGGAAAGGGAAAGTGCTCAATATCCATCCGTCTCTCCTTCCACACTTCAAGGGGCTAAACGCCCAAAAACAGGCCCTGGAAGCCGGAGAAAAACGGACTGGCTGTACTGTGCACGTAGTTACCCCAGAGCTGGACGATGGACCCATCTTAGGCCAAAAATCCCTGGAAATTTTAGCAAGTGATACCGTCGAAAGCCTTACAACACGCCTTCGACCGCTTGAGCATGCCACCTACATTGAGGTTTTGGCGCGACTGTGCGGACCTCAAGAGGCGAAGTAATAAACTAGCGAAGCAATGAGCACGACTTTGGCCGCTACCCAAAGGTAGACATGCCTTTTAGATACCTGAGGCACTCGATCCCAAAGGCCCATTCGAGAAACCGGACCTAGTGCCGATGCCCCACCTTGAATCAGGGTAAGGTGGTTTTTCCTATTTCCACGCGCCATAAGAACCTCTCACGGCCCGTATAGCACGATGCGTTATTGGATTTCTAGGCTATTTCAGACTTCGGCCGACCAGAGCTACAAAGCAGTTACTTCTGCTTCGCCCTCGGTGGTAATTTCGCCCCGTTGATTGCGGGTTTGCAAGACGACAAAGAGGCGTCCGTCGGCGTCAATTCGCTTTATTCGGCCTTCGCAGCTGAGCGTATCACCCGGAAAGGTGACCTTTCGAAAACGAGACCTAAGCTTGAGCACCCGATACTCTGCCGCCGGGAAATTGAACTGTAAGTGATCGCCTAGAAAAGCCATGGAAAGCATCCCGTGAACTATCACTGAAGGAAAACCTGCCTGTTGAGCAAACTCATCTTTAAGATGGATTGGGTTTCCGTCTCCGGAGGCCTCGGCATAGGCTTTAAGCTGTTCCCGGGTAATTGCTGGTTTGGCCAAAATGGCCAAGGCTTGGCCGACATGCCACTTCATGGGGTTACCCCCTCAGAAGTGCTACGCAATACAAAGGAAGACCGCGCAATCAGCGCCACCCGATCGGCACAACGCACTTCAGACTCCAACACCACAAAACGCATCCCTTTACGCTCTTTATAGTCGGAAATCCGAGTATGCACCGTAGGGACATCCCCCACTTGAATGGGGCTTAGGTATTCATACTCCTGGTCGGTATGGAGTAACTCACGCAGGTCTACTTTCAACCGCTCTAACCACTGAAACTCAGTGGTTCGAAATATCGTGGGAAATGTAAGCGGATTATCAGCGCAATGCTCGGAATGGGTCGCTTCGACAAACCGAAGAATCGATTGACGAGTGACCGGCTCTGCCCGAAATACAATGGGCGCTTCCATTAACGACTTTTGGAACATTGGCTTGATACTGGCCTTTCCTACACCCATTGGATAAAATCCGAAACTGGGTGCTGGTGTCAAAGAGAAAGGTCCCCCACATGAAATCGATGGCAGGTTTGCGTTGGCTGGCGTTTGCCACCTACTTAACCTTCTGTCTTTGCCTTCCTCCCGCTTTGCTTTGGGGACTGCCAGGGTTGGCCTGCGGAGCCTTAGCGGGCGTCTTCTTACTATTGGGACTTCGATGGCACGGGACTGGTGGCCTGTCCCTTCACCAGCAATCGGTTTCCCTCACCCGGGCGGAAGCACCGGCTGAATATGCCGTGACCCAAGAACTATGTCGCCGACTCCGATTACCAATGCCCTCGCTTCGAGTGCTGGAATCGCAGGAGTTGAATGTTGCCTTCTACGGATTTACAGCAAGCAACACTTACTTGCTCTTCACCCGGGGCATGCTCCAGCAATTAGATCGGGCTCAGCTTACCGCCGTTATTGCCCGAATGCTTACCAACGCTTCCACTGGCGATCTTATTAACCAAACTTGGCTCGCTAGGTTCTTTGATTTTCTCTACTCTCTGCTTCTGCCCTCAAGGAGCAAAGCCAACAGCCGTAATGAATCCCTCGCTTTGGCGCGGGTTTTTCAACAAATCGTGCTTTACCCCCTAACCCTGCTTCCGGCTGCGGTTCTGCAAAGTTCTCGTAGCAAAGAAGAAGGCGATTCGAAATGCCTTCTCATTACCAAAGATCCTCGCAGCCTTGCAGAGGCACTGCGAAAAATGCAATACGGCTCCGCCCGCACCCCCTGCCGAGTACCTTTTGGCGCGCGACACCTTTTTCTTTGTGCACCTGCTTCGGCAGATCCACTGACGCGCCTCTTTTTTGCTGGTGCCACTTTAGACAATCGCCTTCGGCAAATTGAGAATTATCAATTGGTGAACTCAAAATAATGGTGAACTTACAATGATGATGGCTGCTGCAACCTACGGAACCTTTATCTTTTTGGCCTCGTTAATTGGAGGCCTGCTTCCGCTCAATATTGCCGCTCACCGGGAAAAACCCCTTAAGCTTACGGTAAGTTTTGGTGCTGGGTTGCTTTTGGGGATGGCCTTTTTGCACATGGTCCCAGAAGCTGCCGAGCTAAACCCACAGTTCGGGTACTGGTTCTTGGCTGGCTTTGTTTTGCTGTTAGTGCTGGAACGCTTTGTGATGGTCCACGCCTGTGAGGAACATGGGTGCCACTACCACACAGTAGGCATTGCCGCATTTGCGGGGCTAACGGTGCACGGACTGCTCGAAGGCTTCGCCCTAGGTTCCACACTATTTGCCTCGGGACTAGCACCTCTAGTCTTAGTAGCTGTGCTCTCCCATAAAATACCAGCGGGCTTTGCACTTACATCGATTCTACGACTTGCTTCTCTAACAAAACGACAAATTGTTTTGTTCGTGATTGGGGTGTCTTTGTCCGGACCGCTCGGCTTGGCTTTGTCGCTGGGAATTTTGCGCCATGAGAACGTACCTGAACTATCAGGCGCATTGCTCGCCCTGTCTGCCGGGAGCTTTATTTACATTGGAGCGTGTGACCTACTTCCAGAACTACACCGAGAAAACAAAGAAAAAATCCCACGACTTGCTTGTTTCGCTTTGGGGATTTTTCTCAGTGCAGTTAGCGGGCTTCTTTGGTAGCCACTTCGGCACCCGACGGAATCTTTCCAAGCTTTTCTTGTATCTTCTTTGCCTGGTCTTTATCCCTTGAGGCAATCAGCTGGTAGGCCTTTTGGTAAGCTACAGCCGCTTTTGTGAAAGCCTTTTGGTCGAAATAAATATCACCCAGGTGTTCATAGATTACCGACTCCTCGGGCTGCAGCTTCATCGCACGCTCTAAACGTTCCAGGGCTTGCTCGACCTTCCCCTGTTTAAACAGGACCCATCCCAACGAGTCCTCAATAAAGCCATCCTCAGGCCGAAGCTCGAGCGCTTTGCGAATGTACCCCTCTGCTTCTTCAAGGTTCTGACCTGACTCGGTGTACGTATAGCCAAGGAAATTCAGGGCGTGAGCATTTTGAGGGTTTTTCTCCAAAATCCCTTTCATGCTGTTGATGGCTTTAGCGCGATCGCCCAATCGTTCGTAAATCGCCCCTTGAAAGTAGGTAAGCTTTTCGTCCGCCGGAAACTTTTTAAGTCCCTCTCCCAGCACCGCCATAGCTTCTTTGTAGTCGCGCTTCGACTCGTGAAAAGAAGCCTGCATGTCGTAAAACTCCGGTATTTCGGGGGAGGCCTTGATGATCTGCTTAGTGAACGCGATGCCTTCATCGTATTTCATTCGCTGCCGGTGGATAAAACCAATGTGCAGCATTGCTTCTTTGTAGAAGCTAGAGTCCTTGGTCACTTTTCTAAAGTTCTTAAGCGCTGCCGTCCAATCCTTTACCTCTTCATAAACAGCGCCCAAGTAAAAGCGAACATTGTCGGCCTCGGGTTGCTCTTTTAAAATCGTAAGGAAACGCTCTTTAGCATCATCAAACTTCTTAAGCTCGAAGAACAAAAGACCTATCTTCACCTTAGTCGTATAGTCGTCCGACTCAATTTGTTCGTATTCCAAGAGCTCGGAAAGTGCTTTGTCGAATTGATTGTTCTGCAGGTAAAGCTGGGCCAAGCGCTTGCGAAAGCGGCCATTTCCTCGAATTTGGCTGTACGCTTTTATTGCTTGATCTGACTCACCAAGTTTTTCATAGAGCAGTCCAAGCGCAGTACCCGCTTCCACGAAGCCGGGACGCAAGCTCTGACACTTAGCCAAGTCGGCCTTCGCTTTCTCAATTTCTTCCATCTCCAAGTAAATTTTGGCCCGATAGAAATAGGCCATGAAGTTTTCTTCGCTCTCTTCGATGGCCTTGGTGAGGGTTTTCGCCCCAGCATCAAGATTTCCCGCCTCAGCCTCCAGAATTCCAATGAGAAGTCCGGCTTTTTGATTTCCAGGATCGAGACTGTTAATTTTTGCGTACTGCTCTTTTGCTTCGTCAAACTTCCTGTTCGCAGCAAGAATTCCACCAAGGGTCGCAAGGTACTCTACGTTGGCTGAATCTTTCTCCAGCGCCTTTCGTGCTAATACCTCCGCCCGTTCTAATTTTCCCGTGCGCAAATAAAGCTCACTGAGCTGATGGTTTATGAAAGCGTTCTCTGGATCTCCGACAATTGCTTTTTCTAAGAGAGGAATGGCCTTTTCGTATTCGCCTTCCAATACGAGCTGCCTTCCCTTCATGAAGAGAAGATTCGCCTGCGGCTCTTCTTTTTTTCCAATAACCGGCCAGGACAAAAGCGCGGCAAAGGCTAAAACAGGAAACAAACGCAAGCTACTCAAAGTTGGCTTCACATTTCCTCTTTTCGGTGGACCGTCTTAACTTCCACTTAGTTTCATTTTAAGGGTCTGCCGTCTTACGGTCATGGTCTTTCGAAGGTCACTTACAAATGACTTCCACAACTCACCATACCGCTCGATACGCTGCGCCGTGCGTGCTTCTGAGCGCTCATCACCACGTCGCGTCGTATTCGGAAGCGGCACCTCGCCAAAGCCGGGCAAAGTAGCGCTCCCCAAAACAGCGTCAGCTACGGGATCCCGTACGACAGCTTGTTGTTCCTGGGCAGACAAGCGTCGAAGGGCTTGACGCCCTTGAAGCAGGAATTCGCCCTTTTCCATATCGTCGCGATTATCCAAAATGCAGTGTTGTAACGCAGTGTCTTCGACCGGTGCTCGTACCTGAAGCTTCTCCAGCGTTGTGACAAAATTTCTCCACGCGGAATCGCTTCGTTCCACCTCTAGGCCCTGCTGGGCTCCTAGCACGAGTTCAGTACAAAACGTCTGCACCAAAGAGGGCGTCGCATGTGCTTGGGCGGCAATAATAATAAGCAATCCAAAACGCATCGAAAAAACTCCGTAAGTGTCGTCTTGTCTTATCGAACTTTTCTCGAGATTTCGTAAACACTCTTTGGAGAAAACACCCATCCCTGCAACGCGTAAACTTTCTGCCCAGTTTTGCCGAAATAGACGCAATGACTTTTTGTGTCCACAGCCCTTATGCAGCGGAGCGGTAATTGAGGCGGTTTCTTCACAATTGGCGCTCCAACTGGCGGCGACCAGAGACTTTCGTGCTCTTGTCGCTATTGCTACACTCCTTGATTTTGCGGCACGCAAATCGAGAAGCGGAGCCATTACATTTTGACGATCGAGCGCCCTTAGAAGTGACGTCGCTTTCAGCTGAAGAAACAGCGAAACTCCCCCCGCTGCAAAAGACACAGCAAAAGAAACGTCCTGAAATTGCAGAAACCGAAAAAGCCAAGAACGAAAACTTGGATCCCAATGCGCAGTTTCTTAGCGACAGAAATCAGACCGTGCAGCAAGAGACTAGGGCATCGCAGGTAGATGACTTTCGAGAAAAGCAAGGTACCGGCTTTAAAAACTCGCTATCTAGAAAAAATACCCCTCCCCCAACGGGAGACCCAGAAAAAGAAAAACCTGTGGACGCAGATCAAGACGCTTTAGCAGCGTCTCCGGCAAAGTCAGCTGGAGTGAAACGCAACTGGAAAAAACTCACCTTGGAAGATCTTGGAATCGGCGGAAACGGTGGGCCGACAGCAGCCACTGATGACAGACTTGAGGGAGTCCAACAAGGCGACCGTACGGTCCTTAGCACAAGAGAATTCAAATTTTATTCTTACTACAACCGCATAAAAGAAACGCTTCGCCAGTATTGGAAACCCAATATTGAACGAAAACTTGCTGTGCTTTGGAGCCGCGGAGCGAAAATGAAAGATGCCGAACTGGTGACTCAGGTATTGGTGTTGCTAGATAGCAAAGGCAGCATCACTCGCATTACTCGAGAGTTAAGCAGCGGATTTGAAGATCTGGACACCGCCGCCGTTGAAGCCTTCAACGAAGCAGCTCCCTTCCCCAACCCGCCGAACGGAATGATCGACCCCGACGGATTTGTGCGCATAAGATGGGACTTTATCCTCAAAACTGAGGCATCGCCTCAGATCAGCTTTCGCGGAGCAGGCGCCGGTCGGGGTATGAATTAAGGGGCCAGTACCATACTCATGGGCGGCAACTTCAATCCAATTCGGTGATCCTTCTTTTCAACTCCACTAAAATCGTAAACCCGAATTCCCGGATTTTGCAGATCCCTATCAGTGACGAAAAAAACGGATCTTTCTCTATCAACTAGTACTTGGCTAAATCGAAATCCAGAGGGAGACTCCAAAGTTCTGGTTTTTCTTCCACTAGTGGGATCGAAAAGGACAACAGCAGATTCTGGCATCGCTACTATCGCCACACCATGATTTGCGTCGAGAATTTCAAAATCTAGAACATCGCCTCCCAACTCCGCCTCCTCAATCACGATTCCCAGTGACTCGAGGTTGACGGCATCGAGCTTTTCGATTGCCCCATCAAGCTGGGGGGTTCGCCGATCGAGTACTCCAGCCTCGCCAAGGTAAACGGCTCCGTTCCATTCTTTAACCGACGAAAATGGATTGGCGCGTGCGAGCTGGCGCTGTTCTATTACTTTGTTCGTTGCTGGATCTACCAACAGCACAAAAGAACTCCCTGTGGGTTGGTAGGTATTCAGATCTAGACGCTGCAAACTTGCCAACACCAAACCAGAGCTCAGACGCTTCAGGGACGCCACTTCGGGGTAGCCGTCGTCATCACTCCAGCGAGCTAAATTTACGCTACCTGTCTGCTGCTTTGACTTAAGATCAAATCGTTTCAATTCGGCGCCGTGATAAAAGCCTACGTACGCTTCGCCATTACCCAAAAAAGCAATATCCTGGGGATTGGAGTTTGGCTCGAAGGGGATTTCGAACAACACTCGGGCTAGATCTGCGGAACTTGCCCGCAAGTGGTTACTTGCCAAACGGTTAAGAACTAAAAGATTGCCGGCTTCGTAATCGAAACGAATTACGGCGTCGGCACTGGCCGGAAAAGACGCAGGGCCTACACTGGCACTAGTAAGATCTACTTTCTGAATACTTCCGGTGGTGAAATCGGTCGCAAAAACAAAAAGAGAATTTTGGGTCCGCGACTGCTGCCCGACAAAACTCCGCTTGAGGTCCACCGATCGGCTACACCCAAGCGCCACGACACAAAAAACAGCCGCTAAATTTCGCAACGCCATGTGAAATACACCCTTCTGCCCGGCGACGGAAATCCCGTCGTGCCGTTTGTATACTGATCGACGCCAAAATCCCATTCCTGTCCAGGCACCGAAAGTACGTCTGCCATATTACGCACTTCTAACATCCAAACGCCCCAACCTGCCTTTTGCCACGAAGCCCAAGCACCATGTTCTAGGTACGAGCCCAAGGCGCGCGCATTGGCCAAATCGGCATACATGCTGCCTGTGGCCTGCAAAGAGTAGGTAATGCGCCAAGCCCCCTTCCCCCAATCCAACTCCACCCCACCTCGATAAAATGGACGCATAGGAAGTGCATTACCCTGATATGCGGCGACCCTCGATAGGTTCTCTGTGAACAACCAAGCCACTTGAGTTCGTGTGGACCATCCCTCACCGAATCGCATCTCAAGGCCGACCTCAGGGCTAACGATTCGACTTCTACCGATGTTTTGAGCGATGAAGCTCATCTGCGAGTTAGGAACTAGCGCGATAAGGTTTTCAGCCAAGGAAGCAGAAAGCGTCGCGGAAGCCCGCACGTCTTTCCAAATAGAATCGCTAGAACTCCACCGGGCATCCCAACCGACTTCAGCTTTCCATGCCTGCTCATTTTGCAAGCGTGGGTTTGCCGACAGAGTGGTTGCAGAACCGTGCAGTTCGTACAAAGAGGGCACTCGATGGAATAGCCCCAAAGAAGCCCGTACTTTTTGCCGAGCATGCACGGCCCAATCAAGGCCTATGCGCGGCGAAACCGTAAAGCTATCTCTTTGAAACTCCGAGCTCAAACGAGACAATTGGGCAACCACCGCAGGTTTTACTCGAATTTCATTGGCAATGTTCCACTGCAATGCGCCCGCAATTGGAACGCTGGTTTTGTTTGCTTCTACTACGCCGCCCGAACCCGCCACTAACCGAGTTTTATCGGTCGACAGCCCAACGCTTCCTTCGAACGATGCTTCCGCTTCGTGGCGCAAAGTCCAGCGAGTACCTGCACTCTGAGTAACAGAAGAACTGATCTGTAGAGCATTGAGATCCGGAGCAGAAGCTCGAAAATCCTGAGACTGTTGCCATCCCCAAAAAAGCCCCTCCAAGCTTTGAGCCCCAGTGAGGTGCAACAGGCTTTTATTCGCAAGCAAATGGAAGTTTGCCTCTAAATTGCCGCGCATCGGAAGCCCGACCGCTCCTGGAATCTCAGAATGCCGAAGGGTATGAAAGCTAAAGGCGTCGCTATAGCTTGCTCCCTTCTGCCACCAACGGATCTTAGGTAAAATCGTTATCGATTTTTGCGCATTGTGATCCCGAGAGACAATGCGATCGTCGGAAGGAAAAAAGGGCGTTCCGGCCGTATCGCGATAGGGAAAATTTTCAGCGGCCACATGGGCATCTAGAAAAACAGCTGCCTTCAACGGACTTGGCACTGCCAACCTTCCAAAGGCCCGACGCGTTCCAAAGGAGCCCAGCCTAGCCCCCAAAAAGCTGCGTTCCTCGACTATAGGCAGTCGAAGAGACAGTGCGCCCCCTAAGCCATCCGCACCTAAGACTGCAGGCGTCCCCTCAGGGAATAAATCTACTGAATAGATTGCCTCCGCAGGAAACCAGGCCAGGTTGGCCGACTGAAAGAGCGCGTCAGTAAGCGGCACTCCCTCCAAAAAGTACCTTGTTTGGGCGGGATCTTGTCCGCGAAGCTGCACACCGCTGTGGGAGTCGTCGGCTCCCGTGCGTTGGACGAATACCCCAGTTTGGCGCGACAGCACGCGAGAGAGGGAACTCTCACCCCGCGTGTCTACCACAACGGACTTGCCCGAGAACTCACCCGCCTCTGATGGCCCCACCCTGGCAGGCAGTTCTTCCGTAACCACAATAGGAGCCAGGCTCGCCTCGTCCCCCGCGGTAGGAGCCGGATAGGCAGCAAAGGCGGCCCCTAAGGCCAAAAGCCATAGCGTCCAAAAAGCCATGCCCCTGGGTAACAGAGTGGGAGCAAAAGAGATACCCCCTCCCGCGTTCGAAGCAGTTATGGTAGAGAACTCCAACGAAAGAGGTCATTCATGGAGCCACTCAGCATTAACCTGGAATTCACCCCGAACCCCCATAGCTTGAAGTTCGTCGTGAACCGAACTTTGCTAGAACGAGGGGCGTACAACTTCACGTCCTCTGAAAAGGCTCAAAAGGCCCCGTTGGCCCTAAAACTTTTCGAAATTCCAGGGGTCGAGGGAGTCATGATCGGGACAGGTTTTGTGACAATCACCAAAGCCATCACCGGCGACTGGGATGTTTTGGCAGACCGAGTGCCAACCACGCTTGAGACACACCTTAACGCGGGCCTACCGGTGGTTGACCCTGACTTTGTAGAAGCCCAATCCCAAACAGCGAGTTCAGGCGGCGAGAGCGAGATTGAAAACCGAATTCGCGAGATTCTAGACACCGACATCCGACCTGCAGTGGCCATGGACGGCGGCGATATTACTTTTGATCACTATGCCGACGGAGTGGTTTATCTTGAGCTTCGTGGTGCTTGCAGCACTTGTTCTCACTCCATGGCAACGTTGAAAATGGGTGTGGAAACGCGGCTTAAAGACGCCATTCCGGAAGTTAAAGAAGTGGTTCAGGTCTGAGCCGGGCCAACCACGCCCTGCCGAAAACCAAATTTACCGCGAGTAGCGCCAATACCCACAGGGCGTTCTTGCTGGATCTTGGCTGGTGTGTGTTCGCGCACCCATAAAAGCCTCCAGAGAGTTCATTTCTAGGATAGAGATGAGAAATTCCATCCATGTCATCTTGAGTAAGTATCGCCGAAGTCTTGGAAGAAATGCTGTAGTACATTATTGCGTCCACATTCGAACTGTGGCCCATTCCTAGGACATGGCCCAATTCGTGAACCAAAACCACAACCAGTTTATCGGTGGAGAGGCTGGAGATAACCGCGTTCTTCCCGGCTTCGGCATTGAGGATCAAACCGGCAAACGAGACTCTTCCGCCCGAAGCTCCCAACCGGGTAACAGCCGGAATAACGTCTGCGTCAAGCGTCTGATTGGCGGAAAAAGCTGCGTCGCAAACGACTACAGGAGTGAGGGCGGCGGTCTGATTTGCAATATCTGCCGAAGTGGTAGTAACAGCGCTACTTGCCCGCACCAGCTGAAGGCCAGTGTCTCGACTCGAATTCAAAATAGAAATGGCCTGATCCAATGCCGACAATACTGTGGCTTCAGGGAGCGGGCAGGATGAAAAATTGTACTGCACGGTGATGGGTTTTACCGACCAACCGGAAAGACCCGAACCTACAACGGTCCAAGCATTTGCCACACTCGCGAAAGAAAATGCGCAAAGCGCTGCTAAACCAAACCTCATAGCTGCACCCCTAAATAGGCTGCCGCGCTAAAGCGCCTCTTTGTGGGACTCATCACCTGTGAGGACCAAGCCTCAACCCCTAATGAGAGAGTCGGTGTGAGGCGAAACTCTAAGGCCGCTTCAACCAAGAGCTGGAAGCTGCTTGAAGTACCACCTGGAAGATAGAAAGTGCTTGTTCCAGAGCCATTGTTTAGCTCTAAAGATCCCGCCTGGGTCAGCGACCAATTCCACTGCAGGGCGGTGCCAAAGCGAAAAGCACACCGTGACAAAAATGTTACTGAGAAATCCAGCGCCGTAAAACTTGTAACTACTTTTGCAAATCCATCTGCACCACTTCGCCACGGAACCAACAGTCCAAAAGAGGGCTCAAACGCCAGCGAGGAAGAGACTGAAAATTTCGGTCGGATACGGAGTAAACCCGTCAGAGTACTCACTTGAGTCGTGTAACCCGCCGGAGCGCTCAGTCGTTGGCCGAGATTGTCAGCATAAGCGCCAAGATCCAACGAGGCCGAGCCGGCAAATGTGGGAGAAGAAACGAAAAGCCCAAAACTCAGTAGGCCCACAAGCAGAGGGTTTCGGCGCCAGTTCATTGCCTAACATTGGACCGCACAACGCTTTGTTTTGCCAAGGAAATTGTTCGCCTGTACTATATTATTTGGAGAGAAAGTACATGACACCCAAAGACAGTCGCCTTTTGCTTTCTTTACTCATAGGCCTTGCCATTCCCGCTGCCCTACTGGCGGAAACGAGCGACTACCTAGAAGAAGATCCTTACGCAGAAACGAAGAACCGCCCAAGTGAAAATAAACCGGCGGAAACGAAACCCACTGAGAATGTGCGCAGCGCATCGCCCGCTCGCGCTGCCCAGCCCTCGACCACCAGCCGAACAATGAGCGATAAGCGCAAGTATTTCACCGATGACACTCCGCGATCTGACGCGGGCGTTTTCCACGTGGGCTTTGCCGGCGGAGGCAATTTTTATACAGAGCCCGTAATCAACCGCACCACCGGAGCCCCCACCGGAGACTATTACAAAGACTTTGGGTTTCAAGCAGGGGTGTATTTTGATCACGACTATTCCGAGCTAGACGAAAACATTCCGCTCATGCTGCGAGGGATGATCGGCTACAAGTACATTCTCTCAACCGTCCACGTATTTAGCTTTGATGGAATGGTCCGGCGAATGTTCCGCTTCTCTGAAAAGGCGAGCTTCGGCTTAGGAGTCGGCGCGAGCGCAGCAATGTGGTACCGCGCAGCGACCAATACTTCCCCGACCGAAGAAATCTTGTTTCTTCCGACCATCCTTATCGGGGGTGGTTTTGAGTTCAATCCCTTCATGGCCGATATCAAGTGGGCTATTAACCGCATTGGAACCAACACCATTATGGGATTTGAGCTCTATTTTGGCTTCCGCCTCTAGTCCGAGTTGAAACTTTTGGTCCCAGCGCCTAACATGGCGCCGCGTGTCAAACTTCTCTTTTTCTTTCAGAATCCTTGTCTGCGGCCTGACTGCAATAGTCTCGCTTCCGGCCGTTGACCAGTCGATCCGCGACTTTGTATTTCGGCTTCGCGGAGGGCTTGGAACCTCAACTGAAATTGTATTAGTTCCTCTTGCCTCTGATGAAAACCAGGAGGCGATACTCAGCCGAATTCAAAATTCCGGACCCCGCCTACTCGTTGTTTACCCAGACGACTCGATGGCAGAGGATACCGTAGTCGATCGGGACTGCACCTTGCGGCACGCAAGCCTTGAGGGAGGCACCACCCCCTCCCCCACCCTTTTGACCTACCACCGTTTGAACGCCACTTCAGGACAGGCGTCCCCGAAATTTCCCATCGAAGTAAATTTTCGCGGCCCTACAGGTTCGTTTTCTGCCTTCCCCGAGGTGGTACTTCCCACACTCGCACCCACGGTTTTTTTAAACAAAATCGTCCTTGTGGGGCGCGACCGAGGCCCTTCTTCACACTTGCAGACCCCCTTTGGCCCTATGTCCGCTCTCGAATTCCAAGCAAACACGCTTGAAACTCTCTGGAAAAATCTCTCGATCAAAAATATTCCAAACTGGGTATCGAAAGCCGGAGCCCTCGCGACCGGCGCACTCTCCATAGCTATTTTGGTTTATCTTCCCTTGCGCTATGCAGGGCTCACTTTGCTCCTTGGCCTGTTTTGGATCTCACTCGCTTGGTTCTTGCTTGCCCGCTATCAATGGGCGTTGAATCTAGCCAACCCCTTATTGTGCATACTCAGCAGCCACCTCTTATTTCTCGGCTACAGAATACGTCGCCAAGAGGGCGCACACTGGAAAGCACAAAAAGAAGCACACTACGCACGACAGCTCGAGGAATTTAAAAATAATTTCATTTCGCTATTCAGCCACGACCTTAAAACTCCCATCTCTCGAATCAAAGCACTAACCCAGCTGGCCCTAAATGAACCACCAGGTGACGACGCAAAATTGCGCCAAACTCTTAAGAGCTTGGATAAAGCCAATAATGAACTTGCCCGACTCATCGGAGACATTCTCAAAGTCACCAAAATGGAATCGGTCTCACTCCAGTTGCAGAAACAAACCCTCGATATCAATAGAACGGTTGAATCGGCCGTGGAGAGCTTGCGGTTTCTAGCTGACGAAAAACAGATTCGCTTCGTACTGGATTTGGAACCTCTGTTTCCGATTGAGGGCGACACGATGCTTATTCGCGAAGTAGTGACGAACTTGATAGAAAACGCGGTCAAGTACGGAAACGTCGGCTCTAAGGTAACCATTCGCACATTGGAAGAACGCGGGGGCGTGAAAGTTTGTGTGCTGGACGAAGGAGAGGGCATCTTACCGGACGAGCTTCCAAGAGTGACCGGGAAATTCTATCGGGGCACCCAAACCGGACAGGCCTCGTCAGGCTCGGGACTTGGGCTGTATTTGGCCAAGTACTTTGTTGAGCTTCATGGGGGCGAACTCGAGATTAGAAGCGAATTGAAGCATGGAACGCAAGTAAGCTTTTGGCTTCCTTCAAGCTAGGGACTTTGGTAAGAGGGCGATGAAGTGTATTCCATATTAGTCGTAGATGACGCTGAAGAGCTCCGCCTGCAGCTTGCACGAACCCTAGAAACTCTAGGTTACCAAGTCGCGCAAGCGCCGGACGGAAAAGAAGCACTGGAACTGCTCGATAAACGAGACTTTCCATTAGTGCTTTGTGATGTCCGAATGCCCCGCATGGATGGGCTGGAGTTTCTCTCCCAAGTGCGACAAAGAGAACTATCAACGGCAGTAGTACTACTTACAGCGCACGGGTCCATTCGCGACGCAGTGAATGCGATTCGCGATGGCGCTTTTGATTACCTCGAAAAGCCCGTCGATGAAAAGTCTCTGTTGCGAGTGGTAGAAAAAGCGGAGCGCGCTTACGATCTCATTCGAAAAATCAGCTACTGTGCTCCGCAGGTTTCCAACGAGGCCGCTTCCATTGGCGCCAGTCGGAGCATGAAACGCGTGTTTGCTCTGGTTGACAAACTCACCAGAGTAAACACATCCGTGCTTATCTTGGGTGAAAATGGCACAGGAAAAGAACTTGCTGCTCGAGCTATTCACTACAACAGCCCAAGAAAAGACGGTCCATTTGTTGCGCTTAACTGTGCGGCCATCCCTGAAAACCTGATTGAAAGCGAACTCTTTGGACACGAGAAAGGTGCTTTCACCGGCGCGGAACAAAGAAAAATTGGGAAATTTCAGTATGCAAACCAGGGGACGCTTTTTCTCGACGAAGTGGGCGACACCAGTGCCGCAACGCAGGTAAAGCTATTGCGGGCTTTGCAAGAACATGCCTTCACTCCCGTGGGATCAAACCGAGAAATTAAAACTGACGTGCGAATAATCGCAGCAACCAATAAGAACCTGGAAACCCTGGTACAGGAAGGCAAGTTTCGGGCCGATCTCTACTACCGATTAAACGTGATGCCCATTTACCTGCCGCCCCTTCGAGAGCGGCGCGAGGACATTCCGAGCTTGGTACATCACTTTATTGAAAAGTTTTCCAAACAACACGGCTCAAAAATAGACTCTATTTCTCCACAAGCACTCGAAGCGCTTGAAAACTACCAGTGGCCGGGAAACATCCGAGAGCTAGAGAATGCTGTTGAGCACGCATTTATCCTAGAAAACCAGTCTCAGATTTCTCTCTTTAGTTTGCCTCCCGAGATTCGCCGGCTCGCAAAGCGGCCCGCCAGTTTCACTCAGCAGTCGAAGCAAGAACTCGACTGGGAAAAGGGGAAGCAAGCTTTCGAGCGTGATTTCATTTTGCGAGCGCTCAAAACCCACCAAGGCAAAATCAACCTCACGTCGGAAGTATCGAAAATCCCTAAGAATACTCTCTTGCGTAAGATCAAGAAGTACAATATCAATCCTAATGAGTATGGGTTAGGCGAGGGGGAGCGCCTTTAAAGGGCATGGGGGAAAAACAAAACACACCGGTAAGCTATACAAGCTACCTTCAGGTAGATTCGCTTCTTGAGCTCCAAACACCTCTCTCTCAGCCGGTCGCCCACGATGAGCTCCTGTTTATTATCATTCATCAAGTTTACGAGCTTTGGTTCAAACAAATACTTTTTGAACTCGATGCAGTAGTAACCCACTTACAAGCATCCGACTTCATTAAGTCTATCCGACGGCTGGAGCGCGTGAACGAGATAATGCGCATTCTCACCCAGCAGGTAGACATTTTAGAAACCATGACTCCCGTTGAGTTCAACCGATTTCGGGCTCACCTCAATCCGGCCAGTGGTTTTCAAAGCCTACAGTTTCGTGAGTTAGAACTTTTGTGTGGATCCGACCCAAAAGAATACGATCGTTTTAAAGAAATTAGCCCCGAGTGGGCTCCAAAGTTGGCAGCACGGCTTGCAAAGCCAAATCTGCGGCAAACTTTTTTTCAAACCCTTACGCGTGAAGGCTTGGCTCAAACCGACGACTTGGCTTCTGAGGCGTTGCGACAAATCTACCTCGATACAGCCCCAGAGTCTGTGTATCGCTCCCTATGCGAAGGACTCATCCGTTTTGATGAAATGGTAGCCCTTTGGCGCTTCCGTCACGTGCAAATGGTTGAAAGAATGATTGGCATGAAACCCGGCACAGGGGGATCTCTCGGGGTTGCCTATTTGAAATCGACCCTTCGGAAACGATTTTTTCCGGAGCTCTGGGAAGCCCGCACCGAAATGGGCGCAGGCCCAGTCTAGGCAATACGCTCCAGAAGTGCGTCTACAGTAGAGCGGTCGTGGTATAGACCAAACCCAAAGCGAAGACGATCACCACGCCAGTCTACTATCACCCGTCGCTCCCTTAAAATGCTCCCAATTTCAGCAGCCCGCGGAGTTCTAAGCACTGTAAAGTGACCTACAGGTAAGCCGGAGGGCTCGCGCAAAATCCAATCACTTTTCAGAAGCGACGATGCACCAGATTCTAAACCACTTACGAATTGGTTTTTAAGTGCGGTGACTCGCTTGTGAATTTGCGTCACGTCCAGACCGATCGACTGCCACCAATCTTGTACAGCGTTAAAGCGATAGGCCGCGGAAAAGTCCATGGTGGCTCCCGCAAAACGCATGCCTCCAGAGTCATAAGCGGTAACCGAAGGAGCAGTACTTTTCTCTAGAGCACTGTAAGCCGCGAACCAGCCCGTATAAACCGGACGCAGATCGCAATGCTTTGCAACAGATAAAAAACAGAGCCCCTCGCCAGATTGGGCGTACTTGTAACTCCCGCCCATATAGAAAATCTTCTCACCGAGCTCTCCAAGATGAATCGGCAAGGCACAAAAAGCATGGTAGCCATCCACTACTATTGCGGCAGCACTCTCGACCGGCTCAATGATTTGCGTTAAATCGGCAAACCCCAGACCCGAGTTGAAAAAAACCTGACTAATAAAAACCAGATCCCAATCGTGTTTTTTCGCTGCGACTTGCCAGCGATCGATGAAGCTTGCGAATGGCTCAACGGCCACACGTTCGGCGATTACTGCGCCCTCTTCTTCCAGGCGCGTGAGCTGCCGTGAAAAACTATGAAACTCGCTATCGGTAGTAAGAACTCGAAGTGGTTTTTTTTGCGGAAAGCAGGAAAATAGGCGAAAGACAAATTCATGGGTATTGGGAGCTAAACAAATTTGGCCAGACTCGACACCCAGCAATTTCCCAAGATACCCCTTGGTCTTACCCACCACATTTTTAAAGACTGGCTCCCACTTTTCATCTGCCATTGTCGCTGCATCGGTCCAGGCCTGCAACTGGGCCTCGCGCGTGCAGTCGGGCCAAAGGTGGTGGCTATGGGCGGCAAAATGCAGACGTCCGGGCTCCGCGCCAAGTGCTATCGAATAGGCGTCCTTGAGCGACACGTCGGTATTCGAATAGTTTTTCAAAGCCTACTCCCACTCAATAGTGGCAGGGGGTTTCGACGAAATGTCATAAACCACTCGATTAATGCCAGAAACCTCATTGATGATTCGGCTTGAGACTTTGGTGAGAAAGGCTTTTTCAAAATCAAACCAATCCGCTGTCATTCCGTCGCGACTCGTGACCGCGCGCAGAGCCACTACCGATTCGTAGGTACGTGCATCGCCCATGACTCCCACGGCTTGAACGGGAAGGAGCACCACGAATGCCTGCCATATTTTGTCGTACAGATCATGGTTCCGTAGTTCCTCAGTGAAGATAGCGTCAGCCTCACGCAATAACTTCAACCGAGCGGGTGTTACATCTCCCAATACGCGCACGGCCAAACCAGGCCCCGGAAATGGGTGGCGCTGCAACAATGCTTCGGGGACTGAAATTTCACGACCCAACGCTCTCACTTCGTCTTTGAAAAGCTCGCGAAACGGTTCAATAAGACCGAGCTTCATGTGCTTGGGAAGACCGCCAACATTATGGTGGGTTTTAATTGTGTGGCTGGGGCCCTTCACCGAGACGCTTTCAATCACATCAGGATAAAGCGTCCCTTGAGCGAGAAATTTTACTCGCTTGAGCTTTTTGCACTCTTTATCAAAAACCTCTACAAACGTTTTACCGATGATTTTGCGTTTTTTCTCGGGGTCTTTCACTTTCGCTAGCCGTTGCAAAAACAACTTGCTCGCATCGACTACGCGCAACGGCACGCCAATGCCCCGCAAGAAGGCGGCTACTTCTTTAGCTTCGTTTTTGCGTAACAGGCCATTGTCGACCAAGACAGGGTGGAACCGTTTTCCCAGTATCTTCCCCAAAAAGGCGGCCAGCAAAGTAGAGTCGACTCCCCCGCTTACCCCACCAATAACTTCCGAGTCGCCAACGCGTTCCAATACCTCGCGGGATTTTTGTTCGAAAAAATCTCCCATTTTCCAGTCTGGCTTAAGACCCGCGATATCGAACAAAAAGTTTGCAATCACACGCTCGCCGATGCTCGTATGAGAAACCTCCGGATGAAACTGTACTGCATACAGGTTTCCCAAACGAAGCGCCGCAACTGGGCATCCGGAGCTCCGAGCCAAAAGTTCCGCACCCGGGGGCAAAGTCCCGACACTATCCCCGTGACTCATCCAAACCTGAGATTTTTCGCCCGTCTTAAGGCCTTTGAATAATCCTTCGCTCTTTAGAACTTCGAGTTCAGAAAATCCGTACTCCCTGGATTTTCCACTCACCACTTTGCCTTTGTGCAAATTGGAGATGAGCTGCATTCCATAGCAAATGCCCAGAACGGGTATTTGCATTTCCAGAACTGACTTAAATATCTTGGGAGCGGTTTTATCAGAAACACTGGAAGGGCCGCCCGAGAGAATGAGCGCTCGTGGCCCTTTGCGCTTGAGCGCTTCTATGCCAACGCTATAGGGCTCAATTTCACAATATACGCCGGCGGAACGGACTGCCCGGGCAATGAGCTGGGTAAACTGAGACCCAAAATCTAAAATAACAACGGGGCTGCAAAGCATAGGCCCTCTTTAAGAGTTTGGCCGGTAATTCGGCGCTTCTTTAGTAATGTAAACGTCGTGAACGTGGGACTCTTTCAAACCCTGTTGGGAAATTCGGATAAACTCCGCGTTCTCCCGAAGCTCAGGCAAAGTACGGCAGCCCAAATAACCCATGCCAGCGCGTACTCCTCCCATCAGCTGAAAAAGCACCTGGGAAAGCGGCCCACGATAAGGAACCATTCCCTCAATTCCTTCTGGAACCAATTCTTCCGCGATAGTATCGGCCTGGCCGTAGCGATCTCGACTGCCTTCTTTCATGGCATCTATAGACCCCATGCCACGGTAGCTCTTGTAGGTTCGGCCTTGATAGAAAACGGTTTCGCCCGGAGATTCATCGGTGCCTGCAAAAAGGCTCCCTATCATGACCACGTCGGCACCGGCAGCCAAAGCTTTGATCACATCGCCTGAATACTTGATGCCGCCATCGGCAATAAGACCCCGACGGTATTTGCGCGCTATAGGGGCACAATCTACAATCGCCGTGAACTGTGGAATCCCGATGCCCGCCACCACTCGAGTCGTACAAATGGAGCCGGCTCCCATCCCGACTTTTACAGCATCGGCACCTGCCTTATACAGAACCTCAGCTCCATCGGCCGTCGCTACATTGCCGGCCAGCAGTGGCAGGTCGGGGTATTTTTGTTTCGCCCACTTCACCACTTCCAAAACATTCTTCGACGCTCCGTGCGCCGTGTCTACTGTGACAAAATCCACTCCAGCCGCTTGTAGCGCTTCAATCCGAAGGCGCGCATCCGCACCAGTGCCGACAGCTGCACCAACCCTGAGGCGGCCCTTGGCGTCCCGATTCGAGTGCGGAAATGAAATCGTCTTTTCGACGTCTTTGATCGTGATTAGCCCGCGCAGGTTTCTACTGGAGTCGATGACTGGGAGTTTTTCGATGCGGTGTTTGTGCATTAAACGAACCGCTTCCTCCATGGAAACACTTTCAGGCCCTGTCACTAGGCGATCCCAAGGCGTCATCACTTCTGAAATGGGTCGTTTGTCGTTTTCTTCGAAACGTAAGTCTCGGTTTGTAACAATACCGATGAGCTTACTCCCCTCGGTGATTGGCAGACCAGAAATGCCAAACTTTTTCATTTGGGCTTGGGCTTCGCTCACCGTTTGATTGGCGTTAAGAGTAACGGGATCAAGAATCATCCCGCTTTCGCTCTTTTTCACTTTTTCAACTTCAAATGCTTGCTTCTCTACCGGGAGGTTTCGGTGGATTACACCTGCGCCACCAGCTCTTGCCATCGCAATGGCCGTTCTGCTTTCGGTAACCTTGTCCATGGCGGCAGATAAGATGGGGACGCGCAGCGCTATCGTAGAGGTAAGCTGGGTGCTGAGTTTGACTTCGGGCGGGGTGACTTCCGAAAACCGAGGAACCAGCAGGACATCGTCGAAGGTTAAACCCTCACGTAAAGCAATTCCCGAGCCTTCAGTTTCCCGCATTGTACGCGCTCCTTGAATGGGGGCGAAAATACCTTTTAAAACCAGTGAATTCAAGCAAAGCATTCTCTATACTGAGAGCAGACATTTTGGGGTGGGCAGGACATGAACATAAGTAGCCGTAGTGGAACTGGGACGAGCGCCACTTCTGCGGAAGTTTCCCTAATCGTTAGCTGCTTCAATAAAGCAGAGATTCTCGAAGCCGCTCTTCGAGATTGCTTTAGTGCGGTTCGGAAATCGGTAGAGAATTTTGAAATCGTTGTTATCAACGATGGTTCAACGGACGGAAGCGTCCGAATATTGGATAGGTTGCGCAAAGAGTTTTCAAATCTCAGAGTCACTCACCAGCTTCACTCGGGCCATGCCAGGTCCTTACGTCGGGCGTGCGATATTGCTCGAGGAGAGTTTCTCTTTCAGATAGATCTCGAAGACCCTGAATGGGTAAGGGACTTTTCGCTGTTTTGGGAAATGCGGGAGCGTTACGCTTTAATAACCGGCTATCACCCAGATCGGGGAGGCTTGCTGCGGCGGTCGCTGCGGTGGCTTCAAACCCGGTGGATTAAGTTTTGGTTTAGCGCGGACCTTGTGGCGCCCGAATCGAGCTACAGGCTTTGTCGCCGCACGCTCGCCTTGCAGTACCTCCAACAGATTCCAAAGGACTACGAGGGGGTAAACCTGGCCATGACCCTACTTACGTATCGAGACGCCCCTCGCCTACTTTTGGAGCTCGAAGTGGGCAAAGATCTTAAAACCACCCGTTTTTACGTAACCGAAGAGTTGGCCAAAATACTCCATCATTTCGTGGAGGTAGCCGGCCTTTGGTGGAAGCGTCCCACCCCTCCTACCCTCACGCCGGAACCCAGCTCGATTTAGGGCTAAGGTTTCTTTCTTTCACTGCCGATACGCGTCATAAGGAATACGGCCGTGAAAAAAAATAGAGCACCAAAGACCGTTAAGCAGGAAACTGCTCCCAAAGTGAAAAAAAAGAAGGCCCCCGTCTGTGCACAGCGGGGTTGCCGAAAGCCCGCGAGCTCACAGTCCTATTGCCGGCTGCACTACTTCAGCCATTGGCGTGAGATTAAAGAGGACGAAAAAACCCGCGCTGAGCGACGCTTAAATGCCTACGTGGATCGGCTTGCAAAACGCTACCCCGATGACTACTTGGAAAAAATCAAGGAAGGCATCGAAGACGAAGACATCTTTAAGAAGACGATTGAGCAATTGGACATCGACACCGAGGCTGACGAAGGTGAAACGGAACGAGAGTTCTTGGAACGCCTCTCTCGCAACGTCAAAGACGAGTAAGGCCGTTAATAGCGAGTTCGAAACCAGACCTGCCGCTCGACCGGTACACCGGTCTTATTTTCGATGCGCATGAAATAGTTCATGGGGTCTTCCGAAGGAGAAAACTCCATTTCCGACGTTCCCGCTGGAAACGTATTCGACTCCAAAACCGTCTCAACAACCATCGACCCCAGAGACTCCTGAGCAAACAGAGTGGCCTCTACCGGAACCTTCGATTCAAACTTCAACGTGGCAGACAAAAGATCCGCAAAATCGAAAGACGGGAAATATCCCGAAAATACTTTCTCAATTTCATTTAATGCACTGGCCAGTACAGAAACAGATTCCTTGCCCGGGCGAGCAGGCATCTTCATAACAGGGTCACCCAGAAAAGCTGCGTTCAAATAGGTCCACCTAAAGCGCTCGTCCGAGAGCGGGGAAGCGGGATCGGTTGAATAGTCCAGGAGCGCCTTGAGCAGAAAATCTCCAATTTTCCCCTCGCCTCGTGCGTGGTACTCCTGCACGGCCGATTCCATGATTTTCAAACTGTGATTGCTACCGAGAGAATTCATATTCCCGCGACTATCAACTTCGTAATGAGTGCCTCCAACCGCCTGCCGGGCTGAACCGAAATAGCCCACAGCCCCTGCACGCGAGCGAAGCAACGCAACCCCCACCGAAACATCGCCCTTATCCGGAGAGGTAAATATTTCGTCCTTTGCTGTAGTTTCATCAAATGCGGCGTTGATACACGCTATCGAGAAGATAAGAGGATTTACCTTCGGGCCCGCCGATTTCGCTTCAAGAATCTCATCGCTCGTTATCGAACGCTTTTCGACTCTCCAAATATTTCCTCTTCCATGATCCAGCGAAAACAGGACGGAACTGGAAAGCTCTCCATTGAGGGCCTGCAACACAGAATCCCGATTGTAATTTTGCTTGGTTCGAAAGAATTTTTTTACTCCGCTCCAATTTGGAACCCCAGACAACGTACGAAGCGCCCCCAATTCACCAACATAGAAGGGCCCAGAAAACGGTTTTCCCCCATACAAAGCCAGTTCACTGGGGCTGGTGGGCACATAGTTCAGCCAGCGCTGCACTTTAGAAAAATAGTTCTTCAATTCGTCCGGCTTTGTAAATGGCAAGCGCCCCAACGCCGCTTTGGGTTTTAAGCATTGGTTGATCGAAGAGTAGCACTGATCCGTAACACTGAACCGTGCCCCCAAACCCGCCCGACCACTAAAATAGTAACTAGGAGGAATTGCCACTCCGTCACCGAGCAAAGTGATGTACTTAAGCTTCGAACTTCCACTCAGGCGTGCCTGGAAAAAAGAGGCGAGCTTGCGAGCTAATGTGTAGTTGTAGCCAGTCTGCGTAGCCGGGTCCCATTCGATAACGGAATCAGAGCTCAGTGCACGATCTTTGTAACCTTCGGGAAGCGCTGCTTCTGAAATTTCCGACGCGTTTTTCTCGACCTCTTCGACAGTAACAATGTCGGAAACCATCCCGTAGTGTTTTAGGTGGAAACTTTGCAGGTCATCCGCCATGGCTTTCTGAGCAGCACGAACCAAGATAATACTCTGCGAAGTATTCGCTGCTGGACGGGCAAGCCTTTCCACCGAGCGCTTAAACAGATCAAACTCTAATTTACTTACTCGAAGGAGTTGATGATTTTTCTGATCCCACTGAAGAGGGAAAATGCGAACCACCGCAAGATCCCCTTTCTGCACAACCTGCAGAATTTTTCCGGGGAAAAATCGGCCTTTTGCCGGCTTAGCTAATTCAAACGGTTGACCGTCGGCCCAAAACTCAGTTTCCGCAAGTGAGTTCAACGGCACCGGACCATCCGTCCCGAGCGCAACATAACCTTTTAGTACTACGTCGACCTCAGCTTCTTCTCCGACGTTGAAAGTCCTTTCGTAGTACGGAATCTCCGGAAGGGTCTCCACTCGAAGGGTCTGGGCATTGGGCAAATGGACACGAACAGTCCCCATTGAGCTGGTTTCAAATTGCGGTGGAGCAAACTCAATAGTTTCGGTGGCTATGGTTGTAGCATCAGGAAGATAGGTCTCGGATTGATGAAACTCGGAAGGAAGCTGAGGAAGAGGAATAAAACCGGGCTCTGCCATTGCAGCAAGGGCAAACCCGACTAGCGAGAAAAACCCCACCCGTAGACAGACCACTCCGCCTCCCCAAGATGGAGCTCTCCTCCGACATCCCCATGTCGTTAGAGCGCTCACAGGCAGTTCGTGGGTGCCCGGCGACCCCCGTCACCGAAACCCACGCCATGCCCTTACCCTCAACCCATACTATGCAGACTCAACTAGTCTGAGTTAGTTGACAAAACTAAAACCGAATCCGGAAGGCATTTTCTTAATTTTTGTTAACGTCGTATATTTTTTATAGTGCTGATTTTATTGAGGAATTTGATTTTTTTCAAAAAACCCGCAATACCTTTAACAGCCCTAACAAAATAGTTGCCCACCCGACCCAACTACCGTAATAACAACGAGCATTTATTTTATTTAGGAAGAGACGAATGAGAATTGGAATCCTTGGACGCAAAGTAGGAATGACGCAAGTTTTTGACGACAAAGGCTCGCTCATTCCAATCACCGTAATCGACACTACCGGTTGCGTGATTTCGCAGATCAAAACGAAAGATGTAGATGGCTACACTGCAGTGCAGCTCGCGTTTGGTGAAGTAAAACCCCAAAACGTGAACAAGGCTGATGCAGGGCACTTCAAAAAGGCCGGAACTAAAGCAAAACGATTTGTTGAAGAAATTCGCCTAAACGACACAGACGATGTAGCTACGCTAAAGAACGGAACAGAGCTTTCTGTCTCCATGTTCCAAAAGGGCGACAAAGTGGACATCGTCGGCACGTCGAAGGGACGCGGTTTTGCGGGCGTCATCAAGCGCTTTGGCTTCCACGGAAAAGATGCCACACACGGAACCCACGAATACTTCCGTCACCCTGGATCGGCTGGAACGAATACATTCCCTGGCCGCATCATGAAGAACAAAGGGATGCCGGGCCATATGGGCGACGTCCGATCGACCGTCCAAAGCGTTACCGTGATGGATGTGAAGCCAGAACAGAACCTGCTCTTCATCAAGGGCGCGGTTCCAGGGTCTCGCACAAGCAAAGTAATGGTCCGCTTGGCGGTTAAAAAATCTCCAGCAGGTCGCACCCTCACCGGAGCGGCTGCAGCCAGCGATAAATAATTGGTACGGCGTTGTCGCCGTAGTCAGAGGGAATGGCAGGTAGAGGCAAGTACTTTACCTGCCCCATCGACTCTTTCACCACCCGCTCAAGGTCGTTCCCCGTCCATTTTGCATAGTTTGTAGAAGCGAAGATCGTTCCATTGCTAGCTAGCACTTCTCGGCACTGTACTAATAGCTGACCCAAATCCCGTCGAACGGAAAATGGCTCGTTTTGCTTTCCGCGAGCAAAACTCGGCGGATCCACAATAATCAGGTCGTACGCCTCATTTCGTTTCAGAGCGGCCCGCAAAAAATACCGGGCATCGGCGACAAAAAAGCGATTTCGAACTAAGTCCAACCCGTTTTCCCGGAAATTTTCCTTGCCCCAATCCAGATATTTAGAAGAAACGTCCACACTGGTAGTTTCCGCCCCGGCGGACGCACAATAGACAGAAAATGCGCACGTATATGAAAAAAGATTCAACACTTTGCTTGCTGGCGTACACGCCTCGGCAAGGGCCTTGCGGTTTTGTCTTTGATCCAGAAACAAGCCCACGGAGTAAATTTCGGTTGGCCGGATCAGGAAAACCTTCCCATTTTCAAGTGCGCGCACCGATTCAGGAGCAGGCAAGCCCGCCAAAGGTTCTAGGCTTTTTTCCATGGTTGGACCGGAACTGCGATCCGGCTCGAAGGACTTCAGATAAACATGCTTGATTCGCAAGTTTCCCAAGCACCACTCTGCCGCTTGAATGAGATCGTTTCTCGATAAGGTGCACTTGCCCACATGAAACTGGAAAACCGCCACAGGTCCAAGGACTTCAATGGCAAACCCAGGCTCGCCATCTGCCTCTGCCGCAAAAAACCGATACGTGTCCGATTTCGAAGACTCCAGGTCTTGAAGCAGTCCTCGACGTAGCTCTAAGGCTTTTTTAAGCTTCTCTACAACCATTCGCGCCAACCCTCTAGCGGACCGACTGGCAATGCCACACAGATACGCTCAGCACTTCGAACTGGGTGGGCAAACTCAAAACTCACCGAAGCCAAGCCGATACCAGGCCCGAAGTCGAGGCTTGCCCCGTATTTCCTATCTCCTGCTATCGGATGCCCCAGGGCGGCGAATTGAGTGCGAATCTGGTGTTTGCGCCCCGTCTTAAGCTCCACTTCAACCATCGTAAAGCGGCTTGCACGTTGCAAAGCACGGTAGGTCAACTCCGCCCGCTTTAACCCGGGAGCAGGAGAGTCCTTAACTTCCACACCACCCGAGCCATCCCCCAAATAGTGCACCAATGTGCCTTGTTCCTGCTCGAGTCGCCCCTCTACCAAGGCGTGATAAATCTTACGAACGGTGTGATTGCGAATTTGTTCGGAAAGTCGGCTGGCGCCTTTAGAAGTCTTGGCAAAAATCACCACTCCGCTCACCGGCTTATCCAAGCGATGCAAAAGTCCGACAAAGGCGTCTCCGGGCTTTTGATACGTTTGCTTTAAGTACGTGCGGACTTGCTCCAAAAGACACGGTTCTCCGGAAGAATCGGCTTGAGTGAGAAGTCCCTGAGGTTTGGCGACCCCAATTAGGTGATTGTCTTCGTAGAGGACCTGCAATTTTGCCGACTTTTCCATCTTTGTGCTATACGAATGCTCCGATGAACCGACCAAACCCTCGTTCAAAGAAGCGTCCTTTTCGTCCGAAGGGGCGGCCACCAACGGCACCACCGCCCTCAATGGAACGGATGGATGCGCTTCTTCGCAAAAGCGGAATCCGCCTTGCCGAAGCCCCCTTGAAACAGCTGTGGCGGTACCATAATTTGCTTCGCCTGCGCAACGTTGGAAACGAGCTCACCCGGCTCATTGGTTTTGAAACCATTGTCGTAAAGCACTATGTCGACTGCCTGATTGTGGGTAACTTTGTGCGACTTCCGTCACCCATAGTAGATGTCGGCACTGGCCCAGGCTTCCCGGGTATTCCACTGAAAATTCGCTATCCCCACCTCAAAATGATTTTGGCCGAGCCCCGACCCAAGCGCGTGGAGTTCTTACATGAAGTCATTCGCGAACTGGGCCTGAAAGACATCGAAGTTTTTGAGCACAGAGTGGTCAGCCAAAGTCTCACCACCCCTGTCCAAGCCGTGATTACTCGAGCGGTGGAAACTATCGACAAAACTTTGCTCCGAACTTCTGCGAGCCTCGTTCAAGGGGGCCAGCTCATTTTTATGAAGGGCCCCAATGTGGACGATGAAATTCGAGAGGTTCGGCGCCGTTTTGGAAAAGCCTACGAGTTAAAGTTAGACCAGCACTACACCCTACCCTTTTCAACCCACCACCGACGATTAGTAGTCTACGAACGAACCACGGCTCCTTCCATTTAACCCTATCGAATGGTCCGCCTGGGGACTTTGAATTTCTAGGTGTCTTCCTCCCGCTCGGCTCGCGGACGACGACTTGTACCTCTGGTGGGACTACTGCCCGCTCGACGCCCATTCGGTAGCCAGTCGCAGCAGCCAGCGGCCGGTGCCCCCAGCTGAATCGCAATTCTTTTACAGTGGGAATTAGGAAACCTTTAATTGGCTAGGCTGCAATCACTAGTCCAAATATCTCGACCTTCGGCTATTGAATGCGGACACCATCCGGCCCGCCGAATGGCTTGCGCCCTAGTGGGAGTGGGGCGATAGAGTAATAGGGTTTTTCCGGGCTCGGGCTTTGGAACGGGAGCTGATTTCTCCAAAAAGCTAATCGGGAGATCCGCGTACCAGAAGTAGTTGTCTGTCACGGTAAAGTCTACAGCGTCGGATCCGAAATCAATTACCAGGCTTTTCGCTTGTCCGCTTTTCTTGAGATGCTCCAAGGTTTTAAATTCTTGCGATGGCATCGCGCCGTGGGTGCGCACCGGAATGTACTGAATCACCACCACCGCCAACAGAGCAAAGCGTGCAGTCCACTTTACCACCGGGCCGACTGGCACCTTCAGCAGCGCACTGAGCCCAGCGCCGGCCAACCACGCAACCCAGGGCAGAACAGTAATCCAGTAATTTGAGCCGTACCGATTGGTAGGAGCGTACATCAGCACAAAAGTGAGAAATAAAATTCCTGGCAACACCAAGGAACGACGTACAGCAGGAAAAAACATACCGGCAAAGCTAGCGAAAATCAGAGCCCCCGCATCGTGGTATAGCGCCATCCAAAACGAGGGAACAAACACCCGCATCCAGTCCCAATCCCTAGAGAATCGACCCGTCCATTGGCGAGCAAAATAGATTTCAAAAAACTCGGGAACACTACTCTGCTTAACGGCCAGGTAGTAAAGACCCAGCACCACCGCCGCCCCGACGATGTAAGTAAAAATAATTTGAAGGCCCTTCCGAAGATCAGAAAATGAAAAATGAGAAAACGTAGTCCAGGCCACGGCTGGCAAGAATCCTAACGCAGTCATCCCCTTTGACATCGCACAAAGCGCGAGACTTATCCCACCAAGTAGTGCCCACAAACTAGATCGTCGTTTGCGCTCAAAAGCACTGTCCATGCAAACAAGGGAAGAGAAACCAAAGAACAGACACGACGGATCCAAATAGATATTGGAGAAGAAATTCGAGAAACGCGCCCAAATCCACAGCAAAAGCACCGCAAAAACAGCCGCCCTCTCCGAGGTTTTCCTGCGCACGAACAAAAAGAAGACAACCAGAAACAGAACGTAAAACGCATGCCCTACAATGCGACCCGACCAGTCCGCAGCGGGCAAAAGCTTAAAAACCGTGGCAACAAGCCAAAATCCAAGATGAGGGTGATCGGCGAACGGATTAAACTCAGCCGTGGTGCCCACCATTCGAAACCAATCCCCCGACCGAACCATCGATCGAGCCAAGGAGGCATAGGTTTTTGCATCTATCCCCAGACCCAATTCAAAATTGCGTGCGCCTACGGCGAGGGAGGCAAGGCAGAGCACCCAAAAGACAACCGCCCGAAAACTCAATGTGTTTTCTTGAGCTACTTTCGATGGTCGCAAGCATCCTACCAAGGTTTGGAGAACTTAATTCGGTGCCCAGCTAAAATAGAGCGCTCTTCGATTCGTAGCAGCTCGTTGTACTTCGCGATTCGTTCCGATCGTGACGCAGACCCTGTCTTGATTTGTCCACAACCGCTGCCGACCGCAAGATGGGCAATGGTGACATCCTCACTCTCGCCTGAACGATGAGAAACCACGCTACGATAGCCCTTTGCCTTAGCCAGGTTCATGGTTTGGATGGTTTCGGAGAGCGATCCCACTTGGTTGACCTTGATCAAAATCGCATTGGCCGCTTTTTCTTCGATGCCGCGAGAAAGCCGATCGGCTTGGGTGACAAAAAGATCGTCGCCCACCAATTGGGTTTTTCTTCCGATTTTCTCGGTAAGACTTACCCACCCAGCCCAATCATCTTCTTCCAAACCGTCTTCAATACTGACAATTGGATACGACTCTACAAGCTTTGCATAGTAGCCAATGAGCCGATCTCGATCCCACTTCTCTCCCGCCATGGCGTAGCTCTTGGAACCAGCGTCGTAAAATGAACTAGCCGCGACGTCCAACGCCAGCGAAACCTGAGTCCCCAGCTGATACTTTGCGGCTCGTACGGCTTCGCAAATGAGGTCAAGCGCTGTTTCATTCGAAGTGAGTGCAGGCGCAAAACCGCCCTCATCGCCCACCCCCGTTGAAAGCCCCTTGGAGTGAATAATTTTCTTTAGATGATGAAAAATTTCAGCTCCGGCACGAAGCGCATTTGAAAACGTATCAAAGCCATGGGGGACAATCATGAACTCTTGTATCGCCAGTCCATTGTCGGCATGCACGCCGCCGTTGATGATGTTCATCAAGGGTACTGGTAGAGCCAGCTCGGAAGTCGATCGCCCCATCCATTCCTGTATCAGCAAATACAGAGGAATCTTTCTAGAAACGGCCACCGCTTGAGCATAGGCAAGCGAAACTCCCAAAATGGCATTGCCTCCCAGATTTTTTTTCTGGTGGGTGCCGTCTTTCTCGATCATCCAGCGATCCAAAGTCGCCAAGTCGGCAATGTCCCGATTGCAAACCAGAGCAGCCAAGTCCTTGTTTACAATCTGAACGGCTTTTTGAGTTCCCTTGCCGAGATACCGTGCAGCATCGCCATCTCGAAGCTCCAAGGCCTCGTGGATGCCGGTGGAAGCACCCGAAGGAACAATGGACCGTCCAAAGCTCCCGTCCGCCAAAACCGCTTCGACTTCAATAGTTGGGTTGCCTCGGGAATCCAAAACTTCGCGTGAATGTAACTGAGAAATTCGGTGAGTCATAGCTAGCTGGTGTAGTCCACGAAGCCGAGTTGGTCAACGGCACCAAAAAAAAGAAGCGGCTGAGGGAGTTTCCTCTCTCAACCGCTTCATACTTTTAGTTCCGAAGACTGAAGAAGGACTAGTCCTTCTTTTCTTCCCGGAATTCCGCCTCAATAGGCTCATCTTCTTTGGATGCCGTGCCGCCGGGCTGGGGCTCACCGGCTCCCGCATCCTGAGGCTTAGCAGCTTTGTACATTTCCTCAGCCATTTTATGCGAAAGGGCGTTGAGCTTGTCGTATTCCGATTTCATTTCATCGAAATTATCGGCCGTTACTGCTGCTTTCGCAGAAGTCATTGCCGCTTCTAGCTCGGTTTTCACGCCGTCAGAGATTTTATCTCCATTTTCCTTAATGAGCTTCTCAGTACTGTAGACGAGATTGTCCAGGTTGTTTTTCATCTGGACTCGTTCGCGCTTTTTCTTGTCTTCCTCTGCGTTTTTCTCCGCATCGTTGACCATGCGCTTGATCTCTTCATCCGATAGACCACTGCTTGCAGTGATTTTCACCGACTGCTCTTTGCCGCTCGCTAGGTCTTTTGCGGAAACGTGGACGATACCGTTGGCATCAATATCGAAGGTCACCTCAACCTGTGGAACCCCGCGAGGTGCCGCCGGCATACCGGTGAGCTGAAACCGCGCCAAAGTGCGGTTGTCATAGGCCATCTCGCGCTCGCCTTGGAGCACGTGGATTTCCACCGTCGTTTGATTGTCTTCCGCCGTAGAAAAGACCTGGCTTTTCTTGGTCGGGATAGTGGTATTTCGCTCGATCAGCTTAGTGAAAACATGGCCAAGCGTTTCAATACCCAAAGACAACGGACTGACATCTAACAAAAGCAAGTCTTTCACTTGCCCAGTCAAAACTCCACCCTGAATCGCTGCACCAACGGCAACCACTTCATCAGGATTCACGCTTCGATTCGGCTCTTTGCCGAAAAACTTTTTAACCGCTTCCTGAATCTTAGGAACACGTGTGCTTCCGCCAACAAGAACTACTTCGTCAATTTCCGAAGCACTCAAACCGGCATCTTTCAAAGCACGACGGCAAGGCTCAATGGATTTCTCGACCAAGTCTTCAATCAACTGCTCAAACTTGCTGCGAGACAGCTTCATTTGAAGATGTTTGGGACCCGAAGCATCTGCCGTCACAAAAGGCAGATTGATTTCGGTTTCCATTGCCGAGGACAATTCGATCTTTGCTTTTTCAGCGGCTTCTTTTAGTCGCTGAAGAGCCATCTTATCTTTGGAAAGATCAATTCCCTGGTCTTTCTTAAATTCCGTAATCAACCAGTCAATAATGCGCTGGTCGAGATCGTCGCCCCCCAAATGGGTGTCCCCATTGGTAGACTTCACTTCAACTACGTTGTCGCCAACATCAAGGACAGAAACGTCGAACGTACCGCCCCCGAAATCGTACACCGCAATTTTCTGTTCTTTTTTCTTATCTAAACCATAAGCAAGGGCCGCAGCCGTAGGCTCGTTGATGATGCGCTTTACATCCAGACCCGCAATTTTTCCGGCATCCTTAGTCGCTTGTCGCTGAGCATCATTAAAGTAGGCCGGTACCGTAATAACGGCTTCGGTCACTTCGTGGCCAAGATAGTCTTCAGCACACTTTTTTAGTTTCTGTAAAATGAGTGCGGAAATTTCAGGCGGAGAATACTTCTTACCGCGAATTTCTACGGTAGATTCGCCCTTGTCGCCAGCGACCACCTTATAAGGAACCATCTTCGCTTCGCCACCGACCTCATCCAAACGCCGACCGACGAACCGCTTCACGGAGTAAACCGTGTTTTCAGGGTTGGTAATAGCCTGGCGCTTAGCCACCTGGCCAACCAGCTTTTCACCCTCTTTTGTAAAAGCAACTACAGAGGGCGTCGTACGTCCCCCTTCTTCGTTGGCAATAACCTTGGTTTCTCCGCCTTCCATTACGGCAACGCAGGAGTTGGTTGTGCCTAAATCGATTCCGATAATCTTTGCCATCACTAGCCTCCACGGCGCAATATGGGAACCCGCTTTAGGAAGTCAACTCCGGGAGCCCGTAATTTTCTTTTTGCCCTCCCCACCTTGACTTAGATAGAAGCATTCCCAGTTTCTCGATTTTGCCCGGGGTGAACAAATGCCTTTGTACGAATACGAATGCGCAAACTGCAAAAAAACTTTTGAAATCATACAGAAATTTTCCGAGGCTCCGCTTACAGCGTGCCCTACTTGCTCTAAGCCAGTCCAAAAGCTGATGTCTCGTACCAGTTTTCAGTTAAAAGGTGGCGGCTGGTACGCAACCGACTATAAAAAGCCGGGGAGCCAAAAAGGAGGAGGATCTTCCGAAAGTTAGTACTTTCAAGTACTTACGGTGGTATTTTTGCCGCCAACAGGAACGAGTCCCTTGACTTTTGGCCCTTAATTACCATAAGTAACAGCGCCAGTTTTTTGATTAACCTAATGAGGATGAGGAGAAACTAATGAACATCCGTCCTTTACACGACCGGCTCATCGTAAAACGTTTCGATGAGGAAGAAAAAACCAAAGGGGGGATTATCATCCCCGATAACGCAAAAGAAAAACCACAGCAGGGTGAAGTTATTGCCGTAGGCAATGGCAAAGTCTTGGAAGATGGCAAAAAAGTTCCTCTTGAAGTGAAAAAAGGCGATCGCGTCCTTTTCGGCAAGTACTCAGGAACTGAAATCAAAATCGACGGAAATGAATTCTTGATGATGCGTGAAGACGACATCCTCGGGATCGTCGGGTAATCCGTTTAATAAGGAGATAAAGCATGTCGGCAAAAGAAATTCGTTTCAGAGAAGATGCCCGTTCGGCCATCCTCCGCGGCGTCAACATTCTAGCAGAAGCTGTGAAGGTGACCCTCGGACCTAAGGGCCGCAACGTGGTTATCGAAAAGTCCTTCGGCGCACCAACCATCACCAAAGACGGTGTTACGGTCGCTAAGGAAATCGAACTAGAAAACAAATTCGAAAACATGGGCGCACAGATGGTGCGTGAAGTTGCCAGCAAAACCAGTGACGACGCTGGGGACGGCACCACGACAGCAACTGTCCTCACCCAAGCGATTTTCCGCGAAGGCGTGAAGGTTGTGACCCACGGACAAAACCCCATGGAAATCAAACGGGGAATTGACCGCGCTGTAGCCGCCGTTATCACGGAGCTCAAGCGCATCAGCAAACCTATCAAAGACGAAAAAGAAATCGCCCAAGTCGGAACGATTTCTGCCAACAACGACCCTGAAATCGGCAAACTTATTGCTGAAGCGATGGCGAAGGTTGGAAAAGAAGGCGTCATCACCGTAGAAGAATCCAAGACTGCCGAAACGACTCTCGAAGTCGTCGAAGGTATGCAGTTCGACCGCGGCTACTTGTCTCCGTACTTCGTAACGAATCCAGAGACAATGGAATGCCACTTTGAGAACCCCTACATTCTCATCAACGACAAAAAAGTGTCCAGCATGAAGGACCTATTGCCTCTGCTTGAAAAAGTAGTGCAATCCGGACGTCCTTTGTTGATCATTGCTGAAGATGTTGAAGGCGAAGCCTTGGCAACTTTGGTTGTGAACAAGCTCCGTGGCACTATCCAAGTCGCTGCCGTGAAGGCTCCTGGCTTTGGCGACCGCCGCAAGGACATGTTGAAAGACATTGCCGTGCTCACAGGCGGAGACGTCGTGGCTGAAGAACTCGGCTTGAAACTTGAAAACGCAAAGCTTGAGTCCCTCGGACAAGCAAAGCGCGTCACCATCGACAAAGAAAACACCACGATCGTGGATGGTCTTGGTAACAAGGCTGATATCGACGCTCGGGTGAAAACGCTTCGTGCCCAAGTGGAAGAAACCACTTCGGACTACGATCGCGAAAAACTGCAAGAACGCCTAGCGAAACTCGTAGGCGGCGTAGCAGTAATCAATGTCGGCGCAGCAACCGAAGTCGAGATGAAGGAAAAGAAAGCTCGCGTGGAAGATGCTCTGCATGCCACCCGCGCTGCCGTGGAAGAAGGTATTCTCCCGGGCGGTGGAACGGCTTACATCCGAGCCATCTCGGCCATCGAAGCACTCAAGCTCGAAGGTGAACAACAATTCGGAGCCAATATTGTCCGTCGCGCTCTTGAAGAGCCGCTACGACACATTGCTCAGAACGCTGGATACGAAGGTTCGATTGTGGTGGATAAGATCCGCAGCAACTCCAACAGCAACTTCGGCTTCAACGCTCTAACCGAGAAATACGAAGATCTCGTAGCTGCAGGCGTGATTGACCCAACCAAGGTCTCTCGCTGTGCCTTGCAAAATGCTGCGAGCATCGCGTCCCTCATGCTGACCACCGAAGCGATGATCAGCGAAAAACCTAAATCCGAAGATGCAAACGCAGGCCATGGACATGGCGGCGGAGGCATGGGCGGAATGGGTGGAATGGGCGGCATGGGAGGCATGGGCGGGATGATGTAATATTCCGCCAGTAACTTCGGTATTACCGAAGTACTTGCCCCCCAAATCTTCCTCCCCGGCTTCAAACTGGAGAGGGAAAGATTAAGAAATGAAAGCCCAAGTGAAATATCTTCACTTGGGCTTTTTATTTTTCAATCGAACGACATCCAAGGGCGCCCAAGGGCGGATACCGCAATAAAACCAGAAACCCTGAGTACGCTCTTCGTCCGTTTTGGAATCAAGATCGGAAAGGTCATCAAATTGCCGAAAAAGATCGATAAGCTTTCGCTTCAGAACTTTGAATGAGTCCGGAGTCAGCATTCCAGTCAAAAAATCCTGGTGCTCGGACGAGCCTTTAAACTCCGAATTGAAAAACACCTGCTTAATGCTTGGCCCGTAATGCGACGCTAGCGGACCACCTGGTCGCCATCTTACCGATTTTCTAATTCGCGGCCGCACCCTCTCACCTGGGAGAACATCCACCAGCCCTAAGCGTTCGAGGCGGCGGGCAAGCCGAAACAGACCTGCTTTGTCGATACCGAGTTCCTTTCTGATTGTTGCCGGCGAACTCTTGAGCAGTATCAAATATAGGGCAAGCAGTAGAGTCGGGTCAGCGGACAGTTCCTCTTCTACCATCATCGACATATGCGGAATGGTTTCTGCTGCCCGCCCAGCTGAGACAACAAGCTCCGTGAGATCGACGCCAATAGCACCACAAATTTGATCGAGACGGCGAAGCGAGAAATTGCGCAAAGCAAACGCGCGCTTAATGGCTGCCTCACTTAGCTTCACCCGCTTGCCCAATTCGGCGTACGTAATATCTTGTTTCTTCAGCTCCTTCTTTATTTCCTCGACTAGACCACTGGTGTTCATGGGGTACCCTGAGTATTAATAATCTATACTTTGGAGGCGACAGTATCGAAGTATTCACGAACTCGCTAGAGTCGATTTGTTGCCCGCGCATTGTGCAGAGGCGAGATGGAAGCAAACCCTTTTAGCGGAGAATACCCATGAAGTACTTCCTCATATGTGCATTGATCAGCGCAGCTCTGGCCACCAATGCCAAAGCAGTTTCACCAATCGACGAGCTTACTGGGAAGACATTTGTTCACACCCTTTACCACCCTGGTCAAAAGCGCGAATTTCATTGGTGGGTAACCTTCCCCGCTAACGGAGATCGGTTGGCTGAGGTTTCTGACGATTTCTGGGGTGGAACCACACCGGATTGTGACCTGCGATGGAGCCACAGCCCATGCATCGAACGCCACTTCTTTTTTGATCTGGACGGACAGACAATAGAGCTATTCGGTCGCGCGGATGGAACCAAGCTGCGCAGCACATACCGCCTCGCAGCTGACGGAGAGTCACTCATTGATGGGGACGGTCTGGTTTACACGCTTAAACCGTGAGTTACTCGTGATTATTCGAGGAAAATCTCTTTACGGCTGGCATCCCGAACGATGAAGCCTGGACTGGCATAGGGTAAGACGGAAAAGACCTTTTCCCTTGCCAAGTCCACCCCCCCTGCCTGAAAACCAAACTCAGCTTTTTCTTGAGGGGGTTTTGGTGAGTTGGAAGAACCTGATTAGTTTCGCCCTGTGCTGGACGCTGTCCCTCGGAGGCTCTCCCTTAATTGGAGCAGATGGCCCAGACCTGGGACAAAGAAACATTCGACTCTCCGAACGAGTACCAGGAATATACCTGGCGCCAAAAATCGATCCGGCCAAACCTGAAATTGAGAATTTCTCTACTACCGCAGAGCCCTTGGCGCCCCTCACGCTTGAAGGCCTTGAGGGATTTCTTTCTAATAATCCTGCTCTACGCGATTACAAAATTGTAATCATAGGACCTGCCGTAAGTGGCACTGAAGCGGAAGAGTTTCGATCCCGCACAGAAGAAGTCTTGCAACTTGCGGGTATCACTCCGGACGTGCAGGTAATCCGACACCCCAAAACACTTAAAGAAAAGCTACTTAATCTTTTCCCTCGCCGCGAAGATTACGAAAAGCCGACGCCAGGTGAACTCGGCGTTGCTGCAGGCAAGATCTTAATCGCTGAAAGCCTTTCCTTTGCAGTGCTCTTGGTGCCAGCAGTGTTGAAGCAGAACGGTATACACGTAAACGAAGCGGTGGATTCCCTGGTGGATCAAATCGCTCTTCCTATGGGAGTGGGCGTAGCCATGTGCGTGCTCGATGTTGCCAATATGATTCCGTTGGTAAGTTTCAGACGAGCCCTGTCGAATCACAATATTCGCCTGTCAGCCGTAGAAAAATTTCTGCGCCAATTTTTGATGGGCGTGTTCTTTAGCTTCAACTTTAATTTGGTATCTCAATCACCGCAGATTGCCGAGTACGTATCCCAAGCGAACATTGAGTCCATACCAAAGGACCTTGTCGCAAGCGCCGGTAAAATGGCGGCCGTAGTGATCCCGGCGAGCGTTTTCAACATGTTTTCACGTACCACTATTTCGGCTTCGCTCAACACTTGGGAGCAGTCTTCCGAGAATCGGCGCTTCTATACCTCGATTCTCGAAGCCGTTACGAATATTCTGATTGCACCGGTTTATATTTTGTCCACCATGCCGGTGCTCCAACCACTCGTGAACACTCCTTTTATGGACCTCAATGCCGCGCACCTTACAATGTTGGGAATGGGCGTCGCGGGCGGAGCGGCTTGGTCTAGCCTTGAACGAGATAAACTGAGCAATTGGTTTGCAACAACCAGAACTCGCTGCCGAGACGCGCTGATAGGAATGGGACGTCGGTTTTTATCGGGTCAAAAGGGCGACCGACACGATCAGCCCGGTAATTGACGTAAAAATTGACGTAAAGAAGAGAAATTCTTTGTAGTCGCTACGCCAATTGAAAGGAACGTTCACAATATCGCCGTCACGTAGCTTTGGAATAGAGCCGCCTTCTTCAATGATTTTTTCCAAGTCTACTTCAATAGTTTCATTCATCCCTTTGCGGCGAATAGATATACCGTTGAGCTTTGTCGCTTCCCCGTAACCCCCAGCGTACAAAATCGCAAAAAGCAGATCGGTACCTTCGGGCATGTAGTGAATGCCCTGCTGAGGAATGGAGCCAAACATCAAAACTCGCATCAGAATTTTGCCGTAGCCCTGGCCATGCACGTATTCCCCCGATCCAGGAGAGTGCTTCGGACTTATTTGCGTGAATTCCTCGTCCACCGATTCAGCAAAGCTGAAAGAGGGCATGAGTAAGGAAAACACCAAGGCAAACGTGATCGTTTTTCGCATCATCATGAAGATGCGATAAGAATACCAATAGTTTCAGAGTTTCGGCACTATTTGTTTAGCGTCTTCCAATTCTCTAGCAAGTGCGTCATGAGCCGCACCATGGCGCCCGAGGCATGCTTGGGCGGGTGGTAGTTGACATCCCTACGGTGCCAAGCCGTTCCCGCAATGTCGCAATGGACCCACGGCATTTTCGAATCAACAAAGAACTTTAGGAAAGTGCCGCCCTTGCTGGAGCCAGCATCTCGGCTTCCCGCGTTGCGATAGTCCGCATAAGCACTCTTCATATCGTCTTCGTACTCTTCGAACAGCGGAAGTTCCCAAACCTTCTCCCCCGAAACCACAGCCGACTTCTTGAGGCGATCAATCAACTCTGGGCTATTGCCCATAATTCCAGTGGCGACATTTCCCAATGCAACCAAAACTGCTCCGGTAAGAGTTGCAAAATCAAAAATCGCCTGAGGATCTTCGGTTTGAGCGTATTCGAGTGCATCGGCGAGAATCAAACGCCCTTCAGCATCCGTATTGATGATCTCAACGGTCTTACCCTTCGAACTCGTTCGAATGTCTCCAGGCTTTTGTGCACTCCCGCTGGGCATGTTCTCTACGGCCGCAATGTATGCGGTGACATTGATGGGAAGCTTCAAGTCGGCAATCGCCTGCATAATTCCGGCGACCGTGCCGGCGCCCATCATGTCATATTTCATTTCTTCCATCGCCGCCGAAGGCTTAATGGAAATACCGCCACTATCAAACGTAACGCCTTTACCCACCAAAGCTATGGGTTTGTCGCCCTTCTTACCGCCTCGGTACTCAACGATAACAAAGCGAGGCTCTTCTTCAGAACCTTTGGCAACGCCCATCAACAGGCCCATCTTCGCCTTTTCGATCTGGGCTCGATTCAGCACGGTGGTTTTTAATTTGCGGCTCTTAGCCATTTCCACGACAAGGCGCGCTAATTCTGATGGTGTAAGCAGGTTTCCGGGCTTGTCACCCAGACTTCTTGAAAAACAAACTGCTTCAGCCAGGGTCTGGGCCTTAGACAACGCCTGTTTTGCACCAGCCGATTTGATACCGACGATCACCAATTTTAGAGCCTTTGAGGGCTTTTCTACTTTTTTAAATTCATTGTATTGGTAGCTCGCCAATAGGTAGCCTTCAGCAAAAGCCTGCAGTGCATCGGCCTCTGGGAGGTCTGAAACAAAAACGCTCTCGCCGCGAAGTGCGAGATTTTCAAGCCCCGCTTTTTTTTGGGCTTGGTATACGCTTGCCCCAACCCTGCGCAATGTTTCTAGTTCAAACTTCCCTTTCGATCCCAACCCTAAGAGCAAAACACTAGGAAAGCTTGAAAAGCTCAGATACCGAAGCAAATCGACCTCACCGCGCTTTGCGCTAAAGTGCTTCGATTCGCCCAATCGATTCAATAGGGCTTCAACGTCCTTATCGGACTTGCCAGCAAATTGGGGGGAGTCCGATTTGGCTTTGCCCTTTTCATCGGACTGAAAAAAACCGAGCACAACGGCATCGCAATTTGAGGGAGCAGTTTGAGAAACGTCTATCTTCGGGAAATCCACAGAGAGCCTCCTAGAACAATCATCAAAAAGATGTTCTAGAGAATAAGATAGCGTGGCCAAAAGGTGAAGGACTATAAAACCCTCGCTCAAAAGCACTGAAAAAATATCGAGCTTCCGCCGGATTTTCGAACGTAAGACGGTGGGTAAAAGAGAATCGAGAAAGCTTCCAGAAAATGACTGAGTTTCTGCCTTCGGTTTTTAACCACAGGCGTTGGGGCCGGTTTGATGCACGTACCAAAGGGCCCCCGGCTGATAGACGTAAAGTCTTAAGGAAGTGCTCTGCTTCTCGCACAGACTGAAATCGGAAGACTTTATACTGAGACTCACCCGAAGTTCGCCAAACAACGAGATACTCCCGGTCAGCTTTCACTAAGTAGGCTCCCAGCGCCTTGTCCTGGTGTTGCGAGTCCAAGGCGACGAGAATTTCTGAAAAGCCTACCACTAAGAGGGCCACGCCAAAAAGCCTGGCAAGGCTCTGCAACATGGGCCATCGGTTTTGAGTTCTTCTACTCACTCTAAAGGGCTAAGCAAATGCCAGACCAAAGTGGTGCCATTTTGGATCTGGGTCAATCTTGTAAGTGATTGAATTTAAAATGTTTTTCCAGGGCTTTTTCGGGCCCAATTTGGAACCGAACTCTCTAACGCACAAGGAATGGAACCCGCGAGGAAAAGCCTCACGGAACCAATGATAAGCAATTGAAATAATTAACTAATACTAAGAACTGAGACAAAATACAGAAGAACGCGAATTTTGGCACTGCACTTGCTCTACGAAAGCTCGCATCGAAAGATGCAAAGAGAATTTAGTAGTTGAGGTACGAGTGGTTTGGGCTGTTTGTTGTCCCTTTTCCATTCAACCCCCATAACCTGTTGCACAGCAGGCAGTTCGACTCTCGCTCCTCAACTCTAAATGCTTCTTCTCTCCCGACTCCTCCTCCAGTAAAATTTGGCTACGCATGTCGGGACGATGGTTCATAGCCCTCCCTGTGGTTTTGGGAATTTTACTTTGGTTCTCAAAAGGGACGGTCGAGCAACGCCTTGAACATTTTTCCCGCCCGACTCCGGTGGTGGATATACAAACCGCCCAGTTCTACGGCCATTCCGCGAAAAAATTCTCCCTAGGATTTGATTGCTTTCTTGCTGATCTGGCTTGGGTGGCATTGCTCCAAGGAGCCTCACACGAACCCATGAAAGGCGCTGGAGTGAGCTGGGAGTACGCCCTAATACGAAGGATCAACACTCTAGACCCCCGGTTCACACGCGCCTATTGGTTTGGCGCTTCATTTGTTTCCATTTTCCGCAGAGACAAACTCGGCGCCAAAGATATTTTGCACAAATGGACACTCACTGAACCATTAAACTGGTACAGCCACTATTCCTTAGGCTTTCACCTCTTTCATGAAATGCAGGAAAACGAGGCCGCGGCGGCTGAAATACTTAAAGCATCAACACTGCCTAGAGCGCCAGGTTGGTTGAGCTCCCTAGGTGTTCGGCTCTTGAGTGAATCGGGAAGCGCCTTCGCTGCTCTAGACGCCGCAGTACGCCTGTTTGACTCTCTCCACGATGAGGAGGGGCGACACAGACTGAAACTCAGACTGCGCAGCCTGAACTACGCACTTCAAAAGGCGACCTGGAAGCAAGCGACCATAGACTACCTGGCACAATTCAATCGAACACCCGCTTCGCTTTCGGAGCTCTCCAAACTGGGTCGGAACCCAGACAAAGAAATCGCCCAGGTTTTGGGGCGGCTTCAAGCCCCGCCGGAGCTTGCACCGCTGTTAGAGGAACGCTTTACTTTTCGCTACACCCCTCAGTCTCGGGACATCGAGGGAGTCCTCAGTGCTAATGACAAGGAATTGGAAAATATAGGCGTCTATTCTAAAAAGGAGAACGCTTTATGAACGCCCAGGAAGACATCGTCCTGACGGATCTTACAAAAATATTCCAGACCGGCATCTTCAAACGAAAAGTTGGCGTGGAAAATCTGAATCTCTCCATTCCGCGCGGCGAAATAATTGGTCTGCTAGGAGCAAACGGCTCAGGCAAATCCACCACACTGAAAATGATTTTAGGTTTCTTGCGTCCGACACGCGGCCAAATCCGCATTTGCGGTACCCCTGCTGGCTCGCAAAAATCGAGAACCTTGATTGGTTACCTACCCGAGAACCCCCGCTTTCAACGCTTTCTAAGTGGACAAGACACCTTGAACTACTTTGGACACTTACATGGCTTTAGTGGCGCCCCCTTAAGAAAACGTACCGAAGAACTTCTTGAGCTCGTAGGGCTAAACAATGCCGGCAACGAACGCGTTCACGGCTACAGCAAGGGAATGACTCAGCGACTGGCCATCGCTCAATCGCTATTGAACTCGCCCAAGATTCTTATCTTCGATGAACCAATGAGTGGGCTTGACCCATTGGGTCGAATTGAGATTCGAGATCTCATCCGCCGCATTCACTCGGAAATGTCAAACACCACTATCTTTTTTACTACTCACATTCTCTCGGACGTTGAGGCACTTTGCAGCTCGGTCGCACTGCTAAAAAAGGGACACCTTGAAGTATATTGTCCGATCTCTGCCCTACTCAACCACGATCGCCCTACATACGAAGTACTAACCAATGAAATTTCCAATTCCTTTCGCTCAAAGTTTGTAAACGACTGGGCTGGCCGGCCATCACCGCTTGGAATGGCTTTCTCGGTAGAAGGAACTGAGAAATTACTCGGACTGCTATCAGAACTAAAAGCGAGTGAGGCAAAAATTCTGGGTCTGAGCTCTAAACACCTAGGGTTGGAACAGGCTCTTTTTTCAGAAAAAGCCTCGCTATCGAACCTCATAGTTGCAGGAGGTAGCCTATGATAAACGTTTTGCGAATTGCTTGGATTGCCGTTAGGGAATTGCTTTACGAACGAGCGTTCTACGTTTTGCTCTGCTTCGCAATTGCCTCGCTTGGCTTTAGCCTTCTCCTCGGACAGCTTACTTATGCTGAACAAGCGAAACTCACGCTCGATTTTATGTTGGGGTTTACGCACCTATCGATGATTCTCTTCTCGGTCTTTATGGGGATTAGCCTATTTCAAAAAGAGCTAACGACGGGTTCTATCTCTATGGTGCTTTCCAAACCCATTTCCCGGACGACCTTCCTTGCTGGGAAATTCCTGGGACAGGTCTGCATGCAGAGCGTGCTGACACTCTCCATGGGACTACTCACACTGGCCGTCTGCAGCCGATTCGGGACTGGTATCTCTGTCGCGGCAACTTTGCAAACCGTCTTACTGATTTCCTGCGAGCTTGCCGTGATCACTTCGATCACCTATCTCTTTGCTGTAAACACGGGAGCCATAACGACGGCAATCCTGACATTGGCGCTCTTTACGCTGGGTCACGCGAGAAACCTCATTTCGAGCACACTCAGGGCCAACGACGACACTTTTATCTGGAAGGCCGTTCGCACCTTTGTTCCAGATTTTGAGATTTTTAACATGAAACAACTAGCCTCCTATGGCCAAAGCATTTTATGGACCGAATTTGGCTGGGCAGTGCTTTACGCTGCTGTTTGTATGACATTCTATTTGGTCATTGCCAGTATCTGCTTCGAGCGTAAGGATATTTTTACGTGAGCCATTCCATATTCGTTTTCATCCTAGGACTGATTTTCGGCAGTTTTTTTAATGTGTGCATCTTTCGAATGGGTGAAGATGAATCTGTCGCGCACGGACGCTCACGGTGCAGACATTGCAAAAAGCAAATTCCTTGGAACCTGAATATACCCGTACTTAGCTTCTTCATGCTGAGAGGAAAATCGGCTTGCTGTGCAAAACCTCTCTCAGTTCAGTACCCGCTCGTTGAACTAGGCACCGCCTTGCTGTTCTTGGCATTGTTTTGGTGCTTCGGACTGACTTTGCAATGGGTGGTGTATGCGGTTTTTTGTTCGGCACTTTTAGTTCTATCGGTGATTGATATTCACCACCAGATTATCCCCGACGAAATCAGCCTCACCGGAATACCTTTGGGCCTAGTGGCCTCATTTCTCACCCACGACATCAGTTGGATATCGTCGATTTTGGGAATCGTCCTGGGTGGCGGCCTCTTTTTCTCCATTGCGTGGCTTTATGAAAAATATACCGGACAGGAAGGATTAGGCGGCGGAGACGTCAAACTCCTGGCCATGCTAGGAAGCTGGCTTGGCGTCGAGAGCATCATGATTATCGTCGTGTTTTCAACCTTTCTAGGGTCTGTGTTTGGCGTCACCCTCATGGCAACCGGCAGGGCCAATTCAAAAGCGGCTATCCCGTTCGGCCCCTTCTTAGCCACTGCCGCCACTATTTACCTTTTTGCAAGGCAACCCCTATTGGAATTTTTCTACCCGCTTTTCTTTTTGCCTTAGGGTGAATAGTCTTAGTGTCGATGTCACACGATACTCGGCAAGAAAATCGCCCTACTATCATCGTTTCCGGAGGCGCTGGCTATCTTGGGCGGTGCATTATGGACTCCCTGTTGGCGGCAGGATTTTCTCCGGTTTGCCTGGACAACTACAGCACCGGCCATCGATTTAACCACCCAGATATTCGATGCATTGAAGTCGACCTTACCGACGCCGCCGCCACGCGTGCGGCTTGGACGAGCATTTCAAAGCCCCGTGGTCTATTTCACTTTGCCGCCAAAGCGTTGGTTGGCGAATCGATGGAACACCCAGAGGAATATTTTAGAAATAATCTGCTTTGCACGCTTCACCTTGCCGAATTGGCCGCCAGAGACGGCGTTCCATTTGTTCATTCCTCTTCATGCGCGGTCTATGGACAGCCCAGTACTGTACCCATCTCGGAAAGCTCGCCACTTTCTCCAATCTCCCCTTATGGAGAAACGAAACGAATGAGCGAACAGATGCTTGCTCAGTTTTGCCTTTCAAAAGGGCTAAAGGCGCTCAACCTTCGGTACTTTAATCCTGCCGGTGCTACGGAAAATGCGGATCACGGTGAGAGGCATGACCCAGAAACACACCTAATTCCGAATCTCTTTCGGGCAATCCAAACTGGAAACACGGTATCGATCTTCGGCAATACGTACCCCACGCCGGACGGCACATGTATTCGCGACTTCATCCACGTTTCCGATCTGGCGACTGGACACTTAAAGGCGATGTCGTATCTCATGCGCCAAACACCTGGATTTATCGACGCCATCAACCTTGGCTCAGGAAAAGGATCTAGCGTCCAAGAAATAGTGACGGCGGCGGAAAAAATAGCCCAGCGATCGGTGAAAGTTAGAATCGAAGCAGCTCGACCGGGGGATCCTCCAAAGCTCATTGCCGCAATTGAAAAAGCCAAAAAAGTTCTGGATTGGGAACCGTCACTCAGCTTAGAGGCGCTGCTTAGGAGCCATTGGCAGTGGACCCAAAAATGTGCGTCATGAAAAGCCCCTGATTTTAGTGATGAACTCTGTTATTAAAAGAAGACCAGTTTTTCAAAGAGGAAACAAAAGCCATGGGTAAAAGTGTCGGAGAAATGTTTTTTCAGGGCGGTTGGGTCATGTGGCCCCTGCTTACTTTGTCTATCATCACTTGGGCCATTATTTTGGAACGAGCCCTTGCCTTGCTCTCCATTCGCCCGCGCTTACAACGCTTAAACGATGCGCTCTTTCAGTGCCTTCAAAAAGGGGACGTTGCTGGAGCCAAACAAGTGTGCGCCCTTGAAAAGCCAGAGCTTTCGAGCATTTTCCTCGGCTCTCTGGAGAACAAGCGAGGCCGTGAGGCCGCCGAACGAGTGACCGAGCGCAACAAAGCCAAAATGGCGACTCAGCTTAAGAAAAACCTCTGGATTCTGGGCACCATCGGCAGCGCCAGCCCCTTCATCGGCCTACTTGGCACGGTAGTAGGTATTATTCGCGCATTTCATGAAATGGCGAATAAAGGCACGGGGGGTTTCACCGTTGTAGCCGGTGGAATTTCCGAGGCGCTCATTGCAACTGCAGCCGGTTTGATTTTGGCTATCGTCGCCCTCATTGCGTACAATATTTTTACGACCGCAGCGAATCAGATGATGCTTTCCATCCGGATTACGCTTGATGAATTGGTGGACGAAAGTTTCACCGATGCTGCGAAGCTGAAAGGCTAAGGTTTCTTATGGCGATGCGCTTTTCTGAAACTGACGACGATGCCATCGTCGCAGAAATTAACATCACGCCACTCACCGATATCTTTTTGGTGCTTTTGATCATTTTTATGATTTCAAGCTCTGCCATGCTTGAAAGTGGCATGAATGTGAAACTTCCCTCGGCAAAGACAACTTCGCTGACTCAAACCGAGTCAGGAAAACCCATCTATGTCACGGTAGGCAAAGAGGGGGCTATCTTAGTAAATGAAGTACAGGCCAATGAAAGCTCGCTCCCCCAGGTACTCAAAGAAGCATTGGCCAAAACCACCAATAAAGCAGTGGTAATCCGAGGCGACGAAGCGATCTTTTTGGGAAAAGCAGTCAAAGTAATGGATGCGGCACGCGCGGCAGGAGCTGAGAAAATCGCGATCGCAACTCAAGCACCGGAATAAAAGTGAAACGCCTTTCCGCTTTGTTTCGAGACACGTTTCGAACGCTTAAGCGTTATCCTTTTTCTTTCTTCTTCCTTCAATTTTTCGATGGCATCTCAGAGAGCGTTCTATTTTTTCTCGGGGAACCTACGGATGGCTCTTCAATTCTCTACATAGCCACAGTATTTCCACTCACCTGGTTCATGACTTGCTTTGGTACAGCTGCGACTTTCAATTTCTTTCAGCAGATACAGTCAGGGGCTGAACCACGCAAATCAGACGCCATCAGCGCCGTTTTCAAAAAGTGGAAACCCTTGGTACTCAGCGAAGCCATTGTCGCCATCGCGGTTCTAATCGGAATTTTCCTCATCGTACCGGCCATTTACTTTCTAGCGGTTTACCTGTTTGTGCCATGTGTAGTGATGTCTCGACAGAGGCTTCCAGTTTTCGGATACCTCAGCGAATCCCAAGCAATCGCGCGCAATTCGATGGGAGGCCTTTTGGCACTTGCGTGCGTGGTGCTAGTTTTGGGACTTGGCCTTAGTGAAATCCAGAGCCTTGTGACTTCTGCCCTTCACATCGAGGCAGTTTGGGCGCTTTTCCTTATCAATATTGTTCTTTCAATGGCACTAAACATGACTTTGAATACTTTTATCTGTCATTGTTTCGTTCAACTTGCGGGGAACTCCAAATGCTCAATGAAATCGCCGAACGAATCGACAAAGTAATTTCTTCGAGCCCCGTCTGGGCCGAAATGCGCTACCACCGTCGCGAAAGCCAATCCGTCCAAGTCCAAAAATCGGTGGTGAAACAAGCGAAATCTCTCTTGCATAGGGGTGTGGGTGTACGAGCGTTGGTCGATGGAGCCTGGGGATTTTCCTCAACCTCAGACCTCTCCCTCAATGGACTAAATAAAGCGCTCCGCGATGCAATTGAATGCGCGCAATCCCTTAGCAAAATGAAAAAGGCCGCCATCCCGCACTTCCCCCAAACCCAACTGGTTCGCGGCTCTTTCACCTTGCCCGGCTACGAAGAACTTCGGGCCAAATCTCTTGAGGAAAAACTTGTTTCCGTAGTGCAGGCCGAAGCTCTTGTAAGAAAAGCTTCGAGCACGATTCAAAGCGGTATTGGCAGTTACTCAGAAATTTTTGAAGACAAGGCTGTTATTACTACCGACGGAGCCAGAGCCCTTACTCGCTTGGGGCGCGCGGAATTTCGCGTTACCGCTTTTGCGTCCAAGGGCGGAGACATGGCCGAAGGCTCGAAAACCGTCGGAAAGACTGGTCCGTGGGAATGCCTCTTTCAGGAGGATGCTCTATTATCTTTCTCTGAACAAGCGGCAGCCCTAGCTGTGGATCTCGTCAGCGCCCCGAAAATTCAAGGCGGCCCAGCCACTTTGATTCTTTCTCCGGGGATGGTTGGTTTGCTGAGCCATGAGGCAATTGGACACACCGTCGAGGCCGACTTTGTTTTGTCGGGGTCCGTAGCAGCGGGCAAGATTGGCGCCGAAGTCGCGAGCCCCCTCGTCACTCTTTGCGATGCAGGCAGCGTAGAAAGCTCCCGCTTTGGTGGGGGCGATTTGCAAGTCGACGATGAAGGTGTCGCCGCAGGAACTACAACGATTATCAAAGAAGGCAAACTTGTTTCCTATTTGCATAATCGGGAGTCGGCCGCTCACTTCAACGTAGCGCCCACTGGAAACGCGAGAGCTTGGCTTTATCAAGACGAACCCCTCATCCGAATGCGCAACACTTACATCGCACCTGGCACTGAAAGCTTAGAAGAGATCATTGCACGCACTGAGTCCGGTTACCTGGTGGACGGTCCACTGGGTGGACAAGCAGATGCGACGGGCGAATTCATGTTTGGAGCACAAAGGGTTAGCAAAATCGATAAGGGCAAAATCACCCAGGTTTTTCGAGGGGCCACGATTTCGGGGCAAGCATTTGATGTTCTTTCCACTGTAGATGCTGTGTCGAAAGAGTTCAGACTCGACCTAGGCGCGGGCTACTGCGGAAAGGGCCAACCCGCCAAAGTAGATGCGGGCGGCCCCTTCATTCGTTGCCGAGCCACCATTGGCGGGGTGCAATCGTGAGTGCCGGAATAAAAAAGGAAACAGCGACTCTAGAAGGTGCAGCCGAACAATTAATAAAAGCGGCATGCGACGCGGGCGCCGACGCTGCCGAAGTGTGCGGCACTTACCATGCTCGCAGCAAGGTCAGTCTCGAAAAGCAGGACTTTCAACTCGCCGCCTCCGACGAAGGGTTTCAGCTTGGCATACGGGTCTTAAAAGGAAAGCACCAAGGCTTTGCATCGTGCAACTCAACTGACGCGAAAGACTTGCGTGAAATGGCAAAGCGCGCGGTGGAAATAGCGGCCTTTACTCCCGCCAATCCGAACTGGGTAATTAAAGCCTCGGCACTCGTGCCGAACGAAGCACCACGCAATCTTTGGGACGATCAGCTTCAGAACCTATCGCTCACTAGCCAGCGCGATTGGGCCACTTTAATGATGAATGAGGCAACCAAAGACTCTCGCTTCAGACTCAATGAGGGCTCCGTAGGTGTCTCAAGCGGAGTTTTTCTTGTTCTTAATTCGGCCGGCACGCATCAAGTTGAACGCGAAACCATAGCAACGTGGGGCCTGATGGGAATGGCAGTAGACGGAGCCAACATTACCAGCTTCGACTATTTCGGAGAACTTTGCCGGGAAGCAGCTCCAGTGGCAGAGCGGATCAGAAAAACCACCGCCTTGTTTAGAGATCGCATACTTGAAAACCTCCAATGCGTCGCAGTTCACGGCTATCGTGGTCTGGTAGTCTTTTCTCCCCGCGCAGTAATGGACATTTTTCTAGCCGGGCTATCGTACCATCTAAATGGGAGAAGCCTTGTAGAGGGAACCAGTCGATGGAACTGGGAGACGCTTGGGCGTAAGCTCTTCTCTCCCCTGATTCAACTCGACGACTTGCCGTGGCTTACAGACCGCAGTGGGTGCATGCTTTTCGATCGCGAGGGTTGCCCCACATCGAATCTTTCTCTCATTGAAAATGGAGAACTGAGAAACTTTCTCTTGGATGGATACGCGGCTGCAGCACTCAACCAACACTCAACAGGCCACGCATTAGGGGGCCCCACGGCATTACCTAGTGTTGGCCCGCACTCTCTTTCTCTTAGGGGTGGCAATGAACCACTCGCAAAACTCCACCAACGAGCCTCGCGGTTTCAGCGAGAATACCTTTTGGTCCAGCGCTATTCGGGCCAGACCGACCCCGTAACGGGGGATTTTTCCGGCGTGGCCAAAGGCGGGGAATGGTGGGTTGGAGGAGAAAAAGTGGGCTGCGTGAAGGAAACGCTGGTGGCTGGAAATTTGTTTGAAGCCCTGGGGACCGGATTTTTTGGGCTTTCAACAGAAACCCAAGTTATCGACTCCACTGAAGAGGCCCCTACCCTGGTTTGCGACGGCATTTCAGTGACGGGCACGGAGTAAGTCATTAATTAAACGAGGTATTTTCACACCCCTTAAATACCCGCCAATCTTTTCGATTTCCTCAGGAAACTTTTATTTTTTTCCTTGCTTTCGAAACCTGAAGTGAGTACTTAACACAGCGTTGCAGCGGCCCAGAAGCGGTTCGCCAAAAGTTTTAACATCTTACGTTCCCTCCCCAAGGGGACGTAAACCCCCAACCCATGTAAGGGGCGGCCTTCGAGAGAGGGTCGCCCCTTAGTAATTTTAGGCCCTCAAAAACTTCCAAGAAGAGCTTCCCGGCCCCTCTCAGTTTGCAGTAAAACCTCAAAACCATGTTTGAATCTCTCACTGAAAAATTAGTCCAAACCCTGCGGGTTGTTTCTGGAAAAAATCGACTTACCGAAGAAATCCTGGATGAAACCTGTCGCCAGCTTCGAACATCGCTTTTGGAGGCAGATGTAAACGTAAAGGTCGTCAAAGACTTCGTTCAACAGGTCCGAACTCGTAGTTTAGGCTCCGATGTACAAAAGAGCGTTTCCCCCGAACAGCACTTCATACGCATAGTTTATGAAGAGCTCGCTAGCATGATGGGATCTAAGGCCAGTGGCCTGAACTTCCGTGTTCGCCCGCCTGCGGTGTTTCTCATGGTAGGCCTCCAAGGAACGGGTAAAACCACCACCACCGCAAAGCTAGCAAAGCATTTAAAGGAAAAAGAAAAAAAGCGCGTTTTTGCTGCCTCTCTCGACGTTTACCGTCCAGCCGCGATCGAACAACTCAAGGTCATGGTGGAGCCGCTTGGCGTGGATTTCTTCGAAAGCTCGCAAATGTCTGTCCGCGAGAGGGCGCTGCTCGCCCAAGAAGAAGCTATTCGTCACAATGCCGAAGTACTGCTCTTAGATACTGCGGGCCGCCTCCATATAGACAATGAAATGATGGATGAGCTGGAAGAGGTCGCTTCGCTCTATAAACCAGCAGAGATACTGTTAGTAGTCGACGCTATGAGCGGCCAAGACGTAGTTCGCGTGGCCGAGGCTTTTCAAAACCGTCTCCCCTTGACCGGGATAGTCCTAACCAAACTCGATGGCGACACACGTGGCGGGGCTGCCCTTTCCGTTCGCGCGGTTACTGGCTGTCCCATTAAACTTGTTGGGACGGGTGAAAAAACAACAGACCTGGAAGTCTTTCACCCAGATCGAGTAGCGTCGCGCATACTCGACATGGGCGACCTGCTTTCGCTCGCCGAGAAGGCCCAAAGCGCCCTCGATCCGGCGGAAACAGTTAAAATTGCGAAGAAAATTAAAAAGAACGATTTCACCCTGGCTGATTTTTTCACCCATCTTCAGCAGATTAAAAAGATGGGATCGTTTGAGAACTTGCTGAAGTTTTTGCCTGGTATGGGACAGGTAACCAAGCAGCTTAAGGGGATGACCCCGCCGGACACGGAACTACGAAAAATCGAAGCCATTATCCTTTCCATGACCCCAAAAGAGCGAATAGATCATGACCTTTTGGATGGTAGCCGACGAAAAAGGATTGCCATGGGCAGTGGTACCGAGGTTCAAGATGTGAATCGGCTGGTTAAGCAATTTCTGGAAGCCCGTAAGATGATGAGCCGGATGGCGAAATCCCCTATGGGAAAACGCAAAGGCTTATGGTAGCTATGGTGGCTAGTTTTTGATGGCGGTGGTTTGGTGACCACCTTGATTTGGTAAAGTTTTTTAGGAGAGCTAAAGACAAATGGCTACGGTAATTCGTTATTCCCGACACGGCAGCAAAAAGCGGCCTTTCTATCGCATCGTGGTTCAGGACAAAACAGCCCCGCGGGACGGACGTTTCATCGATCGCATTGGCACCTTCGATCCAATTAAGGGAGATGCCTCTCTTGCCTTGAGCACCCCGAAGTTGGACTACTGGGTCTCCAAAGGCGCGCAGATGTCGGACGCTGTAAAAAGCCAGGTTCGAAAATCTCGCAAGCTCGGCGTCGTTAAGGAGCTTTCAAAAGAAGCACCAGCGACTGCTGAAGCTAAAGCGTAAGCATTTTTATCCAATTTGAGAGAGCCATTTCGAAGCGTTTCGAAATGGCCCTCAGACCTGGCAGGGAGAGGGAAAAAGTGGAAGAGCTGAGAAATTTGGTAGAAGTGATGGCAAAAGCTCTTGTGGATTTCCCCGATCAGGTCAACGTCGCCGAAGTACAAGGCGAACAGACGACTGTAATTGAATTAAAAGTAGCTAAAGAAGATTTGGGTAAGATCATCGGTAAAGAGGGCAGAACAGCACGTTCGTTGCGCACCATCTTGGCAGCTGTTTCGACAAAATTGAAGAAACGCTCGGTCCTCGAAATTCTGGAGTAGCTTGAAGCTCGTACAAATTGGAAAAATTGGCAGGCCGCATGGCTATCGGGGTGCTTTTGTCTTAGCTACAGCAAGCACCTCTGAGCCATTCTCAACTCCCTTTTCTACCGTCTACATCGGCGCAAAACCTGACACAGCTTCACCCCATAAGGTGCTGGACTTCACTCCCATGCCAAAGGGACTCCGACTGACCCTAGACGGCTTTGCTAGCGACACCTTGGTGAAAGAAAAACGTGGCGAACCTGTCTTTGTAGACCGGGCGGAACTCCCAACGCCAAAAACAGATGAATATTTTGTAGAAGACCTCATAGGGAGCGACGTTCTAGCCCTGGAAACAGAATCTAGTCTTGGCCTCTTGTCGGCCGTAGAAGAAGTTGCACCGGGCTGTCCTGACAGGTGGTGGGTAAAGACACCTACTGACTCCTTCGCAATTCCGGCAACTGCGCAATACATAGTGCGAGTCGATCCAATAGCTCGTCAAATTTGGGTGCGCGATGGACAGCAATTCCAATAAGACCCCACCCTGCTTTATTTTTATCACTCTGTTTCCCGAGACCATTTCGGTTTGGCTGACGACGAGTATTTTGGGCCGCGCCAGAGAAAAGGGGCTGTTTCAGTTTGAAACCCTCCAGCTACGCGATTTTTCCACGGACAAACACCGCTCAGTAGATGACGCTCCCTATGGCGGAGGTGGGGGAATGGTTTTGCGCCTTGAACCCTTGGTTGCTGCGGTGGAGAGCGTAAAGACTCGATTCCCCGATGCTCGTGTGGTGCATTTTTCTCCGAAGGGAACTCGCCTTAACTGCGATCTCATCGATACTCTCGCGGCGCAAACCAAAACGACGGACTATATTTTGATCTGCGGACACTACGAGGGCATTGACCAGCGTTTTTCCGATCACTGGGTAGATTTAGAAGTCTCCTTGGGCGATTTTGTACTAACTGGAGGAGAACTTCCTGCGGTTGCCTTTGCCGACAGCATGATACGCCGAATTTCCGGAGCCCTCGCAAGCGATGCAGCTCACGAAGAGGAAAGTTTTTCACTGAGAGACGAAAATAACGGACGACGCCTGCTCGAGTACCCCCACTACACTCGTCCTGTAGAATTTCGCGGCCATAAAGTGCCCGAGATTCTTTTGGGAGGGAATCACGCCGCGATTGCATGTTGGCGCAAAGAACAGTCCCTTGCGATCACCTCAGAAAAAGCTGACCCTACTCGCTAAATACGAGCACCTTGAGGGCGCTCGCTATTGGTTCTCACCAAATTCGCACTCTTTCCACTGTCGGAAGCACCATTGGGTCGCCTTCTTTACACCCAAAGGCCTGCTGGAATGCTGCCTGGTGTTTTACTTGCTCATTTACTCGGGCTTCCATTTGAGCGTGCGGATCTGTTTTTATTAGCATCTCACGGTATTTGGGCCGAATGACTCCACACCATGCCCTGGCATACTGGAGGAAAAAATTCTTCTTCGCCTCGGTAGTTCCTTCATCTTTAGGAAAGGCCGCCTGGTACGCAAATGTAAGCCCGACCAAGTCGCCAATATTTTCTCCCAAGGTCAAAGTTCCATTGTGACCACTTTGATCGAATTGCTTAACCAAACGTTGGCCTCTTTTTTGGAACTCTTTAATGTCTGCATTCGTCATCCATTGCTTCATTCGGCCTGTGGAATCGTACCGCGCTCCGTGGTCATCGACCCCATGGCCCAGCTCATGCCCTACCACCATGCCGACGGCGCCGAGGTTGGTAGAGTCGGGAAGAATGGGATCGTAGAAGGGGTACTGCAAAATCCCAATTGGCATAACAAACTTATTGTCCGAAGGGCTGTAGTAGGCATTCACCGTAAGTGGTCCCATTTCCCACCGACTTCTATCCCGCACCGTGGAGAGCTCTTTCAACTCCTTCTCCATGAGATGAATTTCAAGGGTCCGGTTGTTCGCATACGGGGTGTCTAGTTGATACTCCCCCGGCGGATTAAAATTCCATTCAGCGTCGTTGCGCGGCTTAACCAATTGCAAACTCGCTACACGAATCTTTTTGACCGCGGCTTTCTTGCTCTGGGCGCTGAGCCACTGATTAGTTTCGATGCCATGAATAATTGAGCTTCGAACCTTTTCCACAAGCCCAATGAATTTTGCCTCCGGAAAATCAGGAAATATTTCGGGTAGCACTTCCGCATCTAGCTCTCGAGTAAACTTCCCCATCACATACATTGTGCAGCGTTCCTGGCGAACCGGTCGAACATTGGGCCCACCCAAGTGCTTTTTTCCAAATTCAAACGACTGCTTGAAGTACTCGGGATAGGCATCGTCAAGATAGGGCGAAACCGCATGATAGAGATAAACGCTCTGCAAAACTTCCAACGGCTGTTTCTCAAGAGCCGAATTCAGGAACGCGAAGTTAGCAGGGGTCAAATTTCGCAAATGGGTTCTAGCCGGAACTCGATCCAGAAAGCTTTGAAGGTAAAAGTTTGGAACATCTTTAAGGAGTTGTTTTCGAGAAATGCCGGTCTTTGTATTAAAAAGTTCGCGAATCTCGGCTGGAACTGGGTAGGTCTTTGAAAACTCCGCTTCAAAATCGACAACCCATTTTGCGCGCTCCTCGGCCTTATCAAGCCCAATAGATTCAAAAGCTTTTTTCACCAAGGATTTAAAATCCGCAACCACCTCCGGCTTGGCATAGTAACTACGTTCTGGGAGCGTCTGCACGTCGGCCAAAAAGAAAATGTCTTGCCAGTCAGAGTCTTCTAAATTGCTTGTGGCGCCCCAGTCGACAAAGCTGTACTCGGCTTTTTCCATTTGAGAGGCAGCAAATTTTAGAAATTCGCCGCGACTTTTCAATTTCTGAACCTGATCTACGAGCTGCTTTACCGTTTGCTTTTCTTCCTTTGCGGAGGCCGATTCATTCATGCACGCCTGAAACACCGTAGATAACGCCTTTGCCCGCTCACTCAAATTTTTACGACTGGGGAGCTGGAGCAGGAATTTCTTTTTGGCCTCCAACAAACGCTCACTGGAGTCGGAAAAGGAAAAAACATGTTTCGAGCGGTCTTCCCTAAGTTCGAAACCCGCAATTGCTTCTTTACAGGCGTAATCATAAAAATTTTCGCAAGCAGACGTTGAACGACTGACGGGAAACTCGCGACGATCGGGAATAGCGCTACTGGCTTTTGAGCCCGCACCTATTGCAGATAGGGGAAAAAACCACAAAATACCTAAAAAGATAAGTCGCTTCGTTGCTTGATGCATGGTGTCTGTTCCTCGGTTGGCCAATAAGAAAACTGGATCCATAGGATACGATGTGGCCTTTGGCTTTTCCATGAAATTGTCGGCCCTAGTTCGCTCAATCGAACTCCGAAATCGGCACGCGCAACACCAAACGCAGTGGCAATCGGCTGGGACCCGATACAGCCCTTTCGGACGCCCGGAGACGACTACTTCCAGAGAGCACCGGAAACATACGCGGCGTTCCGTCATTCACTTTGTCCCAAACTTTGACTCGTACGCCGAGTGTATCGTTCGGAGTCGCGGGGAAGGCTATTTCGGGCAATGGCAACTGGGCCCATTCCCCGGGTGGAAACCAAACTTTTTTCTGGTGGCCGCTCTTCGTTTGCAATTCCAACTCTAAACAGCTCACCCTTTTCATTAGGGCATCTCGACGCCTTTCACTGCGAGCAAAAGCCGCGGGCAGTTGAATAACCAACATTACGGGCGTGCTTTGAAGCGTGGCTGGGCTAAGCGAAGCAGCGCCACAGCCACCCACAACTAGGGCAAGTAGCAAATAAGTAGCTTTTGTCATAGCTAGACAGCAGAGCAAGTCTAAGGCCAAAAAAACGGGCAGAGGGCCACCCTGAAGAAGGCTGAAAGAAGGCCTTAGGGGGAGCGAATCTAAACCGTAGGGCAGAGGGCCACTTTCAGAAGTTTTGGTCTGGGCTCGGGTATGTGGAAAGCCGAAAATCGGTCGGGCACCAATACCTTCTCTGACAAAAAGGCATAGCTCTCGGGATTGGGATCCGTGGCCAAAAACTCCTCGGTCAACTCCCTCACCTTCTCATCGTAGGCTTTGTGGGAACCGTGCAAAACAGACCGTCCCTTGAATCTGCGTAGGTCACCATTGAAAAGAGGGCTTATATGGTAGAGCTCATGGACCACTGTTTCTAGCTTCTCCCTAGGCGAGCGGTGAAGGAAGCGTGGTAGCATGAAATAAACAATATAAAGGATCTCAACTCCATCCTGCACCACGGGGAGCATGGCCCAGTGGTATTCCCGACTTCCCCTCACACGCCTTTCCACAGGGCTTCCCGCACGGTACTTGAGAGGCAGAACATAGGCCAACAAGCCACTCTTGCGAGTGGAACGATTAAATGTCGCACTTACCAGCACCTGATTCGGCCTGATATGGTGAAAATCCCCCACCCGCTGCACGATTTCCGCTATGAGGCGGGTCATCGACATGTTGAAATCGACCATGATCTACTCTTCACCGACCCCAAGGGGGCTCGTCAAGGCACGCAACGACGTCCTTTAGCAGTATGGGATTGACACTAAGCGGTTTTAATAGGAGAAATTCAGGCTTTGAGACGAAACCTGATTTCACCCATTGCGGGCGAATCTAGCGAAAGAGTTTAGTTCATGTCCTTGGACAGCCAGGGGTTGGGCGACGGCGTAACCAACCGGGCAACGAGAATTATGATAGGCAAAGAGTCGAAAGGTATAGGAGTGGTAGCACCGAAACGGCGTTTGGCCATTGCAGAACTTCCAGAACTTCCCATAGATGATACGGATTTAGACCGGTCTAACGAGGAACTCAAAGAGAACGGTTTAACGTTCTCCCAGATGCTCGAAGAAAGCCAAAAAGGATCTAAGTTCCAAGAAGGCGAAGTTGTAGAAGGGCAAGTAGTTAAAATCGAAAACGATTTCGTGACGATTGACATCGGATACAAATCCGAAGGTCAAGTTTTCCGCTCGGAGTTCTTGGACAACCAAGGAACCCTGGGAATTGAAGCGGGCGACCACGTACTAGTTTACATCGAAAAAATTGAGGACGACGACGGAAGGCTGATTCTTTCCAAAGAAAAAGCAGACGTTCTTCGTGCTTGGGACGAAATCAGCGAGGCTTGTGAAAAAGACGAGCTCGTCGAAGGGATTGTTGTCGCCAAGGTAAAAGGCGGCCTTTCGGTCGATATCGGAGTTAAGGCTTTCTTGCCCGGCTCCCAAGTCGACATTCGGCCGACCAAGAACCTCGATCAATACCTAGGTAAAACCTACAAGTTTAAGATCATTAAGTTCAACAAGAAGCGCGGAAACATTGTTCTTTCCCGCCGCTTGTTGATGATGGAAGAGCGCGCACGCCAAAAGGAACAAACCCTTTCCAAAATTGAAGAGGGTATGGTCACTGAAGGCGTCATCAAGAACCTCACTGAGTACGGTGCATTTATCGACCTCGGTGGCTTGGACGGCTTGCTCCACATTACAGATATGTCGTGGGGACGCATTCGGCATCCTTCCGAAATTTTCAAAGTCAGTGAAAAGATCCGCGTAAAAGTCCTCAAGTATGATGAGGAAAAAGAGCGCGTAAGCCTAGGCTACAAGCAACTTCTGCCAGATCCTTGGACGACGGTGGAAGAACGCTACCGCGTCGGCTTGCGAGTGAGCGGTAAAGTGGTCAGCTTGACTGACTACGGCGCTTTCATTGAGCTCGAACCAGGCGTTGAAGGCCTGGTCCACGTCTCTGAAATGTCCTGGACTCAGCGGGTGAAACACCCTTCCAAGCTAGTCAACGAAGGCGATTCAGTTGACGCGCTAGTGCTTGATGTCGATACCGGCAACCGCCGGATTTCGCTGGGCATGAAACAGATTGAGCCTAATCCATGGGATATCATCGCTGAGAAATATCCAGTGGGAGCTCGAATCAAGGGCGTTGTTAAGAACACTACAGACTTCGGCGTTTTCGTTGGAGTGCCTGAAGGTGTCGATGGATTGGTACACGTCAGCGATATTAGCTGGGATGCTAAGCCAGTCGATCCGAACACGATGTTCAAAAAAGGCGATGAAGTGGACTGCATGGTTCTCTCCATCGACAAAGCAGCTGAAAAGTTCAGCTTGGGCATCAAACAACTTGGTGACGATCCATGGAGCGCTATTGCCGAGAAGTACCCACCGGGTACTCGGGTAAAGGGCAAAGTTACCAAGCTTGCTGAGTTTGGTGTGTTCGTCCAGATTGAAGAAGGCGTAGAAGGCTTGCTCCACGCTTCCGAATTGGAAGGCGAAGGCAAACCTAAAGATCGCGTCAAGACCGTCGAAGAAGGCACTGAAATTGAGTGCATGATCACGGCAGTCGATTTACGCGAGCACAAACTTTCTCTCTCTGTGAAGGCGATGAACAAGGCCGAAGAGCGCGAAAACATCAAGAACTACGCAAAACAAGCAAGCAGCAGCTCACGCTCCAGCTTTGCAGATTTGCTAGATCAGTCCACCGCTCAGAAGCTCAAAGATGCCGCAGCCAGCGCTGGTGAAAAGCCACCTGGTTCGTCTGAAGAGTAAAAGGAATTGAAGATGAGAGGGATCCTGAAACTAATTGGGGTCTCTCTCGCTTTTCTTCTCTTCCTTCTCGTTCTTACCGCTACTTTTTCCATTGTACGCTTGGTTTGGTTTGGTGAGACCCACGGCCTTTCGGCGGATCACGTCGAAGTTGTCGACCTCACTGGAATTATTCTTACCTCTTCGTCGGTAGTGAAAGACATTCAAGACGCGGCCGAAAACAAGCACACCAAGGCCATTGTCCTGCGGGTGAATTCACCTGGCGGCGTAGTGGCTCCTTCACAAGAAATTTACGAAGCGGTAAAGCGCGCCGACAAGAAAGTTCCCGTTGTGGTCTCTATGGGCTCAGTTGCCGCTAGCGGCGGATACTACATTGCGCTTGGCGGAAGAAAGATCTTCGCCAACCCAGGAACCATGACTGCAAGCATTGGGGTAATCATGGAGTTCATGAATACCCAGAAGCTGTACCAGTGGGCCAAGATGGACCGGTTTTCCATCACTTCAGGGAAATTCAAAGATGCCGGGTCGCCTCTCAAACCCATGAGCGCCGAAGACAAAGCCTTGTTTCAGTCATTGGTAAATGATGTGTACGCGCAGTTTCGAAATGAAGTAAAAGTGCGCCGAAAATTGAGCGAGCAGGAACTAGACAAAGTAGCCGACGGACGAGTGGTTACCGGCACACAAGCACTAAAGGCGAAGCTTGTAGACGCTGTGGGCGGCTTTGAAGAAGCTCTTGCAGAGGCCAAGGTGCTAGCCAAGCTCCCCGAAAATGCTCCCGTGGCATTTCCAGAGAAATCGCAGGGTCTTTTGCGTAAATTGATTCTAGGCGACGATTCCGAGGAAGAGGCCTCTTCCCGCTGGTGGAATTTAATCCACGGCGCTCTTGGGCAGCTCAATGAAACGCTTCCAGGGCCCTCCTGGCGAGTGCTTTGGCTGAGCCCCGTACGCTAAACGCAGCCTCTAAGCTCCCCAACACACTCAGTCGGGCAAAACTCCAGCATCCGCATTGTCCCCGCTCAAATCACCGATTGGCGCTTCTTGAATGGGTGCTGCACTCTGATCGACTTCAGCCTGAACGTCTGATTTCTCGCCCCTTCCGCTAGGAGCTACAGTTACTGCCGGGGCACTGGCTCGCTTCGGCCGTTGCTCAAATACATCGTCAGGAGACTCATCCGCGTCCCAACCCGGATCCGTAGGTGCGCCGGGGGAAGCATCCGAGAGGACCTCCCCTCCCCAAAGGTTTTCGGCCATCGCCACTTCATATTGGTCGGCGCTGAGCTGACCAAGCTTACTCATCACAAGCAGAATTCTCTCAATCCGCTTCACAGCCCAAGCCGTAAGCTTCTTCTGTCGAAAGTAAGCATGGTAGCGGCGTGGAGAAGGCAGCAACATAGCCAGGAACGCCGACTGACGAGGCGTAAGCGACGCCGGAGACACCGAGAAGTAGTGTCTGGCCGCCTCGCCAATCCCATAAATTCCCGGACCCCACTCAGCCATATTTAGGTAAAAAGCCAAAATCTGTGGCTTCGTAAGCGCTGCCTCTAGTTTCGAAGCCCAGGCAATTTCTTTTACCTTACGAACAACACGTGGATAGCCCGTCAGGTAAACGTTCTTCAAAACTTGCTGCGTAATAGTGCTGGCACCGCGCGCAAAGCGGCCTTCTTTCCAATCTTTCTTAAAGGCCTCCTGCATTTCATACACATCGATTCCCTTGTGAGTATAAAACGAACCGTCTTCCGAACTCACCACCGCACGAGGGAGCGACTCTGCCATGGCAGAAAGTGGCACCCAACCCGGGGTGCGCGGCCCCATGGCCCGCAATGCCTTGTCGCCATTGGCCAAGCGAATGGGAACCTCGATACTTTCCTTTAGCCGCGCGAAGTCAGGAACTCGCACAAAGAGATCGATGGCAACTACTGCCCCGAAAACCGAAATTATTCCGACACCCAATAAAACCAACCATTTTACTTTCTTCGGCATAGCTTGAAGAATACCACGGCAGCCGATAGATATGGAGGGTTCGAGACTAACGAAATGAAGCGGCTTCTCATACTCAAAGGCGTTCGCCAAAACAACCTTAAGAATATCGACCTCGATATCCCCTTAGGTACGTCGGTGGTAATCACCGGCCCCAGTGGCTCTGGGAAGTCTTCGCTCGCCTTCGAAACCGTGTATGCCGAGGGCCAACGGCGATACATGCAATCACTGTCCACCTACGCAAGGCAGTTCTTAGAGAAGTTCCGAGCCCCGCTGGTGGACAAGCTGCTAAATATTCCGCCGACCATCGCGATTGAACAAATCAACCCAGTCCGAAATTCCCGCGCCACGGTGGGAACCTCAACGGAAATCTACGACTACTTTCGTCTCCTTTACGAGAAACTGGGTATTGAATACTGCGCGGAATGCAACGTTCCAATGGAACGACTTTCCTACGACCAACTTTGCGAGCGAATCACCACAAATCACCCCGATACGACGCTCGTCTTTACTTTCAAACGTAAGCTACCCACTAAAAAAGACACGGCGGGCGACCTGGTGGCGGAATACCTGCGGGCTGGCTACACACGCGCGATCCTTAAGGGAGAGCTCGTATCCCTTGAAGAAGAAGCGTCAGTGCGGGGGCAAACCGTAGCGCTCATCGTAGACCGCCTGAAGATCGGCACCGGAAAACTGGCGCCCACAGATCGCACACGCCTCGCCGAGGCTTTGCGTCTTAGCATGGAGCTTGGCTCGGGAGTCGCCGAAGTTTTCGCAGAAACTGCCCCAAAGCAATTCTCGCCCTGCGGCGACTACACCACCCAAACCCGCTGTTCCAAGTGTAAGAAAATTACCCCTCCAAAAACTGCAGTAGCATTTTCTTTCAACAGTCCACTCGGCGCGTGTGAAACCTGCAAAGGTTTTGGGAACACCCTCGAGGTTGATCCTGACCTCGTCATTCCCAACGCAGGACTCACCATTGCACAAGGTGCGGTAGATCCGTTCATCAAACCATCCCTGAAACAGTGGCAGAAGAAACTGCTCGCCTTTTGCAAAGCAAATCGAATCGACGCCGACCTGCCCTACCGTGAACTGCCTGCAGAACATAAGCGTAAAGTCTTCGACGGAGACAAGAAATTCAAAGGCGTTCGTGGGGTTTTCGAGTTATTGGACCGCGAAAAGTACAAAATGCGCATCCGCGTATTTGTCAGTCGCTATAGTTCCCCATTTTTGTGTCGCACTTGCCAAGGAAGCCGACTAAATGCTTCCGGCCTCAGAGTAAAAGTGGGCGAACTCAATATCTCCGAACTCTGTGCTCTTAGCATCGAGGAGATGCGGACTTTTTTCCAAAAACTCAAACTAAACCCGAGAGAGAAGAAAATTGCGACCGATGTACTGAGCCAGATCGATCGTCGCCTAGAGACACTTTTCACCGTTGGACTAGGCTACTTAACGCTCGATCGCCTTACTCGCTCGTTGTCCGGAGGCGAGTACCAACGTATCTTGCTCGCGACTCAGCTTAGCCAAGGCTTGACCGATACGCTCTACGTTCTCGATGAACCTAGCATTGGCCTCCATCCAAAAGACACGCAGCAGCTTCTTAAGGTGCTCAATGTTTTGCTTGAACTTGGAAATTCATTGCTCATCGTCGAGCACGATCCTGAAGTAATCGAGTGGGGTACGTACCTCATCGACATGGGCCCTGGCTCAGGGGCCCGAGGCGGAGAAGTAATGTTCGCCGGAACCCGTGAAGCTTTCTTGGCATCGGACACCCAAACCTCGAATGCTGTCAAAGAGTGGAAACAAGAATGCCTCAAATCCATGCAAAGCGTACCCCGTGGACAGCCCAGCCAGTGGCTCGAACTCAAAGGTGCTGCAGGGAACAACCTAAATAACGTCGACGTACGGATTCCGCTTAAGTCGTTAGTTGCGATTACCGGTGTCTCCGGATCAGGCAAAAGCACCTTGGTCGTTGATACTTTGTACCAGGCCCTTGCAAAAATCTTTCATGGACGCAGTGAGAAAATATCCAAATTTAGTTCCCTTTCAGGATTTGAATACCTAAGCAGTGTTGAACTAGTAGATCAAAGCGCTATCGGAAAATCCTCTCGTTCGAATCCGATCACCTTTATTAAGGGTTACGACGAAATACGGGGTATTTTTGCCCGCACCAAAGAATCTGTCGCACGCAAATTCACACCAGGGCATTTTTCGTTCAATGTTGCCGGCGGACGCTGCGATACATGCGAAGGCGAAGGCCGAGTGAAAATCGACATGGTTTTCCTAGAAGACATCTTCGTCCCCTGCCAAGTCTGTGATGAAAAACGTTTTAAACCGGCTGTTCTGGCGGTGAAGTACAAGGGCAAGAACATAGACGACATCTTGCGAATGACCGTTGATACAGCCTACGATTTCTTTCAAGACGTGGGCGCGCTTCGGTCTAAGCTCGCACTGCTTCAGGAGGTGGGTTTAGGCTACCTGCAACTGGGACAGCCTGGTTTTACTCTCTCCGGTGGTGAAGCCCAACGCTTGAAAATTGCACGAGAGCTTTCTGGCTCGGTGGCAAAGCGGCTACCCACTTTATTTATCCTGGACGAACCTACAACCGGTCTGCACTTTAGCGAAATTCGACGCCTTATTTCCGTGCTTCGCAGGCTCGTTTCCAACGGGCACTCGGTGCTAGTAATAGAGCACAACGTGCAAATGATTTGCGCAGCTCAATACCTGATCGACCTAGGTCCAGACGGTGGTGAAGGGGGGGGGAATGTTGTTGCCGTGGGCACCCCTCGCGAACTTGCGCAAAAGAACTTGCCACATACCGGCGCGTATCTGCGCGAATTGTTAGGCGGAAGTAATTTTGAAGAAATCTTCACAGAAAAGTGACCGTTTTTTGGTCAGCTGACCATTGACACGACGTGTCGATATCCGTACACTTATTAAAAGTTAGTCGTATCTAAATCAGACATCGTTTTCTAAGTTCGAAAAAATAGTTCTCCGCGGCGCTCATGTAAGCTGCTTCTCACCACGGAAATTTTGATTCACTCGTATGGGGACCTTTAACAAGGTTTTGGGAGGGTTGTATGATTAATTGGGATGAGTTTGAGCATATTCACGTCATTCGCAAACTAAAGGAAGTCATTTCCAAGTGGTTTGCGATCGATGTCTTTTTTGCGGATGATCGGGGGAATTTAAAGATCATCGAAAAAGGCGGAAAGTACGATCTTTCTAACGGCGTACTGAAAATGATGCTGCAAAGAGGCGACGGCTTCGACGCTCTTGCCGAGTTCATTAGCAGCACCACAATGGAGCTAAAGAAAACCCAGGAAAAAGACCTGCGCAAAGAATTCTTGCCCCACTTTATGGCAAGCGCGTTTCCCATCGTTATCGACAACGAATTTATGGGAGCGGTTATCTGCATAGGTTACTTGAAAGAAGGCATCTCGGAAGCTCACAAAAAGGAGCTATGCAAGTCGTTAGCTCACTACAACTTGCCAAGTCAGGAAATAGAGACTGCCGTCAATAAAATCAAAGCCCTAGAGAATGAACAGATTCCCTACTTCTCAGAGCTTTCCGACTTGGTTTCGCAAGAAATCAGCACTTTGCACAAGGAAATCTCCTTGCGCGAGGACAGAATCACCGAACTCAATAAAGAACTCGGAACTCGGTACAAATACGACAGCATGATTGGTAAATCCAAACCCATGCAAGACGTCTACGCCCTACTTGATAAAATCAAGAACAGCGAAAGCACCGTCTTGGTTCAAGGGGAAAACGGAACTGGTAAAGAGCTCATTGCAAAAGCGATTCACTACAATTCGCCTCGCAAAGACAAAGTGTTCGTTACGCAGAACTGCTCTGCGTTCAACGATAACTTGCTAGACTCGGAACTCTTCGGTCACATGAAGGGCTCATTCACCGGCGCCATCAAGGACAAGAAGGGACTTTTTGAAGTCTCGGACGGAGGAACCTTCTTCCTGGATGAAATCGGGGACACATCACCAAGCATGCAGGTAAAACTCTTGCGGGTGATACAAGAAGGAACCTTCATTCCTGTCGGCGCAACGGAACACCGTAAGGTAGACGTGCGCATCTTGGCGGCGACCAACAAAGACCTCAAAGAGATGGTCGAAAAAGGGACGTTCCGAGAAGACTTGTACTACCGAATCAACGTAATCAACATAACGGTACCGCCTCTTCGCGACCGCAAGGAAGACATACCGTTGCTTTGCGAGCACTTCCTAGGCCGAAGTGCCGCTGAAAAGCAGATTAAGCCGAAGATCCTCACCAAGCGTGCCTTGGAAAAAATCTTCGACTACCCATGGCCAGGTAACATCCGAGAACTCGAGAACGAAATGGAGCGAGTGACGGTGTTGGCCGGTGCGGAAAGTAAGATCACCGTAGACATGCTCTCCGGACGCATCCGTGACTTTGGAGAAAGAACCAAAGTCCAAGGCGTGCGAATCCAGGGCAAACTGCGAGATGCGCTTGAGGAACTTGAGCGTGAAATGATCCGAGAAGGGCTAAAACGAACGGGATGGAATAAATCCCGTTTGGCCAAAGAGCTCGGAATCAGCCGTGCAGGGCTTATCAATAAGGTTGAAAAATACAACCTCGATAAGCGCAAAATCGTAGCTGCTGCCGCCATGGGGCGAAAAGGGGATGTCGGCTAAGCTACGGCCACAAGAGAGAAAAAAAATGGGGGATGGCGAAAGCCATCCCCTTATTTTTTTTTAGAAAGCTTGGCACGAATTCAAAGCAGACCGAAAACTTCGGTTATAATAGTGCCATGCGAGAACGGCGAGTGAGTTACCAGACCCTAACCCAGGGTCACCTAGTGGGCCTGTGTGTTAGCGCCCCTTCTTTACAACGACTTTTTACCGATGCAGGACTCGCTTTTTCCGACCACAGGGTAAGCCTAGACTTGGTGAAAGAATCGGTGAACCAAACGGTGAAAGTGGAGGGGAACACGCTTGCCGAACTCTTTCTAAATTGGATTGGAAAACTGACTGAGCTCTACGATCAACAGGGCTACCTTCCCTATCGCATCGTCTTTACTGCTTTTGATGGAAAAAAAATTCAAGCTTCTCTCAGTGGTGAGAAGTATGAGCCGACGCGCCACGGCTTTGCCAGGGTTTGCACCGGACTAGTGGCGGATTCATTTGAAATCGAAGAATCAAAGGGCCATGAGGGCGCCTTTGAAGTGCGCTTTTTTTGGAAGACTTCTTAGTACAAAAAAAGCGGGTGCTTAGGCCCTCATACTTGGAACCTAACCACCCGCTATTTTAAGAGTCACAGAGAAAGCTTTATTTCCACTCAGTTCTACTACCACTACCGCTCAGCTAAGGTGGAAACCCGCGTCCGCATCAGAAGGAATTCAACTACCTGCTCTGCTTTTCAATTTCCGCCCGAGCCTTTCGACTCGGGCGGTTCTTGAATATTGATTATCGAAGGGTCGTGCCGCCGACTACTGACGCCGTGCTATTTCCGAGGCTGCCTCGAACACCGGCTCCAGTATAAGCGCCACCTAATCCGCGACCGCGAGAGGTGTTACCAGGATTTGCGCCCTGGATGCGGTTCACGTTCGGGCCTTGAGCGCCGTTCTGACCTTGCTGCATCGAAGCGAACTGCTGAGCGTTGCTCATCAACATATCGGCAATCTGCTTGTTCTGCGCATCGAGCTTGCCCTTTTGGACGCTCAAGTCAGTTGCGACATCTTCCAACGATTGACGTTGGCTTTTCATTGCCGCGATGGCTTTGTTACCAGCCACTAACTTGCTTTCGACCTGGGCCTTGAACTCGTTCAACTTAGTCTCAGCAGTGTTCATTTCTTGAGACATTCCGCCGAGAGTCGCTGACACTTGAGCCATCGCGTTCGGATCTCCCGAAGCTTGAGCTTGTGCAGTCAACTGCTGACGTTGTTGTTCGAAGTTGCGCTTTGCTTGGTCATAAACAGTTTGCAATCTGTTTTGCTCAGTGCCTACCCATTCAGGTAATGCTGCTCGCGCGCCTTCTTTAAGCTGTTCGATCTGGGCGTCCATTTCCGCCATGCGAGACTTTGTGGTCTTGATAGCAGAGTTCACGCTCGCCAAAGCGCTTTGAACTTGTCCTTGAGAAGCACCCAACTGGCTCGCTACTTGGAGCGGGCTGTTAGACATTCCGGTCCAAGGGTTCACCGTTTGAGGCATTCCCTGCGACAAGACATCTTCGGAGGCTGCAATCGCTTGCTGTGCCACACGAAGGTCACGCGCTCCTCGGTTTGCAGGCAAATCAAGGGTGATTTCAGGCCGCGCCGAGTTGCTCTGAGGTGACGCAAAGAACGGTGTTGGGTTAAACGCTGACTGCGTTGGAGCAGGAGGCGTTTGGTTCAAAACACTGTTTGGGTTTGGCTGTTCTTCGTCGTTGTTCGTCGAGCTCGGCGCAACCTGAGGTGCCGCCGGAGCTGCTTGAGCAGCCGTAGCCTGCTTATTGTCGCCCAAGAGTTGTTTCAGCAAGGGGCTGATTACATCTTCGGCTTGTTCACGCTTTGCAACAGGTGTGGACACCTGGCTGAGCGCACCAATTTGGTTCATAACTTTGTTTACGAGGTCTTGCATCGACTTCAATCCGCTATTAGCTTTTTCCACTAGCGCATTGTGCTTATCGCAAATTGGCTGAGCCAAGGCTTGGATAGCTTCGTCGCTGACTTCGTTTACGTTGCCTTCGTCCGCTGCCGCTACCGCCGTAGGAGGAAGTGGCTGAGCAGCAACCTCTGGCTTTGCGGCATCTTTCTTATCGGTCAGCGCAAGAGCCTTCATTGCTGCTTCGTCATTTGAAAAGAGCATCTCAAGAAGCTCTTTAGAATCGAGCTTCGCGAAATCCGTAACATCAAGCTCAGTGAGCTTCTTAGCGAGCTTCATGAACTCGACTTTCTTCGTAGCGGAGCCAAACTCCTTAAAGTCTACTTTCGCCAAGCCTTCTAACAAAGCCTTCTTGAAGGCAGGAGCTTCTTCTTCGCGTCCTTCCAAATCACTCAACTTCTTGCTGAGAACTTCGAAGGCCTGTGTAGGCTCACCTTGAAACTTGGTGACGAAATCGCTGTACTTGCCTTCGTCGATTAATTTCGCGCCTTCAAGCTTTCTGTCTCCAGAAACCAACTCCACTGGCGCTCCTGCTTTTCCTTCAGCATCGAGCTTCCAGAGCTTGAAATCGGCTGCATAAAGAGCCGTACCCATGGAAAGGTTCATCACCATTCCGGTCAGTAGGCTCAGACGCACCAATCGGGCCATCTTCGCTTTTACATTCACTACCGCTTTAGGGCTCTTCATTTCCGCTACTCCTTTAACCACTTTTAAAAACTGCATCTACATCCACTACCCGTGTACAAATGCCACGGGTGTTCCATTCCAAACTATTGCAACGACCTCGCCACACTCTTTGAGGAGCACGACAGAGGGAACGCGCAAGTGACTCGGGTGGACTATGAGCAAGGCCTGTGCCACCAAGAACACCCAAGTGTGTTCCCCGCGAATACGAGATTTTTCTGCCTAGCGCAGTCGCAATGAGAAAAACCGCACGCGCTAAAGAGGTGAATAAAATTCCAACACCCGACAGATCGAAAAGAACAGAAGACGCCGAAATAAGAGGGCTTTGCTGTGTATGAAGCGTAGAGAGTTTTTTCACGCAGCAAGAGACGCAAACCGTCACTCTCGCTTTGTTGGAAAATCGATTGCCCCAGAAGACCGCCCGTCTACGCCGAGCCCGCTTTTCTTTGAAGAACGCAAGATTGCTTTACAGGGGGGTCATGAGATAAACACCCCTCACACAAGGAGACCACCCGTGCATTCGGATAGCCCATTGCGAAAGCCTCTGGAGCAGGACCCCAACTTGGTGTCCCAGATTCAAACCATTCTCAAGGCCGTGGGAGAAGACCCCACGCGAGAAGGGCTCGCAAACACCCCGAAACGCTTTCTTCGTGCCTTTTCGTACCTTACCCAGGGCTACAATGAATCGATTCCGGAAATCATCAATGGCGCTCTGTTTGAGGCCCCCTATAACGATATGGTTATCGTTAAAAACATCGAGTTCTACAGCCTGTGCGAGCACCACCTGGTACCCTTCTTCGGAAAGTGCCATGTGGGCTACCTGCCCAATGGGCGGGTTATCGGCCTGTCCAAGATCCCCCGAATTGTGAATGCCTTTGCCCGGCGCCTTCAGGTTCAGGAACGTCTTACAAGTCAGGTTTCTGAATGCCTCATGAAGGAATTAGGGGCCCTCGGGGTGGGCGTGGTGATGCAAGGCAACCACTTGTGCATGATGATGCGAGGAGTGGAGAAGCAAGGCGCTGAAACTCTTACGAGTTCTTTGATGGGAGATTTCCAGAATCCCTCCACAAGGGCAGAATTCTTTAATCTTATCAAATAGATAATTTTAGACGGGTGCCTGACAAAACGCTGTGGTATAGGAAACCCTTTATGAAACTAGGACTTGCGCAATTGCATGTAGGGGAAAACCCTTTCCAGTTCTCGAGCCAGGCCGACGGCTGGGTACGCGAAATGGTGGGGCGCCTAGCGGGCCAAGGGACGAAAATCTCTGGCCCCATGGACATCCAACTGCAATTGACCAAGATAGAGCCTGATTACTACCTTCGAGGCCAAATGGTGTTCGGGGTGGAGCAGGTGTGCGGGCGATGCGCCGAAACGTTTACCCTCCCCCTAAAACACTCTGTGGAAATGGGGTTGGCTCATATTAAGACCAAAAAGTCTCAGGTCGATGAGGTGCTTTCGGAAGAAAGTGAAGAACTCGACATTGTGTACTTTGAAGGAAATGAAATCGACCTCACCCCTATCCTAGAGGAACAGGTGTTTTTGAGCATTCCGTACGCGCCAGTGTGCCGGACGGATTGTAAAGGTATCTGCCAAGCTTGCGGCGCCGACCTAAATCTGGGAAGGTGTCGCTGCGAGAAAACAAACCCGCTGAACCCGTTTAGCGCGTTAGCAGATTTAAAGAGTCACTAATAGGAGTCAAGTAAGGCCATGGGCGTTCCAAAGAAACGTAAATCGAAAATGAAAACGGCACTTCGCCGGTCGCACCACGCGTTGAAGCAGATCAATTTGGTCGGTTGCGCCAACTGCAAAAATCCCATTCTTCCACACCGGGCATGCCCCAGCTGTGGATTTTATCAGGGTAAACTTGCAGTTGCGGTAGACGCCTAAACTTCACGGATGCCCCCTTTGGTACGAATCGCGATCGACGCCATGGGCGGAGACGCAGCACCTGGGGTGAACGTTAGTGGGGCCCTGCTTGCCTTAGAAAGGGAGCCTGGCCTCAATCTGGTCCTTGTTGGCCCTAGGGACCTCATCCAGCGCGAACTTACGAAGCACTCGGCACAGGAGTCAGACCGCTTACAAGTGGTCCACTGTGACGACGTTATTTCCATGCAAGATCACGCGGCGGCTGTGGCCCGTAAGAAGCGCGAGTCGAGCGTTCATGGAGGACTCCGCCTAGTCAAAGACGGAAAAGCAGATGCTTTTTTCTCTGCAGGAAATAGCGGGGCCGTAATGGCCGTCGCCCTGCTTGAGCTAGGCAGACTACCAGGAGTCGAGCGGCCCGCTATCTTGGTGAGAGTGCCCACGGCGGAAGGATCCACGGCGCTTTTGGACGTTGGCGCCAATGTCGATTGTAGGCCCTCGCAACTGGAACAATTCGCGCAAATGGGAGAAACCTTCTGTCGCCTTCTTGATGGCGTGGAAAAACCAAGAATTGGCCTACTTTCTAATGGCAGTGAAACGCACAAGGGAAATGAACTCACCCGACAAGCGCATGAGCTCTTGGTGAAAAACTCCAGTTTAAATTACGTGGGTTATGTGGAAGGCTTCGATTTGTTTCGAGGTGTAGCCGACGTCATCGTTTGCGACGGGTTTGTCGGAAACGTCGCTTTGAAAGTAGCTGAAGGACTCGCTGATACGGTCTTTCGCTGGTTCAAAAGCGAGGTTCGAAAAGACGTTTTCGGGCTAGTGGGAATGGTCTTCCTGCAAAGAGTAGTAAAGGCTTTTAAGAGGAAGTTCGACTACCAGCCCTATGGAGCGGCTCCCTTGTTGGGAATTGATGGAATGGTTTGGATCGGCCATGGTAGCTCCACCGACGCAGCGATTTGCAATGCGCTGCTGACCGTAAAACGCGGTGTAGACAATCAGCTCATGGAAAAAATGCGCCAAATCGGATTGGAAAAAGGACCTAACCAATGAACTACTACTCAAAACTCATTGGAACCGGAAGTGGTTTCCCTGAGAATGTAGTGACGAATGCAGATTTGGAAAAGTTTGTCGATACCAGCGATGAGTGGATTCGCACTCGTACCGGCATTGAAACTCGCAGACTAGCCGACCCAGCCAAAGGCGAAAGCACACTAACTTTTGCCGAAAGTGCCGCACGGCAAGCCATGAAAATGGCGGAAATTGCGGGATCAGAAATTGAAATGATTGTTGTGGGCACCGTCACCCCCGACACACTGATGCCAACCACTGCAAACCAACTACAAGCGCTTCTTGGAGCGAACCAAGCGTTTAGCCTCGATATCCAAGCGGCCTGTTCGGGTTTTGTCTACGGTTTGTCACTTGCTGACGCTTTCATACGGGTAGGTCAGGTTCGCACTGCGCTCGTGGTTGGTGCAGAAACTCTGTCGTCGCTAGTAAATTGGCGAGACCGCACCACGTGTGTCCTTTTTGGAGATGGGGCCGGCGCCGCCATTTTGCAAAGAACCGAAGATCCGAGCCACCGAATTATCGGTACGAAGCTGCATTCCGATGGACGCTTCGGACACGTATTGAATATTCCCCACGGTTTCTCGAAAGTTCCTCCGCACTCCGCAGAGTACCGTAACGATCAACACAAAATACACATGGTTGGATCGGAAGTTTTCAAGCTTGCCGTACGAAGCATGATTGAATGTTCTCAGTCCCTCATTGCCGAACACGGCTACACGGTCGAACAAGTTGACCATTTCATATTCCACCAAGCGAATATGCGCATCATCGACCACTGCCTGAAATCTCTGGGGGTACCAGCGACGAAAGCCTCAATTAACGTCCAAAAGTATGGAAACACTTCTGCAGCCACCCTCCCCATTTGTTTGGATGAAGCCATGCGAGCCGGCACGGTAAAGCCCGGCAGCCTCGTTCTATTAAGCACGTTTGGCGGTGGCACCACTTGGGGAAGTGCCTTGATTCGAATTTAAAGGGAGAACACACCATGAAAGTAGCCGCACTTTTTCCAGGTCAAGGTTCGCAATACCCTGGAATGAACGCAGAGCTCCTAAGAGAGTTCCCTTGGACTAAAACGCTCTTCGAAGAAGCGTCGGATGCTCTGCACCTGAACCTTACTCGATTGTGTTTAGAAGGGCCTGCGGACGACCTTCAACTTACCGCAAATGCGCAGCCCGCCATTCTCACAACCTCTTACGCCTGGTTTGAAGTACTCAAACGAACCGTCGAATTCAGCCCAGAAGCGGGGGCGGGACATAGCTTGGGCGAATACTCCGCTCTCACCGCCAGCGGCGCCTTGGCGCTTGGAACCGCCGTAAAGCTGGTGCAGGAACGAGGTCGCTTAATGCAAGAAGCCGCTCCTCAGGGCAAAGGAAAAATGGCCGCGGTACTTGGTCTTAGCGACGAACAATGTAAACACTTATGCGAATTGGCGAGCCAGGGGCCTGACTCACTCGTAGTCCCAGCAAACTTCAACTCTCCCGGACAGGTCGTACTTGCAGGGCATGCTGATGCCGTCGACCGCGCAGAACAAATTGCTTCAGGGGGAACGGTGCCGGAAGTAAAAGCACGAAAATTTATCCCCCTCAAAGTCAGCGCGCCCTTTCATTGTCCTCTTATGAAACCTGTGGCCGAAGCATTTGAAAGCACGTTGGGAAAAGTACCTTGGGGCAAACGCAGCTTTGGAGTCGTACACAATTTAGATGCCGCTTATCGAAAAGAAGGCGACCTAGTGCCCCTACTCCGCGACCAAATTGATCACCCGGTACTTTGGACACAGTGCCAGCAAGTATTGGAAGAGAAGGGCTATACCCACTACTTTGAAATGGGCCCCGGAAAAGTGCTGACAGGCTTGGGTAAAAGAATTGTGAAACAAGGCGTTTTTCAAAACGTCGAAACTGCGGCCGATGTTCGCGCTGTAGAAAAACTATTTCAGGAGAGAGCACAATGAAACTAGCTGGTGAAGTCGCTTTGGTAACCGGGGGTTCCCGCGGAATCGGAAAAGCGTGCTCTATTGCTCTGGGTCAGGCTGGAGCGGAAGTGATTGTAAACTTCGTCTCCAATGAAAAAGCGGCGGAAGAAACGGTGGAAGCAATCCGTCAAGCGGGTGGCACGGCGTCTACTGCGCGTTTCGACGTCGGAAATCCAGAACAAACGCAATCGGCTATTGACGCCCTATTGAAAGAAAAAAAGAAGATTTCTATCCTGGTAAACAACGCTGGAATAACAAGAGACGGATTAATGATGCGTTATGGGGTGGAAGATTGGAACGCCGTCTTGGATACAAACCTCCGTGGAGCGTTTCTGGCATCACAAGCAGTACTACGTCCCATGATGAAAGAACGAAAAGGCTCAATTATTCACATCAGCTCTATCGTTGGCCTAACAGGTAATGCAGGGCAAGCAGCGTATTGCGCTGCAAAGGCCGGTTTGATTGGGCTCACCAAATCGATGGCAAAAGAATTGGCGTCGAGAGACATTCGAGTCAATGCAGTCGCTCCCGGATTCATAGAAACTGACATGACCCACGAGCTTACTCCCGCTCAACGCGAGCAAATCCTTGCAGCAATTCCGCTCGGCCGGATTGGAAAACCTGAAGAAATCGCGGATGCTGTCGTATACCTGGCTTCGTCGGCAAGTCAGTATGTGACTGGACAAACTCTGGTAGTCGATGGCGGGATGGGAATGTAAGAATGTCGAGACTTTGGATATCAGGGCTACTGTTTTTTTCACTCAGCGCTTACGCTTTCGATGGTTCTGATGCGCCGAAGGATCCGCCACCCGCGCCTTACAAAACCATTGAGCTGAAAACTGGGCTTTTCTTAGCCCCTTCCTTCTCCTTGGATATTATCGAGTACGGCGGATCAGTTGTTCGAGGTGGTTTCGGCTTAGGTGGACAAGTACTAGCACAATATTTTTTCAGCCCCTACGTAGGGGCCTATGCCGGCGCAGGCGTAGTCGGCCACCGAATGGATCGTACAAGCTCGTACATGAAACCGTTTATCGAGATGCCGATAGGGATTGCCTTTCAATACAGCCTTGCGCCAGGTGTATTAAATCTTTGTGGCCTAGGATTGTATACGAGCGTTCCAGTTTCTAACTTTGAAGACTCGACGGGCTCCATCCCCCTAAAAACAACATTTGGTTTGGATATCTTAGCCGGAAGCTATTTCCCGGTAGTCGAGCGATTTGAGCTAGGCATAAACGGCACGGTACGATTCTCATTTAACTCACCGTTCACGAACTCCCCCTTAGGCCTCACACTAAACGCCCTAGTAGGCATCACCGCAAGAGCCCACCTTTGAAAAGTGCCCGTCGCTTGCGAATCTCCCACCGGCCAGGTAGGGTTGCTTCCTATGAAGTATAGTCCCGAGACGGTTCGAAAACGGATTTCTGATGTTCCTGCATGGTGGCACAATATAAATATCGGAGAGATTCGCACTCCAGGAATCACTCCCATAGCATCCCAAAGATGGATTGAAAGTGCCATAGATGAGGACCTAACAGGAAAAGACGTACTCGATATCGGCTGCTGGGATGGCTACTACAGTTTTCTCGCCGAAACTCGGGGAGCCAAACGAGTAGTTGCAATAGACCCCGGACAAGGCCCCAGCAAGCCCGTAGGTTTTCTCACGGCCCACGAGCTTCTCGAATCCAAAGTCGAGCTAAAAACTCTCGACGTCTACCAACTGGCCAAAGTCGAAGGGAAATTTGATCGTATCTTTTTCTTTGGAGTGTATTACCACCTTCAAGATCCCATGCTCGCGTTTCATCTGATCTACAATAAATTGAAACCGGGTGGAGTCCTAATCATGGAAGGACTCGTGCGAAGCGGAAGTAAACCCATTCTCTACACCTACCGCCCCGGGGTCGACCTATGTCCAGGTGACTATTGCGCAGCCACCGTTCCATGGTTACTGCTCAACCTGGAATCCACTGGCTTTAAGCCCGTGGAGTTTATATCGCGTTACAGCGGTGACAACTTGATTGAACGACCAGTCCGTGCTCTTGCCTGGCACCTAGGGCTTCACGCTGGCAAACTGAAGAAAGCCCACCGAGCGCTACTTAGAGCAGTGAAACCACTTGAGCCTGTATTTGACGAGGCCGACTCTGAAGCCAGAGACACCTACTTGGCGAAATATGTCTCGGGTCTGACGAACACATCCCATTAGGAAAGATTCGGGCACTTTTTAGCGGCCCGTCTTTTTTGCTATGAGTTGGACCGTGTGGGCGGAGCCGTCCGGGATTTCTTTGTAGAATAAGAGCTGGAAATCCTTTAAATGGCCGAGAATTTCATTGGGCTTGTAGCATTCTTCAAAGTCCAGGTTTTGGTTCGGGGCTGTCCTTGCCTGCTCAACAGTATAGGCCTCTAGCAAGAATGTGCCCCCGTGAACTAGACCTCTTCGAATTTCGCTGAAAAACCGGCTATTGGGACGAAAATACGTCATTAAAATCGTGTCAAACTTCATCAAAGGCATCAGGAAAAAATCGAGGTTATGGGTCTTGGCTTCAATAGCCACACCCTTCTCGACTGCGAGTTTCTTTGCCTTTTCTACCGCCACCGAGGAACAGTCTACCCCGTCGACTTGGAAGCCATTTTCAGCAAGAAACACGGAGTTTCTCCCCTCTCCCATGGCCACATCCAACGCTTTGCCTTTTCGCAATACGGAAACGTGGTTTTTCAAAGAAAGCACGGGTTCCTTACCATAAAGGTATTTATCCCCTGCATACCGGGCGTTCCAGACTTCGGCACTGGGCTTTTTATTCGGGTCGGGTTCAGCGTATTTAAAATCATCAAACATGAGGGTGATTAAAACCCCATTTTGTCGAGGTTGTCTAATGGAAGAAACCGGCTTATAGACTTGGCATGGTTACTATTGGAATGAACTACAAGGTCCGCCCGGGTAAGGAAGAAGTTTTCGAGCGCTCATTTAAGGCTGTGCTCGATGCACTCAGAAAGGCCGACGGCCACACCGACTCATGGCTGTACCGAGACACCTCAGACGGCAGTTCGTATCTCATCCTCTCTGACTGGAACGAACAAAGTAAGTTTAACGATTTTATTCGCAGCGAAGCTTTCGCGAAGGTAACCAACTGGGGAAAAGAAGAAATCCTACTTGGCAGGCCCAAACACCAAGTCTACGCGGCCGCTCCGTTGCGACCGAACGCCCAGTAACAAACGTACAGAACACTAAGCAGATGTCCTAATGTGTTTTCTCGGTCGAGGGAGGTTGAGCCGGGCGCCCTGGAGAATGCCGGCCGATTTCCGCGGGCTGTACTTCCCGAGCCTGTGAAATAGTCGCCCCAATAAAGCCCTCCACTTGAAGCTTAACTTTGTTCCCGTCGCCCCAAGGAAATTTCGGCTTTTCTAAGAGCCGCGAACCCATCTTTTTTTCAACCGCAGCGGCGGCTTTTGCGGACAATGCCTTGTTTCCCTTTATAATTTTTATGAGCTCGGCTGATCTTACTTCAGATTCCTTAGTTATCTGCTTGTGCAAGTCTTTACACTCTCTCGCAAGAATATTAACAATCGCAGAAAGATTTGCCGTATTGGAATCAACCATAATGGGGACGAGCTTCGGAGCAAGTTCCTGAATTCTCTTTCGCTTCTGTGGATCTTCACCTTTTACTTTTTCCAGGTCGGTTAGCAATTGGTAGAACTCCTTCAGGTCAGGGTACGCCTTAATCGCGGCGTCATCGACAGGCAAAGGATAGTCTTCTCGTACTTGGTCGATCACTTCCTTCACACGAGCGTTTACCTTTTCAACCATTTTTTCAGTTCCACCTTCAAACTTCGCCGATGGGTCGAACAATGCCTCCAGACAAGCTACAAATCGCGCCTCCTGACTCTCTTCAGCCCGCGCTGCAGAAAGTACGAGTCCAAACCCCAATAACGCCATAAGCGAAAGCTTTGCCATTTTGCACCCCTAACTTTCTATTCTCAGGCTTGTTTAGTTTTTTGTCCATCGCTTCAAGGAATCGCTTGCGATAAACTAAGCCGGTATGCACCTACTTCTTCTGCAGTGCAGCTCGATTTTTGAGAAATTTGGTGGGATTGAGTCCTATCTCGACGATTTCGCCGTATTAGCGAGCACGCTTGAAAAAATGCAGGTTCAAGTACTCGCTCCCATGCGCCCAGGGAAATGGCACATAACTCCTCGGCCCTATCAGACAATTGGCGTCCCGTTTTTTCGAAACGGAACGCTTATTTCCAAAATACAAAATCGCTTCTCACTACGACTACTACGAAAGTGTTTAGCTGAAGGACGAAAACAACGCCCCGACTTTCTAGTGGCCACCCATGTCTCGTTAGGCCCGCTCACTTCCGTAGCAAGCAAAATACTTGGCGTTCCGTACATTGTAGTTGTTTACGGAATAGAGGCCTGGGGAAATCTTCTTCCTCAAGATGAATGGGCCCTGCGCCGCGCGAGTGGGATCATCTCAATTAGCCATCACACCAAGCGCATTTTGGTTGAACGTGGCTATGCAAGTTCGAAGATACAAATAGTACCCCCGACGATCAGTGAAGAGTTTGAAGCCCTTTCCCTCACCCGCAAAAACCGAGAGGCCGGGCCATTTAAAATTCTCAGCGTCGGGAGACTTGCAGCGGCGGAACGCTACAAAGGCCAAGACCATGTAATTGAGGCCTTGGCGCTTTTGAAGAAGAAAGAGCCACAGCTGAACTTGCACTACATCATCCAAGGCAGCGGTGACGATCAACCGAGGCTCCAAGACCTTGTCCGTCAGCATGGGTTAACTAAGGAAGTTGAGTTCCGCCGTCCAGTTAGTGAGCGAAGGGATCTTATTTCAACTTACCAAGAAGCGGACTTATTTGTGCTACCTTCGCGTTTTGGGAAATGGGATGGAAGGTGGAAGGGCGAAGGGTTTGGCATTGTTTACGCCGAAGCAGCCACTGCGGGTACACCTTCCATTGCGTATAACTGTGGTGGGGTAACCGACATTATTGAAAACAATAAAAGTGGAGTCCTAGTTTCGCCCGATAACATAGGCCAATTGGCGGACTCGATCGCTCAACTCGCAAAAGAACCCGCCACGCTAGAAAGCTTGCGCAAAGGCGCGTACGATCGGATACACGGTGCCTTTAGCAGAAATCAAGTAAAGGCCGCTCTCAAAGAGGCACTGCAAAATTTCTAGTGTACTCCGTCGTGAAAAGGAGAAAGCGTACCAATGCCTATAACTTTTCGTACCATCGCCCCCTCCTCTTTTGGCTGCACTAATTTCACAATCGTTCGCAGTTCAGCAGGAAGATCGGGATGGTTCAAGGGAATTACCGAAACCGGAGGCTGACCGTCCCTCACGTAGTCGCGCCAGTACTGCACACTACGAGGGTAAGCCTCCAAGTTGAGAACGTCTTTCAGTGCAATTTTTGAACACCGATAGATCCAATGGGTCCACCATAAATTCAAACGAAAACCCTTTTCAGAAAAACTGGATTCCGTCGGAACTGTTTCCATTGCCTCACCGCTCTCGGGCCTGGCCCATTCGAGCAACTTTGCCAAACACCGTTCCATAGCAACGTTAATGTCTGCATCGGCTGAAAAGAGAAATACGGGTTTAGAATCCGACTTCATCCGTGAGAAAGCGGCTATCCCAGTAACCCAACAAGGTGAAGCATTTGGATAGAACAGCATGTGCAAATCGTATTCCTGCAAAAGAAAATAGGGCACCCTTTGACGAAGCCAATTATTTGCACCCACCACCAGCATAGGACTCTTGCCGCTTGTTGCGTAGCCTTGGAGTATTTTCTGTTTGGACAGTTCGTAAAGAGCCTTCAGCGTAGCTTCTTCAAATGACTTTCCTGCTCCCACACTTTCCCAATTCGGTCGACGTTTCTGGAGGGAAAGAAAATCTCCGTTCCCCGTCTGAAGCACTTCTAGGGGGATTGCCTCTCCAGCTGCCGTACGCGCACGCAAATCGCTTAGGGCCGCTTGCTTGAGCCATTCATCAATCGCCTCACTCCGGGAGCCCGCTTTAGTAGTGCTTGCACCAAATATCGAAAGCCGTTCTTTCTCCAAAGGGGTATTTCCCGATGCTGATGTCAGCCAAAGGTGCCCATCGGGGGTCACGTACCGAACACACTTAATTTGAGTGAGGGGAGAAAAGGAATAGTTGCTGGCGGGGTCGAGCTCCGAAGGCGCTAGATAATTGTTTTTAGAACACCCACAACCAGGAAGAGGAAATACGGGACTTTTAAGCCGCGTAACGGTGCCATCATGATCAATTTCAAAAAGCACATGGGCGCTGTTCTCAACCATAAGCTCTGCAAGAATGTCTCGGCGGATCTTGAGTTCATCTAACTTACCGAGCTGCGATCCCAACCCTCTTTTTTCCAACCAGCCTTGCACGCAATGAACGCATGGGGAGCCATGCTGTGGCTCCATGGCCAAACCGACTAGGTAGCCCTCCCGCGTCCTCAGCAAGAAAGGCTTCAAAGGCGAAACAGCAGGCGCAGGACGCGTCTTGGAAAAAAACATGCACTCTCCAGTTCGTTTAGGTGGCGCAGTATAGGTATTTAAGTACTTGGAAACAAGAGACAATTCTCGGCATATACGCACACCCCGACGTAAAATCTTGGGGTTACACTGCGTTAGCCGCTCTTAGAAAAATGGAGAGATGCTTTTTGTAGGGGCAACCTAAAGCAAGCCGGGCCTTAACCCCAAAATATAGGAAAAGTCCGTCCCCACACCAAAGAGGTCGTTTGCCCTGGCCTCCTCAGTCGATATTTCGTGGTGAACATTGTCGTTCCCGGCATATTCGAAATGATGGTATTTGCTCATGCCGACTTCGTCGTACGGGATCACCCAGTGAAATACTCCCAGCGGCCGAGAAATATCACTCGCCTCCGTGAATAACGAACCACTATTGCCTTTAATAGGACGAATATTGCAGTGGTCCACAAACCAGTGAAGCTTTAAATCCCCCCGATTCGCCTGAATGTTCACCTTCCGTGTAACTTCCCCCGCTTCATCGGTAATAATTCCCTTTAGCCGCGGCTCAGACCTAGAAGCATCGCAGGTTCTCGGAGTAAAACGCATCCCGACAGGTCCATACTCCTTTTCCAGCTCTGGGTGATTGCCCTTAATAGGGTTGAAACTCCAAAGAACTACCTTATGCAAAACGGGAATACGCTTTCCCACCTCCGCCGCACTCTGAACAGCCTTTCCTCCGATTGTGTCCCAGCTCTCTTTTGCATCGGAAGAAATTCGCAAAATGGCAATATCGTCGGCATCAACGTTCCCGACATAGTCAAAAGATTCGACTCGAGAAAAACGTTTCTCACCCTGCCTGTCATAGTAAACAACAAAATAATTGGCGATCGACGGATCTTGGACGACGCAGTGGGCATTAGTAGTTACTACTCCCGGCGAAGCGTGGGCCAAGGAGCAAAATTTTCCATAACCCGAGGAGGGCATGTGCACCAAAACGCCAAAGGGCGATTTCTTTGTAACTGGATCGAAAGGCGGTGCTTCCTGATCGTGTTCGTCAATAAGAGGGAAAGTTTGAAGAAACTTTTCGCGGTCTTTGTCTAGTGGAGGAACTTTGAAAGTCGGAAGCCCCTGCGGATCCACGCCAGGTTTTCCGCAGCCTGCCAGTGCAAACAACGCCCCAAGACACACGAGCCCCCAAGACTTCATGCAACCCCCAAATTTTGAAACCCAAACCTTTGAAATCCCGCCTACCCAAAAGCGCGATCTCAATTCCCCAGGTTCGGATTTACATCAACCCAACATAACCGTAACGAACACAGGCACTGCCGTCAAACTAGGGAAGGAATAAATTACAATTGGCTAGTACGAAGGTACCAATCGCGGGTTTGCACGAGAGATTGCGCAAACGGGGTGTGCGCTTTCCACTGAAAGTCGCGCTCAAAATCAGTACTGACAACTTCCCAATAATTTGGCCAAATTTCCTTAGCCCGATCTACCGACAAAGTGGGAATAGTCGTTCTCCAAGTTGGAATTGAATCGACTATCTTGGAAACTTGCTTCAAAACCCACTGCGGCACAGGGAGAATTCGGCTAGGCCTACCACAAACCCGAGCGGCATTTTGCAAAAGTTCCCAGTCGGTGATTACTTCAGAATGCGCAATGAAATAGGCCCTGCCATTTTTAGGAAAAGGCTTGCTGAGTGCCGCCAAAATTCCATCACAGAGATCTCCCACTCCCAAAACGCTGAAGTACTTCGCCCCAAAACCAGGCTTAAAGTGCACGGGCTTTGTCATCATTTTGAACAACGGCAAAGTCGCATGATCCCTCGGCCCAAAAATCATGGGCGGCCGAAGGCAAACATAGGGCATGTGCCCAAACTCAGCAGCCAACCTTCGCTCCATTTCGAGCTTAGACTGACCGTACCAAGTCACAGGCGCTTCTTGTTGGTCCTCCTTGCGCGGTTGCCCCGGAGCACCCGGACCAGCCGCAGCAAGTGAAGACAGAACGATTATTTTCTTTGGCGCCTTTAACTCAGCAAACAGGCGTAGCGTTCCTTCTACGTTGATATTCCAATATTCTGCCTTTGTTTGAGCAAAGATGGCACCCGCCGCATGCACCACATGTTCTGCCCCGGCAGCCTCTCCCAGGTTCCATCCGGAAGCGTCGGTTTCAAAGGCCATAACCCCCTCGGGGAGTTCGCCGTAGCCTTCCCCCTTCATCTGTTCTTTAAACTTCGACAGACTCCGCACTGGGAGATAAATTTTCGAGTAGCTACCACCCTGAATCAGGGAAAGCAGAAGATTCCTTCCTACAAAACCTGTTGCGCCGGTAAGGAGAATTGTCACTCTCGATTTCCCTTTGAAAGAGGAGTTTCATAAATTCGGTACGTCTTGTAGCGCTTTGCACCCATTACCGTGATCCCGCTGATGATTTCCTGGTTGTTTGCCTCGACCCACGACAGCTCGCCACCGATAAATTTTTGTCGTCCCTTAATCAGCGTTTCTGCGTAAAACAAAGCACCGATACCTTTGTTACGAAACTCTGCTCTTACTCCAAGTACCGACAACCGAGCCTCTTTTGGTCGACTGGTTTTCAACCACCATAAAAACTTCAGAACCCTAAGCCATACTGGAGACTTTCTTCCCCTCCACAGAAACTCATTGATATTGGGAATCACCAACGAAAAGCCCGCGGGAACGCCATCCTTCTCCGCAATCATCACAAGCTCAGGATCCACAATCACCTTGAGTTCCTTAGCTGCCTCTTGGAGCTCTTCCAGAGAAAGAGGAACAAAACCCCAGTTCCGATTCAATGTTTCGTTGTACAGAGTATGAATAATGGCGAGATCTCGCTGCAGGTTTTTCAAGCTCAGCGGCCTGACAGTAAGACCGGTAGATCGCTTGACTCGATCCACTATCTTCAGAATACGACCCGGTGCTTCCTGGCTCGCAGACATATAAAATGCATATAAATCACGAGCGGGAAGAAGGCCCACTTTTTCATACTGCGCTAGATAATAGGCCGGATTGTAGGGCATAAGCACCATCGGACATGCTTCAAATCCCTCCAGCAACAACCCGCATTCATCATTGATCGACGGATTGTACGGCCCTCGGATTGAACTAAGACCCCGCGCTTTGAGTTCCTCGCAAGCGGCCCTGTAGAGCGCAGTGACGACTTCGCCATCATCGATAAAATCGAAAAAACCAAAAAACCCCACCTTGTCGCTGTAGTAAGCGTTATGGCTGCGATTCTCTATCGCCGCGATACGACCTACCGCTTTTCCGTTCCTGAACGCGATAAAGCAAACCACCTCGCCGTGCCGGCAAAAGGGGCTTTTGGAGTTAATGAGTTTTACAATGCTCCCTGGGAAGGGGGGGACGAAGTAGGGATCCTCTCCGTGAAGCAGCTCGGGGATAGACTCAAAAAGTTTGAACTCCGCCTTTGATTTTACCCGCGCAATAGAAACCATTTTGCCTCCGAAAAAATCCCAACCTTCTTGGTGTAACCGACTCAAACCAGGCCTTCAACTGCGGACACCATTGCTGCGTCATTTCTTGACCAAACCGGGCGCGGCTTTTAGCGTGAGGCCGTGAAAAAAATCTGCCTTATTGGCGTAATCGGCGTTACTATCGGGGTATTCTTAGGCTGCAGCGGGTTGATAATGCGCCCTGAAACTCTAAAAAAACTTTCCATTCATGGACACCGAGGTTCAAGAGGGACGCACCCTGAAAATAGCCTCCCTGCGTTTCAGGAAGCGGTTGCGGCGGGCATTCAGGTGCTGGAGCTCGACCTCCAACTTACGGCGGACGATGTCCCCGTAATTTCCCACGATCCGGATCTCACAGCCGAGCATTGTCTCTACCGAACTGGGAACCCGCTCAGCGGCCCTATTCCCATACGCTCGCTTAAGTCTTCCGAACTCGAAAAGTTTGAGTGTGGCGCCTTACCCCAAACACGATTTCCCGAGCAGCGCCAATTTCGTGGAATCGAGATTCTTACGTTCGAAAAATTCCTGCAGTGGTGGTCGAAAAATGCACCAAGGCTCGAAATGAACGTAGAAACCAAAATGTCGGCTCAAGATCCCCTGTGGAAGCTCGATCCGAATCACTTTACGCTTAAGATTGTAGAACTCCTGCGCAAGTACGGGGCAGTGAAAAAAACCATCTTACAGTCTTTTGATTTCTCTACTCTCCAAGCCGCAAAAAAGCTCGAGCCAACGCTGAGACTTTCTTGCTTGTTTGAGGGCACCGAAAACTTTTGCGACCCCACTCACAAAATCGGGGCGCATTTTGCCTCACCGAACTTTCAAGCCGTGACGGCCGACGAAGTTACTCTGTGTCACCATCAGGGAATACAAGTAGTACCGTGGACCGCGAATACGGAGAGCGAATGGCGATCGTTAATCGATATGCAAGTGGACGCGATCATTACTGACTACCCGCGCAAACTCTCCACATTTATTTCCCAGCTCACTCGGCACCTGGACAAAAAATAGTTGAGCCACCGCGTCGCAACTCATTGAAAAACCAGGTCAATTCAGACAGCAAATGGTCGCAATGTTTAGTGTCGGTTGATTCTGTTCGCTTTCGCAAACACGAAAAGCCGTAGTAGCAACGGCTTTGACGAAGTTGGTTTTTTGTTTATTGACACCTCGAAAACCATTCCCAAAGATTGGATTTCCAACACTATTTTTTTTCAGATGGAGCTTTGGGTATGCAGGGGAAGAGTCAAGATCGGGTGGAAATGAAGGTAATACCGGGCGGCAATCAGATGTCGCTCATTCGAGACACAGAGGAAGTAATTAAGTTTTTGGAGTTCGCTGGTCGTAAATCCATTTTGAATGAACACGCGATCCACAACCGAATGACTGCCTGCAACAATCTTTTCGGAGTACTCAACGAAGAGGAAGACAATCTCGACTACATACTGTCGAACCTTGACGTTCTGGTGAACCGCTTTAGAAACAAGAACAACAATGTTCGCGCTTCGACATTGAAGGTTTACAAGTCGAGAGCAAAAAGCTCGATCGAAGATTTTAAAGCCTGGAGTTCTGATCCATTCGCTTGGGAGCGCGCGGTTACCGACAAAGCGAAGGCCGCTGCGGCCTCTGAGAACCGCAAGGACAAGAAACCCGCCCAAAAGAGTCGCGGTTCTAAGCGCGAAGCGGAGATCGAAGTCGATGAATCCGTAGAAACACTGCCAGTGGCGTCGGGCTCGCCCGAGGGCGTACGCAGAGTCGCCTTTCCAATTCGTCCGGACTTTTGCGTAGAAATGTCGTTGCCCCCTGAGGGAATTACACTCAAGGAACTGCGCCGCTTGGGGCTGTTTTTGTATCCCTACTGCCAGGACATTGATCCCAGCGCAGAGCCGTGGAAGGGTCTAATCCGCTGATTAGAAGAAAATCAGCGGTGGATTTGGATCCTGGCACGCAATTTCTGCGTACCGGTACATGAAGTTAATGAGTTGCCGCAGCACTTCGTAGGAACGAGTGCTTTTATCTAGTTCGCACCCATATTCCAGACCATCTCGGCCCGCGCTTTTGAAGGCGCGTGTGCGCTTTACATCAACTACCAGCCTCAAATAGGAACTGGGGGTGAAATAAAATCGCAAGGCAACCTTATCGCCCGACTTAAGAGCGGGGTTCGGGTGCAACTCACGAAACAAGATACCCGAAAAGCTGATATCCAATATTTCTACGTGGTGCAGAACCGAATTTTTTTCAGCAAAGCTGTAAACACCCAATACGCGATTGAAAAGCACACGCTCGTACTCTCGGCGTCGCTCTTCATTCTTTTCCTGACGATAAACCTGGAAATCGACAACCTTCTTTGTAGACTTTGGCTTTTTTGAATCGCCTTTGTCCTTCGACTTTCTCTTGTCCATGGACAGGCTCTCCCCCAAGAGCAAATAAACTGCTTCGCGTGCGTTTGGTTTAGGTTTGTTAGGAAGCTTTTATATTATAGCGCTGAGCACGACTGGGCACAAAGCCTCTTTACTTGACGCTTATGGTCGAAAAGTAATCGTAGGTGGCACGCAGGCCAGAATCGAGATCCACCTTTGGTTCCCAGCCCAAAATCCGTTTTGCCAAGGAGATATCCGGACGACGCGTTTTGGGATCATCTTGAGGCAACGGCTCCTCAGTAATCGAAAGCTTCTTTCCCGATAAAACGATAATGCGCTCGGCGAACTGGCGAATGGTCATTTCATTCGGATTGCCTAGATTGATTGGAAGCCCGTGGTCGGATGCAAAAGTGCGCAGTATCCCCTCGACCAAGTCGTCCACGTAGCAAAAGCTGCGCGTCTGATCGCCGCGGCCGTAGACAGTAAGGTTTTCCCCTCGAAGCGCCTGCATGCAGAAATTAGGGACTACACGTCCATCACCGGCACGCATGCGCGGACCATAAGTGTTGAAAATGCGAATAATGCGGGTTTGCACTCCATGCACTCGACGATAAGCCATAGTGAGCGCTTCCATGTAGCGCTTCGCCTCGTCGTAACAGCTTCGCGGACCGATGGGATTTACATTTCCCCAGTACGACTCAACTTGGGGGTGCTCAAGAGGATCCCCGTACACCTCAGAAGTAGAAGCGACCAAGATGGGGCAACGTTGATCCCGCGCCAAAATGAGAAGCTCTTCACTTCCCACCGAACCCACTCGCAATGTTTCTATCGGCAGCCTGGCGTAGTCGATTGGGCTAGCTGGACTGGCCATGTTAAAGATGCCCGCGAACCCACCGCTCCACTCGCGTCGAACGGTGATGTCGTGCTCAAGAAACTCAAAACCTTGGCGTCCAAATAACCCGCGAAGATTCTCAAGGCTTCCGGTAATAAGATTATCAACCGCTAATACGCTGGCCCCTCCATCGAGAAGTTTTTCGCAGAGGTGGGAGCCAATAAATCCGGCTCCTCCAGCAACTAAGAATCGACCAGTAAGTGGCGTCATGCGGGATCTGGCTTTCCAATGCAGTAGTAAGCAAACCCAAGACGTTCTATACTCTCGGGCGTGTAGAGATTGCGTCCGTCAAAAATAGCAGAGCTTTTTAGCTCTTTCTTCAACAGGGCAAAATCGGGAGAACGAAATTCATTCCACTCAGTGAGAATAGCCAAAGCGTCGGCACCACGAATGGCTTCGTAAGCATCAGAAAATAGCTGAACTCTATTTTCAAAAACCTTTTTCGCTTCGCCAAGGGCAATGGGATCGTAGGCGCGCACTTTTCCACCGGCTTGAAGAATCTGATCGATCAACGTAACCGACGGAGCCTCTCGCATATCATCGGTCTCTGGCTTAAACGACAATCCCCACAGTGCAAATGTCTTTCCTTCGATTCGATTCTTAAAGTGCTTTTGAATCTTGCCAAAGAGCAAGCGCTTCTGGCGCTCGTTGATGGCATGAATTTCCTCAAAAAGCGGAAGGGGCATGCCAAGCTCGTGCCCTAAGTGCATCAAGGCCTGCACATCCTTCGGAAAACAAGAGCCGCCGTAGCCACACCCTGGGTAGAGGAACTTATTCCCAATGCGACTGTCAGTAATGATGCCCTTGCGAACATCGTGAATATTGGCACCCGCTTGCTCGGCCAAAACCGCCATCTGGTTAATAAAAGAAATCTTCATGGCCAAGAAAGTATTGGCCGCATACTTCGTAAGTTCGGCGGACCGATTTCCCATGAAAAGAATCGGGCTGCCATTGCGAACATAGGGGGCATAGAGGTCTGCCATGGCCTGTCGAGCCTGGGCAGAGTCGGTGCCTATCACCACGCGTTCGGGACGAAGAAAATCGGGAATGGCCGCCCCTTCTTTCAAAAACTCAGGGTTCGAGACGACTTCGATCGGAAAGGCCGAACCAGCGATTTCGGCTCTCACTTTGTCGGCCGTACCCACCGGCACGGTGCTTTTCATTACCAAAATAAGCGGCGCCGCTACTGACTTCTTCACAGTACGCACAGCTTCCATGACATAGCTAAGATTGGACGCCCCAGAAGCATCTTGCGGAGTACCCACCGCGACAAAGACAAATTGACTGGCCGCAATGGCTGGGCCCGCGTCGGAAGTAAATTCCAGGCGCCCACCCTTGATGTTCCTGGAGACAATTTCTTCAAGACCAGGCTCGTAAAACGGGACTTCGCCGCGCTTGAGGCGAGCTACTTTGTCCTCATTTACATCGATGCAGGTTACGTGATTCCCAGAGTCTGAAAAGCAAGCCCCAGCAACGAGTCCTACATAGCCTGTTCCAAGTACGGATATTCGCATGAGATTAGCTCGACCCCACTTTTTGATTGTGAGACAGGAACTATGAATTTAGACTGGCCCCTTTACTAAGTCAATTAAGTGGCCCCCATGAAAAAGAACGCCCTTCGAGAAAACATCCAACTTGCCCTTAAGTTTCTTATTGGCCTTGCTCTGATCGCCTACGTTTTGCGATCTCGCATGATCGACTTCCAAGCTTTACGCGACGTGCTGTTCTCAACCAAGAACATTACCCTCGCCTCTTTGTTTCTTTTATTTTCTGCCACATGCTGCTCAATCCGGTGGTACCTCTTGGCCTCGGCCCAGGGCCTTTCACTGAGCATTGGAAACACATTCCAATTAAATATGATTGGCATGTTCTTTAATACCTTCATGCCGGGCTCGGTGGGTGGCGATGTCATTAAGGCCTGGTACGTAGCGGGGCGAGAGCCCGAGCGCAAAACCAAGGCCATTTTTACAGTTATCCTAGATCGGGTCATTGGCCTTTCAGTTTTCTTTTTTTACGCTGCCATCACGTTGATTTTTTACCACGCTTGGCTTCAAAACCATGCGGAACTTCGCTGGCTGTCTTATGGCATTTGGAGCTTCACCGCAGGCAGTGCGCTCTTGGGAATTGCCTTTTTCATCTCGCTTTCGTTCAAGCTCCCCGGCAGCCAATGGGTTCGCAACCAAGTACGAAAAATCCCTTTGCTGTACAAAGTATTTGAAGCCACCGTTCTGTACCGCAATCACGCCAGCACGGTTTTGTATTCTTTGGCACTCTCTGCTTTGTCGATTTTTGGAATGACTTTGCTTTTCAAACTCCAGGGAGACACCCTCGGAATCCCACTTTCACTTTCTCAGTATTTCTTCGTCGTTCCCATTGGACTTACAGTTTCCGCCGCTCCGATTTTGCCAGGAGGAATTGGAGTGGGACAAGTCGCCTTTTACACCTTGTTCCAATGGGCCGGGTTACAGAACCCAGAACAAGGTGCCACACTCTGCACCCTGATTCAGATTTACACCATCTTATTTAACTGCATCGGGGCTTTTTTCTACGTCCGATTTCGCCGACAGCCCGCTAATTTGTTGGCGGTTTAGTTCATGCCGACCTCGCGCGCGATAGTTCTTTCGCGAGAAGACTTCGGCGAAGCAGATCGCTACCTACAGCTGTTTACTCGAGACTGGGGCCTGATCTCGGTCCTCGCCAAATCAGCTCGAAAGAGTAAACGCCGCTACGTAGGTGGAATGGACTTGTTCTGTCACAATGAAATCCTTCTGCGAGGAGATCCCAGGGGAACCCCCTACTTAGTTGAGCTCACCGTGCTCAATGCTTTTACTGGAATTAGAGACGATTTGGATCGGGCCATAGCAGCTGGAAAAGTGGTTCAATGGGTACGCAGACTCGCCAACACCGCCACCCCAATGCCAGGAGTGTATAGCCTACTGGGACAAACCCTCGCGCTCATAGAAAAGACGACACCCGAAAGGCTGCCCCTTTTACGACTTATCTTTCAGCTTAAGCTACTCGATCAGGTAGGCATAAAACCCCGCATGGATGCGTGCACGCGATGCTCCACTGAGAGAAGCACACCGGGCGGAATTTTCGACTTAGACTCAGGCGGGCTTTTATGCTCCAAATGCCTCGGGGAACGAAGCGTTGCCCACTCAATGCAATTGGGCCCAGAGGAGTGCGCCCTACTCGACCAAGGTGACCGGCTAAAACTTACCCTCTGGAACCAGTTTCAATTTCCTGAGTATCCCACTCGAAATCTTTTACGGCTTACCAATCAATTTGCTTCGTTCCATACGCACACTCTGCTTCCTTAATAGGCCCGCCTATTGCACTACCTGAATACGGTGGGCAATTTGGGCATGAGTATACGCATTATTACTGTCATAGTTTTATACACCAGCCACGTTGGCTGGGCAGCGAGCTATTCCTGTAACGAATCCTCTGCCCTGCTCGTGGCCGATCACGTTTCACCCAAAGCTGAAGCACCAACAGAAATAAATATTAGAACTATGGTGGCATCCCTGGACCGGGAAGCGTTAGGGCCGAAATTTGAACAGACTCGTGAAGTACTCTTAGCCCTTGAAGAATATGACAAAAGTCCTGAGCAAGCAGGCAAACCAAGCTACGCTCTTCCAGCGGTTATCAACGTTCTAGGCGTCGCAAGTCGAAACAAAAATGCGAAGGCTCACTCGGCACAGTACTGGGCGCTCGCGACCAGAATTGCAAAAGAGCAAGGACCCGAGAAACTAAAAGAAACATTGCTGACGCTCAAAGATCGGCCTACTTACGCCGAGGCATCGAGCCTGGGAGAAGGACTTAAGCTGCTTGGCCAGATCACCCCAGTCGGCTCACGCATGGCCACTGAGACCGCTCAAGATATCATTCGCCACCTTAGCTCGAAGAATAGCTTCGACGTAAACGAACGACTGTTGAAATCCGCGGCGCAAGCCATTCTTTCTAAAGACCCGGACGACACCACCTCGGTACTAGTTGCAATGGCCCAACTCACTTGTGACGATTGCCACCTGCCCGAGGGAGCGATCCGATTCAACACGGACGTTATTGATCCGGTGCAAAGATCGAAATTTCTAGACATGCTTACGGAGCCTATTGCAGGAATGCCTTTGAATACCCTGCACAAACCGAAGGTCTCTGACATCTCACTTGCAGATCGGTATCTCACGGCCTTGTACCGCCGCGAACTAAAGCTCTACGATAAATTCAAAAGCGACCCAGCCGCTTTTTCACTTGCGCATTCACACCTCAAACTTGCGCACGAAGCCGCTCGCGCCCGAAGAAAGTATTTCCAAGGACTAAAGAATCTGGGAATTGAATGGACCGTAGAAGTAGTCGATAAAAATGGTAAGCCGGTTCAAAAAGATATCGTTGACCTCTACCGCAAACGAGAAGAGTCCCTTCTTGCGCAATACCAAGCCGAAGACCAGCGCCTAATGCTAGCGCACTATCAACCCGCACAGCCTGGCGGCCAAGCACCACGACCCACCACTACGGGGAACATCATTGCGGGGATTAGAAAATTTTTCCGTTATACTAACGCAGAAGCTCGGTAACCCGCTTACCTACCGTGACCGCCCGGAAAAATCGGTGCGCGCTTTTTACTCTCGCCCGACTTCACATACCGCACGTACGCCACGCCGATGAAGGCCAGCTGAAGGACCACGTACACGAGTACATACCCAGTGCCCCCGGTGCCAAACCCATATGAGTGAAGCCCAGCCCCAAGAACAAAGTTTACTCCGTACCACGCCATCAAAACGCCGAGAAAAGACATTACTGCGCAGGCAGCAAATCCAAAGCCCTGCAACCACCCCGCGAAGCGCCCATGCAGCACAGCCAAATACAACAACAAGGCAATCAGCGCCCAAACCTCTTTCGGGTCCCACCCCCAGAACCTACCCCAAGAGTAGTCGGCCCAAACGCCGCCAAGGATAGTTCCTGCAGCAAGCAAAACTACGCCAATCTGAATCGCCCTATACATATAAAGCGACGAATACTGAATTACGTCCGTCTTTCCTGGACGAAAAAAGTAATTGCCCAGCACCACATTGCCTAAGCACAACGAAAGCGCAAAGGCAGCGTAACTCAAAGTAATGGTTAGCACATGGATAGTGAGCCAGAAATTACTCCTAAGTACCGGCTCAAGCGGCTGAATACTGGGATCCAGCACCGAGGGTAAAGTATCCGCTAAGACAAGTGCCACGACGGCAAACACCGAAGCGGAGGCCGGAATAATCGCCTTGCGATAGACGACACCAATGACACCAGCAAACAGCACACAGCCCCAACTCACCCAAATAACCGACTCGTACATATTGGTAACGGGCGGCCGGCCAGAAACCAATACACGCAAGAAAAAGCCCAGGGTGTGGACAATAAAACCGATGGCCAAGGACGCCCCACCGAGTTTTGAAAACAAACCCTTTCCGGTAACCAGAGCGGCAGCCAAAAACGCAAAGGCAAGCAAGTAACCAATCCAAGCCAAACGAAAGGGGCGAAGGCTATTGTAAAGGCGCTCCGTTTTCAAAGTTCGAAGCTCTGGGTATCCCGCTTGTCCGAGTTCCCCTGAGAGAACTTTTGAAAAATTTTCGACCGCTACATTCCAGGCAGCCGCATCGCTCTGACTGAACGTTGTAAGCAATCCTTCTACAGCAACCCTCAGGTGTTCGGCCGCTTCCGCACTCAAAACCTGACCCGCCGTACGGTCGGTCAACGAAGATAAAGCCAGCCAGGGCGCATCGGTACCGCCAGGGTGCGGAATAAGATTAAAAGCTTCCCCACTCACAATAGCATCGAGCAAAAGGCGCTGATTCTGGACTTGAAGCAATTTCTTGTCCAACTCAGTAACGACTTCCCCACGTCGTTGCTTCTGAGCAATCTCGCGAACCTTGACCTTTAAGGGTTCATTGCCTCGCAATTCTTCGGGAGTAAAAAACGACCGTTCGGAATCTAGCTGGAGAATTTCCTTCAAAGGCCGGTACGAGATTCTAATGAATGGCTCGTGAGCCCACTCTTTCTCAAAAGCAATGAGCCAACCAAACACTACCTCGGGTGGCTGCAAACCATTCCAACTGGTTTTCCCAGTAATGAATTGAACTGATTCTCTAGCAAACGTATCGAGCGGTTTCATCCGCCCTCGGTCTTGAATCGCAATGAGAGAAATCGTATTCCAATCAAAGCCTTCCCTACGCTTTACTTCACTCGCGTACGAAATGGCTGACACCGCTAACAGGACGAGCACACCAAATCGCATTAGGCTTTTCATTTTTTCTTTCTCCCTTGCCCTAAAAGGATATTCCAGTAATGGGGATTAAAATAGAACATTAAGAGAATTCCCAAAACCATTACCAAACTTCCGCCATACTTCACCCATCGGCCCGGGTCGCGATTCACCGAAAATACACTCAACGGCGGCTGGCCCTCACGCAGCTGATAGCTTGCCTGATAAAACGTATAGCCACCGTAATACAACGGCTCATTCATACTGATATGCGCGGCAGGCGCGGAGGAATTAGCAGGGTCTTCTACTTGAACGTCGCTTTCATAACTCGCGGCCTTATTGGTTCCTGGATTCGTGCCCATTGTAAATTTATTCAAACGCAGCCGAAAAGGGAGCGACAATCGATCTCGGCCGTAATTTACCTCTAAAATCCTATTGCCCACTCCGATCGATTCTGAGGAACCCTCGACCAACCAAAACAGATCAGCTCCAGAGGCCGTTTTGCCCTCTTCAAGGTGTCGGACTTGAACTGCCGATGGGAGATTCTCGCCGGCAGGCAAACGTTCGGAATAGTTTGGCTCTTCTAAATCCACTGCCGCCGGCAACCACTCAGTCACGCGAAACTGCAGGTCCATCCATCCGGTGGAAATTGCCTTGCCCACTTCGACAACGCCATCGGAAAGAAAACGGGATTCTTTTCCATAAATTCTGTAGTGAAGGCGCTGGTTGTCCGTACTTTGTGCAAAAGACAGCTGGCCACGTACTCCGCCCATGGGCGACATCGCGTTACTCGCGGGTAACATTCGGAGTTTTACGCCAAACTCCGGTTGATTGGCCGGTTTAGTCTTTTGATGGAGAGTTGCAAAATCGGGAAAGTTTGCAAACAGTGTGTGTTTTTCTTTCTTCCCCTGCTGATTCTTCAAAACCAGTTGGATAGTCGGATTCACTGGAGCATTCCCACGATTCACGAGCTCGTTCTTTTCAACCACTGCATAGGGAAGATACCGTTCAACAAATACTTCGTAACCACTGTTGCCCGCGGGTACCCAGCGTTGCATCACTTCACTAATCGGAATACGAAACTCTTTTCCCTGAGAAATGAGTAGAACCGTTCCCTTGGTTTCTTTCTTCCCCTTGTCCGCGGCGAGAGGCCCCTTTTTATATTCCGCCGCATCCACGGCAGAAGACAGTTTTTGGAAAGACAGCACCGCGGGCCCTAAGTTCACCTGCTTCGCAGCATCTGGCTGATCGGCGAGAAGCCATTCATCAATCGAAAAACGATCGTTGAAGACCTCAACATGTATTGCTGGCACCCCTAAGCCGGACACCGATTTACGAACTACTCTGGCGACTTTCGCTCGGGGAAAAAATTTCTCTACCACTAGGCGGTGTCCCGCCGGCAACACCACCTCTGCAAGTTTCCCTTCCGACTTAAGCGCGGTCTCTGGAATGGGAAAAGCCTGACTTTTTCCCTCTTCCACATCGCCAATGGAAAGCTGCAAACCATTCAGAATTACCTCTCCATCATCCGTACCTTCAACGATAGGGAGATTTCCATCTACACCATACTGCATGGTCAACCACGAGCCGGCCAAGATCAGCAAAATCCCGCTGTGGGTAATCACAAACCCCATTTGATGTCGCTTCCAAGGCCAACGAGAAAGAGCCGCGCAAAAGACATTTAACCCGAGCATAACCAAAAGCCCGTAGAACCAAACTTGGCCATAGATCAGCACATACGCGCCTCTCATTCCATACAGCGACTCAGCCACAGTCGCTACCGCCAGCACTCCGGCCAGCGACAACAAACTCAGCACCGCTAACTTTAAAGAACTCAAAAAACGAAAGAGAGGATTTTTTTGCCAATGCATCGTGTACTGCCTCTTAGTTTTCACCGCGCCGCAAGATTCGAATTTCTATCTCACCTTCACTACAAGGCCCTTCATAGTCCCAAAACTGCTTGTGAATAAAAGCCAACCCGAAATCGCCCGCCCTGCTCACCAGCCGTCCAAAAGGCCTTGTTTCAAACTGAAATTGGAGTGGCAGCTTTTCCGGCGCATGCTTTCCTGTCACGGTTACCGGAAGGAGTTTTTTATTTACCTGCCCGTAAGTAAATATTCGCTCGACCACTTCTTGGCCAGGATAGCAGCCCTTGTTACGATCGACTGCCCGCTCAAGTCCAGCTTCTAACACCAGAACAGTCGAGTCGATCTCTTTCCCAACCCAGGGCATGCCAGAGGACGTGCGCAGTTCATCAAAATCTGCTTCCGAAATGCGTCGCTCTTTCATTGTAGCGCTCTGCCACTGTTTCAACTCGCCGGCACCACACTTCGTCCAGGTGAGCTCCGACAGAAAAGCATCTTTCCAACTTGAAGAAGCGGCAATCGGCGGCGGCACGAGCCGCCAACTTCCCGACACAAACCACTCACTGGTGCGATCGTGAACTTCCATGTTTTCAGCGAAATGAAACTTTTCAATATGCTCCAGCGCTGAAGCAACTTGCTCGAAGGGAAGAATAAAGTGAAAGGCTTGTCCGTGGCTCTGAAAATAACCCAAGGCCACTACACCACTGCGACCCGTTAAAAACGCCCCTAAACGAGTGACGGATGCGTCCCAACGCTTAAAATTTAAAGTGGTAAGACGGTTAAGAAAGTCTGCCGCGTCTGGGCCAGAGAGTTCAATCACACCCCAACGAATTGCCTCAACGACCCCTGGGGTATCTAGTGGGGTTTGCGACATGCGGGGCACTCACACAGCTTGCGTAACGAGTCAAAAGTGTAAAAACCCGTATCGTGGCCATCGGACCAAACCACTTTAAATGCGTAGCGGCCCACAGGATCGATTTGCTTGGGCTTAATGTCGGCTGGGACCTTGCTTTCATCGAGAATTTTTTCGCGGGTCCATTCGTCGACACAATGTGCGCATCGACAGTTCAAACGCAGATTGCGCACACGATAGAAGGAATTGTGTCCATCGTTCCAAACAATGCCCAAGGTCGCGGGCCCTAACTGTTTAAGACCAACCGGTGCAAGTTCTTCCATTATTGCCATTCCAAACTGAGTGCCTTAAACGATTCCGCCGATCGAGCAAGCGGGGCCGAAAGCTGACTTGAAATATCGTCTGCAATCTTGCTTAAAGCGAGGGCCGATGGGCAGCTTGGGTGGTCGGTCACGATGGGTCGCCCCATATCTCCGCTCTCTACCAATTTCGCATCCAAAGGAACCGCGCCAAGGAAAGGAACTTCCATTTGGGTGGCGAAAGTTTCTCCGCCGCCCGTTCCGAAGACCGAACCCGACATATTCTCTACAATCCCCAAAATGGGAACCTTCACACTTTGGAACATCATCAGTCCCTTTCGCGCATCTGCCAAACTCACGGCCTGAGGAGTAGTAACGATGACAGCACCGGTGAGCGGAGCGTTCTGACTGATAGTCAGCTGAGCATCACCCGTTCCTGGAGGCATATCGATGAGTAGATAATCTAGCTCTCCCCAATCGACTTGGGTCAAGAACTGGGTCAACGCGCCGTGCACCATCGGGCCTCTCCAAACGATTGGCTGATCGTCTGGCACGAGAAATCCCATCGACATTACCTTTACGCCATTTCGGACCAGCGGGGTAACGTGGGTATCTGTCGAGGCTGGGCGATCACTTAAGCCGACCATGAGGGGAATGCTAGGACCGTAAATATCGGCATCCAGCAAGCCAACTCTGGCTCCCTTTTGGGCCAAGGCGAAGGCCAAATTCACCGTAACGGTGCTTTTGCCTACCCCGCCTTTTCCACTTGCGACGGCTACTACATTCTTAATATTTGGCAGTGAAATACGACTCATAGCGAACTCTTATCGCGAGGCGAGGGAAAAGGCAAAGCTCGGGCTACTTTCGAAGGCGCTTTTGGAAAGATTTGGCTCGAAGGTCGGTTTGCTCTACAGCAGACTGCTGCTCGATTTGGTATGTACGGCCTTTGCGATGGCCCCACGAGTAAGCGGCTCCCAAAAGGCTGAGAGTGGCTAAGACCCCCAGTGCCGTAGTAAGCCAAAATGAAGCGCCGGAGCTTTCCTTCGTACGAAGGCCCGATACATCGACGGCGGCTTGTAACAGAACCTCGTCATCGAAGTACTTCAATATCCACTCTTCTGGCCGGCTGGAAATCTGCGGACCTAAGAATTTCTCAAGCGCTCCTATTAACTCACGTACTCCATCAAAACGTGCAGCCGGATCTTGCTTCAAACATCGGTTCACTATTTTATCTAGAGCAATTGGAACTTTCCCGTTCATTTTCCTAGCCGAAACAAAGCTCGCTTCTCGAATGCTCTGAAACACGGTATTTCCGCCCTCCGCTGTGAAGGGCCGGTTTCCAGTGAGCATTTCGTAAAGGGTAATACCGAGTAGGAAAATATCTGATTGTGGGGTGATCGTGTCGCCGAGCACCTGCTCTGGCGAAAGGTAACTGGGAGAACCCACCATCATACCGGGGCGAGTCAGCGTCGTATTCGACAGCTCCAAAATAATTCCAAAGTCCATCAGCTTAACAACGCCACGCGTTGTGATTCGAATGTTCGATGGCTTTATGTCCCTATGGATTAATCCGTTCGCATGAATTTCACACAGCCCCCGAGCCACGCCCAGTATGATAGCGGCGGCAACTTGCGGTGGCAGATTCCCAAGTTTTTCGATTGCAGTGGAAAGATCGATCCCCTCGATATATTCCATCAAAATGAACGCATCGCCCTGGGTTTCAACGAAGTCGTAAACATGGGCGATATTCTGGTGCAGCACACTAGCTAGGGCCCGGGCCTCACGTCGAAATCGCTCCAACATCTCAGGGTTCACGCTCAATTCATTCTTGAGCCGCTTTACTACGACGTGGCGCCCCAATGAAGGTTGATAAGCCTTAAAGACGAGAGACATCCCACCGGTTGCAATGAGGTGGATGTTTTCTAACGCGGTGCGAAGGTGTTTTTCTAGATCCCCGGCGGCAGAATCGGTTGGAGGTATTGGGCGGCTTTCCATTTCCCCTTCTTATCGTCTGGGTTGGCAGGGGGCTTGAGCTCCGAACCCGATGCCGTTGTTTTTGTGAAAGTGACGTATTTTGGCATTCCCTGCCTCCTGATTGGGAAGGTAGACGCACCGGATGCGAGTCCACCAGTGGCATGAAGTTTGAACACCTGAGCGGCTGGTGGTGCGCGAAGGATACATAATAGGGCTTTTGGTATTAGTGGCTATCGCTGGTTGTGGCGGTCAAGGCGGTGGAACCGCCCAAGATCGCCTGCTATTGAAAGCAGTCGGGGACTTGCCTGCAGCGAGCGCTCAAGCTGCCCGATCGGATGCGCTTTGCCAACTGGCGTCGTCTCATCTGGACTACATGATCCAACAAAACGACATTAGCCACGACAATAGCGATGATCGCAACAAGGTGATTTTTTCCCTCGGCGGAACAAAGACGGGAGAAATAGTTGCAAACAATTGTGGACGTAGTTCCGATGCTTCCGCCGCCAACAGGTGCGCGATATCGTGGGAGCAGAGCGAAGGACACAACAAACTGATGCACCAATCTTGGGACACAGCGTGCTACGAAATGAAACAATCCAGCAACGGCTGCTACTATTGCATCGGGCTTTTTGCCAATGGACTAGCTAAATAAGAACAGGTATTAGATTACGAGGGAGAACCCTCGTGAATTCACAACAATCAACTCGCCCCTCTCCGAAAGATTACATAGCCTTCTTCACCAGAACTGACCACTTTGGCGCATTGCTTGGCGCGAAGTTTGTTTCGATTTCAGACAGAGAATGCATTTACGAGTACACGCCCCAATCAACGCATTTTAACCCCAATCAAATGCTACATGGCGGAGCACTATTTAGCGTTATGGATAGCAGCCAGGGGGCCTTTGTGCACTTCCAGCTAAACCCAGACGAACGCCGAGCAGCGACAGGCACAGCGACAATACGATTCATTTCGCCAGTAAAGAGCGGCACGATCACAATACGAACTTGGCTTGAGAAAATTGAAGGCAGGAAACTCTTTGTTTCTTCGGTAGCGATGGATGAACAGAAAAAAGAAGTCGCGCGCTTAGAGGAAATTTGGGTTGAATTGAGGAAAAAGGAAAACGGCCTGGTCCCGTAAGGAACCAAGCCGTTTTCAAAAACCTCGCCGCTTTCCGAAGAAAGCGACGGGTGAGAGAGGAGTAGTGATATACGTGAGCGCCTGCCACACGGCCACGCCACACGACTGCTGCCCTTCGCAGTTCTTTTTCCCGGAGGCTCTTGGCCCCAGGAAGCTCGATTTCCGGTGCATCTCCTCGTTTTTGGTGCACCAGACTAAAGCTGTCCCCCTTATTGGCCCGAACTCAACTTCTTAGGGTTGAGCCACAAAACTTTTACTGTGCCTTGCATTTCCACGACTTCTTGCACGCTTACCTTGGCGACTTCCTGCCGCTGAGCCGCGGGAAATCTGGAACCATTTTTGAGTGGTGCAAAAATAAAGAGCGACCCCAGTGTTCCAAGGATCAATGTTTTATAAACGAACCCAAGCGCCAACCACAGTTTTCTATCGTCGAAACTTCCAGGTCCAAACATAGTGCACCCTTTCGCGGCCTCGCCTCTCCTTGAGCCGCTCGCCGAGGATCCGTATGTGCAAACCATGCCAGTATTCTATTAGTTCACACCCCCCAGCAGCTAAGAACTGAGGATGCTTAGGCTTTTACATCTCCGAACGGGGCTTCAGGCGCAGGAGTCCAGAGTCTAAACAAGTGTCAAATTGTTAGACACTTGCCCGGACTGGTCACCGTTCCCGGCGCCCGCTACTTTTTGGGCCCGAAATGCGACGGGCACCTTAGATTAGTTGCAAACTGAGTCGAGAAAAGCGCGGTACTGCTTCGACTGCTTGTCGGTTCGTTCTTGCACGCTTCCATCGCGGTTCTTCTGAAATAAAGTATAGGCCACCGGATTGTCGTTCTTATCAAATGACCGAGCTTCATATTTAACGATGACATCGCCGGCCGAAGTTTTGGAAGCGTGCACTGGTGTGCTGGCCAAAGCGTGGAACTTCTTTTCAAGAGCAGAGAAACCGAAAAACTCTTTCCCTGAAACTCGTTTATTAGTGATCAACTTGTCGGGATCGAACATTCCCCCGGCACTGGTTCTCAACACCAAGCCGTCTTCCCCAACAAAACACTCTGTGGATACTTCTAAAACTGCATCGTTGACGCCCCTATAAAGCTGAACACTTCCAACGCGGCTAGCAAAACCAGAACTTGATAGGATTACAAATACGAGAAACAGAGATTTGTTTTGCACTTTTATTGCCCCCCCCCCTATTGATTAGCATCGTCTGCGCATCTTCGCTTCAGACTTTTCAACCAAACCACGGCATCCCTGCCTTCGCAAGCAGGAACAAAACCGTCCATGACTCTTTCGGTAACCTGCTCAATATATTTTGGATCCAATTGCGCTTCGGGGTTTTGGTTAAGCAGCGAAAGTGCATACTCGGTTAACACAGGACGAACTTCGCTGGGCACTGTAGCGACTTGGTTCAAGTGGAAAAAATCGTGGTAAGTAAAACCAAGCGCATGGGTTGGGTAGGTGTGCACCGCGGAAGGAAGTTCAATCCCTGGAAATCCGAGTCCCAATGCTCGGCCCCCACCTTGGATTTGCCTCAGAATGGATTCTACCGAGCTGATTCCAATTTGAGGGATGGGTCGCAGAGCATCGATGCCGTATTTTTCCTGATGAAGAGCCCAGAGAAGCCCGGTACTCGGCAAAAAGATCTGAAATACTCCCTCCCCAAGGAAACAGTAGTCACGAAGGAGAGATACAAAAATCAGTCGATTTAGCAAATCCATCCCCGGATGGGGCTCCCAAATCGCCGCGCCCCGAATGTTGTAAGCAGGTATTCTAGTCTTTGGGTACTGAAGAACCCAATACACTCGCTCAGAGGCAGGGAGCGACCGGATACGCGTCTCGAATTCTGGGCTGTACAGTGGTGCAGGTCCCGTTGACGAATACGGCGTGGACTTCAAAGCAAAGGCGGCCTCACTTTTCAGCGACCCATCGCTATCTAGTACCGGATGCGCAATCAGGGGTAGGTTTTCTGGGTTCGGAATACCCACTACGGCCTCCCACAAAATCACCAAAGTAGAAAACTGCTCGACGCTAATGCGTTTTGAGACCACTAAAGCAAAGGCAGCCCGTAGAAGGGAGGGCAACTGGGCTTGCAATGTAGAACTAGCGTTTAGACCCGTCTCTTTGGTTAAAAAGCTCCAATCTCCCGCGCTAAGGGCATGATAGAGGGGTTCGACAAGTGGAAGCTCGTCTCTTTCGGGGTAGAGCTTCAAGTACTCTTCTGGGGTGAGATTATTGGTGAGCGCTTCAATAGCGGCATCGTCCCCGGAGGCGCTCTTCAACAAACCGGCCACGCAAGCACCCCGGTTTTCTTGGGACTGCACAGCGTAAGCGAGAACCCCGACCGAGCATAACCAAACCAAAACACCCCGCTGGATTAGCACGGCTGTTGGCGAAAAAACGCGCCCCAAAAAATCGCTCTTGATTCGGTACAAAATGGGCATGGGCGGCTTCATACCACAACACTTTGCCCTTTCCAGTTTTTTGTAGGGGCACAGCCCCAACTCTGCGTACTTACAGGGTTTGTTCTTGCACCCTACTTTGCTAGCTTATCGATTTTGGCGGAGAGTTCGTTGATGGCATGCATTACTTTTTCGTACTCTCGAAGAGTTAGGGATTCACTTTCGGAAATTTCCTTTGCGGTCATCGAGAATAGTATCGACATCAGTATTGCGGTAAACCCGACAAAAAATGCCACACCAAAGATCATGAGAAAAATTCCAACCAACCTACCGGGGACGGTGACGGGCGTGATATCGCCAAACCCCACAGTAGATACGGTGCTAAAGGCCCACCAGACCGCATCGAAATAATTTTCAACGGTAGGATTAGATGTTTTCTCAACCCAGTAGAAAAGAGTCGCAGATAAAAACAAAACGACATTGCCCGCTGCGGCGAAATAAACAGGAAGTGGAGATCGTAGAGCCTTAAACAAAAGTCGAGAATAGTGCGGCACGTGGTGTGCCAAAGAAAAATGGCGATGGGAGTTTCTTGGATGAGGGTGCATTGACCAAGCAAAACATGAAACCAACGTCCCCTCAAGAACGTAGATCCATAAAAGGACGAGTTTAATTCTGAAGCCAAGAGGCGACTTGCGCCAAATGGTGCATGGGATCCATTTCCGATACAAACTTCTGGTAGAGCTCTTCAATTTTACCCTTTGGCAAGGACAGAACCTTTTCCACTGAGGCCTTTAATTCGGGCAGTGAATTTGAACGAGGAAAGACCCCCTCAAGATCGGCCGTTTTTGGCACTTCAGTGGCAATGCACGGCACTCCAAACCGGAGTGACTCAACAATTTTCACCGGAAACGCTCCATCTTGAGTCCTATTAGCTTTGTAGAAAAGCAGTGTCACCTTGAGCAACTTCCAAACAGAGGCAACTTGATTGCGAGGAACCCAAGGGAAATAGTGGAAGTTTTTATAGGTCTTCCAGTCAGAAATCCGCAAAAGGCCTTCATTGTCAGTACGTCCCATTAAGACAAACCCCCAATCGGGGTAGGCCATCATAAAGGACTCGAATAGGTCCAAATCAAACCCATCGCTAAAAAACGATCCCACATAACCCATCACCTTATCGGGAAACCCCGCTGGAAGGAAAGCTTGCGCTGAGAGCTGCATCGCTTCGTCTCCCATATCCACCGGAGGAAGAAGCAGATGAGATTTTTCGGGGTATGCGCTGGCAAGAATATTGAAAGCGGTTTTATTCTGCGCGATGAGCGCCTTGGCCCGACGGCACAATTTCCCCTGGGGCGAGTGCCGATAGGGGTCGTCGAAAACTGAAAAAACATCCACGTAGGGCAGCTTGTCTACTAAAGCTTCGTCGATTCCACCTTCAACCCAAATGAGAGGATTTCCGCCCAACTTTTTAACCAAGTGCCCGAGGTAAACGGCCTTAGCTCTCAAATCAGCCTGACTAACAAACGGTAGGCGTCGAAGCGGAAGCGCCGGCAGTTGAACGACTTTCAGATTGGGATGCGGGCAAGCAACTACTGGATCGTAAGTACGCCAGCCGCTCCCATCTAACCACACAACCTCAACGCCTTCCCGAGCTAGCGCCATAGCAAGGGACTGCTGCACAAAACCGTGCCGCTCCCAAAAGCGGCAATAACTAACAAAAAGGACGGACTTGCGGCTACGAAAGTAAACTAAAGCTTGTTTCCAAGCTTCATCGTAAGTGGAATCAGCTTTGTACATCCGTATCCATCACAAACTCATCTTCGTCGGGCTCTTCAGCAGGAAGAGTAAGAACATCGAGTTTGGCATTGTAGGAAAGAACTTCTGCGTACCGACCAAAAGCAACTAAGGTATCGAAAAGTGAATCGAGCTTCTCGTTCGGGAAATACGTTTGTAAGCGGCCAATCACTGCCTCTCGCTCAATTTCGTGATTAGGACTCTGCTCAAGCCATGTTAGCAAGGTCTGCACTATGCGCAGGCCCTTCACCTGCCCCGCAAACAGCACTTTCCTATCGGCCGAATCCGCTCGCACGAACTTCTTTCCAAAATCCGTAAACACAACCATCTGTTTTGGAGTTTCAACAAAGTCCAAAATTTCGGCGGTTTTAGTGACCGCTAGTGAATGACCGAACTCGCTCTCGGTTTCATTGGCCAGCATGAAAATATCCATCTTGCCGCCAGCATCATCGAGCACTTCCAATAGCCCCATGACTTCAGACGGAGAAACTGCTGGCAGGTTTTCAAGACCCTGATACCACGAAGGCTGTGTAAGCGTAGGATGTTCGGTCTCTTCTGGAATGAGCGCTTCGGTAAGTACCGAGTGAATAACGTTAATGAGCTCCTGTATTTTAGGATCCTTTGGATCTCTCGGATGCGGAAGCGGGTTCGTGAGAACCGTGCGAACATGGCCAGGATCTGCGCCGAAAACGAAAATCCTTTGGGCCATCATTACGGCTTCAAAAATATCGTGCGTTACCATAACCACGCTTTTGACGGCCTTGCTCTGCTCTTGCCAGATATCGATTACTTCAGAACGCATTGTTTCGGCGGTCAAAACATCTACAGCGCTAAATGGTTCGTCTAGACAAAGAATCTCAGGCCGCACAGCAAGCGCGCGAGCAATACCAACGCGTTGGCGCATCCCCCCAGAGAGTTCTCTTGGATAGGCCTCTTCGAACCCTCCGAGCCCGACCATATCAATGCTCTCTTCAACCCGAGCGCCTATCTGGCGATAAGTGAGCCCCATATTGTGGAGACCCAAATTGACGTTTTGCTCAACGGTAAACCAGGGAAGCAGGGCAAAGTTTTGAAAAACCATAGAAAGACGATCATTGATGCCGCTTAGCAACTTGCCGTGGCACAACACCCGTCCCTCACTCGGACGAATCAAGCCAGCCATGATCTTGATGGTCGTAGTTTTTCCACAACCCGACGGGCCTAGGAACGCAACAATCTCTCCCTCTTGCACAGAGATATTGATGTTTTTGAGCACCTGAATTTCGCGCCCGCGCTCGAGCTGAAAGCTATGAGAGATCCTCTCAAGTGCTAACAACGGCTCATTTGTTTTTGGACTCGGCATTCAAATTCCTTAAGTTTCAAAACGGTACTTGGTTTCCGCAAGCCGATACAAACTGCCCCAAAAAAATCTATTTATCAGCACCACCGTGGTGACCATCATCAAAATCGCACCCGCCAAAACCGGGAAATTGCCCGTCTGGGCGGCAATAGTAATTGCAGAGCCAATTCCCGTCGCCGCCACGTCACCCTGCCCGTAGTGGACGACTTCCGAAACAATGCAAGCGTTCCAAGCGCCACCCGCCGCGGTTATCCAGCCGTTCAACAATGACGGAAAGATCGCGGGAAAAATGATGGAACGCCAAAGATGCAAGCCTCGCAACCGAAACACCGCTGCCACATCAAGTATTTGGTGGGGAATCTGTGTCGCCCCACTTATGACGTTAAAGAGAATGTACCATTGAGAAGCGAAAACCATCAAAACAATGGCACCGAACTCCATGCTCACGCCAGAGGAAAGCAGCACTCCGGTTAAAATCGGGAAAAGCATCGGGGCGGGAAACGATGCAACAATTTGTACAACCGGCTGCATTCGCCTGGTCCAAGTCGGGCTAGTTCCTATGAGCACTCCAAGAGGAATCGTCCAAAGACTCCCCAGTAGAACGGCTACAGTAACCCTTAAGAAAGTAAAAAAAGTATCGCGCAAGTAGCTAAGCCAAACCAACCCTGGCGTCGCAACCAAGAGCTCGCCCATGCTGCGCAGGCCCCAAATCAATCCAACCACCCCAAGTCCAGCACCAAGGACGCGAAGAACCCTGGGTAAAGTCGACCAAAAACGGTGTTCTGCATTGGGGTTCCATGAGCGCGCCGCCAATGCATTCACACGAGTTTGGATTTCCCGCCGCCATTGCTCAGCTTTTTCATCGAACATTGCCAAGATCCTAGACTTCTTAATCCAATCCAAAACCAGCGAGCGACCGGCGGGGCCACGGCTCTCCCCATCCATTTTAAATCTTTCCGACCACACCACCAAAGGTGCCCAAATGCAGCGATCCATCGCCGCAATAATTACGAACATCAACCCGATACCGGCGAATATTGCGGACATATCTTGGCGTTCATAAGCCACCGCCATATAGGAACCAATGCCGGGAAGACGAAAGTCTCTATCTCCCAGGGAAAAGGACTCAATCACCATGAGAAAAAACCAGCCACCCGCCATCGAGAGCATGCTGTTCCAAAGCAGACCATTGGCTGCAAAAGGCAGTTCAATTTTTCTCAGGGTGTCCAATTTATTGAGCTTAAAAAGCCGGCTCATATCGGACAACTCATTGGGCACGGTCTTCATCGACGAGTAAAAGCTAAAAACCATATTCCAGCCCTGGCCCGTGAAAATCATAAGTACCGCAGCCAGCTCCAGACCCAAATTTGAATGTGGGAAAAGCCCTACTAAGGCGAGAATCAACCCCGGCATAAAGCCAAGCACGGGGACACTCTGCAAGATATCCAAGAGAGGAATGAGAATGGGCTCGGCAAAGCGAGACTTCGCCGCTGCGTATCCGTAGACGAGCGTAAAGGCCAACGAAACCAGATACCCCATGCTTACTCGCACAAAGGAGAAAAATGCGTAGCGAATGAGGGATAAAAAATCGAGATGGATTTCAGTTTTTGGGTGATAGGGCGCCGACCACTCTTGTGCCACAGCGACAAGAGCGTAAATGGCGACGGCAATTCCGAGAAATAGGAAAACGTCGACTAGCGATAAAACTCGACCGATCTTTACTCGGGCGTGAATTAGACTCACTCAACACTCCTCGACTACCCGCTATTTCGCCCATTCAACTGTCTTGTAAGCCTTAAATATCTGGCGTTTCGGCAGTTTTGTCGAGGGAAATGGCGTAACGCCTCACATACCAAACCGAAACGCACCACATAATCCCTTCAACCAGCGCAAGCCCCACACTTCCAACGGCCATCCCCTCGAGCGGAAGCCCCCAAAACGCCCACAACAGAAGCAGGCCATAGAGAAGAGTTCGAAAAAGTGTGAGCGGCAGGTGATCGTTTCTAGCGAACGCAGGCAACGCTGCAGCCTGCCAAAGCCCTGAGAAGAAAACGCCTATCAAGAGCATCCAAAAGATCGCGGGATCAAACACCCACTGTTTGTGGGTCCAATGGGGATAAATCCACGGCCCCAAAACTGCCGCTGCCCCCAAGAAAAGCAATGTTATCCAAAAGGAACGTTCCAACGCCCATCGATACAATTGTTGAGCGTTTCGATTTTCGTTTCGAGCCATAAAGGCCGAAAGTTCAGGCAGCGTTGCATTTCGAATCATTCCCGCGGGAACGGCAGCAGCATTGGCCATCGTGCGAAGCGTTGAAAAATTCCCAAGCGCGGCTGGGCCGAGCGCTGAGCCGATCATCACGGATAATGCATTCCCGCTGACTTGGTCGCCGACTGGCATTAGCACATAGGCCAGACTTGGGGGACAAAGCCGCCGCAGTACGCTGAGCCGAAAACCTCGCCCGGTAGGACGAAACCATACAAAGCGACGCTTTAAGTCTCGGGCCATCAAACAAAACCCAATGAACCGAACCAACACCTGACTGCCGGCGGCTAGCGTGAGCCCTGCCCCGAGAAGCGCAACTCCAGCGACAGCGCAGCCTTCTATCAAACGCAAGGCATTGTTCCAGTGAGTACCGCGCGCTAGCATCCCTTCGCTGCGATATACATCGTGAAGGTGCCCCGTTCGAACGCACAGAAAAACATGCAGACAAAGCAGCCAAAGTGGCCATTGCGCCCAATACAACCCAAGAGCCGCACCAACCAACACGCCCGGAATCAAAGTTCCCAGGAAGACCGACTCGAAAACTTGAAGAGCAAGCCGTGGCTTTGATTGGGAAATAAAGGCGCACATTTCTGTGGCCCCAACCATCGAAAAGCCAAAATCCGCTAGGTAGGCGAATCCAGCAACGGATGAAAACAAAATCCACTCACCGTAGGCCTTTGGGCCCCACGAAGTAAGTAGAACAGGAACCCAGACTGCATGGGCCAGCAAACCAATAGGATGCGAGAGCAGGCTCGCGACTAAGTTACGACGAATTCTCTGATTCGATGGCTTCAACGAAAAAACCGGGACCAGTTCGGATGATTCGCCCCGGGCATCATTCTGGCCGCCTGCTCTTTGGTGGGAAGAATAAAATCTCCCTCAGAGAGCACGAAACTCCCCCGTCCCGCAAGCGATACTACCGCTCGGGCGCTAAACCCGGCCTCTCCCACTTCGACAAGTTCGGAGCGACAAACGTATTCTTTTTCCGCCTCAACTCCACGTCGGTATGAAAGGCTCATACGGCGGGTCAGGGGAAATTTGTCGTAACGAAAAACACCCGCATAGGCCATTGTTTCGTCCAAAATGGCCGAAACAATGCCACCGTGCAAAAAGCCAGGGTAAGATTGGAACCCCGAGGGCAGAAGAAAACGGGTTTCAGCGCCATTTTCGGTTTCAACGAACTCCAGGTCTAAGCTCTTAGGGTTGTTTTTCTTGGGGGCACAGACAAAGCAATCGACACTTTCAATTCCGATGTGCCGAGAATGTTTAAAAGACTTGCCCATTTACTGGGTTTTAGCTCGCCTTCGTTGGAATTTCGATATAATTTCCTGCAACGGAGGAATCATGGCCAAGAAGACTGCAAAAAAGAAGGCACAGCGCAAGGCGAAACTGCGAAGCGGACGGCAACAACAACGCCAAAACCCTAAAATCGCAGCCCGCCGCAAAGCAAAAAAGAAAATGCGCGCCCGCAAACTTGCCAAATAGTTGAGCGCTCGTAGTTTCGCCCGGCAAGCGTCAGTTTTAAAGATTTGACCTTTGCCGGTGCGAAAACATACTACCTAGTTAGATGAACGAAACGGCAAACAAGGTATTTTCTCTATCCGACCCCTTGCCGGTTCTTCCGGTTCGCAACACGGTCATTTTCCCGAATACTACTTCGCCCCTTGTGGTAGGGCGCGCCAAGAGTATCGAGGCAGTTCGCTATGCGCAAAGAGCAGGCGATCTGATCTTGGTGGTCGCCCAACGCGAGGGCGATCGAAACGAACCTGAACCAAGCGACCTCTACCAAGTAGGCGTGGTCTGCCTTATAGGCAAGATTCTCCAGTCTCAGCCCACGACGTTTCAAATAGTCGCCAATAGTTTGTTCCGTTTCCGCGTTGATGAGTACCGTCAGAGCGCCGGCTTTCTATCGGCCTTGGGGGAACAACTCCCAGACTTCGCACCTTCAAACCGCGGGCGAACCGAAACACTCGCCAATGAAGTAAAGAAGCTAGGACAGAAAATTTTAAACCTTCTAGGGGTGGCCGGCTCCGAGTCCATCGTAAAGCTGCTAAATGAGGCCGAGTCGCCCGAAAAAATCGCGGATATTTGCTGTTCATTTCTTTCTCGATCGGTCGCGCTGAAACAAGCTTGGCTTGAAGATCGGGACCTAGAAAATCGTCTGGCTTTCTTGCTCGACGAGCTAGTAGGCGAAAAAGAGCGGATTTCTCTTCAAAATGAAATTCAGGCCCGAGTGATGGCCCGAGCCTCGAAGGAGCAGCGGAATCATTATCTGCGAGAACAGCTAAGGACTATCAACGAAGAGTTAGGGGACGAGTCCGACAAAGAAGACCTACTGAAGAAAATTGAAGAAGCCAGAATGCCTCCTGAGGCAGCGAAAGTGGCCACCACAGAAGCGAACCGCCTGGCACATGTTCCTCGCTCTTCACCCGAATACCACGTAATTCGAACTTATCTAGATTGGTTGCTTGCTTTGCCGTGGTCTAAGACTTCGGCGAAAGAGTTCACACTTCATCAAGCAAAAGCCGTTTTAGACGCCGATCATTTTGGTCTAGAAAAAGTAAAATCTCGAATCGGGCAGTTCTTGGCTGTTAGAAAACTCAGAGCAGATCAACGTGGCCCAATACTTTGCCTCCTCGGCCCCCCGGGCGTAGGAAAAACAAGTCTCGGCCGTTCGATAGCAAAGGCCTTGGGACGAGAATTTATCCGCACCAGCCTCGGTGGTGTTCGCGATGAAGCTGAAATTCGAGGCCACCGCAGAACCTACATTGGTGCCCTGCCCGGCAGAATCCTGCAGAGCTTAAAACGGTGCGGAACCAGCGATCCAGTGATGCTGCTCGATGAAATCGACAAAGTGGGGAGCGATTTCCGAGGGGACCCAGCCTCTGCACTTTTGGAAGTTCTCGACCCAGAGCAAAATCAGGCTTTTCTCGACCACTACATCGATGTGCCTTTTGATCTTTCTAAGGTGTTCTTTATTACTACCGCAAACTCCTTAGATACGATTCCGGGGCCCTTGCGCGATCGCCTAGAAATCGTAGAAATTCACGGCTATTCCCAAGCAGAAAAAGTGGAAATCGCATTACAGCATTTGTTACCCAAATTGCTTGAGGACCATGGAATTCGCGCTCCTCAACTGCGCTTGGGTCGCGCCACCATTGAAGCCGTTATTACTGACTACACGCGCGAGTCCGGCGTGCGAAGCCTTACACGCCAAATTGCGCAAATACTCCGCTTTGCGGCCGAGCAGTTAGCAACTGATTCGCCCCCTGCGTTTGTCGAATACCGGCCTGAGTTTTTAGATACGATTCTTGGACCCAAGAAGTTTCATCCTGAGCAACTTGATGAAAATCCGGTTCCGGGAATTGTTACCGCTCTGGCCTGGACTCCGGTCGGCGGAGAGATACTACACGTTGAAGTTGGCCGCATGGAGGGCAAGGGGCAACTCATTCTCACTGGGCAATTGGGTGAGGTCATGAAGGAATCTGCTCAAATAGCCCTAAGCCTTTTGCGATCTCAGTGGGGAGAAGCGGCGGCCTTTCGCTTTGAAAAAACCGATTTGCACATACATTTTCCTGCGGGGGCGGTCCCAAAAGATGGTCCCTCGGCTGGAGCTGCGCTTTACCTCGCAATTGCGTCGCTCATGCAAAATCAAGCAGTAGACCCCCGCATTGCTGTCACAGGAGAAATCACACTGCGAGGTCAGATTTTGCCTGTGGGTGGAATTAAAGAAAAGGTGCTGGCAGCCCACCGCGCCGGGGTGCAGTCCGTGATCCTACCTCGTCTGAATCAGGGTGATTTGCGCGAAATTCCGATTGAAGTGCGTTCCAAATTGCGTTTTCACTTTGTCCGGGAAGTAAAAGATATCCTCGCGATTGCTCAGCTAGAAAAAAACACCCAGGTCACTCCGCCATTACCACCGCCGCCTCACGACTACCATCCAGGCGTGCAAAGCGAATTCACTCTAACAAACTAACTCGCCGCCTTGGATCCAGCAGAACGCAAGCTTGTTATTCTGCGCCACGGAGCCGGATGGGAATAAGTCCAGAATTCACGAAAGACACTAGGGTAAAAATACGATCGATTTTGATACGTTAAAGTCTCCAGCGCATCAGACAACGCCATCCCCACACCAAGTTCCTGAGCAGCAAAACGATCGGCGCAGCGCTCACGCCACCTCGAGTAAATCCGTTCAATCACCCCAAGCGGCAAACCTACTAAAACCACAACAATGAAATACAAAAACAGACCAAAGGGCGCCTCAGTCCAAGTGAACCACCGTGGCAATACTGTCGACTGACAAATGACTTCTGCAATCCCAAACGAAAGAAACAAGGAAACGGCCGAAAGCCCTAGCCCCTTCCAAATGTCTTTGTGTACCAAGTGGCCCAACTCATGAGCAAACACCGCCAACACTTGCTCGGCAGGATACTTAGAATAAATCGTATCGCCTATGGCAATGCGCTTTGTGGGTCCCAACCCCATAAACGCAGCATTGCCTTTTTCAGTTTTTGCCCCAAGACCAAGGAGATAAATCTCTTCTACTGAAACCCCAAACTTCCGACTCATTTCGATGAGGCTATCGCGCAACGTCCCCTGAGGAAGTGGCTTCATTTCGAAAAAGAAAGGCAGTAGCAGCACAGGTGCCAACTGCGCCAGAACCACCGAAAAGAAAACAAAAAATGCCGCAAGCGCAATCCACCAAAAGTGTCCCAAAGTCGTTACCGACCACCAGGCAAACAAAAGGAAAATCAATCCCAGAGCCGCACCGACGATAAGGCCTTTAATATGATCGGCATACCAAGAAGAGAGGCCTTGCCGAGATACACCGTAGTGCCTATCGACCAGGTAGTGAGAGAGCGAGAACGGAAAGCTCAGGCACTCCGACAAAAAAGCCAGAGTGCCGAAGAACCACAGAAAAAGCGAAAAGCCCGAAGCGCCCCGAGCCGTCAACGCCGCCTCAAAACCTGCAAGTTGGCGCGACTGCAGCAGCCACCAAACGCTCAACACTAATAGCAAGGTTTGACTCGACGAAAGAAAACGGTGCCAACCTATGTAGGGCCGCACTTTTTCATCGTGCGCCTTCCAGCTCTTCATCCCTTGGACAGCAAGTTAAGCGCTGAACCAGCTTTAAACCAGCCTATTTGATCCGCCGTAAGAGAGTGGTTCAGAGAAATTCTATCCTCTGTTCCATCGGCGTGAGTAAAGATAGCTTCGACAGGTACCTTGGGTGCAAGCTTCGATAAGTTAATCAAGCTCACCTTATCCGTTTCTTGTACCTTGTCGTAATCCGCCGGCTTTTGGAACGTAAGAGGCAGAACGCCCTGCTTTTTCAGGTTCGTCTCGTGAATGCGGGCAAAGCTTTTCACAATTATGGCTGCAGCACCCAAATAGCGGGGCGACATGGCTGCATGCTCTCGACTGCTTCCTTCGCCGTAGTTTTCATCACCCACGACCACCCAGCGCAAGCCCTTCGCCTTGTACTCACGCGCTACCGCCGGAATCGATTGCCCCTTGGTCCCAGTCAGCTGGTTTAGGGTCTTGCCCGCTTCTCCTGAAAACGCATTCACCGCGCCGGTGAACATATTATCGCTAATATTGTTTAGGTGGCCACGAAACTTAAGCCAAGGCCCAGCCGGAGAAATATGATCAGTCGTACACTTACCTCGTGCCTTCAATAGCAGAGGAAGATGCGTAAAGTCTTTCCCGTCCCAGGCAGCGAAAGCCTCAAGAAGTTGTAGGCGCTTGCTATCGGGAGCAACATTCACCTGAACTTTAGACCCGTCCTCTGGTGGAGCAACATACCCCGCGGTTGCCACAACAAAGCCTTTAGGCGGAAGGTCCGCGGCTTTCTTGGGCGCACGCAGCTTAAACTTCTTTCCATCTGCGCCTTGCAGCTCATCTTGCAAAGGGTTGAAGGTGAGTTTTCCACCCAGTGCAATACCAATTACGGTTTCAGGACTAGAGATAAAGGACAGAGTCTGAGGATTCCCATCGTTTCTGGCTGGGAAATTTCGATTGAAAGAACTCAAAATAGAATTCGTTTCGCCCTCGGCGATATCCGACCTCTTCCACTGACCAATGCAAGGCCCGCAGGCATTTGCTAAAACAGTCGCACCAATCTTCTCTAGTGAGGCCAACTGCCCGTCTCGCTGGATGGTCTGATAAATTTGATCTGAACCCGGAGTCACTAAGAACGGTACGGGAATTTTCACTCCATGAGCCGCGGCCTGTTCCGCTAAATCGGCCGCCCTGGAAATGTCTTCGTAAGATGAATTCGTACAGCTACCAATAAGCGCTGCCGAGAGCTTCTCAGGCCATCCGTTTTTTCGCGCATCCGCCCCTAGCTCGGAAACCGTACGATAAACATCGGGCGAATGAGGCCCCACTACCTGTGGCTCGAGCTTGGAAAGATCGATATCAATGATTTGATCGAAATATTTTTCTGGGTTTTGTTCTACTTCGGGATCGGCCACCAGAAGGTCTTTGAACTTCAACGCAAGATCCGCAAGGTCCCCTCTACGAGTGGCACGCAGATAAGCTTCCATTGACTCATCAAATGGAAACACCGAAGTAGTCGCACCTAACTCGGCGCCCATATTTGTGATCGTGGCTTTTCCGGTGCAGCTAATGCTGCGAGTGCCCGGACCGAAATATTCGATAATGCGATTTGTGCCGCCCTTGACAGTTAAAATGCCACAAAGCTTACAGATAACGTCCTTGGCAGAGGTCCAGCCTTCCATTTTTCCGGTGAGCCTCACACCAACAAGCTTGGGGTATTTCACTTCCCAGGGAAGTCCTGCCATTACGTCTACGGCGTCCGCACCGCCAACGCCAATCGCCAACATGCCGAGCCCACCAGCGTTCGGCGTGTGGGAGTCGGTACCAATCATCATGGAACCCGGAAAAGCGTAGTTCTCAAGGACGACTTGGTGAATAATTCCTGCGCCAGGCCCCCAAAAACCAATGCCCGCTTTCGCGCACGCATCGCGTAAAAAACTATAAACTTCCTGATTTTCGCTCATGGCCGTTTTCATATCGCTCGCGGCCCCTGTTTGGGCCCGAATGAGATGATCGCAATGAACGGTGGTGGGAACTGCGGTTTGTTTTCTCCCCGCGCTAAGGTACTGCAAAAGGGCCATCTGAGCAGTGGCATCCTGCATCGCAACACGATCCGGATGCAGCGCCAGGATGCTTTCTCCAGCCTTTAGCTCTTGATTCTCGGGATTATCAAGGTGACCGAACAAAATCTTTTCTGCCAGGGTGAACTTGCGGTTCAGCCTTTTGGAAGCGCGCGCCAAACGGTCACGCATTTTCGTATAACTGGAAGAAACCAACTCAGAGGTAGTATCAATAGTTCGCATGACAGACATTATACTGTCGTTTTTTTATTATTGTCAGCCGTTTCGTGATGGACTCGGGCTTGCAGGACGCTTGCTCGACGACTACAGTTGGACTTCAACAAAAAAAGAATATGCCAAAGTTTAAAGCCTGGATAACTTCATCAGTTGGAAAAAAGCAAATAGTCGGCCTTACGGGTCTTGGAATCGCGTTCTTTACGCTCATGCACATGTCGGGAAATCTTCTCATGTTCGTGAGTGCTCGCGCGTACAACCTTTATGGGCACGCCTTAACGTCGGGACCCGCATTTCCAATCATTGAGTTGGGGCTGCTGAGCGCCTTTTTAATCCACATAGGATTTGCCATCCACCTGGCTATGCTGAACCGACAGGCCAGGCCGGTCGGTTACTCTGGCCGGGGTTCTGGTCCAAAACAGGCGTCTTTTGCCTCTCGGTCAATGGCGCTGACTGGTTTGTTGGTTTTGGCTTTTCTAGTTTTGCACATCTGCACCTTTAAATATGGGCCGTACTATTCGATTGTGTACGATGGAACGGAGGTCCGAGATCTCTACCGTCTGATTGCCGAAAAATTCCACGAGCCTCTGTACGTGAGTTGGTACGTATTTAGCCTCCTCGTTCTTGGAGTTCACTTAAGCCACGGCGTCTCGTCGCTTTTTCAGTCTTTGGGCCTTGCAAGCGCACGTAACCCGGCCCTTCGACAAATTAGCTGGGCCTTTGCGTTGGTGGTTGCTGGGGGATTCCTAATTCAGCCCCTTTGGTTCTTTTGCTGCGGAGGAAATTAAAATGAGCAACCCTAGTGACTCTGCGCGTTTAAACTCCAAAATACCTTCTGGGGATATCGCCACTAAGTGGACTCGAACCAAGTTTGAAAATAAATTGGTCGCTCCAGGAAACCGAAAAAAGTTCACTGTTTTGGTGGTGGGTTCGGGACTAGCCGGCGCCTCGGCAGCCGCCACCATGGCTGAGCAAGGGTACAAAGTAAAAGTATTTACGTACCACGACAGCCCACGCCGCGCGCATTCTATTGCAGCTCAAGGCGGGATCAACGCCGCGAAAAACTATCAAAACGACGGCGACTCAGTTTACAGACTTTTCTACGACACCATTAAGGGAGGGGATTTTCGGGCGCGTGAAGCGAATGTGTACCGCTTGGCCGAAATTTCCGCTGCCATCATCGATCAATGCGCGGCCCAAGGCGTTCCTTTTGCCCGAGAGTATGGCGGAACGCTTGCAAATCGATCTTTCGGTGGAGCCCAAGTTTCCCGCACCTTTTACGCTCGTGGCCAAACCGGACAGCAACTTCTGCTAGGAGCCTACAGCGCGCTCATTCGGCAAGCGGGGTTAAAGCACCTAGAGCTTCACACCCGAGAAGAAATGCTCGACCTCGTTGTCATCGACGGAAAAGCTCGAGGCATTGTTACGCGTAACCTGCAAACAGGCGCCATCGAAACACACTTGGCTGATGCGGTGGTTTTAGCCACGGGTGGGTATGGTAACGTTTTTTACCTTTCCACCAACGCCAAAAAGTCCAATGCCACGGCTGCATGGAGAGCATTCAAACGCGGGGCCTTTATGGCTAACCCGTGCTACACCCAAATCCATCCGACTTGTATTCCCGTAAGCGGCGATCACCAATCGAAACTTACATTAATGTCCGAATCACTTCGAAACGATGGCCGTATTTGGGTTCCAAAAGGCCAAGGCGATAAACGTTCACCAGCGGAAATACCCGCTGCCGAGCGAGACTACTACCTGGAGCGAATGTACCCCAGCTATGGCAACCTTGCCCCTAGGGACATTGCATCTAGAGCAGCAAAGCGCGTTTGCGATGAAGGCCGTGGAGTAGGAACCTCTGGGCTTTCGGTCTATTTAGATTTTGCAGATGCAATCCAGCGTCAAGGCAAGCAGACCATCGAGTCTAAGTACGGCAACTTGTTTGCTATGTACGAAAAAATTACCGACGAAGATCCCTACCACGTGCCCATGCGCATTTATCCAGCCATCCACTATGTGATGGGCGGCCTTTGGGTGGACTACCAGCTGATGAGCACAGTCCCAGGATTGTTCGTATTGGGTGAAGCGAACTTCTCGGATCACGGAGCGAATCGCTTAGGCGCCTCTGCGCTGATGCAAGGGTTGGCGGACGGCTATTTCATTGCGCCCTACACGGTCGGCAATTATCTAGCGTCCAACAAACTCCCTCCAGTTCAACTTTCTCACGACAGCTTTAAATCCGCGCTCTCAGATGTAAATTCTACGGTCGAACGACTCTCTAAGAATAAGAGCGGGACATCTGCGTTGGAGTTTCATCGTAGGCTCGGCAAAGTCATGTGGGACAACTGCGGCATGGCAAGAAATGAGGAAGGGCTCAAACAAGCGATCGGAAAAATTCGGAACCTCCGAGAGGAGTTCTGGAGCGATGTGTTTGTTCCGGGCGGTAGCAACCATATGAACTCCGAACTGGAAACAGCGGGGCGCGTAGCCGACTTTATGGAACTTGCAGAACTTATGTGCACCGATGCGCTTGAGCGGAAAGAATCTTGCGGTGGCCACTTCAGGGAAGAGTTTCAAACCGAAGAAGGCGAAGCTAAGCGAGACGATAAAAATTTCTGCTACGCAGCTGCGTGGGAACACAAAGGCGATGGTCAGCCAGCCATAAAGCACCAAGAGCCTCTCACATTTGAAAACATTCACCTTGCAGAGCGCAACTACAAGTAAGGAAGGAAAGAGTTTGCCATGAAATTCCAACTCAAGATTTGGCGCCAACCCGATGCAAATTCGAGCGGCAACTTCATGGACTATGAGATCGGCAACATCTCGCCGGACATGTCCTTCCTAGAAATGCTCGACATGGTAAACGTGGAACTCGTCCGCAAGGGAGAAATGGCGGTCGAGTTCGAGCACGATTGCCGAGAGGGAATCTGCGGTTCCTGCTCACTGACCATTAACGGAAATCCTCACGGACCTGATACCGGAACCGCGACTTGTCAGCTCCACATGAGGCGCTTTAAAGACGGTCAGAAAATTGTAATCGAACCCTGGAGAGCAAAAGCCTTTCCAATCGTCCGCGACCTTATCTCCGATCGTTCTGGGCTTGATCGCATTATGGCGGCGGGTGGGTTTGTCTCCGTAAACACGGGAAACGCCGTAGACGCCAACTGCAACCTTATCGGTGAAGAAAGTGCTGAGAAAGCCATGGATGCGGCAGCCTGCATTGGCTGCGGAGCATGCGTAGCGGCCTGCAAAAATGCCTCGGCCATGCTTTTCGTTTCGGCAAAAGTGAGCCACTTGGCCGAGCTCCCTCAAGGCCAACCCGAAAGAGCCCGCCGCGCCCGTGGCATGGTTCACCAAATGGACAAGGAAGGCTTTGGAGCTTGTTCCAATACGGGCGCTTGCGAAGCCGCGTGTCCTAAAGAGATTAAGATTACGCACATCGCCCGGCTCAGCCGAGAAGTCCTCTGTAGCTCGCTCTAAGCACCATTTGCCGAAGCTTGCTCAGCCACAAATAGTGGGGTAAGCCGATCCAATGTCACAGCGCAAGCAGACAGGGTATTGGCCAGGGTGGGCCTTCGCGCTTGTGCTTTCAGTGACACCCGCAGATGTTTTGCAAGCGCAGAACGCCGCATATAAAAACAACGATCCGGGGACAGGCGGAAACACCTCCGAGACACTTCCCGTTTTCTCTCCCACATGCCGCCTGGAAAACGGATCGCCCGCGCGACTGGAAAATACCGCCCTTTCTCCCGAGTTAGTGGCCGAAACTCTCAGCCGACAGGATGTTTGGAACCCGGGCACTTCGGCGAATGCCGTGACCCACCTCCATGAACTCATCCTCTCTCGCTTACGGAGCGCCGAGCACCAGCAGGAAAGGGAGGCGTATATTCGTTGGAACGAACCCAGAGCAAAAAGTGCCCTGACCGCAGCAAGAAGACAGAGAGATTTCCCCGCCCTGATGAGCGTCGCTCTGACTTACCGCCTCACTCCCTCGGGCCGTGAAGCTGCTCACGACTGTTTCTACTCTTTTTATGACTCAGGAAACATGCAGGCAGCGGCCCTGATCGCCAAAGGCCTAGTTAAGGATTCCGCACAGGAATGCGACTCAGAAGAAGTAAAAAAACTCTGGCTCGAAGCGCTCGACGCTTATTCATTGGCGGGACTGGATACAGATGCCACGCAAACTGCCGCTAAACTTAGGGCCTGTAATTCACTTACTGATGAGGAAAAGCAGCGAGTTCGAGCCGCAGAACAACAGCCAGTTCGAACTTGGCACATTCCCAGATTTAGCGAACTGTGGCGCGAACGCGAAGCAACTCCGGATTCTCCCGAGCAGCCGATTAGCATTGTACTCCGACAAGTCCTCGCCTTTGGCGCAGATGCTGCCGAAGCATCGGACCTACTTCAATCCCCTCCGGACATTTTACCTCTGTGTCTTTTGCTCGATCCGCCCGTTCGAATTGCGGAAGTCTCCCCAGAACTCCTGGATTCGTGGTCACGGCGTTTTCCGCTATCAACCAAAGCGGGTCTGCCTGCTGTTCTCCACGACTACCTCGAAGGAAAAGGCTCACCACAAATCGAAGCAATGTTGGCCCTTAGGAAAATCGGTCGACTTGCCGTTCCTTCACTCATCGCAGCTTTTAAGACGCCGGGGGACACAATCCAGTTTCGAATCGCTTCGGTGTTAGGTGAAATCGGCCCACCCGCCCTTCCCTATCTTGTAGAAGCGCTCAAAGACAACGATCCCTTGATTAAAGCAGGAGCGGCCTCGGCCATAGCAGGGATGGCGCCTCTCGCCCCTAGAGCCATTAAGCAACTTGTCCACAACCTTGAAGATAAAAATGAGATAGTCTCCAGCGCGGCGGCAAACGCTCTGGTGGCATTTGGGAGCAGCGCTGTACCAGCCCTGGTAAATGCCGCGAAGAATCCAAACAGAAGCCATCGCTATCTTCCAATGCATATCCTTGCACGAATGGGCCCGAAAGCGAGAGCCGCAATTCCTACTTTCATCGAACACCTCAATGCTCCCGAAACAAGCTTAGTGAGTGAGGCTATAACAGGTTTGTTCCATCAAGGTGCCGCATCTGCTTCTGCAGTGCCCGCACTCTTGGAGATACTTCAAAACAAAACGGCGGCAAACCGAAGGAACGCAATCAGAACCTTAGGCAGTATCGGCAAACAAGCGCAGAGTGCGATCCCCGCCTTGGTCGATATACTTAGCTCGAATGAGGACGAACTTCATTTGGACGCCGCAGCCGCATTGGGGAATATTGGAGAGCAAGCCGATTCGGTGATCCCGGCTCTCAGACCTAAACTAAATTCTAGTGATCGGTTCCTGCCTGTCGAAGCCGCGCTTGCAATCTTAAAGTTCAAAAACGAGGCTCACAAAGAACTTCCGCTCATTCTTCCGGTAATACAAACGAACATGGAAGACCGCCGTCTGTGGGTTGCGGTGCCGCGCTTGGGAAAAAGCGCCGTTCCGGAACTCGCAAGAATTTTGCGAAGCGATACCCTTAAGAATCGTATTTTGGCGGGTTCTCTTCTTCTGGAATTTGGACCCGATTGCGAACCAGTTCTCCCAGAATTGATCAGCTATCTTCAGGATGATTCCCCAGAAATACGAAGAATTGCCATTATGGTTATTGGCAGGATTGGGCCTGCGGCAAATGAGGCGGTGGACCACCTGATTGTTCGGTTAAGCGACAAGAATCCATCGGTTGTGAGCTATGCGATAAATTCGCTAGGAGAAATTGGAGGTGCCTCTGCCCCTGCCGTCCCCCATCTAATGCTACATTTCGAGGGTACAGCCCGAACTCGAGAGCAAGTTCTAAACACTTTGGGACAAATAGGAGCGCCTGCAGACGAAGCGGTCCCGAAACTGATTTCCATTTTTCTACAGCCGGAGATTACCGGGCGAAGGGGAGCGCTTGATGCTCTCATACGTATGGGCCCCAAGGCCGCCGCAGCGATAACTCCGCTGCTCACGTACACCTCAGATGAGGAAGTAAGGGCAGACGCCGCCCGAGCACTAAGCATGATGGATAGTGAGTTCGCAGTAGTGGCGTTGCCCGAACTTATACAAGCCTCCTCCGATACGAGCCTAATGGTACGTCTGAACGCCATTCAGGCACTAGGCAACCTCGGCGCCAAAGCTGATAGCGCGATTCCCCGCCTACTCTCCTACCTCCAAAACGAGCCCGATTATATAGTACGCGCAGCTACAATTGCGTTAGGGCAAATAGGCACTCAAAGAGAAATAATAGCGCACGCAGTGTTTCCTCTAACCAATTCGGGAGACGTGCTTCTGCGATCGAACGCCTTCTGCGCCCTCGCCCAAATGGGAGGAGGACCAGTTATAGCCAAGCTAAACGCTGCTTTCCAAATTGCTAATCCCCCAACGCGGGCCGAAATCGTGCGTGGTTTGCGGTGCGGGGGAGCGGACTCCCTATCCTTTTTGTTAATGGCATCGATGGATTTCGATAAGGAAGTACGCGACGCTGCCGCGTTTAGTTTAAGCATTGTCAAAAGGCGGGGTAGAGCCAAGATCTCCAAGCGTCTGCAAGACTTCCTACCTAAATAAACGCTCCCTCCCGAGCATCCCAAGAACTGGACTCCAACACCGAATTTGGGGTATACGCCCTTCGTTGAACGGCATGCACCCTTTACGTTCCATTCTTCTCGTTTTGGGCATTTTGGTTCCCTGCTATTGTATGGGGGCGCCAGGCCCTACTAGCTTGACCTTTCACTTTGACCACAACGAAAAAGAGTACTCTCTTCACGTACTTGTGCCCGCCCACCTGCGTATATTGAAAAATGACTTTGATTTCTTTGCGAACCTTTTCCAAGTTACGCGAGGGAGAGTTCCGGGCCCCTGGAAAAAAGACTCGATTATCGAGCTACTGGAATCGTGGGTGGCTGACTACTACCGCCAAATTGGACTGTACCCGCCAAAGCCTAATTCTCGCCTTGATGGATTGCTGCGCAACACCAATAGCCTTCGATTTGGACGGACCGGCGCCGTCTTTGTTACTCCGCGAGACGACCCATTCAATATTCTTGCCTTGGTTCGTATTGATGTCACATCTAAGGAACACCCTGAACTAGGAATTGAGGCCTTTCTTAAGCACCATAAAGCGATAAAGGAGGGGCTCCCCCGTGAACCGCGAGACGCCTTCCATTGCTCGATGGAAAGAAAGAGCTATCGGCTTGTAATCGCCGAGCAAGGAGCGGTATTTCGCTTTACTGAGTACGATGCGGGCCATGCGATTCGACCTCCAGGGGGCATTGCGGAATTACAAAATTTTATTCGCGTACCGGGCTCAGAAGATTTCATTCCACTGCTCTACCTAACAGCAGAGTCTTTGGGCCTCACACACTGGTCGGGGGAGCGATCTCAAGGTTGGCTCGTGGGTATCAACCACTACTACGCCCACTGCGAAGGGGAAGTTCGAAGGACTTACTACGAAGGCATGGGATGGTCGGTTATCGAAACCTACCCAAACCCGTACAAACCCAATACCAAAAACTACGTGCTTGCGATCACCCGCGAGAAATTTAAGTCCGAACTTGAAGCGACGATTTTACGACGAAAAGCAGGTTTTGAGATACTGACAAAACCTTTTGTTCTTGATGGAAAAACTAGAAATTCAAAAGTTTGCTCTAGAGTTTTAGAAGCTTGGGGCGGACTGTGACTAATTCAAATCCGGTTTGGGCATTAGATTCTCAGCCGGAACCACCTTAGACTTTGATGAGAAAAATAGGCTATTGGCACAGTTTTGCGTAACAAATTGAGACCGAAATCGCTTATAGGCATTCTCTACCGACACTCGGTCCTCATCGGTTAAGAGTCTCCAAAGTTTACTGGAACGAAGGCGAATTGCGAAATCAAGGGCCTCAAATAAAACTCGATAGCGCCACTCTGACATGCCTCTTAGCGAGCCATCGATTGAACTAGGATAGGAAACCGCTGTGCCAAAGCCGGCCCAGATTTCCGAGGCAATACTAAGTAGAGCGGTTCCAAATGCATCGGGGTTCCATTCTTTCTTGGGAGAAAAGATTTCATCCGTCCACAGTACAGTTTGAATTAGCTTGTCTATCCCCCGCATGGGCCCCGTGCTGATAGGTTGATCCAAACGGCCAACCACGGTGTCAGAGGGTATCCAAATTGCGCCATTGGATAAAATGCCAAATTTGAAAAACAGGTCGTTTCGCTGTGAGGTATCTGAAAGTACCAACAGGAAAGTATTCTGAGTCTCGTGAGCCGAGTAGTCTGTTCTATAAGGACTCGTTCCTTCCCCCGTACTTGGAGGTACAGCAAACGAAAGATACTGAACCTTCGTCATTATTTCCAAAATCTTTTCCGACTTCTCAGGGCCATAGATCCGCAAAGTTGATTCAGGAAAATCAAGTAAGGTCCTTGCGCGAAACGGACCTTCCAAAGCACCCTGAGTGGACATTAACCAGATTTCAAAAAGTGAAGCAGCTATGTCGAGATCCTTGGCTGAGCTCACCCACTTATTTCCACTTTGCATGCACAATTTCATCAAGGCGATGGAATTGAAGCGGGAAACGTCTGCTTGGATTTTCTCTATTCCGGATGATTCTAAAGCTCTTTCAAGCAAATCTTCGATCGGCCGCCCCATATACCACTGAACTGTTCCATACAGATGCCTTGCAAGTTCAACGGCTAGGACGCCAAACGCAGACTCTCTTAGTTCTCTGGTCGGGCCAAAAAGCAGCCGGTCAGCTCTTACAACGACCCAAAAGTCCTGTTGGTCGTCAATAATTGGCGCTAAAGTTAAAGAGTCGAATTCTAATGGAATCGCCCCGATTTTCGGGTGGTAAACCGTATCCTGATCCGTAAATAACAACTTTATCTGCCGACCGTCTGAATAAAGCGTACCCATGGGGACGCTCTGAGTGAAAATCGAATAGTCGTGAGCAGCCATTGCCTTGACCGTAGGCAATACCGCCGCGGTTAGTTCTCGGAGTTCGGATTGTTGTTTATCCCCAAGCCCACCCTGAAAAGACACGGAGTGAGGAAGGCGTGGAACTGCAGACCTCCACACGTCGGCATTTTCGCCGGACTCCCCTATCAGGCAAGAAAGGGACAAGGTAAGGGACAACAGACAGACAGCTTTGGACCAGAAATTCATCGCCAAAGCTCCTACCACATTCAGGCAAAAAAAAAGGAAATTTTTTTGCCGGCCCCTCCTTCGGTGCGGTAGGGGGTAACTGCCGCCAGGGAGGCCGTACCCCTAGAGCTCAGGATCGTCGCAACTTCGGCCGTGGGTAAGATCGCTAAAACCGCCCGGATACTTAGAACAGAGTTTCGAAATCGGTACATTGTATAAGGGTTGGTTCTTGTCGTTAGCGAGGACAAAAAATATTTCCCCCTTATCGTCCGCTTTTTGGCCGCGAATAATCTTTTCGATTACCGGCGTTTGATTATTTTCATGGCTCAACCTTGCTTGTAGGACGCCAAGTGAAACCACCCGCTCCTCCGACCAGTCTAGCAAAAAATCATCCGTAGATAGTTGGTAGAAGTTCCACCGGAGTTTTTTGGACGCTTCCGTAGCAGCTACCTTTGGCACGTACGTAAACACATAGTTTGCACCACTCGTATCCGAACCGTAGGTATAACTCACTCCAATATGGGGCTTTCCACCCGAGTGGGTTTTAAATGGCAACTCGGTTCCCAGGTCTGTTGCTGCGAAAACTGGTGCAGATAAAAATATTCCGAGGTGAAAGACTACAATGATTGCGTTCATTGCGTAGGAGATTGCTAGAGCAACAGAAGAAGCTCAAGCTGCGTCGCGTCAAGATCTATTCTACAATCTCGAGTACGGAGCGCTTGCGCAATTTGGTGGAGGCACCTGTCAGAATGGTACGCAACGCCATGGCCGTCTTGCCCTGCTTACCGATGACTTTACCCAGGTCTTCCTTAGCCACCACAAGCTCAAAGACCGTGGTTTGCTCGCCGGTAATCTCGGAGACTCGCACTTGCTCTGGGAGATCCACCAGTGCCCGGACCATAACATCCAAAAGTTCCTTCAGCGTAGGTTCGGCAGCCATAGATTTTTCCTTTTAATTTCTAAAGGTTGCCATACCCAACTTTCTTTCTCAAGCAAATATGCCGAAAAGCCGGCGTGAGCAAAAAAGCTTTAAATAACGTAGTCGAAAAAACCATCATCTACGCCAACGAGACCAACTCGACAACCGGCAAGGCACCCAAGGTAGAGCCCTACCTTATCCAGCTATCCGGAAACGAAACTGGTCAGAATCATCGGATTTCAGCCAAGACCATACGCATTGGCCGAGACATCACGTGCGATATTTGCGTGGACGACCCTCACGTTTCGCGACTCCACGCTGAGGTAGTTTCAGTAGGAACGGATATCATCCTTCGTGATTTAGGCAGTACGAACGGTATTTTTGTAAACGGAAACAAAATTACTGAACACCGACTTTTGGACGGAGACAAAGTACTGGTCGGCACAAGACTCTACTTTCGCTTTACCTACCAAGACAGCCACGATCAAAACTACCAGCAAAGCCTCTTTAAAGCGGCAAACATGGATGCCCTCACGCAACTCTATAACAAAAAATATTTTTTGGATGTTCTGCCAAAGGAAATGAGTTTTAGCCGACGCGGTAAGGAACACCTTAGCCTGATGATGATTGACGTCGACCACTTCAAAAAGATCAACGACACCCACGGACACCTTGGTGGCGATGCAGTGCTCAAAGCAGTGGGCGCGCACCTAAACAAACAACTCCGATTAGAAAATGTCGCGTGCCGCTACGGCGGCGAAGAGTTTTCGGTCATCTTGAGAAACTGCACAACGGAACTGGCGCACACGGTAGCAGAACGACTACGGCGTTCCTTAGAAGCAGAACGTATTCAATTTGGCGGTAAAGAGATCCAAGTGACGATTAGCATCGGCATAGCCACACTCTTTAACGAAAACTTCGCCACTATCGAAGATTTCATCCACAAGGCAGACGAGTTTTTGTATCAAGCAAAACGTTCCGGGCGAAATCGAACCATCACCAGCGCTCACCCTGGGCAGCCGGAGTAGCCGCCCCACCCTTCCAAGCAGGAACAGGATTGGGCAAAACTGAAGGCGGAAGCCCTTCTCCATGAGGCTCTTCGTCTAAAGCAGCGCGTTTCAAATCCGATTCTAAAACAAACCCCAGTCCACCGTCGCCGCAAATCTGTACAGGAACGATTTTCTCAGAAGTCCCTGGTTTTACCTGCTTTACGTCGGATAGTCGCAAGCGGGGCTCGGCGAGTTCATAGAGTCTGGCGATGACTCCAAAGTTCTTAAATTCCCGGGGCTCGCCAAGAATCCTCAGACTGGTACTTCCCTGCAAAACGGCCCTAAGAGGGTTTTCTTGCATCAACCGATACCAACCCACTTTAGGGTCGGCCAAGATAAGACTGAGACTGGGGAGGAAGAGAGTAGGATCCTTAAAAACTCGTAGTTCACTTTTTGCGGTAAACGGCTGACATCGAGCTTGGCCACCGGTTTCACCCACCACTTCGGCCCCAAACGCCAGTGAGCCACAAAACGCAAAAAGCAGACTTCCCAAAACTACTTTCACGCGACCTACCTTACCTTCCCGCTAGGGACGCGAGGCCCAAGACAAATGTGACAAGTGGTGGCGTACCCTACAAAAGGGCTTTCCGAGAAACTGACTTCACCACATTTCGATCATCAACATAAACAAGCGTGGGGCGCCAACGCAAGGCCTCTTGCGCATCAAGCTGACAGTAGGCCGCTATAATCACAATATCCTCTTTGCGGGCCTTCCACGCGGCCGCTCCGTTGATGCAAATAGTGCCGGGAGGCCCTTCCATGACGTAGGTGGCAAACCTCTCCCCATTGGTGACGTTGTATATTTCGACCCGCTCGAAAGGCTGAAAACCTGAGGCATCCAGCAAATCGCGCCCAATCGTGATGCTTCCTTCGTATTCAAGGTTCGCATCGGTGACCCGAGCTCTGTGGATCTTGGCTTTTAGATAGGTCAATAACATTACTTTACTGCCTGAAGGCCCCTCTGAAGCTCCTTAAGAACATGAGGGACCACCTTATCAACCGGCATCTGGAATATGCCGCCGGCAGCTTTCTTATGACCGCCGCCTTGAACCGTCAAGGACCGAGCAAAAGCGGCAACGTCGAGCCCGCCATGGGATCGAAGCGAAATTTTCGTCAGATTCGGCTCTAGCTCAAAAAACAACAAAGCGACATCGATGCCGACCGTTAAAAAGAGGTGGTCGATAATCCCTTCCTTGTCATCGGACTCGGCCGACCGGTTCTTCATGGCCGCTTGAGTAACGACCGACCAAATGATGCGCCCCCCGGCCTCTAACTTCGCCTTAGCGATAATGTCTGAAAGCAATTGCAGGCTTGAAAAACTTCGCTCGAGCATTCCGCGCTCGCCCACTCGAGTGAAATCAAATCCGGTACGCAACAATTTTGCGGCCAGCTCCATCGCCTCGGGGGTGGTGTTGGAATGGCGAAAAAAACCCGTATCAAAAATAAGCCCCAAATAAATATGCTGACAAAACTCTCTATCAAGAGGGGTATCAAAAAAGGGCGACTGAGAAAGGTAGTAAAGCAACTCGGTGTTGGACGACGCCGTCGGGTCGACCATGCTGATAGTGTATGGATAGTCCACGCTCACAACGTGGTGATCAATAAAAACCTGTGCCTTGGCTCCTTCGAACCACGGCCGCACTCTACCGGCGCGATCAATGCCGCCATCAACAATGAATGCCACATCGAACTGAGAAGACTTTCCAAGCTTCACATATTGATCCGGCGTTAGCACGTGTTCTACGTCGGGCAGGAAGCGGTAGCGCGTAGGAAGTACTTCATCGTTTACTATAGCGACTTCCAACTTAGGGAACCGATGGTGGAGCATGCGACGAAGCGCTAGTTGAGATCCCAGAGAATCCCCATCGGCATTTCCAGGGGCAGTCACTAAAACTCTGCTTGCTTTCTCAAGCGCCGGCTCGAGCTGCTTAAGCTGCGGAATGAACTTATCCGTGTTTAGCATTCGTCCCCCTAGAACTTACTTCAAAACAGCCCGGCGAAGGTACGCAAGGGAACGAGGGACATAACCCGTGCGAACATACCGCACCACAAACCATCCCAAATCGAAAGCGAACCAAGCAACGTAGATGAGGGTGATTTCAAGACGTAAAGGCGCGTACACAAACTGCGCCAACCAGAGAAAGAAAATGGCTGCCGACTCCAGGAGCGTAAATCGCAAATCCAAAAGAAAGAGTCCGGCTAGTGCCGACTGGGCAATAGTAAGCGCTAGCTCCATCCAATGCATTGAATCGAAATGGACTGCCTCCCAATGCCCTAGGGAGAGACTAAAAACCAACGGAATCATGGCAGCCAACATCGTCCATTGATTGATATTGCTGTTCACCATGTTCATAACTGCCATGGGTGCTTTGCCGGGCTGGCGCGCCCAGTTGAATGCAGACACTTTCTCTGGGAACTCAGAAAGGAAGGGAGCAACCCATTGAACAAACACGAAAGTGCTAATCCCCAAACCGAGCGACCACTTTTGCAGGGTTTCAACAAAAGGATGCGCGCTGTAGTACAAAGCAACTCCACCGGCGACAAATAGAAATGTAACGGCGCTGACTTTGGGAATGGGAGAAAGAACAACGATTTTCTTTCCAATCCAAGGCAAGTCTTCTGGATCTTCGTGTTCCTCTACAGGCAACCGTGCAATGAGAACCAAGTACGCAATGTAAATCGCCGCCAAAACTACCGAATCGTAGCAGCTTAAGTTCCCCTTCATGAGAATAACCATGAAGTACAAAATAGACAGGAACAGGAAAAGCACACTCCAGGAGTCGGCATCTTCTAAGTCGATTCGTTTAATCCACTTTCCTGTTTTAAAACCATGGAAAAAGAAGTGAACGAAAAATATCATGGGCCAACCCAAACCTACGAGCAGACGAAGAGAGCCCGTTAAATTGGCAATCATGAGGTCTCTTTGTTGGTTCCAGGCAATGGTGGCTTCTACGGCAAATTCTGGAAGGGTTTGAAGCCAGGCCAAAATGCTTAAGGCCAGAGCCTTGGGCATAAACGTCTGCGCCGTTTCAGCGGCCCACCCAATAACGAAGGCCGAAAGAAGGATAACTATAAGGCTCCACGATTCACTTAGATATTCCACTCGCTGCTCCGCTGGTGACGAATAAGGGCACTTAAGTGCCCCAAAAACGGCTAAGGTTAACCGCTATCCCCCCAAATGAATAGGTTTTTTGCCTGTATCCTGCCAGGCAACAGCGGCACCCCTTTTGCACATTGCCCCACTCGGAACAAGTGTGTCTACCGCCCGTGGACAGACTTCTTGGAGTAGGAATAGCAATGAAACGCGCAAAGCTGGCCCTAGAGCTGCTTTTTCAAAGGCAGGTCGGTGAAGATGAGGACTCGTCCCTCGCTATGGACCGCATGTCGCGTGAGATTCAGGGCTCGCTCCTTGCCTTGGTGGCCCTTTTCCTATTGGTTTCCCTTACAAGCTATATTCCCCTTGATTCTATTAATATTTCTTATGGCCGCTGGGACCAAGTGAACAACTTCGCTGGTATCGTAGGCGCCCTGGTAGCTCAATGGATTTTGGGCTCAGTGGGAGCTCCCGGTTATTCTATTATTGCCCTAGTTGCAGGACTTTCCGTTGCCGCTTTCCGCAATTCTCCCATCCAAAACCACGCACTAAAAATTATTGGCGTAGTTCTTGGGACTTTCCTCACTGCGTTAGCGGTCCATTTACTCTTTAACGACAACTCCCCTGAAGCAAGCCTTTGGCAAGGCGGTTGGGTGGGGCACCACTTGGGTGGATGGCTCTTGCAATATTTTCACGGCGGCGGAGCTTTGCTGGTGGTCGCGGGTGGCTACCTTGTTACGTTCATACTCACTACGGGCTTTTCCTTCGGCCGACTTGCCCAAAACCTTTTGGAATCAAAAGAAGAGTCCGAAGAAGAATTAGAAGATAGCTTCCCCTCCACCTCTTCAAGAAATGAATCAAGTTCTAGCGTACCTGCCGCTGCGCAAACAGTTACATTGGCATCGGTAGTGCCCATTGCTCCAAAGCGCTCTCGCAAAAAATCGACTCCGACTGCAAGCACCACTGCAACGAGCGAGGGGGAAACAACAGTTTCTTCAGACGACGAAGTCACCGAACTCGCCGAAGCCCCTGCAGCGCCTTCGATCTATACCTTTCAACCCCTTATTCCATTTTCGGGCGATTACCAATTGCCTTCCTTACGCTTGATGAAAAGCGCTGAAAACAAAGTAAAGCGCATGACCCGTGGCGAGCTCCGAGAAAAAGGCGAACTGATTTGCCAACACTTGGAATCTTTCCAAATTTCTGGGGAAATTACGGCAATCACCGAGGGCCCCGTTCTAACAACTTACGAATACAAACCAGCGGCTGGCGTAAAGCTCTCTAAAATAGCTGGCTTGCAGGATGATCTCGGCGTCGTACTGGGAACAAACCAGCTTCGAGTCATTGCGCCAATCCCCGGAAAAACAGTGGTGGGAATTGAAGTCCCCCGAGCGCAGTCTGAAACGATCGCATTAAAAGATATTTTAGGCGAGGATGCCTTCTTCGATAAGAAGCTCAATCTCCCCGTCGCACTTGGTAAGTCCACCGACGGTCGCCCCATGTTTGCCGACCTCGCGGCCATGCCTCACCTACTCGTCGCCGGTTCTACGGGAAGTGGTAAATCTGTTTTTATGAATAGCTTGATCATGAGTTTGCTCTATCGGCTCACGCCGCAGCAGCTACGAATGATTTTGATAGATCCTAAAATGTTAGAGTTTGCAGCGTTTTCGGGGCTGCCGCATTTGGTTACCGACGTCATTACTGACAACAAGATCGCAATCAATGCCATGAACTGGGCCGTGACGGAAATGGAACGTCGCTACGCCCTTATGGCTAAGAGCGGATCAAAGAACATTGAGTCGTACAATTCCAAAATGCGCAGCGCACAGGACAAAATCCCTTTCCTCGTCGTGGTGGTGGACGAACTAGCGGATTTAATGATGTCCGGGGGACAAGACGTAGAAATCGCCATCACCCGGCTCGCACAAAAAGCTCGTGCGGCCGGGATACACTTAGTTTTGGCTACTCAGCGACCGTCCACCGATGTGGTTACGGGTCTCATTAAGGCCAACATCCCGTCACGAATTGCCTTTAAAGTAACCTCTGGAATCGACTCCCGAACCATCTTGGATACCTCGGGCGCCGAAGGCCTCATGGGTCGAGGAGATAGCTTAATGGTAACTCCCTCAGCTCCGCTCCGACGTCTCCACGGAACTTTCGTCACTGAAGACGAACTTGCACGTGTCGTGAAGTTTGTGAAGCAAGGACGAAACCACGCTAAGAACTACATTAGCTTTGCTGGAAGCCGCGAAGAGGAATAGAAGCTCTTCTTGACATACCCACTCCCGGTGTAGAGATTTTGAACGATTGGGAGGGGTACTGTGCGTTTTTTGTTTGGGCTATTGTTCATTTTTTCTACTCAGCTTCACGCTACCAAATGTTGGAACGACGCCGACATTGATGAAATTCTTACTGACCGAGTCGTTACGGCTATCCGGGCCTCTCGTGAAATTCTGCCTGTCAATATCGACCCAAGTTTTGCCGCAATGGAGGGGCCTCTCGCGCGTGGTATTGTCGGCGCTGGCCTAGAAAAACACCTCGAAGAATATTCAGATGCTTGGAATTGCCCAATCTTCGTTCGCTTTCTAAAGAACACCGCGGCTCGTCTTGAAACGTTTGATCTTGCCGAAGTTGATCAGGCCGCTGATGAAGTCCAAATCACCCCGGATGATTTAGAGGCCATAAAAAATTCCAGAATAGCGCTAAAAAGAGTGGCGCTTCTTTTCCCTAAAATTCCGGCTGGCTTCCCAATACCTCAGTCCACCCCATACGATTATCCCAAATTCTCTGCAGATTGGGCGACTTGGTCGCCGTTAGTTAGGACCTGTGTTCTTTCTAGCATGGCGAACGCAAAACTCTTCACAAGCGAAATCGAAATAATTAACCTCGCATTGCACTCAATAGAATCCCCTGAACTAGTTGGGCTAGTCTCGAGCCTTTTCGCTGAATTTGCCGAGATGACCGGAAATTCAAAAGTATCGCTTGAGCAGTACGGGAAGGGAGGCCCGCCGCCCGAGCCCCCGCCTTCCGCACCCTAGTACTTATAGCAAGTAAGATTTGCCGCTACAGCAGGGCTCAAGGTGTGCGCCAACACGAGATCTGTATCTTTTGCTGGACGCCCTTTTCCGCGAGACTCAACCAACACATTGGACAAATTCGGACGAGTTCCAAAAACACCAGCGGCTCGACCGTAACCATACTGCGCACAAATCCAATGGCTAATAGTAGTAGTATCCATACCTACCCGAAGGTCTGGATAGATCTCCGTTCCGTAACCAAAGTCCGCGCTAAAAACAAAACGCGGGGCAAGAATTTGCGCCCGATTTAGAGCGCCAATTTCGCTTACCTTATCGGCCACTAGTTCGCCGCGAATAGAATCTGGCGTTACAGGACGCACAGTAACAGGCCCGAGCTCGACTGCTGGAGTCGACACCACCGGCTGCGCGCCAAAGGAAGCTAAACAGAAATACATACCAACAAACACAGATAATTTTTTCATTGTTACCCCAACCCAATTAATTTACTGATGTCTGCGCGGTGAAAATAGCTACCACGAAGTGTGTGGTAAGGCGGGCAAGCCGTCAAACGCGGTACGTTATGAGTCTTGGGGGACGATTCAGCACTTACTCGAAATACGTGTAACCCAGCATTCCTGCTTCATAGAACTCTAAAAGCTCACGCGCTTGTTGAGGAGTAAGACTTCCCACTCGCATGGCCTTGTCGGCATCGCGGCGCATACGACTTACTAAGTCTTCTGGAACGTATTGCAGATAAGACAAAACTTCTCGAACCGAGTCGCCATCGATGACTTCATCAATGCTCGGCTTTCCATTTTCATCCAGACTTACGTGCACCGCATTTGTATCGCCAAACAGGTTGTGCAAATCGCCGAGCGTTTCTTGATACGCCCCAAGCAAGAATGCCCCCAAATAATAAGGCTCTCCATTTAGCGCGTGGGTCTCTATTGCCTCTTTTGCTCCTACTGCCGAGGGAAAACTATCGATCTTTCCATCTGAGTCGCAAGTGAGATCTGCCAATATCGCTCGGCGCGTGGGCACTTCGTTTAACCGATGAATTGGCATGATGGGAAAAAGCTGCTTGATGGCCCAACTATCGGGCAGAGACTGAAACACTGAAAAATTACAAAACAGCGTATCGGCCACTTGCTTTGAAAGATGGTGCAGGTCTTCTGGAATAAAATCGAGCTTCTGCAAAATCTCGTAAAGTTGAGAGTGAAATGCACGCGAGAGATTTTCCGCAAGTGCGCGCATTTCTAAAGTGACATGGCCCAGGCTAAAAGCACTTAAGGTTTCCTCAAGTGCGCGCGTAGCATCGTGGTAAGCCTCCACGACTGTCTGGGGTTTCAGATTGTGAATCGCGTCCATCAGATCAAACAACGGCCTAGGCGCATCCTCTGGAATTCCTTTAGGGACTTCGTAGGAGCGCCCCTGAATGGAGCCGATTGCTTCAAAAACCAACACACTGTTATAGGCCATTAGCGCCCGGCCCGACTCCGAAACAAGTGTGGGATGGGGCACGCCTGCCTCGTCGCAGTTTCGCATTATTCGGTATACGACGTCGTTCGCATACTCTTGTAGCGTGTAGTTCATCGACGATTCGAAATTGGACTGCGAACCGTCGTAGTCGATACCAAGCCCGCCGCCCACGTTCATGTAACCCATCGCAGCACCGATGCGATAAAGCTCGGTGTAGACATGAGAAGCCTCATCCAAGGCTCTTTTGACGTTTTGTATATTGGTAATTTGACTGCCTAAGTGAAAGTGCAGCATCACCAAACTATCAGCGAGGCCCCGCTCTTTTAGGTAAGCCACTGCTTCAAGCAGTTCGTTGGTAGTGAGTCCAAACTTGGAACCCGCGCCCGCGGAACCCTGCCACCTTCCCGAACCCCGCGCAGCAAGCTTAGTGCGAACACCGAGAACCGGACGAACACCCAACTCCTCGGCGATTTTCACCAAGGTTTTTAATTCCTGAAACTGCTCAACCACCGGAATCAATTTCCTGCCGAGCTTCTGCCCGAGCACGACCATTTTCAGAAACTCTTCGTCTTTAAAGCCATTACAAATGATCGGCGTTTCAGGACCAGCCAATGCGAGAACAGCGAGCAGCTCAGGCTTTGAACCAGCCTCTAGACCAAAGCCCAAGGGCTCCCCGAAACGGACGACTTCCTCCACCAGGTGCCTTTGATGGTTTACCTTGATGGGATAGGCGCAAAAGTATCCGGCTTTGTAGCCATGGTCTCGAATGGCTCCATGAAAAGCTCCATGGATTTCATTCATCCGATGTCGGAGGATGTCGCTAAAACGGACTAATACCGGAGGCTCTACCCCCCTAGCGCGAAGAAGCTGAACCAGCTCGTACAAATCAATCGGTGTTTTATCGTCCTGCTGAGGACGAATTGCGACGTTTCCCTGGCTATTGATAGTGAAATAGCCACTCCCCCAGCGATCGACATTGTAGGTGGATAGGGCCGACTTGATGTCCCAGTTCTGTTTTTGCAAATCTTCTCCTAGAGGACGACTTTCGGCTTCGGATACTACATCAATAACGCAACACTGCCGAGGCCCAAGTGTACCCGCTCCCAAACGCCGCCATGGCCACTCGCATTCCAGGCTTCAAAACTCCTGCGCCGATGGCATCGTACATTCCAAGCGGAATCGTAGCGGCGGTGGTGTTGCCGTATTTATGTATCGTATTAAAGACCTTCTCACGCGGAATCTTAAGCTGCTCAGCCACAGCTTCATTGATTCGAAGATTTGCCTGGTGAAATAGAAACAGGTCAATTTCCTCAAACCCCAATGAATTTTTCTCTAAGCCTTCCTTAAGTACCTGGCCCATGCGCGTTACAGCCTCGACGAAGACTTTCTTTCCGTCCATTTTGGGGTAGACCAGGCCTTCATCGATCATGGCGTGAGTAATGCGCTCTTCGCCGTCCATGGCAGGTCCAGGGGCGGGAATCCAGAGGTTCTTGGCCCCACTGCCGTCAGCGTGCAAATGGGTAGAATAAATATGAGGGTCTTTCTTGTGATCAGCGACCTGGGTAGCACTCATAATCACCGCCCCCGCGCCATCGCCAAAAAGCACTGTGACGTCGCGACCTCGAGTGGTCTTGTCTAAACCTCGGGAGTGAATTTCTGAGCCTACTACAAGTACGTTTTTGTACATGCCGGTGCGAATGTATTGGTCCGCCACCGACAAAGCGTAAATAAAACCCGAACACTGCTGGCGAATATCCAAAGCTGGAATGCCTGGAACGCCCATCTTCTCCTGTAGAAACACCCCATTTCCCGGGAAAAAATGGTCTGGGTTCAAAGTAGCGTAGATAATTAGGTCTATCTCGCCTTTATCTAGGCCCGCGTTTTCCAGCGCTATTTTCGAAGCTTCCAGAGCCAGATCAGCGCTGGTTTGGGAAGGCAGGGCCCACCGACGTTCACGAATTCCAGAGCGTTGGGAAATCCACTCATCCGACGTGTCGATTAACTTTTCCAAATCGGAATTGGTCACAACGCGAGGGGGAACATACGCTCCCACCCCAACTATTCTGCTGCGCCGCTCCTGATTCAAAACCATTGAGTCTCCCTAATCCACGTTTGTACCGGATTTTTTAACATAACCATCCTCGAAGTTCCAATAGGTGGGTCAGACGCAACGATTCCCATTGAATTCTCAAGGCGGATTGTTCATTCTGCCGACCCAATGAAATCCAAGTCACCGCACCCATTTCTATTCCCCCTATTTCTAGCCGCGAGCTTTGCTTCATCTTCCCTCCTTCATGGGAACGAAGCCTCACAGAACACCAAAGCCCCAGAGAACTGCGCTTCTGAAATGGTCCGCTACCAAAAACTGATTCCGAACGTAATCGGAATAGTCCACCCCCTTCCCAAGTCTGGGTTGCGCGGCTTTGGCAGACGGCTAGGGCAATTCCTAGAGGAATCCATCAATGGGGTTCGTCGTTTCCCCCATGAATTTCCTAGAAAGAATGCTTCGTCCGGTGAATTCGCCGTCCCCCCTGGATTTCTCCCGTTCCTCGACCGACTGGTCCGCCAGAAGAATACCCCTCAAGAGGATCTCCCCTCGTGGTTGGCTTCCTTGGTGCCGTTGGATCATGAAGCGGTTTTCTACTTGTTAATGGGCGACGGAAATGCCCGTATCGTCCTTCGACGCGGCAGAAATGATGCCTGGGAATTTTGCCACTCAAAATGGTCGAGGGTTCCCTTTCATGAGAGTGCTTGCAGCTTCAATGGCCGACTTACAACCCACAACGAAGTGGCGAATTCCTCCTCAGAAGTACGACCGAGCCCAGACAGCTCTGCGTTACAAATGTTGGCGCACCAAGTGCAAGTTTTTCACGCTTCGCTTGCGCCAGCATTGGCAAAGATCTACCGAGAACCAGAATATAGAAACTGGCTCTCGGTGCTAGGGCCTTCGGCTCGTGATGACTGGCAAATTAACGAGCTTTTTGCCAAAAGCGTTGGCACGTATTCCTTTTCAAGTGGCTTCATAGAAAACTCGGCGCAGCCACTGAATCACAGCGAAGAAATGGCCATACAAGCGATCAAGAAACTCGCTGAGGACAAGAGGTTTTTTGCTTACTTTCAGAACCAAGAAGTTCAGGACAGTCAGCAGCCCGCTCAAAAAGCAGCGCCCCCTCCATTGGTCCGCACTTTCAATTTTGTTCCGTCGCTCATAGGGGCCATGGTGCGCGCGGACTACCGATATGATCCGAAAGGCTGGATTCGACATCGGTGATGACTTGTTATGTGCTTGTATTTTCGAGGACTTACACAAAATAAGTTGTCCAGAGATTCGTTCTGAAGTACACCCTCGCCCACCTATGTTGCGCGTTTTCTTTCTGAGTTTCATTTTCTCGAGCTTGGCTTTTGGATCTGGCCGAATTGATTCGAGGCTTTGTGCCTCACTTCTTACCGACGCCAACATCCTGTTGGGTTCCTCTACGGGCGCCATCAAAACAGGGCTTGAACTAGTAACCGATCTTTATGAGTGGGCCGGGCGACCTGTATTGGACGCTAGCAGCACTAAAGCTCCCGACGTATCGAGAACCATTCACTGGACGCACGCAGCGGAAGAAGCAGACTTGCTTGAAGACTTAGGTTTGTTCCGAGTATTAAGCCTCCCACAGCGACGCGCAATCGGACGCCGCTTGCGATTGGTCGAAGCCGATTTAGCCTCTAAGTCTCCGGGACCGACGTTTACAGCGACGGGGGACGAAGCTGTTTTGGAAATGACGAATAGACTACTAACCAACGCAGCTCCGTCCCAAGAGACAAAGGATGATTTGGGATGGGGCCCGCATTTGCCGCTTACTTTGGCTGCGGGTATCACCGGGATAATTGCCTCGACACTGGGTGCACAATTCTACCTTCTTCCATTGCTGGATGAGACAACTACCGCGATAGGCGAAGGAGCCGAATTGTTAAAAGCTTCGTGCGTTGGCGTAACATCGGCTGGCGGTTTAAGCGCCTTGGCCGGCTACTTCTGCTCTAAGTATCTTGGGAAAAATAATTTTCATACGTTTCTCTCGGACGTGAAAACCGCTACCGAGAATCAGCAATCTGCCATTTTATATTTCGGTGGAAGCATTCAAGATCCAAACCCAAATGGGACAGAAGATCTTCGCCTTGATGCGTTTTCGTTTGTACCAGGGGCGACCAGGGAACGTGTTTTGGTAATTCACATTACCCGCACCGGTGAACACTGGCTCCTCAGGCGGCTGGTTTTTTAAAACGATTCCCTTATATTTTCCTCTGCAATCCAACTACCTTTCCCTGCACTTGAAAGCTCTTATCCGTTACTCGAATGGGTTTCATTTTGCTGTTTTCGGGAACAAGTAACACGCCAGTTTCTGTTTCGACGTATCGCTTTACAGTGGTTTCTCCTGCCACTAGGGCGACGATAATGTCTCCACTTCGAACGCGCCTACCTCGTTCAACAATCAGAATATCCCCCTCTAAGATCCCTACCTCGATCATGCTATCGCCCACCACTCGCAAGGCGAAGCTCGGGTCTTTCGCAATTTCCTCAGAAATCATAAGAGCCCCAAGTTCAAGCTGGGGGGTTTCTCTTGGGGAGCCGGCCGCGATTTCGCCATAAATGGGAATGAGTCTGGTTCTTGTGGGACGATAATTTGCCGGGAACAAGCCTCGGGCCTTGCGCTTTAGGTTCTTATTTTTGGAGTCTTCTAAGTGTCCCTTGCGGACCAATGCTTTGACGTACCCTTGCACTGACCCCACGGCCTTGAAACCAAAATGCTCCTGGATTTCTCGGTAAGAGGGGGGCGCCCCGCGGCTAACGCAGGTCTCTTTGATATACGAAAGAACCCGCGCTTGAGCCTGTGTTAACGCTTCTTTCTTCATTGTTCGCTTCCCACTTGCACCCACATACATACAGATGTATGTATATATGAGTGAGCACTCTATTGTCTAGTAATTCCTACGCTTTCCAGCCCAGGCAAGCAAAAGGCGGCTTAATTCAAGTTCTGCCCAGCCTTTCTTCACGCATCCGAGTCACGCTACAGCGTGCCATCACCACCGCCAAAACCGAAAAAGACCTCTTTCTGTGGATAGCAGATGAAGGTGTGCTTTACGCTGAAGCCATTCACCAAATGGGTGCACTTCCCCTGTCTCGACTCCTACTCATTCATGCCCCCAGCGCAGAAGAAGTTTGGCGGACGGGAATGGAATCTGCCCAAACTGGCTTGTTTCACTTTCTTTTCTTCAAAGCCTCTCGTCCCTGCTCAACTCCCTACTTAAGAAAACTGCAACTTATTGCCCAGAAGAATCAGTGCGAAATTTTTCTTCTGACACACACACCACTCCCCCACTGGACGTTAAAAGAAACATTAGGAGATACAGACGGTGCGAACCCTGTACATAAAAAGTCCTCAGCCCATGCTGGCACTCGCCGAGAGCTGCTTCACTCTTACGCCTAAGGTTTCGCTTTGCAGCCCCTTCGAGCTGTATCTTGAAGTTGCTTGCACCAGCAACGTCTTCGGCGGTGAAGAGGGGCTTTTACAAAAAGCAGAGACACTTTTTGAAACTTTTAATTGTGGCCCCTACCGAAAAGTTCTTACTGATAGGCCGGAATGGGCAAAAGCACTGGCACAAGAAACCGACGTACTACTTCCGCCTGGCAAAAGCGCCGAATTCTTCCGATGGCTCAACATAGAAAAACTCAGCCTAGTAGGAGACCCTTTCTCCAACGAAGATGAGGTGAAAGAAAAAACTCGCCTAGTTTCTTTTATGAAAAAGGTGGGAATTCGCACCTGCGGAGATTTTTTAAACCTCCCAGTTTCTTCAGTGCACCAACGCTTTGGAAAGCTGGGAGAAACTTTACATGACTGGGCTAGTGGCCGACGCCAGCTTTGCCTACCTATTTTTCAATCAGAAGAACCCTTGTGCGAACACCTTGATGCCGACGAGTTGCATTCTTTTGATGCCCTGCTTTTTTCACTAAGACAAACTCTCATTCGACTACAAATCCGCCTACAAGGCAGGGCAAGAGCAGGCAAAAAAATCCGTCTTACATTCAATTTCGAATCTCATCCGGCAGTCACAAAAATGCTCGATCTGAATGAAGGCACACAAGAGGCACAAGTGCTTTTGCGTGTTTTAAAAGAGTTTCTTGCTGGGTTTAAGTGGGAGTCTCCTCTAGTGCGACTAGAAATGGAAATGCTAGACCTGATTCCACATCAAGCTGGCCAACTTTCACTATTAGACGATTCGGAAAATCGCTTTGCAGACCTAGCCCAATATGTAGCGCGACTACGTGCTCGATTTGGAGAAGACCATGCAGGATTTGCCACTCTACAAAACAGCCATCTCCCCGAACACACCAGCAAACTCAAATGGCCCCCCTCCCCCGATCCTAATCCGAGAGAAGACTTCCCCCTACGCCCGTTATTTCTTTACAGCGAACCAAAGCCTTTTTCTCCAACTTCCCAATGGGACTTAATTCATTCGGAGAATTTGCACGTCGAGTGGTGGAATGCTGGCGGCCAACGCGAGTACTTCATCGCAAGAAACCAAACACAGTGCTTATGGGTTTACCGCGATAGCGTAACTAGAAACTGGTTTATCCATGGCAACTTCAACTAAAGTCCCTTTTGCCGAGCTGGCGGCCAAGACTAGCTACTCTTTCTTGGAGGGGGCCTCACACCCTGAGGAAATGGTACTAGCCGCTAGCACAGCTGGATATGAAGCCATTGCCATTACCGACGCTTTCGGTGTTTACGGCGCTCCCAGAGCACACGTGGCTGCAAAGGCCGGAAACTTTCCACTTGTCGTCGGGGCGGAAATTCCAATCAATGGAAAACCCTTTAAGCTTCTTGCTAAAAATAGAAATGGTTATGGAAACCTTTGTGAACTGCTCACCATTGCACATGAAAACAGAGAAAACCCCAGCCTGGACTGGGACAAAGTGCATGAAAAACACAAGGGCCTCTTTCTCCTCATTCCTTCTTCGCTAGAGTTAAGCGAGGAATTTCGGCCAACTCTTTCAGTATTTGAAAACAATTGCGCCTTATTGGTTAGCACCTCTCAAAATGGCAGCGACTCCAGAAGAATTCTCCAGGCCGAACAGCTCTCTAAGAAATTCAACCTAAGAGTAGCCGCAAGCAATGAACCTCTGTTTCACACCCCCGAGAGAAAACCTCTTCAAGATGTACTTACCTGCATCCGTCTCAATTGTTCTCTTGCAGAAGGGGGGCTTCGACTCCTTCCCAATGCGGAACGCTACATAAAACCTTTACCCGCACTACAAAAGCTCTTTGCCTCTCATTTAAACTGGCTTGAAAACAGCGCAGAAATCGCAAGCGATTGTCGTTTTTCGCTCGATGAGATTCGTTATCGATACCCAACCGAATGGATTCCAGCAGGCGAAACTGGCGACACTTACTTAGAAAAGCTTGTCTACCAAGGAGCCAAGCAGCGCTATGGAGAAAATCTGCCTAATAAGGCAAAGGAAACCATCCAGCATGAGTTGCAACTCATTCGCGAACTAAAGTATAGCGATTACTTTCTTACAATATGGGACATTGTCACTTTTGCCAGGACACAAGGCATTCTTTGCCAAGGAAGAGGTTCCGCCGCAAACTCTGTTGTTTGCTACGTGCTCGAAATCACTTCTATCGACCCAGTACATCTGAACTTACTCTTTGAAAGGTTTATCTCTCGAGAACGAAACGAGCCACCCGACATCGACATAGACTTCGAACACGAACGAAGAGAAGAAGTTATTCAGTACATATACCGACGCTATGGCCGACACAGAGCAGCTATTACTGCTGAAGTAATTTGCTTTCGGAAAAAATCTTCCCTACGCGAAGTGGCTAAGGTTTTCGATATCCCCGTCGATAAAGTTGAGAAGATTCAAACCCTCTCCCATCGCAGAAAGCTTTCCGAAGTTCCCGATTCAGACTGGAATGAGACTTTCAGCGAACTTCCCGCTCATAAAGTTTCTTTATATCGAGACCTCGTTCAATCCCTGATTGGCTTTCCCAGGCACCTAGGAACACACGTAGGCGGCTTTGTTTTGTGCCAAGAAGCTCTTACCAGAAACGTCCCCATTGAGAAGGCCGCCATGGCAGATCGAACCATCGTTCAGTGGGACAAGAACGACTTAGATGCCCTTGGGTTTGTACGAGTAGATATTCTGGGACTCGGAATTCTTACAGCGATTAGAAAGAGCTTTGACTACATTAAACAAACCGAAGGCATCTCCCTATCGCTTGCAACAATTCCCCAGGAAGACCCCCAAGTGTATGAGCCAATCTGTAGGGCCGATACGGTGGGAGTGTTTCAAATAGAATCTCGCGCCCAAATGAATATGCTTCCAAGGTTAAAGCCGCGAACGTTTTACGACTTGGTCGTAGAGATTTCACTGGTGCGCCCCGGTCCCATACAGGGCGATATGGTGCATCCGTATTTAAAACGCAGAACAGGCGAGGAATCGGTTGAGTATGCCCACCCATTACTAAAAGGCATTCTGGAAAAAACCTACGGCGTCCCACTTTTTCAAGAGCAAATCATGAAAATGGCCATGACGGTTGCCGGCTTTACTGGCGGCGAGGCAGACGAGCTACGTCGCGCCATGGGATCTTGGAGAAGAGATGGAGCAAACCGACTAGCCCCCATTGGAGAGCGATTTCGAAAGGGACTCGTCAACCGTGGAGTCAACCCTGAATATGCCGAACGAGTCTTTCACCAGATACAAGGGTTTGCTGAGTATGGGTTTCCCGAATCCCATGCGGCTTCTTTTGCAGTACTGGTTTATGCCACAGCCTATTTAAAGCGCTATTTTCCCGCCGCCTTCTTAACTGGCCTGTTGAACGCTCAACCCATGGGATTCTACAGCCCACACTCTTTAATTCATGACGGCAAAAGGCACGGCATTGAAGTGCTTCCCGTCGATATTCAAAACTCCCGCTGGGATAATCTTCTGGTATCAAAACACCAAGTTCGCTTGGGATACAGACAGATTAGAGGAATGAAAAAGCGCGTTGGAGAGGCCCTCGAAGCCGCTCGAACCCGAGGCGGCCCATTTGTCAGTTTCGAAGACTTTCTCGAACGATTACTCGCAGAGCTTCCTTTGAATACCCTAACCAAGCGAGATCTTTTTCTCCTAGCTGGTGCAAACGCTTTTGACTGCCTAGGCCTAGAACGCCGAATTGCCTTTTGGAAAATTCAAGCCCTCTGTCTTACTGATAGCGACCTTTTCTCTGCACCAACTGAAGCGGTAGCTCTTAAGAAAGAAACAAACTGGGAAAAAATTTCGGCAGATCATGAGGCTCAGGGCGTCTCTCTACACGCACACCCTTTGGCGCTCTTTAGAACTGAACTCACAAAACTTCGAGTTCTAAGTTCCCAAGACTTAGCCGCGCAAGCTGAAAGGCGCTTAGTGCAGGTGGCAGGCTTAGTGATATGCCGGCAAATGCCCCCCACTGCCTCAGGAGTGCTTTTTATTACACTAGAAGACGAAAATGGTTTTACGAATTTGGTGGTGTGGAAGAAGGTTTTTGAAGCTTATCGAGAAACTCTACTAACACAGTCTTTTTTGCGTTGCGAAGGCAGGATCCAGAAGTCCAAGGGTTCAAAGGTTGTCCACTTAGTAGTGGAAAAAGCTTTTCCTCTTTTGGAACTTTCTCAATCTCCTGCCTTCGCCTCACATGATTTTCACTAGTCTTTTTCAGGCAAGTTTTCGGCAAAGCCTGCAAAAACACGAGCCAAAACCTTTTGGCTGTCCGGTGCGGTTGGGAACGGATATTTTTGATCTATCGACTGATTAGCCCCATCGCCTTTAATGGCTTTGATCACCGAAACAAGTCCGAGCTCTTTTTCTTTCTCAAACTGCTGGGTAGCCGAAAGAGACTTCGTAACAGTCCCACCCCAAGCAACTTCTGAACTTTTCAGATCATAAATATGCAAGGAGACGGAGACAGTACGTTCCGCGCGGGTAACCACTTTCTCGCTTCCTGGGATTAACTTACCATCCCTATCGGTGCTAGCAGTCTCGTTGCGATCATTGGAAACATCGTCGTTTTCGATGCGAGCAAAAGCAACGTACCGAATCCCAGACGCTTTATTCTTCAAGTTCTGCAACGATTTTTCACTCAGCTCCCCAGCACTTTGAATTTCAGAAGCGAGAACCGCATACTGACTTCCTAAGCGATTCATCAGGGTGCCTGCCGGAATAACGTTGTAGTCCTTGCGTTCTTCTAAAATGGCCGTGCGCAAGAGCCCCGCGAGGGAACTTCTGCGTCCTTCGTCCAAAGTAGAATGAGCCGAGACAACTCCCCCCACAGCAAATTTACCAGACTCAATTGCCGAGTGGGTAAACGTAGGACTCGCTTTGAGCCCCGCAATTTTGGTGGCACAGCCCGTGACCAAGAGAAAACTACCAAGCAGAAACCAGCGCGAAATAGGATGTTGTGACATAAAGTTCTTGAAGCTCCCAAAGTTAAATCAGGTCGGTAAACCACCCAAAATTCAAGTAGGGAAGCCCACCAATCCCCGAACGAATAGAAAGGTTATAGCCGAGTCCCAAGTTAAATCCACCTGGAGTTTGCCAATCCACCCCCAAACTCGCATACACGTGTGCCCCTGAGGCTTCAAAGCCATTCACCTTGATTGACGCGCCGCTCGAACTGTACACCACCATCGCCGCCGCAAGGCCTACCGTCGGGGACAAGCTCCAACCTGGAACCAAAGCGCGAGCCCCAACTCCCAGCGTAGTAGCACTAGCGCTTAGCGAAGAGTCTCCAATGCCTGCAGAAGCACTGACTCGTCCGATGCCAGCGTGCAAACGAAGAAAATCAAATGCGTTGTAACCAACGTTCACACCCAAGAGGGTCGGAAACGGGTCTCCTAAAATACCAAGGTAGGCGCCAGCGCGTTTAGACATCCGATCGCTAGGACCATTTGTTCCAAAAAAAGTACTCTGAGAACTCTCGCTGGGTGTCCTTGCACCTAACGCCGAAAAGCCAACTAATACTGCCAACAAACAAATACACTTTAACTTCATACAGACCTCCATCCTTACGAACGAAGCTGTCCGGAGAGAACTCACAAGTCAATGTTTATTGTACCACGGTATAATTAATTAGATTTCGAGTATCATTACAAGCCCCGGTCACCGTTCCGAAGAACTTCTGATTGCCGTTGTCTTCGGGGTTTGATAATCCCATCACTTGTTTTTAGGGGCCCGTAGCTCATCTGGGAGAGCGCCACAATGGCATTGTGGAGGTAGCGCGTTCGATCCGCGTCGGGTCCACCAATTTTGCCTAATTTATAAATAATTCCAATATCTTAATAAAAATTTGCGCTACCTCGGAGGTAGCGCAGGTACCCACAACTTCCCATAACTCTTGGGCAGAAGTACGCTGTTTACGCACAAATCTTGTGGACCAGACACGGATCGAAAGCGCTACCTCCTAAATAGGTGGCCGTTTACATTTTGCAAGGAAGATTAATGGCGAATACAACCTACAGCTTCACAGAGGATACCAAAGCAGTCGCCTTTATAGACATTCTTGGTTTTTCTAACATTAGCTTGAAAGCCTCGACAGAACCCCTCGGAGACGCGGGGCTGGCAATACATCTTTTCGAAAACTGCATCGACCGCAATCGTTCCAAGATGATGCGGTGTTTTCCGCGTGAGGTGCCAATCGGCAAACATGTCGAAGGCCAGAATTTTAAAGTAGCTAGCGTTTGGCACAAAGAAGTTCCCGAAGGAGCGGTGAATTTTTCCTACATGAGCGATTGTGCTGTCCTGTACAGCAATTCGCTTACACATCTATTCGAAATAGTTTCAGACATTTTTGGTACGGCTATTACGCGAGGAGTGCCGCTTAGAGGTGCAATCGCGATGGGTGCCTTGTTCCACTCTGAATCTGGGCAGCGGCCGGGAACCGGCATCTGCCTCTATGGAGATGCCTTAACACGTGCGGCAATTTTAGAGAGAGCGGTTCATGGCGCCGGGATGCGCGTGTGGCTTGATCCGCCGGTAGTCGAGTTAGCAAAAAATACAAATTTGGGAGCATTTATTCGTGAGGGCAGCTGTCGGAAACCGGCCGAATTGAAATGGTGGTTACAAGCTTACGAACCCGGGGGACCGAGACAGACGGAAAGCGCAGAAATGGAATGGCAGTTTGGGAGATGGTTCACCGAAAAATTCACCAGAAAATGGTTCAAAGGATCCAACTGCCGACACACAAAAAAAGTCATAGCTCTAGCAGTGAAAGAGCTGCGGGCTCTCGGTCGCTAGACGATTCGAAACTATTGGACTTCAGTTTCTCGTGAAAGGAATAGGGAATGCGTGCTTGCGTAGCTCTAGTAGACAAGTTTCGGGTAAAGCTGGTGACGCGTAAGGAAATACCGCCACCAGAACTATTCCACTTCACCTCAATATCAGCAGCCACCTCGATTTTAACTCATAAGCAACTTCGAGCGACAGGATATGAAGGACTAACTGACCTGGAGGAAATTCGACACGGCATCCAACTATTCGCCGAAGAATTACAGAGAAACAAATTTTCTTTTTCAACGAGGCCCAATGAAGTGCGTGGCGCATTAATTCGACTACTGCATAAAGAGCGAGATGCGTTGCGAATAAATTGCTTCATAACTTCTTTCTCATCAGTTGAATCAGAAAAGCATTGGAAGGATTATGGCCAGGAAGGAAAAGGAGTATGCCTAAGATTCAAGTCGGAGGTCTTCAAAGAAAATTTGTTGTATAAAGTTGTGTATGATCTCTCCCAGAAACTCTCAGTCGTAGCAGAAACGTTAAATAACATACAAATTCTCGCCGATAAAATTTCGAAAACCAGACATTCTTGTCCGAGATGCGTTGATCAGATGGCGAACATAATACTTACTGCTGCAGTCGTTCAATCAGCTAAGTTCAAAATTGCCTCACATGATCTAGATAGTGAATGGCGTCTGATCCAGTGGATTAAAAGAGACAATAGTGAGAGTAAAAAGGGCCACGCACGAGGACGCGACTATGAGTATCTAGACTGTGATCTTCTATTAACGGACGTGGCTGACAACCCAATTTCACTTGAAGCCGGACCCCGTTCTGATCCGAATCACATAGAAAACCTGAAACAGTTACTCTTCTCAGCGAAAGAAACCTCTTAAAGGAGTCGCGCCGAACTATTTGACATATCCTTCTTAACTATTTGAAAGCGTGGTATTTGTTGCCTAGGTAGCGCCTTCGATGGTCGTCGGGTCCACCAGCTTAAACCCAAATTTAGAACTTATTGGTCCTTTATTCCCATCATGCTATAAGCCCACCCGTGCGAAGACGGTTCATACTTCTGGGACTCGTGGGTCTCGTCTATTCTGTTTCTAGTTTAGCCCATCGTGACCTTTGGGGCGATTGTGACCGGGAATACTACTGCTGGCACATTCTGGAGTCCGCATCCCGTGGAAAAATTGATTTGCTGCCTCGCCCTATAGCACCTGAACCGCAGCCAGACACTTTTTTAAAGAAAGTAGCGCGCTTTCTAGGAATCGATAGTGTGCTCCTTAAAGATCTTCGTTTTGACCTGAAATACCGAGATCAACCCTTGAAGGGGATTGAGGGTAGGTACGATCCGATTTTGCGTTCGTATCGTTACTATCCTTCTGCAATCCCAACCCGCCCTCGTTTCTCTCTTACGTTGAGCCATGGGATTGGAGCGAAAACAACAAGTCATTCTGGCACAACCGCAACTTGGCTCCGCACTTTTTTGGGCCTGGATAAAACAGGACGACGACTTCATTCGGAGCGAGAAGCAAAAGGATCGCCAGCACTGAATTTGTATGCAGAAACATTCGATCTTCCCGAATCTGGAAATAGCACGGCATTTACGAATGCGCGGCGGTTCGGAGACTTCAGAACGCTCCAGGACACGCGATTTTTGTTAGCGCAGACCCAAAAACGCCTTCAACTCGAACTTCCCAAATCGAAGCGTGTTTGGCTCGCCCAGAGCGCTTCTTGTGGCCTCGTCGCCGATGTGAATGCCCACCACCCTGGCTTACTACACGGACAGATTTTCATAGGGTTTTTGCACCCCGAAGTTGGCTTTCAAAATAGTGTGGATGCCTTTAATCGTGAAGCCTCACTTCCGACCCATCACCCTGATTATTTTGTCGCCAATTGGCCGGCGTTTAATTGGGTGAACAGGATGTATGGCCAAATGACATGGCATCACGGCGAAGGCGACCCCTTCCATGGAACGCCGACGCTCGTATTGATCGGAGAGCACGACTCGGAGGTTTCCGTTGACGCTCGTCGCCATTATCGGGACCTTTCTGCAAAATACCCGCACATTTATTACAAAGAAATTTCAGGCGCTGGGCATAACATACTTTCTCCGGTTGCTAGCACCCGGTATCAGCCTGACAACGCCATCAAAGCGATCTTCGAGTTTCTGGATGCTATAGACAATTAGGTTAATCAAGGTCAGGAATTTTGGAAACAGAGGTAATCCAGCGAAATTTTGAAATTTCCCATTGAAACCGATCTGCCAACCGAGCTTTCGTTGCCTTGTTTATCTCCTTCAACTCAACGGTTAGAAGTTGAAATTGCTGCGCCGTCAATTCTCCTCGGTCCAGTTCGTGTTTAAGCCGGTCATATTCTTTAGTGAAACCCATTTCGAATTCCCCCATGATCGACTTCAACATCGGGACAAGCTCTGTTTTTGCGAATCGGCCAAGTCTTAAATTAAGTTGTTGTTTCGATTCCCGCGTTAACTCTTCAGTTAGTATTACATTCCCAAGACCTCTGTCGAAATCATTGAGCCTAGCGACGACGGGTTCTAAAATGCTGTCTTCACTGATTTTGACGCGCTTACGAAATTCAACGAAGCGATCGCTGGACTGAGTAGTTTTCACGCCATTGGCCACCCAGGGAGTTCCCGTTAAGGGACCTGGCGCAAAGTATGGCCACCCCTTAAACAAACTTAGTAAAACCACGGATGGTTTTTCCGTCATTCCCTCGAAGCTCTGTAGGCACTTGGGAGGCGGCGCCGCTCCGAGAGCGGCGGCAAGAATCTCCAATGGGGTTGTAAACACCGTGCCGTTAGCAATGGCCACATTGCCACCCCCATTTGGCACTAACATCACACTGTGGAAAGAGTTACAAAAGTTATCACCCCTCATTCCAGCGCCAAAAGAACAGGATACAAATTCAACTTGTGCATCTTTCGCAAAAATTCCTCTCGGATCGATTACGTTATTATCGACGGAAACCGCGCCCGTTTTGGCCAACTCATCGGACCAAATCCCAAAATGCTGCGTATAGGCTGTTTCACCTGGCTGCCCATGCGCATAATATTCGAGTTTTGCTATCGGTCCGTGCTCTAACGAAAACTCTTTGAGCTGTTTCAAAAAGTCTCCAGAGTCAACAGGCCGAATAATGTGGGCATTTGGATATCGCTTGGAGCGTGATTCAACATAATTTGAAACAGAAAAAATGTCTGATGGTCCATAACCGTCTACCAATAAAACAGGCCCCGGGGGCGGTGGACCAAACGCCGCATCCGAAGCGCTATCAAGTTCGGCGATACTAATGTGAGTGCCTTGGCCGCCAAGCCAAAGGGCCCCGAAAAGGACAATATGAGGGATGTCTTTCACCAATCGCTCAACGATTGCACGAACGGGACGTTTGGAGTTTTTGTGAAAATATTGATGTCCGACCCGGGCGGCAATATCGATCGGACCCGCTACAGGATAAAACAGCGCCTTCCCGGCGTGATAGGCGGCTCGAACCGGCAATGCGACGCTATGATAAATTGCCTTCTTGGCTAACCGAGTGAAATTAGTGTGACAGGACTGTTCTCCAAATAAAGGCGTGCAAAGGAGCAGAAAAGCCCAAATCAGGCTAGAACATCGAACCACTTGTAGAATACGGTGCGCCAAGTATTGCTCCGGTCCCCATATTTGCAAATCAAGTACCACTACTTCCCAGGACTTTTATACAATCTTTATCACTCCACCCCACCTCTTTGCGCCGTTCTTACCTCCAATAACCGACAATCCAAGGTGGAGAACAGAAATGGATTATATTTTTGTGGGAACTATCGCGATCGCCTTGCTCGGCTATCTGCTCTACGCACTACTCTACCCTGAAAATTTTTGAGGTACCCATGAGCCAGAATGAAATGCTCGAAATCATCTCCCTGTTGGCGGCGCTTCTCTTAATTTCCCCGTTTTTAGGCGAGTGGATAGCCAAGGTATTAGAAGCTGAAAACCACGTTTTGAGTTTTCTAAGGCCGATCGAAACCACACTTTACCGGTGCATGGGGGTTACAGAAAATTCCCAAATGCACTGGAAGCAGTACCTGCTTTCAGTACTGGCATTTAGCTTCGCAGGGTTTGTTTTCCTTTTTGTCCTGCAGATGGCTCAAGGGGCACTTCCGCTTAATCCCCAAATTCTACCTGGGCTCTCATGGCACCTCGCATTCAATACAGCAGCCAGCTTTGTTACCAACACCAACTGGCAGTCCTACGGCGGCGAATCGACAATGAGCTACCTAGTTCAAATGATGGGACTGACGGTGCAAAACTTTCTCAGCGCTGCTACCGGAACGGCCGTGCTAGTCGCTCTAGCTCGAGGGTTACGCAATAGCACATCACAAGAAATAGGAAATTTTTGGACCGACATCACGAGAGTCACTCTTTACGTCCTATTACCTCTCTCGGTTGTATTTGCGATCGTGCTTGTCGGCGAAGGCGTAGTACAAAGCCTATCGGCATACATTCCCGCAAAAACTCTAGAGGGCGCGATTCAGATCCTTCCTCAAGGACCAGCAGCCTCTCAAATTGCCATTAAACAACTTGGAACCAACGGCGGAGGGTTCTTCAACACCAACAGCGCTCACCCATTCGAAAACCCAACACCGCTGTCCAACTGGTTGCAGACACTCGCGATTCTTCTCATCCCCGCCGCACTCCCCTTTTCCTTTGGACGGTGGATCAAAGCACGGAAACATGGGGCTTTGCTTTTCTTTACAATGGCATTCTTGCTGATCGCAGGACTTTCGGTGTCGCTTTGGTCGGAGACCTTATCGAATCCCGCCATCCTAGGCGCATCTATGGAGGGCAAAGAAACGCGATTCGGGGTTATCAATTCAATAGTCTGGTCGGTATTTACTACTGCTGCCTCGAATGGCTCGGTAAATGCCATGCATTCGTCGTTGAGTCCCATTTCTGGCGGCATTGCCCTGTTCAACATCATGCTGGGAGAAATCATCTTCGGCGGAATTGGCTCGGGCCTATATGGCATGGTGATATTTGCCATCATCGCGGTGTTCATCGCGGGCCAAATGATCGGGCGAAGCCCAGAGTACCTAGGAAAGAAAATAGAGGCCAACGAAATCAAAATGGCGATGATAGCGATTCTTATTCCGAATCTTGCTATCCTGTTTGGCGCCGCTTTTTCGATGGTTCTGCCTATTGCCCTAAGCAGCCTATCTTCGCAAGGGCCCCATGGACTTTCCGAAATGCTTTACACTTTTACTTCAGCTGCCGGAAACAACGGCAGTGCGTTTGCCGGATTAAATGCCAACACACCGTACTTCAATGTGGTTCTAGGTATCGGCATGCTTCTTGGTAGGTTTGGGGTGATATTTCCGGTCCTCGCCATTGCGGGGAGTCTAAGCCGGAAGAAAATCTGCCCCCCTTCATCAGGGACGCTTCGTACTGACTCAACCACGTTCGCGCTCTTACTCATTGGGATAATACTTATCGTCGGCGGCCTTTCCTTTTTCCCAGCATTGTCGCTTGGGCCAATTATGGAACATTTCTTATGGATGAAGGGGAAGGGGTTCTAAAATGAAAAATAGCTTTCTTAATACCGAGATTCTCAAGAATGCAGTCTTAGATGCGTTCCGGAAACTGGCGCCGGCTTCTCAATATAAAAACCCGGTAATGTTTGTCACACTCATCGGGGCGGTAGTTACAACGCTCCTGCTTTTGCTTGAAACCATCCAGGGGAAGTTTTCTGCTTTTGAACTTCAGATCTCGGTCTGGCTTTGGTTTACGGTGCTATTTTCAAATTTTTCAGAGAGTTTGGCAGAAGGAAGGGGAAAGGCCCAAGCAGAGACACTGAGAAAATCAAGAACGGAAACCATAGCCAAGCGTCTCCATGGGCAACAAGTAGAAACGGTGCCTGCGAACCGGTTAAAGAAGGGCGACCGTGTAGTGTGTGTTGCTGGTGATACCATACCCCTTGACGGTGAAGTAGTTGAGGGAATTGCAACAGTAGACGAATCAGCCATTACGGGTGAATCGGCGCCTGTAATACGAGAAAGCGGAGGAGATCGAAGCGCTGTCACCGGAGGCACAAAAGTTCTTAGCGATCGCATCGTAGTAGTAATTACCGCTGAACCCGGGCACTCGTTCGTCGACCGAATGATTTCGCTAGTTGAAGGGGCTAAACGGAAAAAAACGCCCAGCGAAACCGCTTTGAGTATCTTGCTCTCCGGATTAACTATTATTTTTCTTGCGGTAGTCATGACTTTGAAAGTATTTGCCGACTATTCAGCACTGTCTGCAAACCAGGATATTTCAAACGTTGTCACTATACCCGTATTGGTGGCTTTGCTCGTGTGCCTTATCCCCACAACCATCGGCGGACTGCTCAGCGCCATTGGCATCAGCGGAATGGATAGGTTAATCCGGAAAAACGTCATTGCTACAAGCGGCAGAGCAGTCGAAGCAGCCGGAGACATCGATGTACTCCTACTCGATAAAACAGGAACAATCACCCTGGGCAATCGTTTAGCCACCAACTTCGTTCCCGCTCCTGGGATTGCGGTCGACGAGCTGGCGCGGGTGGCCCAGTTAGCGTCCCTTAGCGATGAAACCCCCGAAGGGAGATCAGTAGTCGTTTTGGCAAAAGAGCGTTACCAACTTCGAGCATCGTCCTACCAGCCCACTCAACTTCAGTTCGTTCCCTTCTCTGCGGAAACCAGGATGAGCGGCGTGAACATTACCGAAAGCGGAAAAGTGATCAGCATTCGCAAAGGAGCTCGTGATGCTATCGAAAGACATATCGATTCCTTAGGTGGCACGTTTCCGGCTGCCATAAAGCAAGTTACCGATGAAATCGCCAGAAGTGGCGGAACTCCTCTGGTTGTATCGAATGGAAATAGTGCAATGGGAGTGATCCATCTAAAGGACGTAGTAAAGGGAGGCATTCGCGACCGATTCTCAGAGTTAAGAAAAATGGGAATCAAAACGGTGATGATAACCGGAGACAATCCGCTTACGGCAGCCGCCATCGCGGCCGAGGCTGGCGTTGACGATTTCATGGCCGAAGCAACACCTGAAACCAAGCTCCAGCGAATTCGCGATGAGCAAAACAGAGGGCACCTCGTCGCCATGACCGGAGATGGAACCAACGATGCTCCCGCCTTGGCACAAGCCGACGTAGGCGTCGCCATGAACACCGGAACTCAGGCCGCTCGAGAAGCCGGCAACATGGTGGATTTGGACAGCAACCCCACTAAACTCATCGAAATTGTAGAAACGGGAAAACAGCTTTTGATGACTCGGGGTGCGCTTACTACTTTCAGTGTTTCCAATGATATTGCGAAGTACTTCGCCATAATCCCAGCCATGTTCGCGGGGCTCTATGGAAGTACTGTTCACTCCGGCCCTCTCGCTAACCTCAACCTAATGGGCCTGCACTCGCCTCAGAGCGCCGTTCTGAGTGCTGTAATATTCAATGCGCTTATCATCGCAGCGCTAATCCCACTGGCCATAAGGGGAGTCAAGTACGAGGCGCTCGGTGCCTCTGAGGTCCTGCGAAGAAATCTCGTTCGGTATGGTTTGGGAGGCATTATCGCGCCGTTTCTGGGGATTAAGGCGATTGATCTATTTATCGTTTTTGTGGGGCTTGTATGAACACCTTTAAAGCAACGTGGATGACCAGTGCTCGAGCAATACTTTGCTTTACTATAGTGACTGGAGTTCTCTACCCGCTACTCATCACACTCATCGCGAAGTTCTTTTTTCCAGCTAAGGCAACTGGTAGTTTGTTAGCCAATCAACCCCAAGTAATCGGCTCCGAACTTCTTGCGCAGTCCTTTACCCAATCCCGCTACTTTTGGCCAAGGCCGTCGGCGAACAATTATGACTCGGCAGCCAGCGCCGCCTCCAATCTAGGCCCCACCTCAGCACAGCTAATCAAACGTATTCAACTAGCAGAACAGCAGGGCTTGATTGCAGAAATGAGATACACGTCCGGAAGTGGCCTAGATCCACACATCAGCCCGTTGGCAGCCAAAGCTCAAATCGCCCGTGTCGCAAAAGCTAGAAGCCTGAATGCGCAACAGGAAAATATGCTTTTGACACTGGTAGGAAACAATGTAGAGCCTCCTCAGATAGGATTTTTGGGTGAGCCACGAGTGAACGTCCTTAAATTGAATCTTCAGATGGATGAAACATTTGGAAAATGACTGACGATAAACCCATTGATCCCGACCAACTGCTTCGCTCAATAGTAAACGAGCAGAAGCGAGAAAAACGTGGTCTGCTGCGAATTTTTTTCGGAATGTGCCCGGGGGTCGGAAAAACTTATGCAATGCTGCAGGCAGCCCAAGAACACAAACGAAACGGCAGTGAAGTCCTGGTAGGGATAGTCGAAACTCACTCTCGAAAAGAAACTTTGGCTGTTCTAGACGGACTGGAAGTCTTAAAGCGCAAGCGAATCGACTATCGCGGCAAGGATTTCGACGAGCTAGATGTCGAACTAATTCTAAAACGAAGACCAAAGCTGGTGCTTATTGACGAACTAGCTCACACCAACGTACCGGGGAGCAGACATAGTAAGCGTTACCATGACGTAAATGAAATTCTAGACGCAGGAATCGACGTATTCACCACCGTTAACGTCCAGCACGTAGAAAGTCGGGTCGACCTAGTAAAACAAATTACTGGGGTGACGGTTTCGGAAACGGTTCCGGATTCTTTTTTCGAAATGGCCGATCAAATTGAATTGATAGATCTCCCCCCGACGGAGCTCCTAAAGAGGCTAAAAGAGGGAAAGATCTACCTAGGAGATATGGCTCAGCGAGCCATTGATGGCTTTTTCCAGCAAGAGCACTTGCTTGCGCTTAGAGAACTCGCTCTGCGCTTCACCGCCGAATTGGTTGAGGGGGAACTCAACGATCAAATGCTCAGAAAGCATATTGTTGGGCCCTGGAACACTAGGGAAAAATTGCTGGTCGCTATTAGCCACAGCCCCTATTCCCGGCGCCTAATTCGCGCCACAAGGCGAAAGGCTTTCAATTTAGAAGCGAAATGGATTGCGCTCTATATCGACACAGGCGAGCCGCTTTCCGAGGAAGACCGAACGACTCTAGGCAAGCACTTCGACATGGCAAGAGAGCTTGGAGCGGAGCTGGTAACTGTCAGAGACACCGACGTTCCTTCTGCCATTCGCCGAATTGCTGAAGAAAAGAACGTAACCCAAATCGTAATGGGAAGGCCGGACAGACGATTTTTCAGCGACCTGTTCTCGGGAGGTACAATTCTAGATAAGCTTGTCAGCGAAACGAGCGAAATAGACATCCATGTCCTTCGGCAGGTTCGCAAACCAAAGCGAAGCGCATTTGGTTTTAAGCTTAAACTTCCCGAACCTCTGCAAGACTTCACTTCGTACTCTAATACACTTCTGGCGATTGCAGTGGTTTCTACAATTGGGTATGGACTTGAACCAATCATAAAGTACCAAGCGGTTGGATTTATTCTTCTGCTTACAGTAATCGCAGTGGCGGGATTTGTTCGAAGAGGCCCTACACTGTTTGCCGCACTCGTCAGTGCTCTGACCTGGAACTATTTCTTTATTCCACCGAAGTTCACTTTCGCAATAAAAGAGGTGGCCGATGTCATGATGATTGTCGCCTACTTTGCGGTGGCAATTACTGCCAGCTTCTTGACTTCGAAAATCCGCAGACAGGCAGATGAATTAAAAAAGCGTGCGCATCAAACTGCACTTCTTTATGAGTTTAGCAGCGAACTGGCTAGTGCAAGTGGAATTGAGTCAATTGGCACCTTAACCACCCAGTTCGTAGAACGCACTCTCGGGGGAATGTGCCGGCTCACCATACAATCTGGCGACGGGACTCTAAAGGACTGCGGCTATCAAGAATCGGCGTTTAGACCTGACGAGAAGCAACTCGCGGTGGCACATTGGGTGGTACTAAACTGCAAGAAGGCAGGAATAGGCACTGAAACACTATCTGCAAGCGGCGTATTTTGCTTACCGGTAAAAGGAACAAAAAGTACGCTCGGTGTATTGCTATTTTACCCTAGCAACACAAAGCGAGTTTTGATGGAAGAAGAGTCAGTTTTACAATCTGCCGCTGCCAGCATAGCCATTTCTCTGGAGCGTGAACTTTTGCAGAGGCAAACTGAAACTTTAAGAATTGTAGAAGAATCCGAAAAACTCTACCAGACCATCCTAGATTCGGTTTCACACGAACTTAGAACCCCTATTACTTCAATCCTCGGAGCAGCCACGGCACTTGAGGATCCGATGACGGCGCGCAATGAAAACAATCGCAAACCACTGACCGAAGAGATAGTTCGCGCCAGCCGCCGACTGAATCACGTAGTGGAAAACCTTCTCGACACGTCTAGAATGAGCATGGGCAAGCTAGATTTAAAAAAAGAGTTGGTGGGGCTCTACGAAGCCGTTCAAGCCATTGTCAGCGATTGGAAGCAGCTTGAGCAGACTCCATTGAGGGTAACAGTGGAGGGAGAAGAAGTTTATGCTGCCGTCGACACAGGATTATTGAGGAGTGCCGTGGAAAACCTGCTCCACAATGCACTAAAGTACTCGTCAGGAAATGAAATTCGAGTTTCTATTCGGCCCGCGGAAGGCGCTATGGCAAGCATTTCGGTGGCGGACGAAGGAGAAGGAATCCCTGAACATGAACTAACGAAATTGTTTGATAAGTTTTATCGAAGAGCCGGCACCCCTACGGGTGGAGTGGGACTCGGATTGTCTATAGCAAAGGGAATAGTAGAGGCCCATGGCGGCCAGATCTCCGCTCGACGACGTTCGGACAAGAAGGGAACGGTTTTTGTCATAACCCTTCCTGCGTGGCAGGATAAGGTACCCAATATATAAGTATGACTACTACCCGAAGCAAAATCTTGATCATCGACGATGAAGCTTCTATTCGCCGTTTTCTTAGGGTGAGCCTTGAATCACATGGCTTTGAAGTTTTTGAAAGTGCCGATGGCAAATCGGGAATTGCAGAGGTAATTGCTCGACGTCCTGATGTGGTTTTACTCGATCTTGGCTTGCCCGATATGGCGGGAATGGAAGTACTCAAGCAGCTTCGAGAATGGTCAAAGACGCCGATTCTTGTTTTGACCGTTAAGGATCGTGAAGAACAAAAGGTTCAGGCACTAGACGTAGGAGCCGATGACTACGTCACCAAGCCCTTTAGTGTTCCCGAATTACTTGCCAGGATTCGCGTGGCTATCAGGCATTCTAGCTCGCCAACCGCTGAGCCAGTTTTTCGGTCTGGACCTTTGGAGATAGACCGTGGAGCGCACATTGTGCGTGTAAATGGGAAAGAAGTGAAGCTAAGTGCAACGGAGTACGAGCTACTGAAAGTCCTTGCGGATTATGCCGGTAAAGTTGTCACCCACAGAATGCTACTCCAATTGGTTTGGGGTCCCAACGCTACAGAACACACGCAATATTTGCGCGTGTATGTGGGCCAGCTGAGAAAGCATTTGCGCACCAACGACGAGAGCCCCGACCTTATTCAAACGGAACTTGGTGTGGGATATCGGCTACTACTTCTAGACCGCGATTAATACCCCAGGCCGTACCCTAGCAAGAAATAATACGTAGCAAGAACGGTATCCTTTAGAGTTTTGAGATCGAGACTTTCATTTGGTCCGTGTAACGCACTCTGAGTGTCAAATGCGCCAAATCCGACAACAGGTATTGTGCCCTGCTGGCTTAGGGACCAAAGTATGGGCACCCCTCCCCCTGCCCCATGCACCACGGCCGTCTGATTGAATTGGCGGCCAAATACATTAGCTGCAAGTTGCAAGGCTGGACCATCAGCGGGCGTACTCCAAGATGGAGAAGCTTGATGCCAACGAATCGAAGCTGGCACACCGCTCGCCACATTTGTTGTCATTTTTGCTTCAACTATTGCCTTCGCCTTCTCGGGATCGATTCCAGGCCCCAACCGCAGCACGAAATGCACTTCAGCCCACGGCGCCGTTGCCCACACGCCACTTACGGGCCGGTTCGGTAGGTCGGTAGTAAGTACAGTAGCCAGAGTAAGAAAGTGTGCGGGCGAGGCAAATCCCCTCGGAAAACTCACCCCAGCAAGTAGGCCAACTTGCTCCGCGTACTTTGTTGGATCAAAAGACGGCAGCCGGGCCAGACTTCGCTCAAGAATTTCAGAGGGTGGAGGGGGCTGGAGCTCAGGGATTACCACTCCCTCTGGCGCAATTTTTTCAAGAAGGCGAAAAGCAATCGCCTGTGGGTCCAGCGGATTCGCCTTTAAACCACTGTGGCCCGACTTGCTTGCAACATCTACCCTAAGAGTTCCTTCGATAGCACCCTTTGTGGAGTTAGTGATCGATGGAACTCCGGGGATTTCATTGCCCATATCCACAACCACAATCAAGTCCGGACGATGGGTAAGGAACTGTTCCATGAATTTCGGAAAACTCTTCGAGCCGCTTTCTTCCTCACCCTCTAGAACAATTTCCAAATTAAATGGCAGCTCAACGCCCGTTTCGATCGACGCACGCACAATGGCCAACAACCCCGCAATGGCATACTTATCGTCCGCCACTCCGCGGCCATACACGCGCCCATCACGAATTTGCATTTTGAATGGGTCGCTATTCCACTCATCTAACCCGCCGATGGCGACGACATCATAATGACCATAAACCAACACGGTTTTCTTCCCCGGGGTCGCAGCACGGACTGAACCCAAAAGGTATGGCGCTGATGTTGTTTCTCCATTTTTCACTACTACTTGGTGCGCGTCCGAAATACCGGCCTGCCGCATCTTACTAAGAATGGCATCGGCTGCAGCAGTGAGGGCTTCTGGATCGCTGGTAACCGATTCTAGGGCGACGAGTTCGCCCAAGGGACCCAGTACCCGCGCCGAAAACTCCTTGTCGAGAAGCGTCCCCACGGGTGAGCCGACCTTGAATATTTCATCTAAACAGGATGGAAAAGCGGCAGGACAATGGAGTGCTGCGAACAATAGCCCCGCCAAGGCAAATAATTTCATAGGCGGGGCCCGTATCATAATGGGCATTCGGTGCACAAGACCAAACTTAACCCCTCGAAATAGCTTGGTTTATACAGCCACTGCCAGAGAAACATAGCGCTGTATAAAGCTTCTCAGCACACACCTTGTGTTCAGGCCCGTATTCGTGCGTAAAGCGCTGGCCCCAGCGTTGCAGCCCTTTTTTGTCACTGGGGTGAGTTATGGGTAAACGTATTCCTGTAGTAGTCGCAGCATTGGTTGCGTTGGTGGCTCTGCAGCCCTGCGATGCCTACGCTCGGAGGTTTGGAGACCAACGTGGAGGGCGTGTGTTTTTGCGGCAGCAGCGCCAACAGGCCCGATTCTCCCGGTTTCAGCCAGTTACCCGACTTCAACCTGTTACCCCAATTCAGCCCCAACCCCAGACGAACCAAAGCGTCCCAGCAACGCCTCAAAACCATAGCATGCAGAATGTTTCTGTTTCCATTCCCACTCACACCCCCGCTCGAGTCAGACCCCTTTCGGATACTCCCGCTCAAAGATCCATTGGATTCGACTATGAATTTGCTCGGCAAAATCCCAGAACCGACAGCATCGTTGCCAAAGTTTCAGTCCCACCCGACCAGTTGGCTGGATTGAGAAAACCTTGGATTGTGATTTCCTATATCAATACGAACAACGACTCTGACGTTCAGCAACGTCGGGTTCCACTTCAGTTCGACCGACAGGGCAATGTGTATTTTGAGCTAGATGGCTTGAATCCGGAAACCGTCTACAAAATGAAAGTAGCCATTGCGGACACCAATCCCGCGGGCACGGAAATTACGCCAAAGATTAACCTAGGTGCGTATTGGGGCATGACTTCTGGAAACACAAAACTAGCTCGGGCCCGTTTTAATTTTGTTTCAACACTTTTGACCGAGGCAAACGGCTGGCGCACCGGCGGAAGAAACTTAGGGAACGTGCCTTACGCCAATACGCCCGGGGGATGGTGCGGCGAGTTCCCTCATTGGGCGGCAAAACGTTTCTTAAGACTATCTTCGGAAAATCCCTCGAACGATTACAAAAGATATGGACAGTTTCTCAACGGAAACCAACTCGCTAACGTAGCGTCACAGAGTCCGATTGCAGGGACTTTCGCATGGTGGAGAAACAACGGGAACTCCCACAAAATGACTGTGCTGGGTTACTCAAAAACTTCGAATGTGGTTTACACCCTAGAAGGAAATTTAAATGGCAGAGTTGCCATCACAACCCGTAGGCCTTCAGAACTTGGCTACATTGGCGTCATGGCCCCGCAAATGGCCTGGGACAATGACGTGGCCCAAGCAAGATAGGCAATTGACTTCCTAAACGAACCCCCTTTACCTAGAAGCTGAATTGGGGGAGAGAATGAATTTGTTTCGTATTTTTGGGGCGTCTTTTGCATTAATTCCGGTAGTGGCTCAAGCGGCACCGGTGGATTTCGGAAAACTCAATTCGCTTTTTAGCTCCATTGCCGGCGAAGTAATAAAACTGGAGCAGGTGAAAGATAAATCAGGCAAAGATCTTATCGATCACCTTGCGTTGAGCTTTGACACCAAAGAATCCGACCTTGACAAGGGAAAGTTGTCCCTCAGTGCAAGCACTGCCGTTCTGGGATCTCGTTGGGCCCCATCGGGCAGAAGTGACCTCTCTCTCGGCGTAAATGCGCAAATACTGAGTGCCGCAGGCAGCGACGACCAGCTTCGTCTGAAGTTAGATCTTCGGCTTAAGAGCCAAGTCTTAGAACTCGTCAAGGTCGTCGCGGCAGATCTGATAAAGAAACAAGATCCTTGTTCCGCCAGCGCCATAAACTCTGGAGCTTCGAGCGCAATCGAAGAAGCCTTCAATCAAGCCTATTGCGATCAGCTCACAAACCTCAGCCGAGCAAAGGACTTTGATACTGTCCTAAGTTCAATTCAAACTCTCATCGAGAAACGAACCACTTACGTAGCCGACCAAATTGCTCTCACCACAGCAGCCACCAGCGCTCCGCCTGCAGTAGATAGCGCTACCGAGCTGAAAGTGCTGGGAGAATTCGCAAATGGTTTCAAAACCAGAACTTCCTCAGGGGACGTTTCGTTTTCCTACGCCGATCCCAAGGGAATTGATTTAGCGGCAGAGTTTTTCTTGATGGGATTTTCGGTACAGTTGACCCCTTCTACAATCGCATTTTCGGCCACCATCGATTCAAAAGAAGGAGCAGCCGCATTTGCGAATTACAAATCGGACATCGAGTACGGCGCAGCTCTGTTGACCGGAGATCCCACGGACCCGACGACTCAAGCAATCACGGATGTGCTCAAAAAAACATTGCGTGACTACATCAAGGACGCAAAGGGTTTTATCTTTTAAACGAATTTACAATTGTATTCCGAAGTAAAAGCTAGCTATCAACACAACTAGAACAAACGCGGCAATGCTTGCAAAAATCGGCTGCTTTTGCCTAAGAAACAGCACCATTGTTAGCGCAACCCTCAAAGAAGGCAGCGCCACCAACACAAAAAGCCCGATGTAACAAAGGAGCAGTCCCCATTGCCCCTGTGAGACGGCAGATTGTAGCAAAGAGCGAAGAGGGATTCGTTCGTAGCTTTGAAAACGAACAAACGGATCTGCACTATATTGCGCAGATAACACCCAGCCCAAACACAACAAACCACCGGAAACAAGAACTCCGCGGCCCAGCAGCCGACCAATCGCCTGATCCATCTTCTTAGGCTCCTTCGCTTTTCTCATCGAAGCCCCCGGTAAATCATTTGAGCAGATACAACTAAAAGTACGCCCACGAAGAGTAAGCGCATGGGCCTTAACGGAATCACGGTCATTGCCCTTGCTCCGAACCATGAACCAATCAAAATTCCCAACGCCACGGGTGCCGCGATTTCGGGGCGAATATCCCCACTTAAGAAATAGGCCCCCGCACTGCCAGCAGCAGTAACACCGATCATGAGGTTTGACGTTGCCGAGGACACTTTGAGGGGCAAACGCATGGCGGAATCCATGGCGAGTACTTTTAGGACACCACTACCAATCCCAAGTAGCGCTGACAAAATACCCGCAAAAAACATCCAGAAATATCCCATGGGGACATTCTCCACCCCATAGGAGATAGCCTTTCCGCTATGGCCCGGATAGCTGCCAGCAAACCCAAGGCGCTTGGACCACGGGTGATCCACTGATGCACGCACTTCATCTCTTCGACGCAGCATCATCAGCGCCGAAAAAAGTAGAATTCCACCAAATAAAATAAATAGGCCGCTGTTGGGAACCTTACCCGCCAGAAAGTAACCTACTAACGCGCCCGACACGGTCGCCGACTCAAGAAAAACGGCTAAGCGAAGATTCGTAAAACCCTGCTTTAAAAAACTCGCGGCCGCACCGGAAGAGGTCGCTATTACTGAAATGAGACTAGCCGTAATTGCGTAGCGAATATCGACGTTAAAACCCAGGGTCAAAACCGGTACTACGATTAACCCCCCACCTAGCCCCAACAAAGCCCCCAGGGCGCCAGCTACTATCGAGCAAGCAATCAAGATAATTTGTTCCATCGGCGTTAGTGTATCGAAAAAAGCCTCTCAAGAAACCTTCCAACGCACATGAATTACAGTTTAAATTCCGAGAATTTAGACACCACTCAAAATTCTCGCTTGCCTTTAATTTGGAATATTGATTACCGTCAGAATGGGGTTGGGGTTACAAGTTTTTGCCTTTTAACGATAGGGGGAGGCGCTCACAACCCACGGGGTCGTGAGTGTCCATTCACAATGAGTGAGGAGCCGGAAGAGAACTTCCGGCTCTTTCTTTTTTCGGCACTTAGTGCAGCACGTCCGCACGAAGGGCGCCAATGCGATGCCGCTTCAACCGCCGATAGAGCGTTGGTCGAGAAACCTTAAGCTGGCGGGCCATTTCATCCAACGTGCCATCGTACTTGTCTAAACACTTCTGAAGAATTCTTCTCTCGTAGGTATCGAGATAAGACTCGAGGCCCAAGCCCATTACTTGCTCAAAATCATCCGTAGCAGTTTCCATTTCCTGATCCCAAGCTGCGGAATCTTGCGCTTTGCTAAGGTAATTGGGTGGCAAGTGCTCTATTTCGATCTTCTCGGTCCCTCTGGCCCGTAAGCAAAGGTATTGGACAGCATCTTGAAACTCGCGAACGTTACCCTCTTCCCACCGCTGTTCGCGAAGCAGAGTAAGCACCTCAGGATCATAGCTTTTCGCAAAGCCTGCGTATTTTAGAATAAAGTGCTCCAAGAGGTCTGGTATATCGCCTGCTCGCTCTCTTAATGGCGGAATATTGACGACCACTTGGGAAATACGCGAGTACAGATCTTTTCGGAACGTTCCTTGCTCTACCATTTTTTTCAAATTGCGATTGGTTGCAGAGAGTATTCGAACATCTGCACGGCGCTTCACATCATCGCCTAAACGGTAGTATTCCATTGAATCCAGAAACGTGAGAAACATCGCTTGGGTCTGCAAGCACATCTCACCGATTTCGTCCAAGAAGAGATCTCCCCCTTGCGCTAGCTCAACTAACCCTCGCTTGTCCGAGATAGCGCCCGTAAAGGCTCCTTTTTTGTGACCAAAGAGTTGGTCCTGAAAGCGCTCCATATCCAAACACGCGCAATTTAGCTGCTCAAATGGACGGACCGTCCCGGTGATTTCATTTAACACTTGGTTGGAATAGCGAGCGAATGGAGTCTTCCCCACTCCCGTTTCACCGTTAAAGAGAATACGCAGATTCGCAGCGTCGGCTATTGTCTGTTTAGCTTTTAAAAGCGTGGCATCGCGCCCGATGATTTGGTGCTCGGCGGCCGATTTTTCGAATGCCCTTTGGTAGACACGGCTTTTTTGGGCTCCGGCGAAAAGTTTGTCTATCTTGAGCTCTAGCGTTTCTCGATCGAAGGGCTTTTCCAGGTAATCGTCCGCTCCCAGCTTCATGCATTTTACAACTGTGGCAATCTCTCGATGTCCCGAAAGCATGAGTGCAGGTTTTTCCGGAAAGCGCTTTTTAAACAGGCTTAAGAAGTCAATTCCAGTGCGATCCGGCGTTTGGAGATTAATGTCCATCATCGCCCCATCGACGTCTTCAGTGTCTAGAAGGACCACCGCTCGCTGAAACGAACTAGCCAAAACTAGGCGGTACTTTGATGCCAACGCCATCTGTACAGATTCAAGAACTAGGGTTTCATCATCCAGAACAAGTAGGGTCTTCAAAACAGCACCTCTAACAATGGGAAAAGAAAAGCGGCGGGACCGTATCAAAAATGAAACAAAAAAGGAAGGCGCTTAGAAACCAGCGATGGAAAAGCGAGCTCGACGATTACGCAGCGCACCTCTTCTTCGCCTGAGGTTCCCTCTAAAATAGGTACAATCCACCAAGGAGCTTGATGCTTCAAAAACCTCGACCCATCGTCGTTCTAGCCATTTTCCATTGGATAGAGCCCATTTTAAAAACCGCAGCCCTGGCGGTGTTTTTAGCGGGTTCCGGCTTGGAAATAACGAATCATCTTAGAACGATTGGACCAAGCTGGGATCTCGGCGTCTTCTTTCTGGCTTTCCCGCTTTCTGGCTTAGCGATTTTTGCGGTGAAAAACTGGAGCCTTGCCACTTACGTCTACATCCAACTGGCCAATATAGTAGGGACGACCTACCTAAACACCCGACACCCGAACCTTTACCCATGGTGGTGGATGGCGGCTCAAGTAGGGGCGGCCGTTGTTACGCTGGCCTATCTTCTTCGACCGACTACTAGAAGAGCCTTCCTGGATCCCAGCATTCGATGGTGGGAATCCAAGCCTCGCTTTGGCGTGGATTGGGACGCAAACCTGCTACAAGGCAAGCGAACGCTCAAAGTGAAGGTCCAAAATATTTCTGAGGGCGGCGTATTTGTGGAAGTAGCCAAAGACGAAGCTTTGGTGATGCACGAGCCTGTCCAGGTGGAGCTAGATACGCCCATCGCATCCCTTTCTCTCGCCGGCAGGGTTTGCTATGGCACGCCGACCACTCCCTTACGCTACGGTATTCACTTCACCGAGCTTCCACCGACGATGCGAAGTCAAATTCAGAGCTGTCTGGCGCAGCTTCAAGAGCAAGGCACGACACGCCTCAGTAGGCCATTGCCCTCCCGACGTCGAAGAAAAAAGCGGGCATAAAAAAACGGCCGGTAGTGTTTCCACCACCGGCCGAAACTAAATAGGATTAGTTAGCGAGAATTAGGCTCTGTCTGGGGGAGCGCCGAGTCTCTGTCTGCTTACAATGAGTCCATGGGACAAATCGTATGGCGACATACCAATCGTAACCTGATCCCCAGCTATGACCCGAATGCGGTGTTTCCGCAGCCGACCCGATAGCTTTGCAGTTACCGTCTTGCCGCCTTTCAAGGTGATGAGAAATACATCACCCGAAAGGACATCGCTTACTATTCCATCGACTTTGGCTAAGTCGTCGCGGGCCACTTAGTAGCCACCGCGCCCGCCGCCGCCGCCACCACGGCCACCGCCGCCGAAGCCGCCACGGCCACCGCCGCCGCCGCCACCGCGACCGCCGCCACCAAATCCACCACCGCCGCCGCCGCCGCGACCGCCACGGAAGCCACCGCCTCCTCCACCGGACCGAGGTTCTTGCGGACGTGCTTCATTTACAGTGAGAGCGCGACCTTCGAATTCTTTGCCATTGAGTTCCGAGATGGCTTTTTCAGCATCTTCATCAGAAGCCATTTCAACGAAGCCGAATCCTTTAGAACGGCCGCTGTCACGGTCCGTAATCAAACGAACGGAGTCTACTCCGCCAATTTGCGAAAAGAGATCGCTTACCGAGCCTTCCGTCGCGGAGAACGGAAGATTTCCTACATACAACTTTTTACCCATTTTACTTAGACCTCCAAAGAGTCTTTGAGCGCCGAACGGAACCATTGAGCGCCCTGCTCAGAGGTCAGTATCGACAGAACGGGAACAGTAGCACAAAGGTGGAGTGAAGGCTAAAGAAATACCCTACTTCGCGACGATATTTAATGCGTCGCGATAGTTGCGGGGAGCTTCAGGATTTCAGATACTTAACAGAATTCATTCTGGGTCGTGTTACCCTATGTTTCTATTATGGATGTGGTTGGAATACAAGAAAGAGTCCTGATTTTTGTATTTATTTGGACCTTGGCCATCTTCCTTGCCGGCATTTTCATCAATAACTCGGCAACTCCAGTAGAAACCCGAAACCGAGCTCTACCGTTTATAGCTGTCGTATTGGCCGTTCTATTTTTAATGATGACCCTTTATTTGGGCGTCCCCCCACAAGCGCTCTGGGTTCTAGTTCCGGCAGTAGCGCTGACTTTTTATACAAGCTTAAAGAAGATGTGGGTCTGTCGACGATGCGCAAGCTTCAATGGCTACCACCAGTCCGGCCGACCAAAGATTTGCAGAAAATGCGGGGCGACCGAGGAAAAAAAACTTTCTTAGTACTGCGCGAAGGGTTAATTTCCGTTTTCATTTCGGGGTGTAGCGCAGCTGGCTAGCGCGCTTCGTTCGGGACGAAGAGGCCGTGGGTTCAAATCCCGCCACCCCGATATTCATTTCGCCTTCAGCGAAATGAATTCTTCAGTATTCATATTAAGATGAATGCTGATTGCCTTCCCTCACCCTTACAAAACGGTAGAGCGATTTCAAGTTTTTCTAATTAAACATCAAAGTGTGAAACTCATAGGACCGCAAGCAATATGGGTCCCCTCGGACATTAAGCTTACCTTGTGAACTCTGAGGCCAAGCTCTTGTTCAACGACGAACTTTCCCTTGGGCATGCCATTGTCCAAAGTCTCATATGCAAACTTGTCAGTGAGTGTGCTTACAGACGTGCCGCTGATTTGCCCAAAGCCGCCGACCTCCCAAGAAATATTCAGGGTGCGGGTTGAGATAGTGTAGTTCACTTTATAGTCGCCGCACTGGGTGCTCCACGCTTTAATCGTTGCAGTGGGAGATGTCGCGAAACCAGAAACCGCCAACAAAAAGCCGAATCCAAGCGCAAAGGTCGATTTGATATTCATAGAAACTCCGTCAGGTTATGCCAATGGCACAAAGTAAACGGCAAAAAGACGATAAGTCATGGTGCATCGCCGCAACGCACGGTCTCCCTCCCGGACGCTATCCCCAACCTAACAGGTCGCGTCTCCGACACTCTTTAGGTCTTGGATTTTATTTAATAAACATTAAATTTAAATTGACTGAGCAAACTTCGTGCGCGATTGGATAACAAACGGAGGCCCGAACTTGCCTATGCACCAATTGCTAATCTTTACAGTTATCCTGGGTTGTTTGCCGCTAGATTTCTCATTTGGTGCGGATCAGACTCGCCGCAACCTTTTCTGGGGGCAGTGGCGGGAGGTCAATCGTAAACACCGCGACGTATTGATCGATAAAAATCTAAGACTATTCTACACCCCCTTCGGTGCAGTCTCGCTAAAGTGGCTAAGCGAAGAAAAAGAGTACTTCTGGAAAAACTCCACCCCGAGAACTTGTTACAACACTGAAATTTGGCTCATCAATGGTCAAATAAAGAAGAGGGACGGCGGAGAAGTTACGGTTTACGCCCACGATCAGGTTCGAGTTTCGCTAGATCCTTTTGATCAGCTCAAAGTATTTTTTACAGACCGAGAATTGAACGACGCTTGCAGAAGCTACGTCAAAAACAAGTGGGATTTAACCTTTCGAAGATTAACTTCTGCCGAAATCGCCGAGGTCGAGAAAAAGAAAGCTGCGGCTCGACTAGCAGCGCGGCTTGCGGCAGAGAAAGAAACTAGAACCCAGTCGTTTATTGCAAATGCCGGAACCTCCGACGTGGCCAATCTGAAAACATTGGCTACGATGGGGGTACATCCTCGCTGTTTTGAAGCAGGCGTTAAGGCCGCAATTGCATCAAGGAATCTTCCGGTGATCGAATGGATTTTGGACACCTATTGGAAAGAGGCAAAAGTTTCGGTTGTCGAAGTGTGGCGGACGATGGATCCGGTACTGCTTCAGCGTTTGATTTCAAAGTATCCTGTACTTGCGTCGGCCCTTAACACAAGGGAGTTTCTCCATACGCTGATCCAGGATCTCGATCAGCGCCAGGCAGCCAAGGGCACACTAGATGAAAAAGCGATAGATGCAGTCCGCCTCGTACTGGCAAAAGTAAATCTGGATTTCGAAGCAGATCACTTCAGTACTACGACTTTGGGCGTAAGTTCGCGCCCGGTAGCAGCCGCTTCTGAATCAGAACTTTCAGTGCTTGCCGAAGCGGCACTCCGAGCGACACTAGACTCTCGGGTATTTCAGATGTTCTTGGAACGATCCAGCCCCGATGCTATCGACAGACTGGACCGTAGCGGAAAAACGGTTTTTGACTACTTTTCTGCCGGCAACAATCTATTCAAGAAATACTGCCGAGCGGCGGTAGACCGATCGCAGGATACCAAGGCGATCGACGCTTTCGCCGTTCATGTCGATAACCTGCAACGCAAGCTCGATTTAGTGCAAAAGAATACCAAGGGAGTGATGAGGCAGAGAACCGATTACATCTACTATTATGAGGGAACAACCCAATGCACCGTTGGCCCCGACGGCCAGCTAAATTTCCATTTGGGTTTGCCTGCTTCTAATTTAGTGAGCCCCATAGGTAGAAATTAGTCCACTGCCATCTTGGATGACTCATACCAAAAGGGCCCGAAATGCGACGGGCACTTTGAATCGGGCACTTTGAATCGCTAAGGGAGGCCGTACCATTTCGAGTTTGACAGGGAGATTCTGCGCGGCTTTTCTGGCGGTGGAGGTTGGAGTATGTGGAGTTTGGTTCGCGGGGTTTTGGTACTGGCTGTTCTGACGTGTGGATCGGCAGGGGCAAAGAATAAGCTTGAGGGCTACCAGGGCATTTTGAACGCCACTTCTCCTTATTCGGTCGGTAAGCCAGTAGAGCCTGAGAAACCCCGCCAACATATGCGAATTCGGGACGACAGGGCACGGTGGGCGGCGCACGCTACAAACGAGCCCATACGCGCTTCCTGGGAAAGGTGGTGCGGTGAAGTCAGGGAATGGGAGCAGGCAACCGACCAGCACCAAACAGCCGAAATCAATAGACTTATTTCTGCCAATGGATCGTTTGCCCAAATGCTATCTGACCTGGGCCTAAGACAGACGATTTCAGTTCTTTCCCAAAATCGATATTTCTCTCTTAGCCATCCCCACCTCCGCTTGAAAATGTCCGACCAAAGAACGGTCTTTGCAGAGGCGGTTCGTGAATTCGCCAGCGAAACTACTAACCTAGGCTCTGCGATCGAGGGCATTAGTGCCGCGCTCGAAGGGCCACGAGACCCAAAAGTACATTGGCGAGGCCACTACTACACAGAGGACTCCGAACCACTTCTTCTGCGGCCCTTCTTGATTGGACTACTCAACGGTAAGAATACTTTCTTTGCGAGTCCGTCAGCACGCACGGGTTTTCTGGAGGACTTCTATACGGCGGCACTCAAACTTTCCGGCAGCCCCCTAAGGTTTGGGCAGCAAGCCCTTCTTTCTGTCAAAGACGCCGGTACTTTCCTTTTCATTGTAAGACTTGAAGAATCGGTATTGGGCCCAAAGTGGGAGCGCACCGCCGCAGAAACCTACGACCATGGGGCCGTCTTCCGCCGATTTCGTGACATTGGAGCCACGGACCGGGAATGGGGTGAGTTGCTTGAGCTCTGGCCCAGCCGCCAAGCCAGAATTGCGCTTAAAAATAATCGTATCGGGGTCCCGGGACTTACCCGTTTAGGTGCATACGTTCGCAACTGCGTCCAATCTATTTTGAGCTACTAGCACCTAAAAAATATGCTATAAGCCGGCGTTTTCAAGGTGTCTTCCTTGGGAGGTTCCGTGCGACGTGTTTTTTGGATTTTTCTTTTCGTAGTCCTCTCACAAACCCTTTTGGGCCAGGAAGAGGCCAGGGAGACCACCACCGTTAAAATCAAAATGAGTGAAGAAGATCTCCCCCAAAATGAGGCGGACTTCAGAGAGATGCTCAAATCGGTAAAAACCGATATCTGGCACGACCAAGATGAACCGGCATTGGTCCAGAGCCCCTTGGATGCCTTTCTCATACTCATTCCAGTCTTCACCACTGCACACCTCCACCCCAAGTGGTGCCCCGAGAAAGTTACCGATTTCCTAACCACCCTATTAGAGATGGCTCGAAAACCCCGCACTGCTGCCCTTGCGCAAATCGCACACCCTTCCCCCTCGGACCAAGCCGAATTGGAACGCGAGCGACGCCAAGGCTATTTCGGTCGGGCGGCTTTAAAGTTCTATTTTTTGGATGAGATGCCCCCCTCAGTACGAAATAGGAAAGTACTAACCACTCTCTTCGACGTCGCACTAGCGCAAGCCTGCGATTCGCTTTACCGAGCGGACCTTGTGGAGATCGTCTGGATAGACCTGCAAGTGCAGCTTGCGCATATCCTCAAGAATGGGCCCCCTTCTATTTCACTTCTACCTCCCGACTCAGCCCGACTCCGAAAGTTCCTCCGAACTTATTACCTTGAAAACCTCCCCACTCTTAACCAGGGAGCGAAAAAGGAACGTACCGCCGCTCAATTGCAAACAAGCTGGGATTTATCCTACGTTTTGAGCGCGCCAAAAATTCTGGAAGTCGACATGAATAGCTTCAAGCGTCCCAGCCTTGACGGGAAAACCGTGCAGACAGAAATAAAAAACTTGTTCATTTCAACACCGGAAAGCGAAACCGGGGCCTTCATTGAAATGAAGAGTTCCCAATGAAAATTCTTATCCTATTTATTGGAATAAGCATTACCCAGACCCTCTCGAATTCGGCTTGGGCTGAAACACCGAGCGAAAAGCAGGCGACGGACTCCGAACTCGAATCGCTGTTTGAGGAATTGGGAAGCAGCTCGTTTAAAAAACGCACTGAAGCGCAGCTTAAACTTTTTTCCTTCGGGCAACGGACAATTGATTTTGCCCCCAAGTACGCAAACGATGCAAACCCAGAACGCCGGCGCCGCGCTCAAGAACTTGCAAAGCCAAATCTTCGCACGGTTTCACCTTTTGAATTTATTGATTCAGTCCGCGAAAAACTCAGTGCAGCTCCCGAATCGAACGACCTCCCTTACCTTCAACACGAAGTCCAAAAAGCTTATTGGAAAGTGCAACCCGCTCTTCATCCTCTAGCACAAAAGATTCGAACGGAACGCATTGAGCTGCAAAACGCGTTTTATCCTTCCACCAAAGAAAAATCTGAAGACACTCTGCACGAATACCTGCTGGTACTCGCGAACGAAATTCCCAGCATCCTGAACGCCCGAGTCGAAGAGGACTTTCTTTTCCTTTCTGTCGAAAATCGTTCTTACCGCTTGAAGTGTTTCGATTATTCTCTCGGAACTGAAAACTACGAGCTGATAGGAGTTGATGGGCCAAATTACAGTTTTACACTTAAGGACTTGTTGAACATTCAAAGCACCCTAGCAAATGGACTCCCCGTTCAAACAGTTTGGCCCAGTGGCATAGAGGTTGATCCGACCGTTTCCGTCTCTCTGGTTCCACGGTTACCGTTTTATCCCGCGACCGGCGAAACTTATGGAGAAGGCCTGCGCTACCTAGTAAACAGCGGAGTTACGACCACCGGCGATTTAATCGGAGTTGGAGAATGCGCAGGAGAGGAATTCTTTACTTCGGGTGATCTCGACGTAGCATCTGACCACCTTCGTGCTTTATTAGAAGTGCGCTAGTGTATTCGAGCGGACCACAGCTGTCTTGGGCACACTAATTGCTTCGAAATGGGCCGGGAGTGTCTGTGCGCTTTTTAGAACCATGGAAAACAGGCTTTAGCTGCATAATTGCCCTACTGACCGTCTCCCCTATTACGGCGAGCGAGGGGCCAGCCCGACGTACCCACGCTCGTTCTTTTATTAGCTGCATAAAAACGTTCGAGGAGCTCGCCAGCAAGGAGGAGCTTTCCCTCCCCAAAGAATCACCCAGAAACCCTGAGCTGGGTCCCTCTCAGTTCTACCAATCCCACGGTGCGAGCCTTGCGCTTCATCCAGTTAAAGACCTCGAAATTGATGGTTATCCGGTAGTAAAAGTTCCCTACCAAGAGTTTCTCGAGCGAAAAGATGCAGAGTCGATTCATCGGATTGTTCACCATCGCTACATGGTTGAGGGCTTCTACGTTTTGTGGTCCCCACCTCCAGGAGTCAAACTACCCGCCCAATTGGACTATCATTTCGATTCAAGCTTTATCAGTCTCACGCGAGCATATAAACACATCAAGATTTACCTAATTCCGTTGGATCAATACCTGAGTCAACGATCGGCGTTTGACCGAAGCAGCCCGCGAGAGTGGATCGTCGGGTTAGCTGCCCCGCATCCCTTAGAGACGAAGCCCGGAAGTATCACCACCGGTCTAGGCACCCACTACGTCTTTCAAGAGAACGGCCGCATTGATGTCTTTCCAAAAACGGGAGCACCATTTTCGATTGCAAACGGTGTAAAGGACCACAGGGCCTTTGGGAGTCACGCAGAGATTCTGCGTCGTCAAGGCGTCTCAAAATCTTCGTTGGCGGCAACTGATGCCGAGAACTTGCAGATCGGCATTGCACGAAATGAATCGCAAATCGTAAACGAAATGCAGAAGAAGGAAATCGATCCGACAATTCGGTCCCTTTACGCCCAAAGACTCAAGGAACTCTCCAATAGCTATAAAGCCGCGAACCCGAGCGCCCAAGCCGCAATTATTAAAGGCGCACTAGCACTTGCGGCAGATGCCCAGGTGTTTCTTCCAGAGTACTTAAAAATGAGACCCCTTCACGATAGGGCATTTCGGGTGGCTCCGAAATTCTCGGATGGAACACCGCAAATAAGAATTCTTCGACGGTTCTTACTACTAAGAACGGCCAGCGCGGGTTTGGAACCGACGCTGTACATTTTTGAACGTCCCACTAACAGCGTCGATGGCATGCACTTACAAGTCCTGCACGGAAATCTTGGAAACTTTGCCCTAGACTTAGAAGCCGATGGCAAAGTTGCCGGTGGAGTTATAGCCCTTACTTACGACGACACAAGCGAACACTTGGTCGGGATGGCACTAGACAGCAATGGCATGGTCCCGTTTCACCAAAGCCCACAAAACACGCGACTAACGCCGGAGGAACAGGCGTGGCTTCGTAACCAAATTGACAGATTACTGAATTAACTCTTTGGAATGTAGGCCAAGGTTGGTTTGGAAGCCAAAACTTTCAGCAGAAAAGCTAATGACTCTTCCGAAAGACTAATAAACTCTATCCCCATGCCTGCTGGCCCTTCAGAATCGGGAGCTTTTCGAACCCAGCGGCATATTCCTTTTCCCGAAAAACAACTCAGTCCCTCTGTAGGGGACTGAAAAGAGAAGCTAAAATCTGTTTCCTGATCCAAATGCAGTGCGGGAGCCTCATCCGGTAGAAACATTCCCGAACGACCAAATTTCGCGGAACTCAACCAAGCCGCGCCTAGTCCATCACGTTTGATTGCCGTCGGTGGACGTTTGTTCTCGCTTATCCAACCGCCACCAGTTTTGAGACGACTGTCGATGGGCAGGAGCAAACGTCCGATTCCAGCAATGACGCGATCTAAATCAACCGGTTTGTGGAAAACTGAGTCGGCGCCAATATCGTACAACTCGCTGACGGCACACTCTGAAAAGCCGGTGAGGAGAATAAACGTGCAGGGAATGCCCCCGGGTTTCCTAATTTCGCGAAGTAGGAACAAGCCATCCCCGTCGGGCATTCGCATGTCACTTACGACGACATCAAAGGACTGGTTTTGCAACTTCCCCACAGCTTCCCGACCACTGTACGCAACTTCAACGCTAGCCTTTGCAAATTGAAACTCGTCGGCCATCAGGCTACACATTTCGCGCTCGTCATCGACGACCAAAATTTTCTTTCCCGTCAAACCCGACATGGGGCTCCCTCAGAACTGATTTTCAGGCCGCCTTATTGGTCGGCACTTCTAACTCGCGTTCGGCCAAAGCGCTTTTGAAGTCCGCATGAAGGGTTTCAATAGAATCAATAGCTGCTGCGGCGCGCTGAAGAAATTCTTTAATACGTTCTTTGTCCGCTTCCGGGCCAGTGCCCTCTTGTGCCGCCGTTAAACGCTTAATCAAAAGCCTTAAGATTGATACCGGCGTAGCCATATCGTGCAAAAACTTGCGATTTTCCATCTGATATTTGTCGCTCATTCATTTCCTCTTCGAGATTTCTTCAATCTTTCTTCTCGGCGAAAGTTTACGAATAGTTGAGCGCCGGACGGCGCGGAGCGCTAACGCATCGCGCTGCTTCACAGCGTTAATTGCGACATGATTTCGTCAATTTAACTTCTGTACCTCGCCCTCTTTACCGATAAGTCACGCATAGGAGGAACCGTACCCTTGCGCCTTCGCCCACCACAAAAATTCGCGAAACTACGCTCCCTGTGGCTCGCGGGCTACGACGCGCTTTCGCGCTTTTTTGACGGACATGCGCACCGCCGAAGCCACGTCGCCAATCAAAACCCATCGGCTTCTCGCGAATTGCCGCTGTTCCTGCTTAGCCTCGGAGTCGCTTGCGCAACAGCTTGGCTTTTGGTCTCTCCCTCACCTCGTACGCGCCCACTTCCAGCAGTAACCGTAGGCGATATCGCCGAGAGCACTTTGGTATCCCCGCTCACGATTGAAATCGAACCCCGAGAAACACAACGCAGAAACCGAGAACAACTCTACAAGAAAACTGCACCCGTATTTGACTATGACGAAACCGCCTTGGCGATCTGGCTCCAGAACTGGAGCCAGACATTTTCTACGGTTCGCCAGCAGTTTTTTTCCTCCACCGCAAAGACACGCTTGGCTCCCGTGGGGCAGTCGACCGAACGGATTCGGGAAATTATACGAAAAGAAACAGGCCAATCGCTCTCCTTACCCGACACCTTGTTCTTAATCAAAAATCGTTTTTCTAAAGAGCTGGAACAAGTCTTTCATGAGACAGCAAAACCGCTCTTGGGCCACTTGATAGCCGAGACCGATCTTTTCGCCTCTCACTACAGCACTGGAATCATTGTTCGCCAAATTAACTTAGGTCTGCAAGAGACGCTCATAAACGACGTTTCACGAATTTGGAGTGCAGAGCAAGCAAGACAACTTATTTCCCAAGCGGCTGGACGCAAAGCAAAGCACAAGAGCCCGTATACCAAACAGGTTGCTGAAATTATCCAATCCATCGTGCCCGCCAACTTGAAAATCAACACCGAACTCACTGAGAAACGGCTTAAGCTCGCCATCGGAAGAAAAGACTCTTTGTTGGTCTCGCTCAAGAAAGGCCAGATTCTGGTTCGCATGGGTGAACGAGTCACCGAAGGCCAAGCAGACATCATCGAATCGCTGCGCTCCCTGACCTCAACTGCGGCATTGGTAAAACGATTCCTCATTCTCGGTTCGATACTATGCCTATTTTTCCTACTTCTTTTTCACCTGGATCTTTCCCGGCGCAGCTTCCTAAGACTCAACTTGAAAAACGCGCTCGTCTTTAGCGCGATTGGCTTAATGACTCTAGCGTGCATGAAGTGGACACTTCCCTTCTTGCAGCCGGCTTTAAACGGCCTCGGTCTAAACATCGGCGCCGAATACCTGCTTCCGGTAACCACCGGAGCTGTTTTAATTCAGCTGCTCATGGGACGAGAGCTCGCGATCACGTTCGCTTTACAAGTCGCGGTCTGCGGCGGAATTTTAGTAGAAGGAAATCTATTCTATGGAATTTGGGTTTTTGCTGTCTCCATAGTGGGCATCCAAAGCCTAGGGCAGTGTAAGACTCGTGGCGATTTGTATCGTTGCGGAACTTGGAGCGGGCTAGCAGGAGCGTTTCTCATTCTGGGGTTTGACCTCTATCAATCGCTCGGGTTGGTATCGATTGACTGGAAAGCAACAATAGTCCATTTCTCTGGCGGTTTTCTGAGTGGTTTGTTTACCTCGATATTTTCAAGCACTCTCATTCCAGTTCTGGAATCAGTGTTTGGCTACACCACCAACCTAAAGCTCCTGGAGCTGTCGAACTTCAACCATCCTTTATTGCACAACCTAATGATGAAAGCCCCAGGCACTTACCACCACTCGATCATGGTAGGAAGCCTTGCAGAGATTGCCGCCGACAGAATAAAAGCGAACTCGCTACTCGCAAGAGTTTCCGCGTACTACCACGACATTGGAAAGATGGCGAATCCGCTTTATTTTATTGAGAACCAATCACCTCAGTACAACCCACACGATCATTTATCGCCTTCGATCAGCGCCCGAATCCTCTTCTCGCACGTCAAGAATGGAACGAGAATGGGAAAGGAACACGGTCTTGGAGAGCCCATAAACGACATTATCCAACAACATCACGGCACCACCATGGCGACCTTCTTCTACAATAAAGCCAAAGAAGAAAAAGGCGGGAATGAATCAGAGGTAAACGAAAGCGATTACAGATATCCGGGGCCTCGACCCCAATCACGTGAAGCAGCTATAGTAATGATTGCCGATGCCTGTGAAGCTGCCACTCGCAGCATACCTGGTCCCACCGCGGTAAAGATACAGGCGATGGTACACAATATTATCAACCGCCGTTTTCTAGATCTTCAATTCCATGACTGTGACTTAACCCTAAAAGACCTCCAAACTATTGAAGAATGTATCAGTCGAACTCTGCTCTCTTTGTACCATCACCGAATAGAGTATCCCGGCCAAACTCAGGCCCTCGGTGAAGCCACTGTGGAAATACAGCGCAAAACACTCTAGAGTGTTCCCATGACCGTCTCACTTCGCCACCTAAGCGTTGAAGTTCAAATTCGCGCGGCTTTTCCTATAAAGTACCGACCACTGATTAAACGAGCAGTCCAAGCCAGCATTGAAAAACTCCCAAGCCTCGTATGGAAACAGATTACTCAGAATCGAAAGACTAATTCGGTGTCAGTAAGCATTGTTTCTGCCCCTCAAATTCAAAAACTCAATTCTGGGTTTCGAAACAAAGACCGACCTACCGACGTGCTATCGTTTCCCTCTTCACCTATGCCGGGCTCCAACTTTATTGGCGATATCTTGATTTGCTGGAAAGTTGCAAAAAATCAGACAGCAGAATTTCAGACTACCGAGAGCGAGGAAATTCAGCGCTTAGTAGTTCATGGCGTTCTACACCTTTTTGGCTACGACCACGAAACATCGCCCAAAGATGAAAGACGCATGTTCCGACTCCAAGACGCTATTCTCGCAACGCTTCGACCGGATCGAGCTTTGAAGCCTTTGAAGAAGGGTAAACGGTAGCTAGAAAAATCAGCGTTACTGCCACGAGGTACACCAAGCCAATAGAGAACGGACGAATTTCGATGGGCACAGTCCGCTGATAGTAGATGTCGGGGAATTGATAATTGTATTTAACGTAAAGAAGTATCGCCACCGCCAACAAGGTGCCAAACGCTATTCCCACCAAACCGAGAAAAGCTCCCTGCCACATGAAAATATGGCGAATCTGAGAAGCTGATGCCCCTAAAGCGCGAAGGACACCTATGTTCTTACGCTTGTGACTTACGTGCATCATCAAAGTAATGGCGATATTCATCACCGCGATAATTACTGCAAAACTCAAAATCAAAAACATCGAGAGTTGTTCGAGCTTCAAAGAATGAAAGAGAGCTTCGTTGAACTGGGTCCAACTCTGCACTTCCCAACCCTCGGGCAGAAGTGGACGAAGACTTGCGGCTACGACATCCGCCGCGTCCATATCGTCGGTCCAAACTTGCCAACCTGTAATGACGTCGCCTTTACCGACGAAATCCTGGGCATCGGCAATAGGCAGAAAAAGGTACTGCTTATCAAAGTCATAGTGCCCCGATTCATAGAAGCCCGAGACAGCGACAGTATGGGCCATGGGAACAGACCCAAGTGCCCCCTGCCTTCTCAGCGGCGAAATCAGTTGCACTTTATCTTGAAGATCTACTCCCAGATGATTCGCAAGCTCTGCGCCGAGCACCCCTTGAATTTCGGGACCGTCGGCTTTTGGAATTTTACCCGCCCGGAGTCCACTTTGAATCCTTGGCCAGTCCGAGGGGGCGATTCCCCAAACCACAATACCCAAGGTTCGGTTAGAGGTTTGAGCGATCATTTCAGTTTCTACAAAGGGTACAGCGCGAACTACCCCGGCTTGCTTCGCGAAGGTAGTGGTGAGAGTGTCGACGTCGATTTTCCCAGATGCACTGGCAAGCTTGCGTATCAAGATATGCGGATAGGCCCGAAGAACATTATCCCTTAAGGAAGACTCCAGACCGTACATAATGGAAAGCAGAGAACACATTGTCCCTACCCCCACGCCGATCGCAATCCACGCAAAAAGAGTCATCGAACTGAAACGGCCTCGTTCGGTACCTCGAAGCATAAACCGCCAGGCAATTAACCGATCAAAAGCCATTCGAGAAAGCGCTCCTTTTAGTAATCTTCCTGGGGTTGCGGGGCATCGGGAGGTGCAAAACTTTCCGGAGTGCCGTCGAAGGGCTGAGCCTCTTCCTCAAAAGGAACTGGTTCCTGAAACGGAACTGGTTCGGTGTCGAACTGGGGTGGCGGAGGAGGCGGAGCCACAAAACCCGGATTGTCGATAACAGGAGGGGCGGTGCCTGGATCCATCCCCTGCCCGGCTTGACCGGTGTAGGAATTCGAGGAGCCAAAAGATTCCAAATTCGACGGCGGACTCTGAAAACCCGGAGGAGGAGCGCTGTCCACGTGCGGGGACCTAGGATCCGCAAAACCACCCCCAGACCGACCGCTTGGAGGGGTAAGCGTGGGACCAGCGTCCGGAGGGGCTGCCTCAGGGGCTTCAAGCTGTACGGGAGCAGAGGGCGATTCGCTCTCGGTCCCAGGAGCGGCTGGCGCGGCCGTCCGTGACCCGGACCACCACATATAGGCCCCGACCGCTACGATAGTAAGAAAAACGCCTAACCAAATTCGATTCTTTTCCATTTGAGCTTCTTGCGCCCAAAGTAGCGCAAAAGCTCAGATTGGGCGAGCACGAATCGTGTTTTGTGAAACCCCTGGCGCAGTGTTATAAGACTCCGAAATTATGAGCATACAAAACTCCACTCCCGTCGAAGAAATCCCGAGCCGTCACTGGGCCGATCATGCGGCCGATGAACTTATCGCAAGGCACCCCGACAAGGAAACCTTGGTCTGTGCCTCTGGAATTTCTCCCAGCGGCATGGTTCACATTGGCAACTTTCGGGAAGTAGTAACAGTGGAGTTCGTTGTACGGTCCTTGAGAAACCGAGGCAGAAAAGTTCGTTTTCTTTATAGCTGGGATGACTACGATGCGTTCCGGAAAGTTCCCGCAAACCTTCCGGAAAAAGATCTGCTAACAAAAAACCTACGACTTCCCATCAGCGACGTCCCCGATCCCTTTGGCACCGAGGCAAATTACGCCGCTCACTTTGAAAAACAGTTTGAGTCCGAACTAGCGCCGATGGGCATTGTGCCCGACTATATCTACCAAAATCAGGCTTACAAAGCTTGCCGCTATGCTGAGGGAATTCGCACGGCGCTCCAGAACCAAGCGTCTATTGTCAAAATTCTGAATGCAGCACGTACCGAAGACCTTCCTCCCGATTGGTGGTGCATTAGTGTGTACTGCAAAACTTGTGGAAAAGATGCCACCACCATCAAGGCCTATCGCGCGCCCTATGCAATCGACTACAGTTGTAAGATTTGCAAAAAAGATGAAGTGATAAGTTTCGACAAGGAAGCGGGAATCAAACTGCTCTGGCGCGTCGACTGGCCAATGCGGTGGGCCTTTGAAGGAGTGGATTTCGAACCAGGGGGAAAAGACCACTCTTCTCAAGGAGGAAGCTTTGATACCGGTAGTGAAATAGCACGAACCGTATGGAAGCGAGAACCGCCTTTCTACGTTCAGTATGACTTCGTTTTGGCTAAAGGGCTTGGCGCAAAATTATCGTCCTCCTCAGGCCAATTGATTACTCTTGCCGAAGCCCAAGAGGTCTACGAGCCAGCGGTAATTCGTTGGATATTTGCGAGCAGAAAACCTAATTTAGACTTCACTATTGCCTTCGATTTAGATGTAATTCGCACCTACGACGACTTCGATCGCTGCGAACGTTACGCCTACGGCGTAGAGGCCGGCGAAGAACGAAAAGTAACGTACGAGAAGCGTATTTACGAACTGTCTTGCGTTAAAATGCCAGAGACACTTGAAAAAATGCCATCCCAGTTTGGCTTCCGGCATCTATGCAATCTGCTCCAAATCCACGAAGGCAATCTGGAAAAAACCAAAGAACAGTACGCAAGTGATATTAAGACAGCTTTGGATGAAACGCGTTTTCGCTCTAGAGCCGAACGCGCTTGGCGATGGATAACCACTTTTGCGCCCGAAGAGTTTAAGTTCAAAGTCCGGACGCCGGAAGAAGTCACCGAACAAACCACTCAACCTCAGGCCATTTCCGCAATGGCGGATGTTCTTTCTCGACCCGGGATCGACAAAATGGATGAGGCGGTTTTGGCCAATGCAATTTACGAAGTCATGAAAGCCCACGGATTAGACGCAAAGCGTTTCTTCCCGGAGGTTTATCGGATTTTGATCGGCAAACCGAACGGGCCAAAACTCGCGACCTTTGTTCAGGCCATGGGCCCCCTTCGAGCGACGGCACTGCTGCGGGCAAGCCTTACCAGTAAGTAGTGGTTACGGTGCAATCGCCCCAGATCGCAGTACAACAACTCACTCGATCTGCCTCCGGGCGTCCTTCGCGCCGCAACAACGAGCGCTCTTTCTCGGTTTGAGTAGACAGATTCTCGGCGCCGTCCAGCACGGCCATATTGCACTTCCCGCAAACAAACTCCGCCGAGCATGACGACGCAACCGGCAGACCCGCCTGAAGTGCCGCGTCAAAAAGTGAGCAACCTGGCTTAACCTCCACAGATTTACCCGATGGGACAAAGTTTACTCTTGGCATCTCAACAATTTAGCCCTTTCATAGTGTAGATGGAAGGCAACACCCAAGTTTCCGCAGCACAGCTTGAAAAAGACGCAACCGAACTCAAAGCAATTCTGGACGAAGTCGGCAAAGTTCTCGTGGGGCAGCAGCCCATGGCCCGCTCACTCCTGATTGGTTTACTTACCGGGGGACACGTTCTACTGGAAGGCCTTCCCGGCCTTGCAAAGACGTTAGCGGTAAAAACCCTTGCCCGAACTTTAGATTCCCGTTTTCAACGCGTACAGTTTACCCCCGACTTGCTACCGAGCGACCTCATAGGAACTGTGATTTACCGAGAACAAACGGGAGAGTTCGTTCCTAAGAAGGGGCCGATTTTCTGCAATATCCTGCTGGCCGACGAAATCAACCGTGCCCCAGCTAAAGTGCAAAGTGCTCTTCTCGAGGCGATGGCAGAGAAGCAAGTGACAATAGGAGAAACCACCTACGCACTTGAAGAACCCTTTTTGGTGTTAGCGACCCAGAACCCAATTGAACAGGAAGGCACCTACCCGCTTCCTGAAGCCCAACTCGATCGTTTCATGTTTAAACTCCGCGTGGGTTACCCAACACGCGAAGAGGAAAGTCAGATACTTGAAAGAATGTCTCTGCAAACCATCCCGGTTGCCTCAACGGTATCGTCGAGTTTACGCATTTTGGATTTGCGAACCAGGGTGCACCAAGTGCACATGGATGCTCGAATCAAGGAATATATTCTGCGCTTAGTCCTTGCGACCCGCCAAGACGGCGAGCTGGAAAAAGGGGAAACTAGCGGGAATCGACTGTCGGAGATTCGCTCCTCGCTTCGCATTGGAGCCAGCCCACGGGCCACACTCTTTCTCACTTTTGCTGCACGAGCCCACGCGCTCATCGAAGGTCGCGGCTTTGTAATTCCCGATGACGTAAAAGCAGTTTGCGCCGATGTGCTTCGCCACCGACTATTGATGACGTTTGATGCTGAAGCCAGGGGGCTCGATACGGATGCACTCATCGGGTGGCTACTGGAAACCGTTACCGTTCCGTAAAAACAAAAATGTTAGTGTTTCGTGAAAAGCTTCTAAAAGCGGTGGCACAGCTTGAGCTTCGCTCAAGGCGCAATATTGCCTCGTTGCTTACCGGAGACTACCGGAGCGCGTTTCGCGGAAGCGGAATGCAATTTAAAGAATTTCGAAACTACGAACCAGGCGATGACATCCGCCACATGAGCTGGCAAGTCACTGCGCGAACCCGGCGTCCAACCGTAAAGGTGTATGAAGAGGAACGAGAGCTCAATGTCCTGATGATGGTGGATGTGAGCGGCTCTGCCCTACTTGGGAACCAAGGCCGTCGCAAAATGGACATGTTTGCCGAACTCACTGCGCTGGTGGGTCTTACCGCGGTAAAGTCCGGAGATCCGTTTGGAACTCTATTTTTCTCCGACAAAGTGCAGAGGTACTTGCCTTTACGCCGCAGCCAGGACCACGTACGGGCATCACTTGCACAACTGCTTGCCCAGCCCTATCACGGCGCCCAAAGCGACATTCGCCCCGCTATTGCCTACGCGCAGAAAGTCTTGAATGTGAGATCGTTAGTCGTGATTGTCTCCGACTTTATGATGCCGAACTTCAGAACCGAGCTCATTGCTCTAACGCGCCGGCACGATGTCATTCTTCTGCATGGAACGGCGCCACTAGAGTGGGGAGAAAAACTTTCTGGAATTTACGCCACTTGGGATCCCGAAACGGGCAGTTACGCCCTGATCGATGGAAATTCCCGAGCGTCCCGGCAGAAGTTGAGCGGTTACCAAAACCACTTAGCTGATACACTGGGCAAAATGGCTCGCTCTTGCGGGGCAGATTACCTGCCTCTGAATGTGGACAATGACTATTTGCAAACATTGGTCACCTTTTTTCGTGGCCGCAGCCCTCGTCGTTAGTGCGCTAGCAAAAGGCGACTTCCGCTTTTCACTAGAGCCGCAAATTATCCAACCCGGCCAGCGGGCGGTACTTACTTTGCGCCTTCCAGAAGCCGATCTCCGTTGGCTCGAGGGAAGCACTCCCGAAGATGTATTTCCCGAAGCAGAAGATGAGTCGTTATTAGAATCGCAGGAACTCGAGTTTCTATCGCAAGACTACCGGAAAGAAAAATCTGACTACGTCTGGCGTTACGAATTCACGGCCTATTCTACGGGCGAAATCGTGATCCCGCCCATTTCGGTTCGCATGGGCCCCCAAAGTTTTTCAAGCGAGCGTCGCACTTTACAGGTAGTTTCAAATCGCACCGACGGGGAGCTTCGTCCCAATGCAGGCGCAGTCTACCCTCCCTGGGACTGGAGCTTTTGGCTTGGTGGCTTGCTTCTTCTCGCATTGGCCGCTGCCGTTTACTGGCTCGGCAAACGCTACTGGCCCCGACGCACACCACAATCTTCCGACGCAATGCAAACCCTTCACCCGCAGGAACTGCCAAAGGAATGGCTTAAGAAACAATTCCTCATTCTGCGCGCGCGAATGGAGAGCATGCCCCAAGAACCGAACTGGCCGGACACTTGGTTTGCCATTTTAAAAGAGTTTACCTGTCGTGATGCCAGCGTTCCCGCAAAGGCTTGGACCACTAGTGAGCTGAGGTCTGCGCTCAAGCAGGACAGTCGCTACAGTGAACTAGCGCAGCTTCTTTCTGACTGTGACCTTTGGAAGTTCTCACCCAGCGCCCATAAAGTTTCACCCACGCAAATCACGCTGAAATGGATTGAAGAAAGCGAACGGATCTTTTTATGAACTGGGAACTTTTAGATCCGAACATGCTTTGGTGGATGGTAGGTCCCGCCTTGGCAGCTACCTATTTCGTAGCAAGGCGAAAACGCCGCTCTCGAGGACTGCTCTTCTTTTCAGCCCCAAACCAAATCCTGAGCGCTTCGAGTGCGTGGACCAAGTGGGTTTTCAGAGCATTTTTTCTCATCTTTACAGCAAGCCTTTTAGCATTCGCCTGGATTGCGGCTAGACCCGTTGAACGAGAAACCTGGACCGAGAGAACTACCGCTGGAATTGACATCGTCATCACACTAGATGTCTCCGAAAGCATGGATGCAGACGACTTCCATCCCACCCGACTTGCAGTAGCTAAATCTGTGATTTCTGACTTTATTCGTAAACGAAACTATGACCGGATTGGATTTAATATTTTCGCCGGCGAAGCAGTAACGAAAAGTCCTCTTACTCGGGACCATGATTTCTTGCTGAACCAGGTTGAATCCGTGCGGCTTCGTGAACTCAAACAAGGAACCGCCATTGGGATGGGGCTGACAAACGCGATTCTTCGGTTAAAAGACTCTCAAACACGAACCAAGATCATCGTCCTACTTACCGATGGGGACAGCAACGTAGGCGCAATCAACCCAATTACGGCGAGTGAACTAGCGCGCCAAGAAGGCATCAAAATTTATCCTATTGGGATGGGACAACAAAACCGGGTAATGATCCCCATCTACCAGTACGATGAATCGGGGCAAAGAGGGCCGTTGGTGGCAAAGATCCCATCGTACATCAATCCCGCCTTGCTTAAAGAAATTGCCCAAATCACCGGCGGAAAAGCCTACATGGCTCGAGATTCGGGAATGCTTAATCGAATATTGCAAGAAATCGACACATTAGAAAAAACAAAAATCAAAATGCTGCCCCGACAAAAGCAGGAGGAAAAGTACTGGTATCCAGCATTGGTAGTATGCCTACTTCTTTGGGTGGTTTTTCTCCTAATGGAAACGCGTTACAGAAAAGGAGCCGTCGGACATGTCGCTGCGACTTGAATGCCCCGAAGCCCTTTCGGGTATCGTTCCACTACTAGTTTTGCTTTGGGTAATGTGGCGAGGACGAAAACACCGAGGTACGTTCTCCCTGCGGCGTTTTTTCTTGGTCGCGGTCGGTTTTGTTTCTTGCATTCTAGGACTCGCGCGCCCACAAGGGGGGCACTATGCAACCACTCAGCGTGGCATGCAGGGCGACCTTTATCTGGCAGTAGATATCTCCAATAGCATGCGCGCCGAGGACCTGTCTCCTTCCCGACTGGAGTTTGCCAGCGCTTTTTTAAATCGCTTGCTAGGGCAGGTCCCTGGATTGCGCGTGGCGATTTTTCCATTTGCTGCGGACGGATACTTGCAAATGCCCCTTTCACGCGACCAAGGCGCAGCGAGTGAATTGATTGGTTCACTAACCCCCTCTGCAACAACCAATCAGGGCACCGACTTTCAAGCTAGCCTTACCACCTTGATTGCCGCAATCGACAAGGCCACGGCTACGCAACAAGGCGAAAACTCCCCAACTCGTGTGCTTCTTCTCTCCGATGGAGAATCCCACCAGGAATTGAGCAAATCACTATTAGACAAGTTTCGTGCCCACCACATTCCCATAGACACTGTTGGCACGGCCACTGCCGAAGGTGGGTATATTCCAATAGAAGTTTCTGGTGGTTTCGGACATGAAAACCAAAAAGACTCGAACGGAAAACCGGTAGTGTCGCGACTTGAAACAAAGCTGCTGCGCCAGATCAGCGAAGGAACTGGAGGCAACTACTATTCCGCTCGGCTAGAAGAAACCGAGCGAATTGCAGATCGGATTCTTCAGGGCATGGAGTTCGGAAAACTCAGCACTCAATTCAAGCTGGAGCATGAATATTTCCCCACTTTGTTTCTTGTTGCATTAGCAGCATTTGGTTTGGAATTTTTGTTTGGTCGCTGGCAATTTTTTATCAGGGCCATCGCGGTTGCTTTTCTTTTTCACGCAAGTCCACTTTCCGTCTTTGCGTGGGATGCCGAAATCGAAGAAAAGCTCAAGGACGCAGGGAAAAATCGCCCCTACACGGCTTACAACGAAGCTCGTCGACTTTTCGATGAAGGCAGACTTAACGATGCTGCCGAGCTATTTCAAGAAAGTATCTCTTCTTTCGCCGGACCAAACCTGAAAAAGAAAGCTCTGTATGATCTCGGCAATACCTTGATGCGACTTCAGGATCCCGTTCAGGCCCTAAGCGCCTACCAACGCGCTTACGATACCCAAGTGAATAACGCTGAGGAACAAAAGAGTCTTAACGACGACATCTCCCAAAACATGCTGCTGGCCAAACGGCTAAAGCAAAAGCAAGAACAAGAGCAAAAAGATCAGAAAGAGGGCGATGGGGAGGGCGACAAAACCCAACAACCCAAAGACCCGGGAAAATCTAAACAGTTCAAAGGCCAAAGTTTTGACGAGGCACAGAAGCAAAAAATGTTCGACGCTACCAAGGCAGAGGAACAACAGGCACTTCAGCGCCTTCAAAACAGGAACCGGCAGACTACAGATCCAAAGGGAAAACCATGGTGAGAGGTTTAGCGCTTCTATTTGCCTGTTTGTCGACGCTTGCAATGGCGGGTGAGTCAAGGCTTGTGACAGAGTGTAACAAGGCGCTTGTTTATCAGGGCGAACTTTTTTCGTGCCAGTTCACTCTCTACTCCCCAGAAGATCGTATAGAGGTGGAGGTTTCAAAGTTTCCTGAGTTTCGTGGCTATTGGAGTGAAAACACGGCCCTTCGCCAAGGGCCTTTGCTTTTACTCCCAGAACTGCGTTTTCCAGGCCTGCGAAAAGCGCTGGTTGGGACCTACCAACTCACTGCTATGCGCGGAAACGACTTACCCGTAATTTCCCCTATGCGTATCGTCTTGCGAACGTTCGGCATGACTGGGCCGAAAGAAGAGGAACTCACTAGCGAAGCTCCCACTCTGGCACTAGCTCCCCTGCCCCCTTTACCGGCTCCGATGAAGCCCACTTTCCATGGTGCGGTTGGTAACTTCATCCTTAAGGCTGAGAATACTTTGGCTCGTTTCGTACCCAATGAACCCCTGGTTCTGCGGTATTTTCTGACCGGAACCGGGAATTTTCCCGAAATAAACTCCCTAAACCCCCAGTTTCCTCCTCAAATAAAAATACTATCCGAACGGTCCGCGACGGTGGGTTCTGGAGCAGTTCAGGCGAAGGCGTTTGAGCTCACGCTTTTGCTCGAAGACAGCCAAGCCGCAGATATTAATCCGCTTGTTCTTACTTTTTTTGATCCCGACCAAAAACGCTACCTTCAAACCCAGTCCGAAGCCATCCACCTGAGCCCTCTTCCTCGGCCCCGAGCTGAGTCCGTACTGCAGGATGTGACTTTTCCAACACTTGTTCCCGATTGGCGGCCCGCAATCCCACTCGGACAGAATAGGGCGTTTTGGATATTACAGGCGCTGCTCGGCTCTCTTTGGCTCGCTCTTGCTACAAGCAGGGGTTTTCGGTGGTGGAAACGAAAGCGAGAATCCCACCCCCATTTTATCTTAAAGCAACGTTGGAAGGCCTTGCTGGCAGAGCCGCCCGCCTTAGAAAGAGATGCGTGGCTGGTGGCGGCCGAAACCCTGGTGCACGACACGGTCTCAGCCCGATCGCGTCGCCCCTTGGTTACTCGCCGCCAGAGCCTGGAATATGCGAGTCGCCACTGGGGCAAAGCAGCGCGGGACTCAATGGAGGCGCTCATCAGCCACCGCGAAAGCCTATATAGCCTTAGCCCAAAGCCCCCACCCCCCATCGAGGAAGTGCGCCCGAAACTGAAGAGGCTTAAGGGCGTCCTGCTCCGAAGACCAAAAGCCCCTTGACTAAGCCAGTCATTGCCTTAGTATGTGGGGCTCTCAAGAGATAAGAAGAAGAGGAGTCCCCGAGTGGCAAGAGTAACCGTCGAAGATTGCTTGGAAAAAATTCCTAATCGGTTCGAGCTGATTCATATCGCAGCAAAGCGAGTGAAGCAAATGGCCAAGGGTTCCAAGCCAATGGTGGGCGGCTTCCAAAACAAACCTGCCGTGATGGCCTTGCGTGAAATCGCGGGCGGTTTCGTGCAAAAGGTTTCCGATAGCGAAAACGGGCACGGCGACTCGGCCTGATCGTCTCTTCTTCCCTAATTCAAGCATCCGGGGGAGAAAATGAAAAAAAGTTTTCACAGCACACTCATCTTGCTAGCGGTCTTTGCTGGGCTGTTAGGGTGGTATTTTCTATACGAACAGAAGATTCGCCCTGAACAGAGCAAGAAAGAGGAAGACGCCAAAGTACTCATGGCGACACCGCGCGATGCGGTCCAGGAGCTTCTTCTTTCCCAGCGTGAAGGCGATGAAAGCAGCAAGAATTACCGTATCTTCGAATTCAAAAAATCAGGCAGTGATTGGAATATCGTAAAGCCCATTCAAGACACAGGCGAAGCCGCGGCGATTGCAGCGATGGTGACCATCGCGACAACCACTAAACAAGACCGAATCGTAGATGAAAAGCCCGCCAAACTAGAACCCTACGGCCTCGCCAACCCCAAGATTAAAGTATCTGTAAAGAAAGACAGTCAGTCGCCGGCTGAGGAACTTTGGGTAGGTAACGACACCCCCGTGGGATCAAGCGTTTATGTAAAGATCGCCGGAAAAGACACGGTATTCCGTGGCCCGTCCCTACTCCGAACCACCTTCGAGAAAGACCTATCCGAGTACAGAAACAAAAAGATAATGCCCCTAAGCAGAGCGGATGTGTCAGAGGTCGAAATTCAAAATGCCTCTGGATCTTTTGTCCTGAAGCTTTCGCAAGAAGGCAAATGGCTTTTATCTCGCGATGGCCTGCCTGCAGCTGACCTTGAGGTGAACAAGACGCTCAATGCCGTTCTGGACATGCAAGCCACCAGCTTTGCCTCGGAAAAAGGGGACAAAGAGTTAGCGAAATGGGGACTAAACTCCCCTGACGTAACTCTTACCTTCACAAAGAAAGACGCTAAGCACCTCCTTCAGCTATCTAAAGTTAAAGACAAGTACTACGCAAAACGTGGAGACAAAGCAGTCGTCTACGAAATCGGCAAAGACGTGTTCGAGAAGGCGACTAGAAAATCTAATGAGTACCAGGATCTCCGGCTTCTTACGTTTAACCGATTTGATATTAAGCGAATTAAAGTGGAGCACGGACCTCAGTCGTATGAGCTAGCCAAGGAAGGCACCCAGTGGGCCCTCTCTGGCGACAATTCCTCTAAGATCGACAACGAAAAGGTAGAAGACTACCTTTCACGCCTCCAGGACACAAAGCTCAGCGGCTTTCTGTCTCAGAAAGACAAACCCAAAACAGTCGATCTGATCGTGCGGTTTTTTGAAAAAAAGGACGCCAAGGAAACGGAAATAGCCACACTCAAAATCGCAAAATCCAACAGCAAGCAGGCGATTGCCGAACGCAACGGACTGGATAGAGCTTTTACGATTGGCGAGACAGAGTTCAAAAAAATAAACGCATTTAAGCAAGAATTTATCGCTGTAAGCGAAAAGAAGGAGAAGTAGCCATGGCATTGTCGAGCGTAAAAGGTCGGTGGGCACTGGTTCTGGGAGCATCAAGTGGATTTGGCGAGGCGATTTCACTCAAGCTCGCTGAAGTGGGAATGAACATCGCCGGTGTGCACATGGATCGAAAAGGGACTCTTCCCCACGTTGAAGAAGTGGTTCAGAAAATTAGGGCAAAGGGTGTCAAAGCAACTTTCTTCAATATGAACGCTGCCGATCGCGAGAAACGCGCAGAAGCGCTTACGGAAATTGCCACCCAGGCGCCAGGCGGTATTCATTGCCTCGTCCACTCTTTGGCATTTGGCTCGCTAAAGCCATTTATTACACCGGAAGAAAAAGACCGCATCTCTCCCGAGCAAATGAACATGACTCTCGACGTTATGGCCCACAGCCTGGTGTACTGGACTCAGGATCTCTTCCAAAGAAAAATGCTCCCGCGGGGCGGACGTATTTTTGCCATGACTTCTTCAGGCAGCACGCGCGTCTGGCCGACTTATGGTGCGGTCTCATCGGCCAAGTCCGCTCTTGAATCACATTGTCGGCAACTAGCGTTGGAACTTGCCTCTCATGGAATCACGGTAAACGCAGTACGGGCCGGTGTAACCGATACGCCTGCACTGAGAAAAATTCCGGGCAATGAAGAAATGGTAGCCATCGCCAGCAAGCGCAATCCAGGCGGCCGCCTTACCACGCCAGAAGATATTGCAAACACTCTCGCACTTTTGGTGCACGAAGAATCAGGCTGGTTGACCGGGAATGTACTGGGCATTGACGGTGGAGAAGATATCGTCGGCTAGACGATAGCTTTTACTTCGACCTGTTTCTGTTGGTCAATTCCAGAGAATCTATCAAAACAAAGCTGGTACACTCGCTTGCTCAGCAGAAGTCCACTGTGGGACAAACCTGGCACTGTTGCGGATTTTACGCTGGCTAGCTTACTCCACGACCGTGGAAGCCTTGCCCGAAATGGGCGGCAAAGCAAGTCGTGGGGTGAGCTAATCGATAAGTATTCGAAACCTTCTGGGAACGGAGTGCGATTGATGGACCGCACAAATCGCGAGACGGGCAACATCTGAAATAAGCACCGAGCCTTCAAAACCAAATGCGTTCCAAAGCCCAAGATCGCCACCCAAGTACCTCGATGAGGGGTACCTAGAGTAATGAGACCATTGCAGTAGTGAAAACCACCTAGGCGCTGAATATAGTAGCGGGCCACCAAGCCACCAGCCGAATGAGCGAGCAGGTACACCGGCATTGTCGACAAGTCGCTGCGTTTTCGAAGGCCCAGCACAATGGAGGCGAGATTTTCCGCCATGCGGTAGAAACCCGTAACGCCATCTTCAACGTTCGACCAGTCCAATGCCAACACAATCACATTGAAGCCGTCTCGGCAGAATCTGCGGCGCATGACCTTAAGGTTGCGACGGGTAGCCCCAAAACCACAAACCAAAATCACTGTAGGCTTGCCCGGCTCAAGGCCATCGGTCTCACTCCACTCAGGTGCAGTGCGGCTCGGCAGGACATCGATGAGGTCTTTGAAGAACGCTATTAGGGCCCTTAGTCTCACCCTGCCCTATCGGCGGGAACGCTGCTTTTTCTTACGGGTAGGAATCGTTTTCTTAATAAAGCCAAGTGCAAGTTTGGGATCTTGGCTTGTCCATAGAGTGAGCGACTGGCTCGCTACATCGTAGCTATTCTGCGCGCCAGTGTAGATAGTGCGTATTTGCCTGTCTGCGCAATTCGGATCGCGGAAGACGGTATCCAAAAAGGCCAATACCTCTTCTGTTTCGAACTCCAAACCGATTGCCTCGTATCCCAAGCTTGCCAGGTGGGCTTTAAGTTTCTCAGCCGCAAGCAAAACCGCCGACTCAATGGGTGGAAGTGCAGTGGGGGCATCCACTGCTTCTATGGCTGCACTCGGCGCGTCATTTTCCAACTCGGTAGAAGCGCACCCATAAAGCATCGCGGAAACTACGAGAATTGTTACTTTTCTCAAAAATGTGCTCCTTGTGGAAAAATCGTAAAGATTCTAACACGAAGACCCGATGTAACCCATGAAGCTAAACACGGGATCAACTATGCACCTAAAAAATGAATACCGACTGTGGATTTTGGCCCTTATCGCAATTGTTTCTCCGTCGCTCTTGGCGCAAGGCCACGGTGCAGCGGTTGAGGAGAGCGATAGTCCGCAGCTAGAGATTAGAAACTACCGTTTTAGTCGCTTCACTAACACCACTGACCGTTTGGTGCTCGAATTTCATCGCAAAGACAACTCGGGCAAGAAGCTTAAAGTGAGAGCAGAAAACAAGGGCAATGAATGGACGGTAGACGTTGAAAATGCCGTGCTCTTAGGAGCCATTCCGGAAGTGCTCATCAATGATGCTTACCGAAAATCAGCTCGCTACTTAGGTGCCTTTTCCGTAAACATGGAAGGGCCGGCCTCGGGATTTTCAATGAAGGTAGGTACCTTGAAAGATGCCCGCGTAGTGGCTCAATGGCTCGAAAATCCAACTCGCTTAGTAATTGATACTGAAGCGGCAAGCGTTGCAAGCCGCCCGCACCGAGAAACTATGTCGTTTGAACGAACTGCCCCAAAGCGTCCAACACTCGATGAAGTCATGTGCTTCCCTGCTACGGCGAAAGTGAATTTGACCGTGAGCTTCCAGCCACGCACTAGCCAACAAGAAGAAATGCAGAATATTCGCATTAACACCAATGGAACCACGCTAGCAGCTGAAGCCAACCCGCCTGCCGATGCTATTGTTTGCTATCCAAAGCGTATGGCGATTGGCGCGATGTTGTCTTTTGAAGAGCGAATTCGTAACCCGTATCTTGGTCAAAAGTCTCAATCGAGTGAAATTTTCACTCCGGCTGAAACGCCAAAAACTGCCGAAAAGACGGTTGGGCATGAATCGGATCTTGATCCGCTTGCCGCTGCCGATGCTCATCTAGAGGCATCGTTAGCACCAACGGCTGGGCACGCAGACGAACACCATGCAGAGAATGCCCATAGAAATCCGGCGGAAGCAACGGCTCACAAAGAAGCGGCTCACCCTGCCCCGGCAAAGCACGCAACGCCTTCGCCGCTGAGCCTTTTACCACCCAGCGCTCACTAAAAGGCACGCCTAGCAGTGCGGCGTTACTAGTTTTTCCATTTAATATTGCAGCCGACACTCGGCAGCTGTTCCGGTGATACGGGACGACCGCTGAGTACCGCGTCCATTGCCAATCTTAAGTCATTTCCACTAACAGCCGTTCCATTTCCCGGACGGCTGTCGTCCATTTGACCTCGGTAAACGAGTTTCTTTGAAGAATCAAAAAGGAAAAAGTCGGGAGTACAAGCAGCCTCATAGGCCTTAGCGACTTCTTGGGTTTCGTCGTAAAGGTAAGGGAAAACATAGCCGGCGCTGATTTTTTCCTCTTTCATTTTCTCTGGGCTATCCGCGGGATAGTTCTCCACATCATTCGAGCTTATCCCCACTATTGCCACCCCACGAGTTTGATACTCGCGACATAGCTCAGCCAACCCCGCCCGGATATGCTTTACATAAGGACAATGATTGCAAAGAAAGATGACTAGGTAGGCCTTTGCCCCCTTAAAATCCTGTAAAGAGACCGATTTACCCTCTGTGTCAGGAAGGCTAAAAGCGGGTGCAAGCGTGCCGAGCGGCAGCATAGTGGACGGCGTACGGGCCATGAAATTCCTCCAATCAAATACTACACAGGCGGTATCACACTCCCTATAATGAATCATGTCAAAACGCGGGTCCCACAAAGGAAAACGTGGCCAAAAGGGAAGCAAACTCCGAGGCCGCGCCGACAAGAAAAATAATCGCGGGGGCAGCCACAAAGCTCCCAAACTTCTACGTGGAAGGGTTCAAAAAAATCCGCGTGGTTTTGCTTTCATCATTCCGCAACACGCGGAGTTTGAAGATGCCTTCGTTTCTAGAGAAGAGGCCTCAAGCCTACTCGATGGCGATACCGTAGAATTTTCCCTCCAGCGCCGAGGGCCAAGAACCTCGGCTCGAATTCATAAAATCCTTGAACGGCGAACCCACCAAGTAATTGGAAAAGTGACTCAGGCCCATCGGGGACTAGCCGTGGTGACAGCAAATAATGAATACTTCGCGCTGGAAGGCGATTCAGCGCAAGTCCGTCCGGGCGATTGGGTGGTAGCCGCCCTCGGAGACTACCCTAGCGAGAACGAGCCCGGAACGGCCGAGGTTACCGAAAGTTTCGGCAAGCACCTGTCTCCAAAGAACGATAACGCTGTCGCTATAGCGCGCTACGGGCTACCCGATCGATTCAGCGAAGGCCTTTTGCGTGACGCTGAAAAATACCGGGCAATGGCGGAGCAGGAAGCCGTTGAGAATGAAAGACGCCACGATCAGCGCAAACTCGCCTATGTGACTATCGACGGCGAAGACGCCAAAGATTTCGATGACGCAATTTACGTGGAAAGAGATGGAAAAGGGTTCAAACTCTACGTGGCCATTGCCGATGTAAGCTTCTTTGTTCGCCCTGGAACGCAGCTCGACAAGGAAGCAAAAGGGCGAGCAACTAGCGTCTACTTCCCAGGTTTTTGCCTGCCCATGCTCCCAGAGTTTCTATCTAACGAGTTGTGCAGCTTAAGACCGCAAGAAGAAAAACTGGCAATGACGGCTCAGATGCACTTTTCGGCTCTTGGAGTATTTGAGTCGGCCAAGTTTTACCCAAGCCTAATTAAAACAGCTCGTCGCTTGACCTACACCCAGGCACAAGCGTTTTTTGACAAAGATCCAGAAACGCTTCGTGATCTATCTTCGTTAGCGGAACCACTAAAAACCGCGCTCGAGCTTTACCACAAGCTTGATGAACAGCGGCGTCAGCGAGGTGTTTTGGATTTCGACTTGCCTGAGTCAAAAATTCAAATCGACAGAGATGGCAAACCAATTGCTATTCAAAAAGCCCCTCGATTCGTGTCTCATAAACTGATTGAAGAATTCATGATTGCGGCGAATCGCGCCGTAGCAAAGCACTTGCGTGAGAGTAAATCTCTAGCACTTTACCGAGTGCACGAAACTCCAGACGGCGATAAACTGGAAGACCTCAACACGATGTTGCACAATTTCGGGGTGCAAGCCCGAATTAATGAAGTTTCCCCCAGAGCATTTGCCAAAATACTTGAGCAGGTGGCACACTTGCCGTCAGCAAAAACACTCAACCAACTCATTTTGCGCCTACAGAAACAGGCCCGCTACATGCCAGAGCCAAAAGGCCACTTCGGCCTTGCTCTCATGGACTACACTCACTTCACCTCCCCTATTCGGCGGTACCCCGACTTGGTGGTTCACAGAGCACTGAAGGGGCTTACTGGAAACAATAAACGAGCCGAGGAAGACTTTGAGTCTCTTGGAGAACACACCTCGGCAATGGAGCGCAGGGCCACAGAGGCCGAACGCTTTATTGTGCGACGCAAGCAGTGTTGGTATTTTTTGGATCGGGTCGGCGATCTCTTCGATGGCACCGTAAGCGGAATAACGAAGAGCGGCGTGTTTGTTGACCTGGGCGAAATGGCCACAGAGGGCTTTGTCCCCTTGGAATACCTAGATGGATTTTACGAGTACGATGAAAGACATATGTGTCTGCGCAAAAGGCCGGCGCCCGGGCAGATCTCTCTAGGAGATAAACTTCAGGTGCAAATAGTCAAAGTTACCGTTGAAGAAAACCAAATTACACTTGGGCTGCCTGAAAAGGAGAAGAAGTGAAAATCTTCTCAACTGCCTCCCAAATCGGCACGGGCCTTCGCAACGTAGGCCGCGCGCGAGAAGTATTGGGAGTGTTTGCTTCCCATGGGTTTGCCGATTGGGTCCACCGCATGCAGCTGTCTAAGCTTCTGCCCAACCGAGTCGCAACCAAACCCCGGTACCAGGAAATTCCACTTCCGGAACGCGCTAGAGCTGCCTTTGAGGAGCTCGGACCAACTTTCGTAAAGCTCGGCCAATTGTTAGCAACCCGCCCCGACCTTATTCCTGAGGCTTATATAGTTGAATTCCGAAAACTCCAGGATGGGGCTTCCGGACTGCCTTTTTCTGAAATCAAAAAAGAAATCGAATCGGAGCTGAAGGGCAAGTTAGAGGAGTTCTTCGATTCATTTGATGAGACCCCCATTGCCGCAGCATCCATCGGGCAAGTTCACTACGCTGTACTAAAGACAGGCGAGAAAGTTGCGGTGAAAGTACAACGCCCAGGTATAGACAAAACGATTCAGCACGACATATCTATCCTCAAAGGATTGGCGACAATCCTAGAAAAAACCATTCCTGAATCGAAAACATTCAACCCAACGGGGCTCGTAGAGGAGTTCATTCGTACCATTCAGCAAGAAACCGACTTCTTCATTGAAGCGAACAATATGAAGCGGATCAAAGGCAATCTTGCTGAAATGACAAAGGTTGCTATACCCGAAGTCTATTCGCAATTTAGCACTAGAAAAGTATTGGTTCTCGAGCGCTTCGAAGGAATCCGTTTTTCAGATCGAGACGCGATAGTAGCTGCTGGAATTGACCCAATGGAGATTGTAGAAACCGGCAGCTTGGCTTTTTTTCACATGGTCATGCACGACGGTTTCTTTCACGGAGACCTCCACGCAGGAAATCTATTCGTACTGCCCGATGGACGCATTGGAATAATTGATTTTGGAATTATCGGCCGTCTTTCCCATAGAGTGAGAGACAGTGTAATCACGATGTTTCTCGCCATCATCGACGAGGACTACGAAACCCTCGCGTACGAATACCTTACGCTGTGCCAGCCCACGGGACGCACCCAACTCGGTCTGCTTCAGAAAGACCTTATGGATACGATTTCTCCTTACGTTGGAATGTCGCTCGGAGAAATAAACATTGGCCAGATCTTGCTTCGTTCAACCTCGACTGCAGTAAAGCACAATCTTCAGGTGCCACGCGAGTTGATGCTTTTGTTCAAGGCGATTCTAACCATTGAATCCTTGGGAAAACGCTTGGAGCCGGGCTTTGATATTTTGCGAATCGGCCATCAGCTTGCGCGGCAAGCTGTGGCTGTTCGCTATAGTCGGGAACGTCTTACGCGCGATCTCATTTTGATTGGACGAGACCTGCAGAGCCTGGGAGAGGTACTTCCTCGAATCGTTCGACGTTTTCTAAGCCAATGGTCGCAGAATGATTTCGCACTTGAACACCGCAACAAGGACACAGCAAGAGTCGCTGTCGCGATTCGTACCCTAGGCCGCGTTATTGCTTGGAGCGTCGTGTCGGCGGGATTTTTCCTGATTTCGTTAGTTTTTCTGTGGAAGAATGAAGAACCCAAAGTTTTTGGACTTCCCACTTCGGCAATTATTGCCGTAAGCTTGGCTTTGCTCGGAGCCAGCGCTGCTTTGTGGCCAGTGAGCAAACATCTTGAGGACTAATGCATCGGCGTTCGAAATATTTTCTTTTTTTGTTTCTCACCACGAAGGCATTTTCTGATTTTTCCATTCCGTCCGATGCCGCGTTAATTTCTAAACTTAGCCCGGCGTTGAGTGGAAAAACTGAGTTTTATGACACCCAGGTCAAACGACTTGGTAAGAATACCCTCGAAGTGGAGTGTTTCGCGGCACTGCATGGTGAAATTTCACTTTTTAAGAAGATAGTTCCCAAATATGCCGAATGGCGCGATTGGCTACTTGCCGACATTAACCTTCCTGAGCCGGGCGCCGACGCTTATGTATTCCAATTTCACGACATCCTCCAACAAACTGCCGATAGCGTGGTTACGGTTTTCTCCTTTAACTTGCCCTTTTTTGGAAAACAAAGAACACGGGGATTTAACGTAAAAAAAATTGAAACAGACAAAAGTTTGGCTCTCTTGGCTGAGACCCAGCTGTCGGAAAACTCGGTTGTCAAAACTGCAAAGGCTTACCTCAAGGCGATTCAGCCCGCACAGCCCAGTCAAACTCTGTGGGTAGGAGTCAGTGCAGTTGTCGAATTCAAGAGCTGGATGCTTTATCAGGCTCTACCCGAGAAAGTAGTCCTTCGAGAAGTCGGGGAGCGACTAAAGATAATTTCCGAAAACTATAAAAAAGAAGAGAATTTGTCGCGAACAGGAACCAAACGAACCACGTCGGCCTTGCCCGCAACGATTCCACAAAACCAAGACTGAATTAAATCGAATCAAAACCCCAAAGAAAAAATGGCAACGTAGGGTGCTCGGCAGGCTTTTCTTCGCCTAAAACCGCCCGCATAAATTCCGCATCCGTTTTAAGGGGCATGGACCTACCGTCTCCTCCCCACTCGTCGGTCATCCACAGCTTGTTGCCGGTGGCCTTTAGGTAATCCAGATACAAAGCACGCAAGCGTTGTCTATCTAACAGCTTAGCCATTCCCAGGACTCCGCGATGAGACTCTTGAGATAGAGAACGTAATTTTGCTAAGTCGTACTCTCCAGGCGCAATCAATGTAAGGTCCTGCTGTTTAAAAATTTTCTTCTGAAGAAATGCCACGTTCGAGCGCACACATTCCAATCTGCCGCCCCACTCATGAATGTAGTTTTCAAAGTCGAGACCTTTGTGGACTACCGTATAGGACGTTACCGTGTCAGCTTCGACGGTAACAAAAATCCTTGCGTGGGGTATTCGCGTGAGCCGTTTAAACTCCTGGATAGATCGATCTACGGTTAACGAATGTTGATGGTACAAACGCCACAGGCCCTCTAGGTGGCGCGCTGAATCGAACTCCTGAACAACATCCCGAATCTCGTCATCCGCAATGGATGCCGCCGAAAATCGAAAAGACTGCTCTCTTCCAACGCGCTCAAAGCCCAAGGGACGATAAAAGTCTGCATTCTCAGCCCAAAGCACTGCAAACAAGCACCCGCTGTTCTTCAACTGCGCCAATGCCTCCCGAAGGAGAGTGCTCGCAATTCCGTGGCCACGGTAGGCCTCTGCGGTAACTACCGATCCAATTAAACCCACTTTAAAATGAAAGAGAGGGTGCCGAAACACCCGGCTCATGAACGCTGCGTGCCCGACTACACGCCCGCCAGCTTGTGCGTAAAACGAATTGGCTCCCGGATATTCGCCAAATACCGAGGGAAATTCCTCTCGCACTGAGAATCCTGCTCCGGGACGCAAGTTTTCATCAAGGAACTGCACAATCGCGGCGGAATCGCTCGGACTCATGCCAAACTGAAATGACTCATTTTTGACCATTAAGAGCTAATAGTAGAGCGGGGAGAGAAAATGGACAATAGAAAGCAGAACGGCGGCTAATACAGGCACACTAAAATTGTCGTCGACGTAAATGTAGACAAGCTCTGAAACGGTCGAAACGGTACCACCGACGGCAGCCAAAATGAACGCTTCGGTTGCAGGCATGCGCAGGTAAAACAAACCAAAAGCCCCAGAAAATAAGAAACTCACGACAAAGTTAGCCAGCGCTCCTTCGAGGGTCTTCTCTCCCACAATCTTTACCCTGCCAAATCGGGTTCCCACAAACGCTGCCACTGGATCGCCCACCGCCAGGTACAACACACTCAACAAAGCAATGGGCTTTGGGAAAAAGAAGGCAACGGTGAACAACCCAAGAATAAAGTAGGAATTCCCCGATAGACCCTTTATCTCATTTCTGCGCATGATCTGCCCAAAATGCTTTAATGCAAATGCTTTGAGCCTCGCCGATCTCAGACGCAAAAAATCAAACAGCAAAATCGGGCCACCGACTAGAAACAAGACCCAAAGGGACTGCTGCCGATCCAAAACCCACGCATAGAGAGAAAAACAGACTAGTCCCATGACAAGGTGATAAGCGCGACGCGTTACGTGAGGCAGGGAACGCCCCTGTTTGAGAACTGCCCACTTGGCCGCTCGAATTTCGTTTCGCTCTCCCATCCCACCTTCTACTACGGGTATGTTAACCACGCCCTAACTCGGTGGTAAAATAGTGTTTCACCTCTAATTTCCCCAAAAGGCTCAAATGAAAACTCGTACCCTATGGCTAGCGCCATTGGTTTTTTTGGCACCGTGCGCTAGCGGCACACTAACCACCCAAGAGGCTATTCAAAGCCAACTTGATCAAGCGGTTCTTGTTGCTGACATTGATGTTGAAAGCTTAGAAAACTTTTCAGATCCCGTGTATCAAGTGCGCTCGGTCGCAAACGCTACAGTCGTGCGAGTTTATCGTCGCATCGATGACGGCCAGCCCATTCCTTCGCAAAGCGATACCATAAAGTTGGAAGTCCGCGGTGGTGAATTGGGAGACACCGGAGTTACTTACTCAGACATTCCTCGGCCCTACGTAGGAAGAAGATACCGCGCCTACCTCGCAAGACGTCATGACGACACATTCTCGACGGTGGGATTGCACTACGGGCTGGTCCCACTTGTCGCCGCACGCAGCTCTTCTAGAAATCGCACCGATGGCAGCAATGGCTCGGGCAGCGGGGCATTCCTCTTTTGGGATCACGCCTATTTCCCCATTCCCTACTTTATTAATCTCCCGAGCTTCACAAATCTACAGGGTTTCGTCTCTGCCGTAGACGAAAGCTTTCGCCCATGGCGGGATCCGGGGAATACTTTGGTCGAGTTTCTGCCCATGGGATGTACTACCGCTGCTTCAAATAAAAATGATGGAATAAATACTATTTCGTTTATCACCGAAAACTGGCCTTATGACCCCTCAGCAATCGCGATCACTCGAAATTTCTACGTTTCGGGTGGCACCGCCCGAGAAGGTTTGATTTTAGACACGGACATCATGATCAACGCCGCTGGCTTTTCCTTTTCAGCCAATGGAGCCCCCGGAAAGCACGACATCCAAAACATTCTGACTCATGAAGTCGGACACTTCATAGGATTGGGCCATGAGGTAATCACAGTCGATTCGGATGCGACTATGTTTGCGCTGGCCTCGTTGGGCGAAACTAAAAAACGCGATCTGGCCCAAAGTGATATTCAAGGACTGCTGGGGGCTTATGGCGGAGTGGGCCTCAAAATCCCTCGTCTGAGCACAGAACTGGCTTGCTCGCTAGAGCGATTGCCTCTTTCTTGTGCCGCTGCTCATCGAGGCAAAACGAATGCCCCTAACAAACTTTGGATATTAGCGTACTTAGTAGCCGTATTTGGATTGGGGAGATTGCTTAAATGGCAATTGCCAAATAGTGATCAAAAAACTACTTCAGCTTCTTAAGGTCTTTCTTTGCCTGAACTGCGGCTGGGCTCTTGGGAAACTTCTCCAGTACCTCTTGATAGAAGAGCCGCGCCTCTTTTTCTTTACCCAAGTTCCTAAAACTCTGCGCCTGCCTTAGAGTGGCATAGGGCACATTGGAATCGCGGGGGTAGCCTTTCTTAAACTCAGAAAACTCCAAAGCAGCGGCCCCAAAGTCTTTCCCAGCGAAATAACTTTCAGCCAAAAGAAACTGTGCCTTTTTTGAGTCGGGCTTCTTCGCCTTAGCAATGGCTTTGGCTTCTTCAGCGGCCTCCTCAAAACTTCCCTCATCGAATAGTTCCTTGGCCGACTCGTAGCTCCCCACTTTTTGGCCCTTCGAAGGGGCAGGTGGCGCAGGGGTATTCGCGGCTGCAACTTGCTGCTCAAGGGCCGTCATGCGGGCCGCTAACGCTGCAACTTCTTTTCTTACTTCGTCGTTTTGATTTCTTTGATGCTGCCCCTGCTCTTCTACGGCCGTTCCCAAACGCGTAATTTCAGTACGAATCTCTTCAGAAAAAACCTCGAAGTCGGCCCGGGTGGTTTTGGCATCCCGAACATCCATTTTTATTTTTTCGTATTCTTGCTCACGGCGTATATCTCGCTTCGTTTTGCAGCTCGCACCAAGGGTTGAAAAAAGCAAGCACAGCAAACCCAGCGTCCAAATAGGTCTCACGGTTCTCCACCACCCACACTAGGCGCAATCGGCGCATCCGTTGCATCATCGCGCCCTTTGGTTTTTTGTTGCTTCAGCAGTGCGGAGTACTCCGCCCGCTCCGCGGCCAGCCTGGCCTCTGACGCGTGTTTGCGGCTCGAGTCGTAGTAGCCATCCGAGTAGTCTTTCTTAGCTCTGAGATAAAAGTTCTCAGCACGGCGAAATTCGTCGGTAGAAAGAGACTCGGCTTTGGCTTTCTGCGCGGCACGGATGGCCACATCAGCAAGCGCAAGCTCTTTCACGGGCCGTGACTGGCAGCCCAGCACCACGAAGAAAACCAATAAGGCCGTTAGATTGAGCTTCACGCGCTATCGGGAAAGCAAGACGAAAGAAGCACGGCGATTCTTCGCCCAAGCTGCTTCGTCGTGTCCGGACTCCAAGGGGCGCTCTTCACCGTAGCTGATTACGGAGATTCGAGCAGCATCCACACCAAGCTTCTGCAGATACTCCTTAGCTGCATTGGCGCGCCGTTCACCTAGTGCCAGGTTGTATTCGGTGGTGCCACGCTCATCGCAGTGGCCTTCGACCTGAATGCTAGCAGTTGGATTTTCAGTCAGCCATTGCGCATCCTTCTGCAAAGCTGCACGACCTTCATTGCTCAGACTGAAACTATCGAATCCAAAGTAGACGGTCTCCAACTCAGGCGCAGGTGCGGAAGAATCCCCCGCACTCATTGAAGGCGCCGCAGCCGCGGAATCCCCGCCAGCAGAGCCATCTTCTAAAGCGGTGCCATCAGAAGGACTGAAACCTGGCTCGTCCATTTTGACGTCTTTTTTGCTACAGGAAGCCAAAGCCACCGCCAGGCACAATGCAAAAACCGCTATGAATGAAAATCGAAGATGTTTTACTCCGCGCATCTTTTGGCTCCTTAATAGTATTGCCTAAAATTTAATCGAAAAATCGCTGTTTATACAGCACTATTTTTCGACTAAGGTTCGAATAACCAAAGTGAAAATCCTTGCAATGAAATGGCGCCGTCTTGGCGATACTGTCCTTTGGACTTCTGCTCTGCAAGCCCTGCGACAGATGTATCCAAATGCCGAAATCGATCTCGCCTACGCGGCGGAGTACGACTGCCTTTTTTCTTCAACCTCTGACTACAGGACGCGTTACCAGCTAAAGAGTGACGCAACGCATTTAAAACAACTCGTGCGTGAGTGGAAAACTCGCGAGTACGACCTGGCTCTGTGCTTCCACGCTAGCGCTACCACTCGCGGGCTCGCGAGTAAAATTAACGCAAAGCGTAAGATTATTCACCACCATAGTCGCCAACCAAACGCGTTTGGTTCGGACGTACCCGTTGCAAACTTGGGCAAACCCATGGCCGCTACGGAGCGTGATCTAAATGTAGTTCGGACGCTTGGTTGGACTGGGAACTCACCAAATACTCATCTCGAGTTGTCGCCCGACGCAAAAACTCGAGCCCAGCGCGCGTTCGAGAAAAAAACAGGGCATCCCGCAAAAAAGCTGATTCTCCTAGCCCCTGGAGCAAGTCGGCTGGCAAAACGTTGGCCACTCGACTACTACGTGAGACTGCTTGATACACTGCCAAAAGAAGCTACCGTTGCTACGATCGCTGCCAATGAAACTGAGTTTCTCGACCGACAAGATGTGATGGAAATCCTCCAAGAACGAGCGCCGATCTTTTACACACCACAATTGGAAGATGCCTTAGGGCTCATTTCGCTGGCGGATTGTTTTGTAGGATCTGACTCGGGCCTGAAACACATCGCAGCTGCATTGGGAGTTGCGACAGTAACCATGTTTGGACCCGAATCGGTGGGAGAATGGCATCCCTACTCTGAGGATAAACATACAGCTCTTCAAGTTCCGGTTGGATGCAGAAGCAATGACGCCGCAGATCCTCTTTTCTCTTGGTGTGGTGTCGAGACGTGTCCGCTCGCCTCCCACGCGTGCCTTACGCAAATATCCCCAGAACAAGTTTCCAAAGCAATTGAGCGCTACCTTTGATCCCAGAGCGGCGATAGAATGCCGACTATGCGCCTGTTCATCGGTATATTCCTTCTGTTTACCGCATCAGCCAATGCTGAGACTCCCAGCTACATTACCTTTCCGTCGGATGTAGATTGGGTCACAAAGGAAAGTGCCAACTTCACTCTGCTTTACCGACGAGACCAAAACCGCCTCGCCGATCGCACCTTGGCAGCTGCCGAGAAGGCCTATCGAATACTGAAACCAATATTCGAAGAAACCCCTCCAAAAACTTGGATTGTCCTCGCAGATTTTCACGACTCCTTAAATGGGTACGCAATTAATTTCCCCTTCCCTCACTTTGTTATTTTTGCAGCTCCGCCAGAGCCTTCGAGTCAGCTAGCAGCATTGGATGACTGGCTCGATTCGGTAATCCTGCATGAGTACGTTCACGTTCTTCACTTATTCCCAGCGCATGGATTTTGGTCGGTAGCCCAAACCATCTTCGGCTCTTGGGTTCTCCCAAACGGACTCTTGCCTTCGCATCTTCACGAAGGACTCGCTACGTTTCTTGAAACCGAACTCACTCAAGGGGGTCGCGGCCGTGGAGCGTCGTTTTCGATGCTCCGGCGCATGGCAGTTCAAAAGAAAGTCTGGGGAAAAGATTTTGTTCCGCTCGACCTGCTGGAGGGCAGCAATCGGTGGCCACAAGGTCAATCACCGTACTTTTTTGGCTACCTAGCGTATCAGGAACTTTGGCGCCGCAAAGGCCGATCGGGTCTTCACTCCTTTGTACAGGCCACTAGCAGACGATTCCCTTATTTCTTTAGTGGGGCGATTGAAGAAATCTACGGACTTAACTACCCCTCTCTTTGGAAAGAAGTTTTTGCAAAAAATGAGGCCCTTGCCCTAGAAGAAATTTCTGCAATCTCGAAAGAACCATTAGCCAAGCTAAAATACATCACCGATTCCAAACACCATAAATGGGCATTGCAGATATCTTCAGATCGCAGCCAAATTGCTTACCGAAGCGCCAATCCTGATTCCGGTGCCACCATTGAAATTCGAAGTACTTCGACCGGTGAGTCCACACGTTCTATATCCATTGAAGGCGGACATCAGGAATCGCTGTGCTGGTTCGACAAGAATAAAACGGCATTTCTCGCCTTTGCCGAAACTTCAAATGAATTTGGGTACTCAAAGAACCGACTACAGTTTTACAATACTTTGACTGCAGAAAAGTTTTCACCGCTGCATAGCTCGCAGCCGCTGAGCAATGTCCAAACCCTCAGCTGTTCCACCAACTCTTTAATTACTTATCAGGAAGAAAAGGGGATCGGCCATTTAAGGGAATGGAACCTGAGCGAGGACTTGCACTCACTGACACTAAACCGAGAGTGGAAGTTGCCGGAAGCTACCTGGGTGAGCTCTATTCGCGCTTCGTCACCCCCATTGTTTGCGTTGCGAAAAAGTCGCTTCACTACCTTCATGGAATGGGGCGTCGGAGAACCGAAAAAACTATTGGAGCTCAAGGGGAACTTCTATCATTTGGGAGAACGCCTCTCTTCGGGTGAATGGCCGGTAGTTGCCGACACGTCTGGAAGAGAAGAAGTATGGGCATTGGATTTTTCTAAAAATTCTTCGCGCAAGCTCGTGGCAGTTTTGGGAGGGGTAAATAGCTTCGCTCACAGTGGTGATCGATGGTGGATCTCAAGCTACGAGCACGGTGGGTACGACATAGCACAGACCGAGACGATTTCCGGAATCACCCGTGAAACCGTTCAAGAGGTTTCAGAGCCCCAGACATCTGCCGGAAACTTAGTCGAATCATTTCCAACAAAGGAGTATAGCCCGTGGTCGAGCCTTAGACCTCGCGCTTGGATTCCCTCTATTCTTATTGTTCCAAATGGGGCCCAAGTCTCGGCATGGATTCCTGGATTTGATGTTTCCCAAAAGCACCTTTACAACTTTTTTGGTGGCTACGACACACGCGGTAGCCCCTACATGTATGCGGACTACAGTTACCGCTTCAAGCGAAGCACCCAACTCAATTGGTCAGCAAACTACTCCCCCTCCTATCTCATATCGTCGAAGGCCTTTTTACATCAGTGGGGCGCCTCAGTAGGAATAAGTACGTCGCTCGGAACTGACCTGCCTCGACTTTCAGGTAGCGCGCAGTTTCGCCGCGTAGAAAAATCGTCGTACGGCCCGGCTAATCAATCCATCGGACTCGGAGTATCGCTCTCGCAAACATTTTTCGCCCGCACTGCCCCGCGCGCCATTGCACCGCGATTTGCTACCCTTGCGTCCATTAGTCATTCTCAGTTCTTTAAAGCGTTAGGAAGCACCGACAACTACTACGTGACCATGGCCGGAGTAGATCAGTACCTACCCAACCCCTTTTTGAATCGGCACGGCATGAAACTCGCCCTTAAAGGAGGCATTACCGAGGGGACTGCCCTGTACAACAGCTTCTTTCAAGGCGGCGGGGAGTTAATGTTCTCTCCCGGCCGTGGGCTATTTCTTAACAGAGGTTTTTTGCCGGGACTTTTTTCAAGCCAAAGAATTCTCTGCTTTAACTTAGACTACTTTTTCCCCATTGTGGAAGTTGAACGAGGCCTTTCTACCTGGCCTTTCTTTTTAAAGCGCATTGATGGGGCGCTGGTATTTGATGCAACTGGCGTCGGAAAATTTCGAACTGTCTATACAAGCGCTGGGGTCGAGTTAAAGAGCTATTGGAAAACATTTTTCTATTTCCCCACTCTGGTTCGTTTTGGCGCCTACCACGGATTTGGAACGTTTGGTGAGGCCTTCTACGGCACTATGGCCATTGAAGCCAGCCTTTGATCCAAAACAGCTGATTTGACCATTTCAAAAAATATATTGACCAATCCGACTAAACGAGGTTTTACCAACCTGCCAGTTTTTTAGGGAGGTTCGCTTGCCAACACTCGTCTTCTTTTGGTCCGCAGTCGTTACCTTTTTCACCTGCTTGCCCGTAGCGGGACAACTACCGCAGACAATATCCCATGTGGTAGTGACCGAGCGAACCTCCAACGAGGATTGCTTTACACCCATTAAACTCTGCACCGCTCCTGATGGCGTACTCGACCTTACAAAATCGCCCGATCCGCGCCCCACAAGGGAAATGGCGAAGGAGCTTGGTTTTGGGTGCCACGGTTTTGCGGACGGTAGCAACCGAAAGCTCCACGTCCTGGAAACAAGCGAGGGAGAGCTCATCATAGTGGTAGATTGGTGGAAAAACGCACAGTACAAAACCCAAGCGCAATGGGTGAAAGTTCCGCTAGATGAGAAATTTTTTGAACGCCGCTATACCATCAAACTAAACACCGACGGAAAGTTCTACGAACTTGGCTTACAGTTTTTTTCAGAACATCCTACGAAGGATTGCATTCAGGCACGAGAAGAAGACTCCGATTTTGAGCTTGCAGCAACCGATGGTTTTGGACCTCGTTTTACCGACAATATCGTACTGGTTAAGACGGCAGATGAAACAGGCCCCTTGGTAGATAGTGAAATCGAAGACAGAAACACTGGAAGGCGTTTTCGAATTCGAGCCCCCTGGAAGGCCGTCGCTCAGAACTGGAGCGAAGAGAAACAAGCGTACATTTGGCGATTTAGCGTGCCGTAGCTCGCTATTGCTTTGGCAATTCGGAAGCGGTATCGCGCTTGTCTGCTGTGCGAGAAGCCGGCTCAGGACCTTGCTCGAAGATGCTCCAGGCTTTTAAGTAGCCAAGGCTCTGCTGCAATTGAAAATCTGTCTTTACCATGTCAGCAGGATCATCCACTCGCAGCTTTTTACCGTCTTTTTCTTTTATTGGTCGCTTGTCTTTGTATTCATCAAGCGACCCTTTACTGATTTTCTCTGCCCCTTCTGCAGTAGCTACCTCTTCCATTCCAGGCTTTTCGTCTTCACCCAAGATATGCCCTTGGAGGTCCGCTTCTCGGAGTGCCTTGTTCTGGTGCGCTTTCTCAAGCGTCGCAACATCCAAACGGTCCACCTCAATGTCGGGGCGAATACCTTTAGATTGAATAGATCTGCCATTAGGCGTGAAGTAACGCGCGATGGTCAGTTTCAATCCCGACTTATTATCTAGATCGATTACGGTTTGTACCGACCCTTTTCCAAAAGTCGTTTTTCCGACAATTACGGCTCGTTTGTGGTCCTGCAGAGCACCGGCCACGATTTCTGAAGCGCTGGCACTTGATTCATTTACCAGTACTACCATTTTGAAATTCTTGTAGGGCTTAACGCCCGTAGAGTACTCGACTTCCTTTTTTTCCTTTTCTCGCCCAATCGTACTCACAATAGGTAAACGATCTAAAAACAATCCCGAGACCGCTACTGCTTCGTCAAGAAGCCCGCCCGGATTTGAGCGTAGATCCAGCACCACCCCTTTAAGGCTGCGTCGGTTCTGAGCCACCAATTTCTCGATTTTATCTCGTAGATCGCGGGCCGTATTTGCTTGAAAGTTTGTGATTCGAAGCCAGGCATAGTCTGGCTCTATGAGTCCGCCTTTGACTGCCACAACATTAATAATAGCGCGTTCAATTTCGATCGGTGTCAGTCCTTCTTTTCCTTTGCGCGATACGTGCAGGATTACTTTCGAACCCTTTTTGCCTCGCATAAACGCTACTGCCTCTTGGAGACTTAAACCTTTCGTGCTTTTTTTGACCTTGGTTGCTTTATCCTCGACCTGGAGAATTCTGTCGCCGGGTTCAATTCCAGCCCGAAATGCCGGAGTGTCTTCAATGGCCGTGACCACGGTCAGGTATCCATCGGTGACAGTAATTTCTATTCCCAACCCACCAAATTTCCCGCTGGTGTCGACCTGCATTTCCTTAAACTGCTCTGCGGGCATGAAATTGGTGTGCGGATCTAAGGTGCTGAGCATTCCTTTGATTGCGCCTTCCACCAACTTTTTCGTGTCCACCTTCTCAACGTAGTTCGCCTGAACGTAGTGGAGCACCTTGGTGAAGAGTTCGAGCTGTTCGAAATCGCCTGCACCCTGATTGCTTTCCGCACCAGCAAGCGCGATCGAACTCAAACACCCTATCCAGAGTCTTGCGACCAGACGTCTCATTTGGTAGCTCCTCCCTTGCTTTTCGGCAGATTTCGCAAAAAGAAGTAGCCCATTCGGGCGGTTTTGCCGCACCCGTCAATTCGTGGACATCAGGCTTGTTTACTAAAGAATTCCAGCCATTTGCCGATAGACCTGAGGGGGATGGCGCCTCGATTTTACGCGGCGTATAATACTAGGCATGGGGTTAGGGAAGAAAAATGAAAGGGGCCAGGTGGCGATACTCTTCGCCCTCGTGTTTACTTTCATGTTTATTCTCTTCGCTATGGTGGTGGACTTCAGCCATCTGGTGAACAACAAGATCAACCTCCAGAATGCCGCCGACTCCGCAGCCTACGCCGGAGCAGCGTGGGAAGCTCAAGCGCTCAGTCGCTTGGGACACATGAACTACTACCTGCGCCAAAACCTCAAAGAATTGGCGATGCGCGCGCAGGTAACCCACTTACGGCACAATCGAAACTTTCCGCGGGGTTCACAGTTTTACTCGGGCGGCGGGGGAACTCCCAACGTAGAGCCTTTCATTTGCCAGCAAGCTCACGGATACCAAGCGCTCTCTGGACTGAAGTACCGATTCGATACCAACTTGTGCCGAAACGCCTCACCCAGCACTGGGGGTTTACCTCCCATTGTCGTTCCACCTGTTATCGCATCGTTCGACCCTTTCGCCGTTGCCATCACGAGCGCCATCCGAAAAATTGCCGATGCTGCGAAACAAGAGTGCGCCGCAGCCGCTTCGGACAATCGAATACTCGCTCAGCACCTTGTGAACATTTACACTCGTCGCTCCAGATTTCATGCAGATCAGATGAAAGAAATCGAAAACTGGATCAATGAAATAGGCGGGGGCGACGCCGCGAACAGCCAGCACAAAGCTGTGCAAACCGCTTTTGAAAGCGCCAGGCGAAACCTCACTCTCGCAAACCGCGATGACTTTAAGATGGAAGTGCTTCGTCCGAGCGGGAACGAATACGTGCGACTAAACCAAAACGTCATGCGCGCCAGCTTGTTCTTCGTGAACTTTAACGTCGAGGGCGAGGGTTGCGTTGGTCGCCCCAGCTTCTTAGATTTTGATGGAATGGTATCGGGACTTAACAAAGACCAAACTATCGTCACCTACTTTGCCGTAAAGCTCAGTTCAAAGCCCCGCATGCTCTTTATGCCCCAAGCGTGGATCGATGCAGCCTTTCCTACGCTTGTTGCATTTTCAGCAGCGAAGCCCTTTGGAAGCCGCGTGGGTCCGGACGTAGCGGCCGACCAATTGGTTCCAGTTCCCAATCGACCTGGGAATAACAATCGCATGGTCAACTTTAGCTTCCGGCCAGGCGATAATTTGGGAATCATGAACACGAAGGTTATGGCTCTTCTCGATGCCTTGCACCCTTTCAACCAAGTGGGCCGCCCTCAAGGAGAACAAAATGCCGGCTGGCCAGATCCGCAAAAAGGTGGCGAGCTTAAGACGGCACTTCGCGCCATCACTGCCCCGACCATCTTCGATGCACTTATGTACACGATTTTCCCAAATCCAGAGCGACAGCAGGACTACTCTGAACCAGAATATGCGATGGCTCTTTATCCCGACTACCTAGAGGCTGGCAGTGGAAGCAATCAGGTAGTGAGTACCCCCACCCCCCGAACGCCGGCCTACTTCCCAACGAATGGCAGCGAATTGGGCAGCGGTTTCGTTGCGGTGGCTGCTCCCGATTCTGGTTCGCGCTATGGAAGCCTTCGCTACGGCGAAGAAGGCCCCGCTTCTCATGCTGTAGAACTTGCGAGTGACTTGCCTATACTGGGAGGCAAAGAACGTGAATTCGGCTGGGCAGACCGCAGCCTCGTCAACAGCGGATGGACCCCCGAAGGACGCAGAGGAAGAATCGGTTATTCAGTAAAGTTTATTTCGTTTGATGCTCTTATGCGCACAATGGTGGTTCGAGATACCAACGGGGCATCCGGTCCCATTCGAAACTCTCCCACCGGTGATCCTAATCTAAATAACATTTATCACTAAAAACTCAGGTCCAGCTTTTGACTATGCCGGCAGAAAGTGGCACTGTCGCCGCCCTGTGAATCTCTTAGCCATAGATACAAGCTGCGATGAATCCTGTGCCGCAATCGTTGACACGAAAGAGTGGCGATTGCGTGCAGACGTCGTTCTATCGCACAGCGAACGAATGGAAGCCTGGGGTGGAATCGTCCCCGAAATCGCAAGCCGTGAACACCTTAAAGCTCTTCCTGTCGCCGTAAAGCAAGCGCTCGAAACGGCAGGCCTGCAGCTAAGTGATATCGATCATATTGCCGTTACTCATCGGCCAGGTCTGATTGGGGCGCTCTTAGTAGGGGTCACTTACGCCAAGTGTTTGGCCTACGCTCTGAAGATACCCTTCTCTGCGCATGACCACCTTCAGGGACATTTGTTTTCGCCGGGAATAGCCTCATTTGAAGGGGGCTCGATTCCAGCTTTCCCCTGGATTGCTCTCGTGGTCAGCGGCGGACACACGGAACTCTTCCTGGCTCGGTCTGTATCTGACTACAAGTGGCTCGGGGGCACACTCGACGATGCCGCTGGCGAAGCCTTTGACAAAGTAGGCAAGCTTTTGGGTCTCCCCTACCCAGCTGGACCTCGAATCGATAAGTGGGTAAGGGAAAAGGCGAGTGCCGCTGATAGAACGCGCTTTGTATTGCCAAGAAGCAAACCCGACACCCATCACTTCTCTTTTTCAGGACTAAAAACGTCGGTGCTCAACCAGCTTACGAAAATTCCTAACCCTAGCGACGCGGACAAGCTCGCGATGGCAGCTTCCGCACAAGAGGCTATTTTGGATCCTATCGTCGATAGATTGCGTGACTGCCAGAAGCGGTACGGAGTGCAGCAGTTGGTGGTTACTGGGGGCGTGGCGTGCAATAGCCGCCTTCGAGAAAAACTCCCTGAGGCCTACTTTCCCTCACCTAAGCATTGCAGCGACAATGCGGCAATGATCGCATTCGTCGCAGCCTCTCTGGAACGCGAAGGAAAACTCAAAGCCTCGCCCTGGAACACTACCCCTATAGCCCACGCGGATATCCCATGAGCCACCCTCGAGCCATTTTAGAATCCCTTGGTGCCGCGGCCCGAAAGAGCCTGAGCCAAAACTTTCTTCTTTCGCCTCATTGGGCGGACAAGCTCGCAACTGAGGCGATTTCTATTGAAGCAGATCAAGTGTGGGAAATCGGGCCTGGCTTGGGCGCACTAACGCTTCCTCTTCTTCAAAAAGCCAAAGTTCCCGTAACTTTATTTGAGTACGACCGAAAACTCGCTGAGTACCTAAGGGCCACTTTTCCGCAGGTACCCTTGATTGAGGGGGACGTTTTAGACCAGGACCTTGCTGGACAAGCTAAAGGCGACAGAATCAGCGTTCTATCCAATCTCCCCTACCACCTTTCATCAGCCATACTCTTTCGCCTTTCGGAGCTGCCGAAGGTTCCCGTGCAGCTGGTTTTGACGTTCCAGCGAGAGTTTGCCGAACGAGTGAGCGCAAAACCCCGGACTCCGTCTTACGGAGCCATGAGTGTACTGCTGCAGCTCCAATACGATGTTGTTAGCTTGGGGGTGATACCCCCAGGGGCTTTCTATCCTGTCCCGGATATCGACTCCGAGGCCCTGCGCTTGCGACCCAAAGGCCCCGCAATATCCCCCGTTTTACGCACTATGGTCCGGGCAGCCTTCCAACAAAGGCGAAAACGCCTGGCTGGAAACCTTAAAAAAGCTTTTCCCTCCCTCCCCGTGGATTCAGCGCTGGAAAAACTGGGTATTTCGCCAAATGCCCGTCCGGAAGAGCTCGCTCCAGCGGATTACCAGGGGTTAGCCTTAGCCCTAGGCTTAGGGATAAGCTAGAGCTTGCCGAACTTGGCCAAGCAGTGTAGTGCTTCTTGCATTCATGCCAATTAGAGCGTTCATTTTAAGTGCCTTGGCCCTCTTTTGCTTCGCCCGCCCAGTTGCGGCGATGCAGGACCAAACCTATGGTTTGGGGGGAGCCACCACAGGTCGGGTCAGCGGAATGACCGCAGAGCCAGAAAACGCCTTCGCCCCGCTACTCAACCCAGCCCTTATTGCGGCCTCCGACACTAAACGGTTCACTTTCAGTTTGAGCTGGGTGCGTTCCCAGATTGGAAATCCTTCGAACGTCACTTTGGATAACCGTCCGTTTCGCACACGCGACGGCCAACTGCGTATCGGCGACGCCGTACTCCCTCAAGCGAAATCTTCGCTTTGGGCTGCGGGCTACACACACCCTTTTGCCTTGAAGTTCTGGCCTAACCACCACGCCGGCTTTGGATTGACCCTCTCGGGGCCGTTTGATCAATTCCGCCACTGGTTGGCGCTCAGCCCTTACGACTTTACTCCCCTACGTTACGGAGCGGCCGACACCCAGTTTAAGGGGACCGTCAGTGGGGCCATCGAGCTTGTTCCAAAGCATGTATTTTTTGGAGCGGGCCTGTCCCTCTTCCTCACCAGCGCGGGGGTTACTGAAGCAAGCCTTAATGCCGCCAATCCCACCGGGCGCATGGTCATGGATGTCGGCTTTAATACCGCTGGCTTAGCAGGACTTTATACTTCGTTTGGTAAGTGGGGCACTGCCCTGGTCTACCGTCAGGTGGTAAACCCCGTTTTTCACCAAACTTTTATCGGCGAGTTAGAAGTCGGTGGCACCACGGTCGCAAACCAACCTGCGGCAGTACAAACTTCGCTTTATTTCGAACCAGCCGTTGTCGAATTCGATACCCAACGTTCTTTTGGCGGTTTGGTCGCATCTGCGGGAGTTACTTTCCAACAGTGGAGCCGGTACTCGCCACGGTATCTCGAGCTTTCAACACGAGACGCTTCCGGAAAGTCCCGAGGGACTTCACCAGCGATTATTCCAATGAGAAATACTTGGAATCCGCGAGCCTCTCTAGAATGGCGTGGCCTTTCGAAATGGCGTTTTTCGGGCGGGTACCAATTCCGTCCGACTCCCGTGATCGATCTGTCTCAAGCAGGAAACCTAATCGACACCGACACCCATGTATTGGGATTAAACATCGAGCGGAATCTAGGAAGCCCGCTCTTTTTTGATCAGCTTCGTGTCAGCTTGTCGGGGCAAGCCCACATTTTCAACCAGCGCAAAGTCGTAAAATCGAATGCAGACTTTATCGGCGCTCCTGGCTACACCATTTCAGGCCAGGTCTTCATGTTTAGCCTCGCGCTATCCTCAGACATTTAATCGACGGGATTTTCAGCTGCCGCAAACGCCCGCCTTTGTTTCATCCATTCCATGAAATCGCTCACGTGGCTCGCGGCCCGCTTCGGGTCTAGCAGTCGGCTAGTCATCAACACTACCCGAAGCTCACCTACCGATGGAACGGTTTCGGAATTCGCAATATGTGTCAGCAGGTCATGAAAAATTTCGCGCTTCTCAGAAGGCACTGCATCACAATGCAGCTTTAACCAGTTGGCCATCTGCCCTTTTCCCTCAACAAGCAGATCCAGAGATTGTAGAGCTTCCCCCTTGAGCAGAACACCACCGCAAGTCGTTTTGGCGCCAACAATAGCATCGCCCCAACGCACCCCCAACTGCCTAGCAAGGCGCCAAAGAAACGGTCCGTTCACGGGCATGCCAAAGATCCGCTCCAGCTCCATTGCGACGTCGCCCTCCGGATAGAAGGCCAGAATATGTTTGGCGATTGGTTTTTTTCCCAGTGCTCGCTCCGCGATGCTTACAGCACTAAATAGGTTTGCCTCATTCAACAACGGCGAATCTGGCAATGCACTCGGGTCTACCCAATAGCCCTTTTGCCTAACGAAACGGGCGAGCGATCCGTACTTTCTAATTACTGTCGATAACCACTTTATAGTGGAGCTCTTTGGTTGATCTAAAACGGTTTGAACAACTTGGTCTAGCCCCTCGCGCTCGGCCACGGCTTTAATGTAGGTATCTGACAGAGGAACCCCAAGCTGGACCAAGGCATGCAGAACGGCCTCTAAACGAGGTTCTGTCCAGTACCCCCCTGGAAGCTCCGGCCTGGGTCCTAGGGCTTTGGAAATGGCTTCTTCCACTGCCTCATCGCCGAACAGCGACCGAGCAACCGAACCGTGTGGCCGGCGGCCCTTTTGTTCCGCCGCAGGTGCATTGTTTACCAACGCAAAAATCAAAATGAATAAGAGGAATTTCATGGATTTCGCCGGCTCTTCCTACCACATCGCCATGAACCGTGCTCAGCAAAAGTTGGGCGGAACCATCGCCTTCTAGTGCGATGGATTTTACAACGGGGGGTTCTTCGGTATAGTGCCCAGTCCATGGCAAAAGACCCCATTAAAAGCACTGCGGCCTCGGTACACGCCCGAAAGGGCGGCGAAAAGTTGGTAGCTGTCACCGCATACGACTACACCTTTGCCCGTCTCGCCGACGAGGTAGTGGATATCGTTCTCGTGGGAGACTCGCTAGGAATGGTCATTCAGGGACTTCCAACCACCATTGGGGTTACCCTGGAGCAAGTGATTTACCACACCAAGGCGGTCAGCCGCGGCCTTCGAAAAGCCCATTTGGTAGCGGATCTGCCTTTTGGCACCTACCAAGCTAGCATTCAAGAGGCTGTTCAAAGCGCCTCGCGCCTTTTAACCGAGGGTCAGGCCGAAGCGGTTAAGCTCGAAGGCGGGGCAGATATGGCCGAAACAGTCGCCAAGATGGTCTCGGTTGGCATTCCAGTCATGGGACACATTGGGCTCACCCCACAGAGTGTACATCGCTTTGGAGGGTTTAAAGTTCAGGGCAAAACCGACTCCAGCCGAGCAGCCATCATCAAAGATGCCGTCGCCCTTGAACAAGCCGGAGCCTACAGCCTAGTGCTCGAAGGAATTCCTGCTGACTTGGCGGCTCAAATAACAGCGCAGGTGAAAATCCCTACTATTGGCATTGGGGCCGGCCCAGACTGCGACGGACAAATCTTGGTAATGACCGACTTGCTTGGACTCAACCCAACGTTCAAACCACGTTTTGTAAAACACTTTGCCGCTATGGCGTCTTTGGTTTCGGAAGCCCTCGGAAGTTACTCCGATCAAGTTCACCAAGGGACCTTCCCTTCGAAGGAACACTGCTTCTAATGTTAGTGCTGCATTCACCTCAAGTAATTCAAGAAATGGCACTTAAATGGCGCCAGGATTCTAAAATCGCCTTTGTTCCCACGATGGGGTGCTTGCACGAAGGCCATTTGAAACTTGTAGAGTCTGCAAAGCGCTTTGGACAGAAAACGATTGTTAGCATTTTTGTAAACCCCTTGCAGTTTGGACCTACCGAAGACTTGGACAAATATCCGAGAACATTTGAAGACGATTGTCGGAGCTTAGAAGCCTTAGACATCGACCTTCTCGTAGCCCCTTCGGTTCGTGACCTCTACCCCGAAGGATTTAATACACGAGTAAGAGTAGATGGCCTTACACAACACCTATGTGGAGCTTCGAGACCCGGGCATTTTGAAGGCGTCGCAACTGTTTGCCTGAAGCTGTTCCAAATCACTCAAGCGCACTTTGCTCTGTTTGGGGAAAAAGATTTTCAGCAATTGCGGGTATTGCAACAAATGACCCAAGACTTAAACTTACCCGTGACGATAGTTCCAGAGCCCATTGTGAGAGAGAACGATGGACTTGCAATGTCTTCCCGAAATCGCTACCTCACCGAAGAACAACGCAGCTCAGCGGCACACATCCCTCAAGCCACACGACGTGCTCTTGAAGCAGCTTCCAGGAGTGGGGCCACCGTTAACCAAGTGGTGAACGCCGCCGCAACGGCATTGGAAGCGACTTCGCTTAGCATCGAATATCTTCACATTGCACCCGAGCGCACTTTGGTTCCTAGTGAGAATGCCACATTGATTTCTGACATCCCGATGCCGCGCCTCTTTTTGGCGGTAAGAGCTGGACAAACACGATTGATAGACAACCTCTCACTGCGAGTACCTCAATGAAAGAATTTCGAAACGCATTTATCACCGGCAGCCTAGTGCTGGTGCCGGTCGTCGCAACACTTAACTTAATTTTCTGGCTTGTCGGATCGTTGGAGCAAGGCGTACGAAACTTTTTGCCGACCACTTTGTTTCCTGTCGACTTCCCAGGGCTGGGCCTCATTCTCTCGCTTGGCATTATCTTGATTGTGGGTTTTGCGGCGAAGAATCACCTTGGCATGGCGCTATTTGCCGCAACCGACTCCGTCTTGAAGCGTACGCCACTTGCGGGCGGAATATATTCAACCATTCGCAAGTTCCTAGAAACGATCTTCAACCCCGGAAGCGATAAGTTTCAAGGCGTAGTGCTTGTCCCCTTCCCCTCTTCGTCGTTACTGTCGATAGGGTTTCGCACTGGCAAACCTGATCGTCGTATTGCGCCTGCCGGTCAGAGTGATTTGATAAATGTGTTTGTTCCTTGTACTCCTAACCCCACCAGTGGATTTTATCTTTTGGTGAAAGAGTCGGATACCACACCGCTTGATATCTCGGTGCAAGATGCCTTTAAGATAGTAATTTCAATGGGCATTGTTACCCTGGATGAAAATGAAAACGGAAGACGGAATTAAGATAGTTTGCGAAAACCGCAAGGCCTGGCACAACTACTTTATCGAAGATCGTTTCGAGGCCGGGATCGTCCTAAAGGGTACGGAAGTTAAATCCCTCAGAGATGGAAAAGCAAACCTTCTAGACGCCTACGCCGTGTGCAAGAGCGGAGAGGTTTTCCTTCTCAACGCGCACATTGCGCCATACACTCACGGGAACCTGCAGAATCACGAACCTACTCGCTCACGAAAACTGCTTCTGAACGCTGATGAAATTAAGAAGCTTCGTGGAAAAATAGAAATCAAGGGCTTTAGTCTAGTGCCCATCAAACTGTATTTTAAAAAGGGCATTTGCAAAGTCGAAATCGGAATTGGAAGAGGAAAAAAGTCGTTTGATAAACGCGCCTCGGAGAAAGAAAAAGAAGTAAAACGCTCTTTAGACAACGTAACCAAAGCAAATCGCCGCTAAGAACCAAACGGCATGAAATACGTTATCTCCGAACCGAAATCGTAAAACTCCCAGCTGCATTCCGCGGACTTACCTAATTCAGAAAGTCGCTCCACCATTTTAGGGTAGACGCGTCGGGCGCCAATGAGAGCGCTGAGCGAATTGCGAAATGGAAACTTCGCAAGAAGTCCCAATTGGATGGGCAAGACTTTCACTTTATAGCGAGCCGCGGTGTTACGTGAACGATCGAGCTGCTTTTGATTCAACACGACACCCGCCTCGCTTGGCATTGCCTCTCGACTAATTTTGAGTGGATTTGCGCAGAAAGAGCTAAACCCTTTTACGTCGTACATTCCTAAGTTGTGGAATGACCGCACCACCTCGCTCATCGCAAGCCCCGCCCTGCGATAATCGCCGGTTTGCTCTTGATACACTAAATACACCGGGCCCAGTTCCTGTTGTTGAACCTCGACCCGACGAAAAACGCCCAAGTAAGTAGCAAATGCGCCACCGAAGACCGCTCCTAAGAGCAACAACAACCCCAAGAACTTAAGTAACAGGCTTTTCTTCATGCTGACTTCTTCGCGACACAATCGGGACAGGTCCCGAAAAACTCTAAAGAATGGGATATATTTGAAAACCCTGAGGCTCTTAGCGAATTCTCCAGAGCAGGCAAAACGCACTGTTCAAGAGGGCGAACCACTCCACAACCCCTGCATACCAAATGATGGTGGTGGTGGGCACCATGCTCCAATTCATAACGGGCCTTTCCATCTCCGAACAGACACCGCCGAATCAGACCTCGTTCTTCGAAAATCCCCAGACTACGATAGACGGTCACTAGGTCACAAAGAGAAGAATCAAGCCGGGCATAGAGTTCTTCCGGCGACAAGGGGCACTCTCCCTTGGTCAATTCGGCAAGTAGAGCTAAACGCGACTGAGTAACTTTCAAGCCACTTTTGCGCAGCCTTTCAGTCAACCCATCCTTCCCCTGATGACTCACATGGCTTTTCATCGTTTCGTTCTCTCTACTTGCTGCAACCAAAAATCACACGGCCTTGGCCCTGAAATGCGCATTTTTTCAGTTTCTCCCGTTCCCACCAAAACGGTAAACGGAGTGCCTTGGGGCAAGGCATTGAACTTTGACAAAAACTTCTCGGTCCCTTTCAGCACCGGAAACGGTACACGAAGCTTCTTTATCGACCGGGCCAAATCCACACTGTCTCCGGCCGTTTGAACCGCAAGAACTTGAACCTCTTTGCCAGCCTGTTCGAAAAAGCACTTCATCGCCTCCAGCTGTTTCTTGCAAGGGTCACAAGACGGCTGAATAAAGGTAATCAGGCTAGGCCTGCTTAAAAGATCTATTTCCTGCAACCTATCGGTAGCAAGCTCCTCGAGATACAAGGGAGATTTTCCCATAAGTAGAGCGGGAAAAACTGCCAACAAACAAATCAGCTTCACAGTTCCACCTTCAAACCCACCGAGATAAGCCTTCCTCGAAGAGGTCCCCAGGTGTGATTGTTGTCCAAGTGAAAATGGGAAGGGTCGTTTCCGTGCGACGACCAATTCAGCGGCGAATCTCCGTAGCTGGTCTGAGTGTAGTTGAGGACGTTTTGCACGGAAGCAAAAAACGTGTAGGCGCTTTTCCACTTCCAACCCAAATACAGATCCCATGTCAGAAACGGAGGCGCAAACATTCCCCGATTTTCGTTCACTTCGGGAATCGGAGGATCTCCTGGGAAATCAGGATCGGTTACCATTTTCAAAGTGCGATAGTGCTGACTATAGTTGTACTTGGCCAGATCCCGCGCTCCGACCCAGGTTAGTGTGTTAACGAATTCCCAATCACCAAAGTGTACATCCGAGACAATACGAGCTCTTTGTTCGATAGCAGCAGCTGGCAAGCGAAACTTATAATCGTCGTCCAAGGAAAAGTGCTCATAACTCAATTGCAGATTCCAATTGGAAGCGACATCCCAGGAAACCACAAGGTCGTTAGCCCAAACTTTGTATTCAGCATGCGCATTTCTAAACAAGGCCGGGCTTCCAAAGGTTACGTTTCCTTCGGCATAGGCCATATTCGTAAGCCAAGTTCGATGGCTCGACCCCGTCACCGAAAGCCCAGGACGAGTGTAGCTGAGGGAATATCCCAACGAATGGGACGTCTCGGCGGAATCAATACCCACCACAAAACCGAACTCATTCAATCCGTGTTGCGACTCGAAAAAGCTCAAAGGCGGACGATACCCTCGTCCGTACATGAAACGAGAAGTCCAATTGGGTGAATGAACAGCCTTTAGATGAAACCGAGGTGCAAGGAGCGTTTGATCAATTTCAAACTCCTTGGACGTTTGAGAAAGAAAATTCACCCGCATCCCATCAACTCGCAGAGCGGAAGACAGCTCCAACCTATCACTAATTAGCCAAACATCTTGTAGGTAAGCTGCGCGACTTCGATAACTAAAGTCATCTTTCGCTAACCCCTGAACGATGTAGAGCTTCTGTGATGAAGAACCCATGTCTTCATTCTTAAGTTCTGCGCCAAGAGTAAGAAAATGACTTTCCCCCAAGGAGAAAAGCAATCTTGCCTCGTTGAAAGACAGCAAGTCTCGATTGTTGTAGTCGTAGCCATGCATGTAGATGCTTGATTGCTTTTGTTCTGAAAGACTTGCAGTAAGCTGTAGTTGTGTGTCGGCCCCAAAAAAATGATTCCATTTCAGCGCACCTTCATGTCTTGAAAGCCCAACGTAATCGGTAAGACGCGCATCGTTCGTATCTAAAAAAGGCAAGGCAACATCGTTATTGCGAAAAGGCGGCAATACTGTGAGGTCGGTCACATAGGTCGTAGGACGAATTCCCTTGGTAGTTCCCCCTAAAATATCAACCAACTGACGGGCGTAGCGAACATCCAGACGATCGCTTTGGGTAAAGTCGCTTGTGCCTTTGATAAAAAATGAATGATTCGAAAGATCGGGTGCTTCTGAAACGCCATTTCCATCCACATCCCAATGCCCTTGCTGACTCAACTGACCGGCAAGCACGAGCCGGTGTTTCCCTTCTCCGCCGACGGCCGTACCTAAAACAGAGACAAGTTGGGTGGAGGCATTTCCGATATTTCCGTTCACCTCAATTCCGGTAGTTTTAGGACGCACGGTGAGAATATTCACCACACCGCCAATAGCTTCCGGCGCAATTAAAGACGCCCCCGATCCGCGAGACACTTCAATAGCCTCGATTCCCACGACGGGAATGGCATCCATTCCATAGAAGCTCGAAACGGCAGAGTGCATTGGCACCCCATCGATTAAGACAGTAGTGTGTTCCCCTCGTAGTCCATTCACTGTAATGCGCTTTGACCCGCAATTAGCGCAGGAGTTCTGTGCATCGATACCCACTTGGTTCGACACAGCATCGGCCAAAGTCTGAGACTTTTTGTGGGCGATCATTTCCGGGCTGATGACTTCGGTCTTGATGATTTCGTGGCGTCGTATCAAACCCGGGCCATCCGCCTGAATGCGGATGGTGCCAAGCTGTGCTTGATCAGAAGGGGCAGTTTCGGCATTGACCGAAACTGCCCCAGTGAAAACAAGAAAAAGAAACTTTAGAAAAGCCCGATTCACGGCACTGTAACTGCCTTCAAACCTTTGCAATCGAAGGTATGAAAATGTGAGCCGTGCAACCAACGGAGCCTAAAGACCGTAGCCGAGTTAAGATCTTTCTTCGTGGCCAAGCGCACCTGTATCGAGGTCACCTTTGGATCGACAATATCCTTGCCCGCTTGCAAAGGACCTCCCAAAAGCGTTTCATCCGACTTGAGCGAAGACAGGGTCACGCTTCCTGCACTTTCGCCATCGTGGCTATAGCTGGTGGAGACTTCGGCCTGAAAATCAGCCCATTGTCCGGAATTGCCCTTGTAGAAAGTATTGTTGACCTTAAGCTCGCAAATAACCCCGCTTCGAGAGTCCTTACCGCGAAAGAGTATTTCGGGAGCAGACGCAGAATAACCCACCACTGACACCCCCAAAAACACGACTGCAATCAGATTTTTCATACCTATTTTTCTCCCATCAGTTGCCAAATTCATTAGTGACTCCCTATCTCGGTAATGTAAATGATTTGCATTTGCAAGGTGTATCTGGTGATACTAGGCCTTAAATGTTAGCCCGAAGTTTACAACGCTCCCTCCCGCAGCTCCCTTGGCTATTGAGCCTTGTGCTGCATGCTGGACTTTTGTTTCGCTTTTATGTGCCTTCGGCTGCGCCATTGGTTCCGGCCGGATACTGGGTAGAAATGGCCCCTTTTGGCTCCACCTTAGCAACCCCACGCAAAGCAAAGCCGCGCCAAGCTATTTCTCACGATAGTGAAAGTCCCGCCGAGGCATCTTCCCCCGCCGCAAGTGCACCCCAGAAAACGGCACTCGGAAATGCCCTTCACTCGGACGGCGTTTCGGGCCCCTTAGGGCAGGTGGATGGGGTTCAGGCATCGGTAAGAGAGCGCTACCTCTACGAGCTTGAAGCTTTTATCAATCAGGGCAAAACCTACCCACCTCGCGCGCGACACCTAGGCCTTACGGGTCGAGTCGATATTGCTTTTCACTTAAGCCAAGACGGTCAGATTTCAGACCCGCACATCGTACGCCCCTGCATTCACGACGTTCTCAATAGAGCTGCAGTTGAGCTTGTTAGTAGCGCTGGAAAATTCCGCCCCTTGCCCCAAGAGCTTGGGCTAACGGTTTTGCACGTGACCGTTCCCATTCAGTACGAACTGAACTAAGCTTTCCGCCAAAGGGGATGACTTTGCGTATCCGGGATCTTTATCGCACCAAGAAGTTAGGCATTTCATTTGAAGTATTTCCACCGAAAACCGAACGGGGCTTTGAAGCCTTGTACGCCACCTCGGGGCAACTGGCTGAGTACAAGCCCGTTTTTATCTCTGGCACCTACGGAGCCGGTGGCTCGACCGCCAAGAAGACCCTGGAGATGCTCGACGAAATACGCAGGCGGTATCAAGTTCCTGTCACCGCGCACTTTACTTGCGTAGGAAGCACTCTGCAGGACATTCGAGAGTGGCTTACAAAGGCCACTTACTTCGGAATTGAAAACATTATGGCCCTGCGCGGAGATCCCCCGCACGGAGCAGCACACTTTGTTCAAACTCCGGGCGGTCTTTCACACGCCAATGAACTAGTGGCTTTGATTAAACGCGAGTTCCCACACTTTGGCATTGGAGTGGCCGGTTATCCGGAAACCCACCGCGAGGCGCCCAGCCCTGAAGCAGATTTACTTAGCCTCAAACAAAAAGTAGATGCGGGAGCAGACGCTATTTTTACTCAGCTCTTCTTCGAGAACGAAGACTTCTTTCGGTTCCGAGATCGGTGTGAGCGCCTAAAAATTAACGTCCCCATTATTCCAGGCCTATTGCCAGCACTGAGCTTAACGCAAGTAAGTCGCGTGACGGAGCTTTGCTCCGCCCGTTTGCCCGACCGACTAAGAGAGCAACTCACCGCTCACGAAGGGGACCCTGCGGCGCAAGTACAGGTGGGCATTGAATACGCCGCCCGGCAATGTGAAGGCCTGATAAAGGCGGGCGTTCCAGGAATTCATTTTTACGTGCTGAATCGATCCGACACCACGCGGAGCATCCTTGAACGCTTGGCCTAGAAAAGCATGGGTTCCCGTATTGGTTGGAGCCTTAGGGTACTTTGTTGATATCTACGACTTGGTTCTTTTCAGCATCGTCAGGGTAGCTAGCCTGAAGTCTTTGGGGGTAGCAGAAGCAGATTTGCTTTCTGTCGGTGTTACGCTTTTAAACTCCCAGATGTTTGGCATGTTAGTCGGCGGCATTGCCTGGGGAATTTTGGGTGACAAACGCGGCCGCTTGTCGGTGCTGTTTGGTTCTATTCTTCTTTATTCGGTAGCTAATATTGCCAACGCCTATGTTGAGTCGGTTCAAGCCTATGCGGTTTGGCGCTTTATCGCTGGCCTTGGCCTAGCGGGTGAGCTCGGAGCCGCGATTACTTTGGTGAGTGAGATTTTGCCCAAAGAAACGCGCGGCTACGGCACCGCAATCGTCGCCGGTGTGGGGCTTTCTGGCGCGGTCGCAGCGGGCCTAACTGCTCAAACTTTGGAGTGGCGTACGGCTTATATTTTGGGCGGATCACTTGGCATTGGCCTTCTTATATTGCGTTTGAGCACTTTCGAGTCAGGACTTTTTCTATCCAGCAAAGTTCAAAAAGCTAAACGCGGTGACATTCGGATGCTCTTTAATACCCGAAAACGCCTCTTGCGCTTTGCTAGCTGCATCGGAATTGGCGTTCCAATTTGGTTTGTTGTGGGCGTCGTTATGACGTTTGCCCCCGAGTTTGCTGTGGCACTGAATATCCAGGGCCCCGTTACTGCCGGATGGGCAATACTGTACTGTTACGTTGGTATTTCGGTGGGGGATCTTCTTAGCGGGTTTCTCAGTCAATACTTTGGAACTCGAAAGAAGGTAGTGCTCTTCTCGTTACTAACACTGATTGTTTTAGTTCCTGTGACGCTTTTGTCCCATTCGATGACAAATTCAGTCTTTTATTTTTATGCAGTTCTTCTGGGGCTTGCTACCGGATACTGGGCCGTGTTTATCACGATGGCCGCAGAAAACTTTGGAACGAATCTTAGGTCAACGGTCGCCACCAGCGTCCCCAATATCGTTCGAGGAACCGTTGTTCTAATCACATCGAGTTTTAGATTTTTAGTAGAGCCTTTGGGACTAGTCGGCAGTGCGCTCGCGGTTTTCTTTGCTTGCATTTTAATCGGGTACTTTAGCCTACGCGGTTTAGAAGAGACTTTCGCAAAGGAACTCGATTTTATTGAGCACTAAGCCGCAGCAGTCCCCTACCAGGACGCTTCAACCGGTCCAAGATCTGGCGTACCAAGGTACTTAAATATTACTTTCACCCCTTGCACTTCGTCGCCTTCCATCTGCTGGTACTCTCGCTCTTTTGCCGCGAGCTTGCAGGAAGTGTGTGAGTTGGCTTCGGCATCTTCAAAGCGAACTTTTTTCTTCCCGTCTTTGTAGTTCACGTGAATGATCAATCGGCAAGTTTCTGGATCGGCGTGCACCACCGAACTGGCCAAAACCGAAACAATCAAGACAAACCCCAAAATAGCTCGCATGAGAACACCTCTCCAATCGTAGACTAATGCAAAATAGGGACCCTGAGCCCAAGGCCAGGAAGGGGGAAGTGGCCGAGGAAAGGTGTCTAAGAACTTGTCACAGCGAGGTTAAAAACTACGGTAAGGATCGAAGTGTGGCTTTCTATTTAAGGGATTGTCCTTACCCTCTGGTCGGGGTATTCCCTGACCAAGGTGAACGGTTCGACTTTAGTCGGGCCACATCCACCATGTCGTTTAGGAGCTGAGTAGTTCCATGATAGAGGTCTTTTTAACTTCTGGCACTCCCCCAATTCCCTTGTGGATCGACGTGGAGAACCCAACCAAAGAAGAGCTTCAAGGACTCGCGGAAAACTACGAGCTGCCAAGCCATTTGGTGCGAGATTGCCTCCAGCCGGCCCACTTACCCAAACATGAAAAATGGGGTGACACGACTTTTCTGATTATCCGAGCGTTTGATCACCACTCCTCCCGCAGCGCAGACACGGTGCAGTTACTAACCCAAAAAATTGCCCTCTTTCTTGGGGACCGATTTCTAATCACCACCCACCGTAAACCCCTTGCATTGATGGACCCAATCCGACAGCAGTTCTCTGAAAAAGAGGGACCACAATACCTAACGGTGCTTTTGGTCGCAATATTGCTAGCCGCAGTGGAGTCGTACCATAGCCCCCTGGAAGAGATTGAAGCTCAAATCCACAAGTTTGAAACCGCAATCTTTAAATCAAAGCGACAGACGGACAATTGGGAAGCTCTGTTCCGCACCAAGAGCCGTTTGATGATCATTAAGCGAATGCTGTGGCACTCTCACAATACCGTGCAAAAGTTTGTGCCGTTTTCCAGCGTCAACCAACCACTCTGCCAGGACTTGCGAGAACGAATAGAAAGCTTGCAGTTTTTCTCCGATAGCCTCATCGACGACCTAAACAACTTACTCAATATCCAGATTTCCCTCGCCTCAAATCGAACCAATGAAGTGGTTCGAGTACTGACCATCTTCTCAGCGTTTTTCTTGCCCCTCACTTTTATCGTGGGGGTCTACGGAATGAATTTCAAATACATGCCAGAGTTAGATCTCCGCTACGGTTACATCGGCGTATGGGCAGCCATTGTAGCCACATGTGTCGGGATTTATCTCTGGTTCCGGCGACAGGGCTGGATCGGCTCGTGAGCAAAGGTGTCTAAGGCACTTCTCCCACCGAAGTGAAAAGACACAGCGATGTATGGTTCATTCGGTGCGCCGCAGAAGGTCAACGTTCGATGCCTAGTTTTTTTGTCCAAATTATTGGTGTATCCTAGTCTTCTACCAAGTAGCAGCGGCCAAAAAGAAACCAACTCACCTTGGAGTGCGGAATGCATGTGAAGCTAGTGTACCTACTCTGTTGGTTTTGTATGTTGGCTTTCGCAGAAAAACCGCCTGCTTCCGAGGCGGGATCGGCCATTGGTAGACGCCTCGGAAAACGTCAGAACGATCGCTCTGCCGGACATTCGCCTGCTCAGTCTCCCTCCAACCCGTCGGGGAGACCAGTTGCTCCCGCTTCCCCATATGGGCCTTCCAAGAACAGATCGGCGGAAGAACGACAATCGGATCAAGAAACCCTGATCGAGATTCTAAAGAAGCACCCTGAATTGGGTGAAACGGAGCATTCCACTTTTGACCGTTTTAAACATTGCGATCATGTCGAATACTCGCTGAGCCTGGATGGACCCCACGGAGCACCCTATCTTCGGAAGGAATACAAAAATCCGCAGGTTGCGGCTGTGGAGCGAATCTTAAACCACGCCCGAGAATTCATTGAGAAAGGGGACCTCAAAAAGGCCGAAGAAAAAATTCTAGAACTGCAAAACATATGTGAGTCAGAAGAGTTTAAACTAGAGCGAACTAGAACGCGCTTCTTATATGAGCTAGAGGCAGCCTTAAAAAAGCACATTGTCGAGTCCAGGCACGATCTGATGGGCTATCTTAGGGGAGAAGAAAGTGGCAAAATTTTGCTACACAGATATCGGGACTGTGATGAGGCGGACTACCAGATCAACTTTATAACTGGTGAAGTTTTATTGGTCGATGACGGAAAGCAAAAGAACTCAGCTCGAGTCAGCAAGACCACATCTATTCTTAAGGACCTCATAAAAAAGTACAAAGAGGGAGATGCTACCATTTTTGATAGTACCATGGAGCAGTTGAGGATTGCGTGTACCGTGGATGAAAATGGAAAAAAGCTTCCCCGCTTTATACTGAGCGATGTCCTAGACCAGGCCAGCTTGGAGGCGCGTGCCAGCGCTAAGTTTGGGTATCCTTACTATGCAGGGGACGGGAAGTTTATTTTCGATTGTTCTAATTCCGAAGACAAGGTGAAGTACAAGATCAATGTGGCTTTAGGAACCGTAGAGGTAGAAGGAAGGCTTCGCGCAAAAGATCCTAAGCTTGAACCTACTTTGGCCGCGTTAAGAGAAGCGGTAACTCAAGCAAAAGACGGAAACGAAGCGGGGGTTTTACAGGCATTGAGGAAAATATCAAAATTCACACCGGCTTCTTCCAAAGCCAAATAGTAGACCATTCAATTAACGAATCCGGCTTGTCGTTCGCAGGTATCAAACCATTTTTCCTGTTCTAAGCGGTTCATATACTCAACTGAGTTAAGGTTGAACTCGGCGGCTGTCCAGCGATGGGAAATAATGTTGAGAAGACATTGGCAAACTTGGGTCGCGCTCTGAGAACGCTGGTCCGCAGTTTCTCGATAGCCGTCGCGGCATGACAGAGTAAATGAAGACTGATCTTTAACGGACCAGGGCACACTGCCTTTGCCACAGGCGACTAGGATACTCACTAGCGCCAATAAACCTACGATCTGCCGCATACACGCCCCCGCTCTCCTGCCTGGCCGGTACTGCAAAAGGACTGCCAGCACGAGCAGGCACAAAACTCCAGCAAGCCCTCCATCAAAGAAGTGCCATTTTGCGCTTTCACTGCCGCAATTTGTAGAGCGAGCTGATTCTCGTCGGATTCAAGGTTGGAGACGCGCAAAATTTTCAGCTGGCAATAGCCCGTCCCTCACGGTTAGGTGCCTCAGTCCCTTCTCACACAGAAGTAAAAGCCGACAGATTATTAAAATACTCTTCCCACTGCGCCTCGTCGTAGCAGACAAAAAACACTTCAAGATCCACTTTCGTTGACTCCAAAAAACCAACGACGGACCGAACAGCAATGAGCGAGGCCTCTTCCATGGGGAATCCATAAGCGCCAGTGCTCACCGCGGGAAAGGAAATGCTCTTTGCGCTCTTCTCTACAGCGAGCTCCAAGGAGGTACGGTAGCAACTGGCTAGCAGTTCTCGCTCTCGCTTTTCGCCACCCTGCCAAACCGGCCCCACAGTATGAAGCACCCAGCTTGCGGGCAGCTCGTAAGCCGAGGTCGCCTTGGTTTGGCCTGGCTCACACCCCTGCAGGCGCCGGCAAGCGGCAAGGAGTAAAGGCCCGGCAGCGCGGTGTATTGCGCCATCCACGCCCCCTCCCCCAGTAAGAGTTGGGTTGGCAGCATTCACCATTGCGTCCACTTTGAGGCGGGTAATATCCCCGAGAAATAGGTGCATTGGCGAGGTCTGCCCGGTTTTGAGGGGCACAAAGAAGCTTCTTAACATGGTCCGTCAATATAGAGTCTTGCCCGCAAGGAGGAAAGTCGGTTCAATCCCTTATGCGCAATTTTCTTATCGTCTTGTTCTCACTGCCACTCTTTTCATCACCGGCTTTTGCCGGTACTAAGAAGGCGATGGATGATTTAAAGAAGCGCCTTACCCCCGAACAGTATCGAGTCACTCAACTACAGGGTACCGAGCCACCCTTCAAAAACGCCTATTGGAATGAGTCGCGGGAGGGCATCTATGTTGATGTCGTCTCCGGCGAGGCGCTGTTTAGCTCAAAAGACAAGTTCGACTCAGGTTGCGGCTGGCCGAGCTTTTCTAAACCCTTGGATGGCAGCAAGATTCTAGAAAAGCCAGACCACCAGCTTGCCCAAGCTAGAACAGAAGTGCGTAGTTCCACAAGCCACTTGGGCCACGTCTTTAATGATGGTCCGAAACCAGGTGGACTTCGCTACTGCATTAACTCAGCCTCGTTACGTTTCATTCCGGCCTCTGATCTTGAGAAAGAAGGTTACGGGCAATTCGCTGCGCTATTTAAGAAAAAATCTGCGCAAACTCTGGAAACCGCTACGCTTGCGGGAGGCTGTTTCTGGGGAATGGAAGATATCTTAAGAAAAATTCCTGGAGTGAAAGAAACAAGAGTCGGCTACACAGGGGGCGTCGTAGATAACCCCACATACGAAGTTGTCAAAAAGGGAACCTCGGGGCATGCAGAAGCCATTGAGGTACAGTTTGATCCGAAGGTGATTTCATACGAAGAAATTCTTCGGGTATTTTTTCGCATGCACGATCCAACAACGAAAAACCGCCAAGGTGGAGATGTAGGCAGCCAGTACCGATCAGCGATATTCACGCACAACGATTCTCAGAAAAAGACAGCCGAAAGCGTAAAGGCGAGCGTTCAAATTTCCGGGAAGTGGAAAGCACCGATTGAAACGGAAATTGTGACAGCAGAGAAATTCTATCCAGCAGAGGACTACCATCAAGACTACCTAGTAAAGAACCCAGGAGGATACTCCTGCCACTACTTGCGAGACTAAAATGAGTTGGTCCAAAGCAAAGGCAGCTTTGCACGCCGAGGCAAATCCAAAATTGGCAGAGCTTCACAAGCGTTTTTTTAAAACCGGCCCGGGTGAGTACGGCTATGGGGACGTTTTTCTTGGACTAAAAGTTCCCACCACACGAAAGATCGCCAAGAACTTCAAAGATCTTTCGCTAAAAGAACTCCGCACCGGATTAAAATCCCGCTACCACGAAGAACGCCTTCTTGCCCTCATACTTTTGGTTGAGATGTTTGAAAATGGCACACCCGCAGAAAAGCAAGCCGTATTTAGCTTTTACTTACAGAACGCTGCGCGGGTGAACAATTGGGATCTTGTCGACACTTCCGCTGCGCAAATAGTGGGAGCCTACTTGGTGGATCGGGATAGAGACTTGCTCTACCAACTCATTAAATCGACGAGCCTATGGGAACGACGAATCGCGATGGTAGCAACCCACGCATTGATTCGAAGAGGCGAATTAAAGGATTGCTTTGCGCTAGCGAAACTCTGTTTTGATGACGACCAAGATCTGATGCACAAAGCCGCTGGGTGGATGCTGCGCGAAGCGGGGAAAAAAGACAGGGCTGCGCTAAAGGATTTTATCGACTCAAATCACCCGAAGATGCCCCGGGTAATGCTCCGCTACGCCATTGAGCACTTTAGCGCCACAGCTCGGAAGCCCTATTTGTCTAGCCCGCGCAAGAAAAATTCAAAGTAATAGCCCACCAAGTTTTTTCTTTGGAACGCAGCCGGTTGGGATAAAATAGAAGTATCCATGAACAACAACGCTGCGCACGCTATCGATTCTGTTGCCTTTGCTGGAAACATCCCATTCTCGGATCCGCTCCTTGTACCGTACCTAAAGCACTTCAAGGCCGGAGATAAATTGTTTAGCCAGGGGGACCCTGGACACACGCTCTTTATTGTGGCCCGGGGCGTAATTCAACTCACAGCCGTTCGGGATGAACAGGAACTCTTTATCAGTGAGCTCAATGAAGGCCACGTACTGGGCGAGAAAGCGATCCTCGGTGCAACATCTCCCCACAAAAGATTTTTTGGTGCGCGCGCTAAAACGCAGGCGACCGTACTGGAAATGTCTGCCCAAGACATGGAAGACCTAGAGACGAAGAATCCTTCGCTAGTCATTCGAATTTTTGAACGCATTGGAAAGGTATCCATCGAGCGACTTGACCGTATTGATCATTTGATCAAAGTGCTTCGCCCGGCCAACAACGTCGAGCGGCTCGTTTATATGATTGTTCATTTCTGCCATTTTGAGGGAAAAAAAGGCAGTCACGGTACGCGAGTTCACCTGCCGATGGATACGATTCGGTACTATATTTCGATGACCCCATTTGACATCGAATACTGCCTCCACGAACTCGACAAGCGAGGCATCCTGGTAAATGAGGGCGGCAACAATTTTCGCATGACCGACCAAGCCAGACTCATTGGAACGATAAATTCACTCAAAGACAGCCTCCCAAGCCTTGCCAGCCTCTAGCCCGTTGGCTGGGTCTTCGTTTGACCACAAACCTATTGCAGCCACCGAACCTATCCGGTAGAAATTAGGCCTCTTTTTGAAAAACGGGCGCCTAGCTCAGTTGGTCAGAGCGCTGCCTTCACACGGCAGAGGTCGCAGGTTCGAGCCCTGCGGCGCCCACCACGTTTTTCTAAACTTTTCTTCCACTGCTCCTTCGATTAGTACTCCAAAGAAATGAAAACATATCCTTTCATGTGGGTGGATGCCTTTACGGTAGAGCGTTTTGGAGGCAATCCCTGTGCCGTTTTTTTTGATGCAGACGATTTGACCAGCGCCCAGAGCCTCGCCATCGCCAAAGAAATGGGGCTTTCAGAGTCGGCTTTTACTTTTAAGTCCCACAAGGCGGATTTCGGTGCGCGCTATTTCACTCCTGCTGAGGAAATTCCGCTAGCCGGGCACCCTACCCTTGCGACGATTTATTCGCTCTGGAAGTCTGGTCGCCTAAAACTCCGGGCTGACCGGATGGAAGTCACGTTGGAACTCAAAGCGGGTGTGATTTCGGTGGAGATCCACTCCTCAGATCAAATCATCCAAAAAATCATAATGCGTCAATTGAAGCCGAAGTTTCTTAAGATCCACGATGCCGCGACCATTGCAAAACTCTTTGGTTTGTCAGCAAACGATCTGCTTCCACAAGTTCCTGTTCAAACGGTCAGTACCGGAACGCCCCAGTTGATGATTGCCTTGAGAGATAAAGAAGCGCTTAGGAAAGTGGCCCTAGATATTCCCCAGTACAAGGCCTATAAAGCCGAGTCCGATTTTTTTAGCCCCCACCTTTTTTGCCTGGGGGGTTTTTCAGAGACAGGCACCACCAGTGCTCGCCACCTTGGGATACCACCCGATACCTTGGAAGATCCATTCACGGGGTCCGCAACTGGCGGAATGGGTGCCTATCTGTGGCACTACGGACTTATTAAATCACCGAAGTTCGTAGCGGAACAAGGCCACTGGATGGGACGCCCGGGCAAAGCAGAAGTGGCAGTAATTGGTCCTCGGGAAAATATCGAGGCAGTGAAAGTGGGTGGTTCTGTGGTTGAAGTGATGCGAGGAGAGCTTTCACTTTAGAACGCTGTGTCCACTTTCCGTTAGAGCGTTTACCGCTTTTTCCAAACTTTCACTTTTTACAAGTAGATAGTCCGTATCGAAGGTTGAGATCGCAAAGAGGGATATTTGCGCTTCTGCTAAAGGTTTAGTTAGGCCAGCAAGAATTCCGGTTAGGCTAAAGTCCAACGTTCCCTCGACTTTCAAAAGACACCATCCACTTTCTACTTTGACTCCGAACGGAACAAGACCTTGTTCGCAAACGACGGATAGTTCATCTTCTGTTTTGGTGATGGAGTAAAACGAACTATTCTTCACCCAGCCGGGAACTTCAATGCCTGGTGGTAAACGGCAGATGGCAAAAGGCATGGGTAAAACTTTAAGTGCTAGGCTCTTCACTTCATATTTTCTAGACTGGGAAAGAAGAAACCTCAACAAATCCTACAAACAGATAATCCGGTTGATGCCATACCGCGCATCAACGCCCTACTGAGCGTCTTCCGAAAGGCCGTGAGACGCCAAAAGTGCGTCCCAAATTGTAGACTCAACAAAAAACCTATCCCAAGTTGACACTGGGAATTAGCCAAAACACCTTCTTCCCTGGGGCATAGGCTGAGACTTTACATAGTCCTTAAACGTAGTTACGGTCCGACCAGGGAGACAAGAATGAAGCATTTGGTAATTTTGGCTCTGTGCATAGTGGGACAATACTCTTTTGGGAAGAATCTAAGTATTGCGATGGTCTATTCAGGCGAGTCCGCAAAGGCCATTACAAAAGCCTTGGGCAAGGGCCAGAAGTTTAGTTACGAAACGAAGGATCAGAATTTTATGCTCAGTTGTTTCGTTTTAAGCTTGGGCGAGCAAGTATGCCAAGTCTTTGTGCCAGGTGGTCAGAGACCCACCGGCTTTGACGATACCACGCTAGTTCGGCTCTTTTTAAAGGTGGAAGGCGGCACAGCAAGGCAGATCTATCAAGATCTATTTCGTGGGGTTGCTGAGGATCAAAGAGATCTCGGAGGCCCCCTGTCTAAAACAATTCAGACGCCAGACAGTATGGAAATCCACTGCATCAACGGAGACGACTGTGTCTTTATGAAAGAGCTTCCTGTTTGTTTGCGGAAGAATCCTGCGGATTGCGTCGAGTAGGACTCGACTATTCTCGATAGCCGTATTCTTTCAGTTGCCTGGCACCTGCCTTGCAGCCCTTGGAACCATGTTCGCGAGGGCCCTTGTTTTTCTTCGTTTATTGCCGATGTTTTGGGCATGCATTGCCCATTACGGCGCATTCGCTGAGACTATCTCCTCAACCTCTGTTCGATCTGAACTCCTTGGCCTGCTGTCGGAGAAAGTTCCCGAAATTCAAAGAGCTCGAACTATTGGGTTAGCAGGTGGTTGTCGCGTTGGAACTTTCGGCTTCACCTCGGCTGAATTGAATACTTTTATTAGCCGAAAAATCGTCGAATTAGGCGGGGAAGAGCCCTTCTCGCTTTGGCTCTCTCAGCAGAAACGAATATCGCTATTCGAATGGCACCACGCGGATTCTCCGCTAGAACTTATTGTCATCCCAAACGACACGGAATCTTCGAAACAAAAGCCGGAGCAAATTTCATCGATAGCCCACAAAATTGAAAAAGCCTTGTCTGGAGGAACTCTCTACACAAAAGCTTCAGTCACCAACCTTCAAGAGCATTATGCGAATCGACCGGCGGATCGCGACTATCTAGCGCCCTCCCTTAGCGTTCCCATATCGGAGCGAGGCGTGGAGGCATTACCCCAACTCCAGACCCTCATGGATGGCGAGCGGGTGAATTTGGCAACCCAGGGACTTGAGGAATTTCAAAGAGGGACTCTCGAGTTTCGGGAGGGGTTTCCCAAAACTACCCCAGGAATTGCCACAGAAGAAAATTTCTTACAAGCGCTTAAATGGCTAAGAATTTCTTCGGAATCTGGATTGTCGATGTCGGACAAATCCATCCAGGAATTAAAACGTTTAATACCCGAAGGACTTGCTTCTAGACCGATTCTCGTCAAGGCACTACAGGAAGGCGATTCGGGCATTGAAAACAAACAAGAACGTAATTGGGGCCTAAATGAGCAAATCATTCAGCAGCTCATGTACCTTCAGCTTCATTCCCGCAATTCAAACCGAACGCACGATTTACTGGAGAAATCAGGAGTGCTCGGCTTGGCACGACAGGCAAACATCCATTCCACTCGCATCTACTCGCCCATGCCCATGTCCGCACCCAAATCCCCACTGGCCAACGGCCCCGAAGATTACATTCCAGTCACACACGGAACGGACCTATTGGGTTTGCAGAATGTTCGCGGCGGTGCCTACTACCTGTTTAGCAGTCAGAGCCGGCTCCCCGGTGGCAAAGCAGCCATGGGGGGCTCGGTTATTCGCAACGGCGGTGTGACCGTTTCCACTCCCGCAATGTGGGTAACCACTGAAAGCTCCCCCTCGGAGTATGGTCCGTTCCGTCTGCGCTACGAACTGAGGTCGAAGGCTATGGACGCTGGAACGGCAATAAGGGTGAATGATTTACACTTCAAAACTTACTCGCAGTCGGCGTTTGCGATAGGAACGGATGGCAACCCCAAACTTCAGCCAATTGATCGCGATTCCATTTTAGCGGAAGCGAAGGAATCACTTCACGGACATTCGACAAGCGATACCTCATTGACCGCGATTGCCACCGTAATCTCTCCCGACGATTTCCCCGAAGACCGCCCCCTGTTTCAAGAGGCTTTTCAAGCTGCTTCAGAGAGCGACGGGCTTGAGCACTTCTTGGATACTTACTTTCATGGGGCAGAGCGATTTAAAAGGTTCATGAACAGAGAAGGCGAGCTCGCGCGGTTTTTTGATTCCGTATTTCATTTTTCTCGTCCACTTTCACCAAGCGATCGAAAAATCGTTGCATCCTTGCGAGACATGGTAGGCAAAAAATTGCGCAGCAATAGTGAACATATCGACAGACTATTCGAAATTTTGAAGCGACCGCACGAATTCAATCGCGGCGCCTTGATGCTTGGCTGGATTACGCCCCACATCCGATTATCCAAGAACCAAATGTCCATCATACTGGATGCCTTGCTTGCGACTGCAGATCCCCTGGCTCATGAAGGTCTACTGAACGGACTTCAACTTGCTCAGTGGGATTCTGATACCGCCTTGAATGAGAAACTCTTGCGTACCGCGCTCAAACATCTTGAGGGAACGGTGCCTAGTGGCAAGTGGGAGACGGAAATAGTCACTGCCTTGCTTTCCCAAGGTATGCCAAAGGCGAACGCTGCGATCGTGAAGGACACAGTACGGTTATTGAAGCGCCAAGTGGGTGATGGAAACCTTTCCGAAGCTTCTCATCTTGCCTTAGCGCTTTCAAAAGCACGTGGATTGGACTCCAAAGGTCAAGAGATGACTTTCTCAGCTATCAAGGGGGCCATCACTGCGACTTGGGAGAAATGGAATCGTGGTACTAATCGTGATGACGAGGAAATACAGACCTTAGGCAGATTGTTAACGGCAATTGGCCAACTGCCAATGAAAACGGAACGGGCTTTTCAAAGAATAGAAGACCTCCTCGTAGACCTCTATGAAAAAGGCAGGGAATGGGACACAGACAATCACATTGGTCTTCCGAACATTCGGGGGCTTGTTCTGCAAACCCTACCGCGGCTTCCGCGCGTAACTCCTCGATTGGAAGCGCTATTGCTAGAAAGCCGGCACAGCAATCGTTTCGCCGACGTGGCGTCTGGAATTGGGACTCGCAATCCTTTAATCATCTCGGAGCTAATCACTCAACTTACCGAGGGCGGACCAAACGAAGATAAGCGTTTTAAAGGCACAGACTACCTATTTCGAGCCAAAGCGGCGCGTGCCCTGGGAATGATAGCCTTGGGACTTACCGATCGTACTGCAATTGTTCACGCGCTTAGAACGTCCGAAGAAAGTGACTACCTGGCAGGTCAAAGTCGCTTGGGTATTCGAGAGTTGAACCAAGCCCGCGAGGAAGCTCTCAACCGCATATTGAGCCAGGAGAAGGCGGAGAAGCTCAACGCCGTGCTGTCGGATTCTTCACGGCAAAGGGAGACGCATGATCTTGCCAAAGACTTGATGAAGGAAACCATGGATACAGATGTCAGCTATTTACATTGGGCTCGGAGTCGCGCCCTGGCTAAATATAGCCAACGGCACCCGCTCGAATGTGAAAAAACCATGACGAGACTTGCAGCTCGTGCCGAAGCGGAGAAACGCGAATACAGAGAGCGCGTGTGGCTGAATAACCAACTAGGCTACTAAGATACATTCCGCACGACTGAACACAGGTATTAAGTCATGGCCTTCAATTCAATCGAGTTCTAGCCCCCCCCAATTCGACCACGAAGCGCCGCGCTCCCCATAGTTTGAGCCTAGTCTCCGGTTTCCATCAAAAACCGCTAGGTAAAATTATGAATCCGATCTACTGCTGATTCATGGGCACTTTTTGTAAACAAATTTGAGGGGAGAAGATGAAAAGATTCCATTTTAGATCACTAGTTATTTGTATGCTTGCAGCGATACCTACAGGCCATGCATTTGGCGAAGGCATCGATCCGACGCAGAACTCGGGTCGCCCATTTGAAGATTTGGCCTCGCACAACTGCGATACTCTACAAACCGACGCAGGCTACCACGCATGGGAGCTCGGCCTCGCCCACCTAAAAGACAAGGGGATCATTAAGAACCAAGAACAGTGCCGCCGTTTTGCCCCTGCACTTGAAACAGACGATCCTGATAAGAAGGACTTCGCGGGGCTTGCCATTCGGAAATTAATCGCCGAGGCATTTGACCTAATCCCCTACGGTGGAAAGTTCATTAAGTATCATGCCGCTGCGCAGGTTTTTTGTGCCTGCAAACAAATCGATTTTGATGACCCAAATGATGGCTTCGTTTCTCATCGAGATAAGAAAATGCGGGAACTTGAAGAGTATCGTGCCAAAGCAGCGGTTTTGACCGGTGGAGCCAGCAAAGCAAAGCAAGGCATCCAAGTCATGGCGAAACAGGCAGATCAATGCGGAGCACAGGTAAAAACCAAACAGGCGGAGCTAAAAGCCACCGAGCAAGCACTTAAGAAGGCTTCTGAAAAATGGCGCAGCTTAGACAAACAAATTGGCGCATTGGAAAGACGGATTTCCGATTACGATATGCCCAAGAAGTATGCGGGCATCTTTAGATCAATTACCCCTGGCTACAAGAAAGCTGAAAAGAAACTCAATGCCCTCAAAGATAATGCCGAGAATTTACGAGCAAAACGAAGCGCATTGGGGGTCAAAGCACTTGAACGAAAAGTTGCGAGCCTCAGGAAAGCAGCCAAGAAGTTCGCTGTCGGATGTGGAAAATTACGTGAAAAACTGGTGAATGCGAAGAACAAGGCAAATGCCGATCTACTTGCGCTAACCCCAGTCTTAAATCCGCTGAACGAGAATATCCAGGTATTGGAGTATGCAGAGAAATTCTCTTCAATCTTTCCTGGCTTGTACGAAACCCTCCTAAACCAGTGGGTAATAGCGAAAACCCCCGACGATTACACCGAAGTGGGTACGGAACGTGGAGGAGGGAGCCTGTACTATGTGAATGGGATCAATACCAAGTTTGAAAAAGAAGATGCTGACGATGAATTCCAGGCCATGGACGAGGCATTGAAACTCAGCTCGCACTTAGAACGAAGGGTTCGGATCTTGTACAATCCTACCGAAAGTGCGGCGGGGGATTTATCCGAGGCCGGGGTCGACAAGCTATGGTACCCGCCAGCGCCACAGCTAAACAAAACAACAAAAGAATTGGCTGGAATTATTTTGTACCATGCGGAACGAAACGAGCCGATCTCCTTAGTTGGACACTCCCAGGGAAGCATGATTGTGAACAACGCCCTAAAAACTGCGACGTTTCTTGGGTTCAGTCACTACTTAAACGAGAAAGTAAAATGGATCGCATCCGGAACACCCATTCGCGATGACGAGTTTTCACGCGATGGGAAAGTTACTATTGTGAAAAACAGTCGTGATCCAATAAGCCTTGTGGGATCCGCCGAAGACCTAGGCCCCACGGGCTTTACAGCAGAAGATGGGATCAATCGAAGAGAACACTCGTTTTATGATAGCTACATTTTGAAACTGAAAAACGCGATGCTATGGAACTAGCGCCTCCCTCTGGGGTACGGGGAACTACCTACCCCAGAGGAGCGATTGATTCGGTTCTTGTAACCAACGGGGGTTCTGTTGACATAAGAAACATCATCATCAACAACTAGGTATAAGGAGAGCGCGAGAATGAGATTACTGAGTTTGTGTTTTTTGGTGGGGATTTCTACTTTTAGTTTCGGAGCCAGAACCCTGTCTTTAGAAAAGTTATCCGTTGCGATGGGAAGCGATTTCTATAAAGTCGATGACACCGCCGAAAATAAGGTCTGCTACGTGAGCACCAGCACTAGCGACGGACACGCCATGCAGTGTTTTGATAAGGGAGTGGAGGTAAAACCCCTCCCTTCCGATAAAAAGAATGACTAATGAGGGTCTGGAACTTGCCCATTCGACTGGGCATTCAGCTCGATAAGGAATCGAATGCAAAGTGCCGGCAGACCGCCGTCCCTAGCGTCGGGGCTTTCTAGCAGTCCAATTACCCGAGATAGTGCCTTTGGAAGTTCGCGCTGAACGAGCTCATACGCTGGATCGCGGGCGGGCGGAGCAGCTTTTTTTGCAACGTGATCCAAAGCTGCGAGTGTCGCCAAGTCCAACCCAGGAAATTTTTCCAATTCCACGATTATAAGCCCAAGCGCAAAGGGGTTCTCCGTCTCTATCAACGCTTGCCGATAATATGCTTCAAAATCTGTAAACTTCTTCATTTGAAGACGTCGTAGGTAAGCCAACGCTTCCCTGAGCTGGGTATACGCTCGTTCAAAATGAATTCGATTGGGCGTAGCACTCGTGTTTTTCAGGCTTCTTTCCACGTCCAACGTTAAATTTTCGACCTTTTGCAGAAGCTCGTTTCGCTTTTCACTTGCAATGAAAACCGGCGCAAGGGCTTCAGAGTTTGCTTGAATCAAACGAACCAACGCACTTAGTGCAGGAACTGCAATACGGCTGTTATTGGTATTTATAATTGCCGTCGCTAACTGGTGGACGAATTCGGCGCTGCAGTGGCTCGCAACAAGTTCGATTGATTTAAATAAATTCCGTGCCGGGTCGACACGAACTGATGCCCCACGATGGCCATTGTTTAAGACAAATCCGCGTGCATTGAGGTGGACCAGAGTGTTCAGCAAAAGCTCGGAAACCCGGCGAAGGCTACTTTCCCTCAGGCTGTGCTCGCTTGAAAAATCAGCCGATATTAGCTGCTCAACGCTTTCGGCAAGCCGCCTAAGACGGAGACCCTTTTCTTGATCGGTGGCCTCCTCAATCACGCGCAATTGAGCAGCGACAGTTTCGCGAAATGAAAACTCTGAATACCCACAGACCGGAAACAAACTGAGGCAAATCCCAAGAAAATGCAGCTTTGAAGAAAATGAACGGGAATGGGTGTAGGCGTGATTTTGTTTAAGTTTCATAAGTTGCCGACGGCTTACCATGCTTACCAATCGTTAATCAACCCCGTGTTTTTATCGCTTTTTTCAGCTAGTTACGTTTTTTCTCCCTGCGATATATTGCCTCCCCTCGCCCCTTGCGCTAAGGTCCGCCGCCTAACTGAAAGGTGGCCCCATGGATCGAGCCAAACATATCGCACTTGTACTTTGCCTTGCCCTTACAATGGCGGGTCCTCGCGCGCTAGCAGAAGCCGAAACAGAGCACCTCTCAACCAGAAATATTTGCGGCAAGCTTCTCTTGAAACTTGGCTTGGCGGTAAGCGCCATTGGGCTAATCGCAACACTTGATGGGAATGTAACTCCAACCTCAGCTGGTTTTCCAAAGACATTGCTTTTTGAATCAGAAGAAGCAGCCGAGGAACGAGCGGCGCAAAAACATCAAGAGAACATGCAAGTAGCTTGGAAGCTCTTTGCATTCGGAATCCCTGCCATGCTGGGGGGAGCTGGTCTGTGGTATTCGGACCACAGAAACAACGTACGTGCGAAGCCAACGGCCCCGCCCAAACCCACCTCCTCAGGACTTACCGTTACAGGCGTTCCCGAGGGCGCCAAAATCTATATTGATAGTGAGCTGCTTGAAGTCGTAGACAGGACTGCGCGTTGGATTCCATTTGAGGAACAACAGCAGGCGAAGCACGACTTGAGGATTGTGTTTGAAGGAAAAATCAGGGAGCACTCCCTAGTCACCGATTGGTCCCACAGTTTGACAGTAACGTTCGCAGAACTGTTCAGATAGGAACGGAGAAAAGCAAAATGACTAAGCACATCGTAGGTACCATTGCACTCTTTTTGGCCGTTGGATGTAGCAGTTTTCAGTCTCGTAAAGCTTCAAACTACTATTCAGCACCCCGGATGGATGCTCCCGCCCTTACCCGATACATTCAAAACGTACTTGGGCCACTTAGGAAAAATGCCGGGATAGGTGAAGGTATTCCCCTTTCCATTCTCGACACGCCTGAAGTCAACGCATGCATTAGCTATCTCGATGGCATTTTTATTAGCGGTGGAATGCTCAACGTGGTTTCCAACGAAGCCCAGCTAGCCGGCTTACTAGCCCATGAATTGGGACATAAGAAGCTTCATCGCCAAGCGAGAATTGAGCAAGATCAGAAAGCAAACACGCTTTGGGAAATTGATAAGTACGTAGGGAAATTACTTCCGAAAGGCCAAGTAGTAGACGCAGTACACAGCAAAGTAAGAGAGGCGATACTTGCTACTTTTACCCAGCAGGAGGAAGCGGATGCCGACGCCTTCGGGGTAAACCTGATGGCAAAAACCGGGTACGATCCAACCCAGTTTGTTCTGCTTTTTGATAACCTCGAGAAGCTGCAGGCGCACTCACTTAGAATCTTTGTCGATAAACTTCGCGGAACTCACCCCTTCCTGGGCAAGCGTGCCAGCAACTTACGAGCAATCATTGCTGCTGAAAAACTCAAAGGCAGCCGCATTCAAGCATTGCCTTACCGAAATGCTGTAAACGCCATGCTAGCGGGTCGCCTATCCAAAAACCCAGAACGCATTGCCGCGCTTGAAACGATTCAGAAAATCAATAGCGAACTTCGAACCCTAAACAATAATAGATCGCGGCTCTCGACAAAGCGTTTTATTGAAATCATGGAGTCCTTACGGACTATCCAGAAGCAGTTCCACCTAGGCACAACCAATATTTCTAAAGTCGATGGCTACGACCGATTCATGGAGGAGGTGATCGAGCAAGACTCGCCTCTGTGGGACGAAAACGTTGATCCCCTACTGAGCGAAAAGTTTTCCGAGGTCTTGGTAGCCATCGGAAGAGCGGGTGTTGGCGCGATTCCCGGCATGGGCGACGCCATCGACCTTTACGAAGTACTCACCGGCATTGATTTTTTCACCTCGGAAGAACTCGACACTCAGTCCCGCGTAGCAAGTGCCATTGGTCTAATAATTGGAAGCGGCTCCCAATGGCGTGGGGTTCTGAACGCGGTAGATAAAGAAGTTGCAAAAGACGGGGTCAGAGTTGGCGAAGCCGCCATTGAGGCGATAGAGCAGGCGAAACGTCCCCAACTTTGGACAAGGGGAAAGCCAAACGACCCCATTCGAAATGCGCTGACGCACTATAAAGAACATAGAAAGGAGTTCCCTGAATACGCCAACGCAGTACAGTATGTGGAGGGAGCTTATGACTTTGTAAAAAATCCGCCATTTGGGACCCTAATAAGAACTAGAGCTAACGATGGCGCGATTGTATTTTATCACGAAGCGACGAATACAATGGCAGTCCAAGGTCCCGACGGCGTGGTAAGAACCATGTACAGACCCGACCCTAAAGTTCACAAACTCCCCACAAATCGGGCGCATTTTGATGCCCAGAAGTAACACTTGTCACTGAGTTGTCGAATGACGTCTCCAATCGGAAAAATATTTTAGCCCCCCGCGCAAAGCCCAACGGAGACCGAACAACGCTGAATACCCTTTCACGCCCTTCCCATTATCTGACAACCACTTATTTTAATGATTATAAAAACACCTTGCCTTTGAAAAGCCCTGCCCCTATGCCTTTCAAAGGAGGGTCGTCCGATGACTCGCATTTTATTGATTGCTTTCTTGGCTTCCGCTACCGCTTATCCCGACCGACTTCAACCGGCCGTCTGCATAACCGGCCTTATTGGTTCAAGCAGCCCGGTAAGTGTCCGACAAGAAAAGTACTTGCTTGAAGGATATTCCTACTCCCTCGACGGAAACGTCATCCCTTCACTAACAGCGGTCCACGATGGGAAACTGACCCTGCTCCATCGACCAAACAGCGTCATACCGAACCATTACTACCAAACGAAAGTAACGCTCCCCGTACCTGATTCAACCAAAGATACCGACAATAGCAGGTGGGCAATTCAAACTGTTCGTTGGTTACCACAAGGATCCATAGAATTCGCAGCACTACAGGGAAATAGGTCATTCGTTGTTCGGCTTAAAAATACCGAAGGACTTCTTCCGTACCAAATAGTGCCACTCGGAAATGGTCGATTTTTAGCGGCCATGCTCAATCCATTTCACCTCGACAAACTCAGAATCGGTATCTTTGAGGCAAAAGCAGGCACCGTCCTAATGGAGAGGGAAACAACACTCACGGTGCCAGGCCTGTTTCAAAAAATGGTTTTGTCTCCCGATCGACAGTCTTTCGTACTCCTGCTCCGAAACTCCCCACCCTGGAAGCTCAGCGCAAGGACCTTAAAGATCGGAGCACAAGCAACCGAAGCCATTTCGGAGGACGGCGGGGTAATGCATTTTTCGAGCAGAATCCGACCGGGGTCTCAACATGTAAACTACCGAGATGGTTATTTTTCCGCGGACGGAAAGCATTTCGTCGTCGCGGCTAGCGGAAGTTCCCTGGGAATTTACGACCATAGCTTAAGCGATCTAGAAGTCCTGAAGGGTGTTCTAAAAACGGATGGGGCCCAGGATTTTGCACTTCAACAAATCCCTCGTTCCAGCGACTTTGTTGTCACCGATGGGCAACACTCCAAGGTACAAATCCTGCAACTTGACGCAGGAGCCAACCTCCTCTCCCTAGCAGCGCTAAGGGAAGGCGGCAAATTCGGCACTGTGTTGTCTACCTCAGTTAATCCGATAAACGGGCAAATCGCTGCGCTGTATGAGTTTACAAATCAGCAGTGGAACGAGAGACGTCGCTTTGCCGTAGGTATTTGGCAGCCAAGTTCAGTCGATGGAATTTCGACTACCTATGACCACAAGTTGAAGTTTTCAGTTGTTGAATTCAGCTCGGAACCGGGCACGAAAAGCCAAGACCCTGAAGTGATTAGTTTCTCTTCTCAGGGCAACTACCTAGTGGTTACCTGCGTGGATGGAAAACAAATTGTTTTTGATCCCAATGGAAAGCTCGCTGGGACTTTTGTTTCTACTGCAGAAATGAATCCTGGAGACTTTCAACCAATTGGTGGCGGGAAAACTATCTTCAATGAGAAGACAGGACAAATCATTGAACTCCAGCGGCATGCAGCGGTGCTTTCGAATTGGACAATGAAACGACGATAAAAGCACAACCGGTTTTGAAACACAGTTCCGCAAAGAACTTTGACATACAGAAACTTCTCATTAAGGATTCTCCTAATTAGGGGGAACTATGAAATTTATTCTATCTTTAGTCGCAATGGCAGGGGCGGTGTGTGCCTATGCAAATGAACCGCTTTTAGTTAAGGTATCGGGAAATGGTACTGTCGCTCCCGACTGGAAGGAACGAGCCACGTGCGAGGTATACGTGGACAAAGTGGTAGTTACCTATCAGTCAGGTTCCACCAGTTCCGTGGTCACGTTCGGAAACACTCTTTCCAAGAATGTCGTAAAACTCATTGACGATGCAAGCAAGGAAACGCCCGACGTTGCACCTGGTCCAGTCGGCGGCCCAACCACAACGTGGTCAGGGTACACGGAGGAATACGGCGTTCGCACCAAAGTCACCCTTAAGGCAAGCGGTGGCCACAACGCTACAAACAAGTCAAACGCAGCCCGCATTTTGGTCGGTTTGCTCGACTTAGTTTGCAAGTAACACATTCTTAAATCGCGCTGGCTTAGTAGGTTTTATTGAGTCAGCGCGATTTTTTTATCCCAGCCTCTTCAGAACCCGCAATATAGCTTCCTTAAGGGCAAGAACGGATTTAGGTAGATTCTTCTCAAACTCATCGGCTGCAGAATTTGTTGCGGTGACGTGATTGGCGACGACTTTAATGGCAAAAAAAGGAGTCGCTGAAAGAGAACAGACCCAAGCAAGTGCAGCAGATTCCATGTCTTCCAAAACCGCTCCACTCCTACGCAGATTTTCCAAATCCACTTCGCTTTCATCGAGCGAGTTTCGCGTGGAAATAGAAGCCACGCGAAGTCCCAATTCTTTAGCCATGCTACTCGTATCAAAGGAAGGAAAATCACCTTTACCCATTTCCCGCCAACCTGCGATGGGAATACGGTGATCGTGGTACGAAAAAGATTTGCTTAGAAAAACCTCTCCAATCTCCGCTGCAGATTCGACTAAAGCTCCCACAGTGCCGACGCTAACCATAACATCTGGAGAAAATAGCTCGTGTGCGGCAAAGGCTGTAAGCGTGGCTGGTTCTGTACCGATAAGGTCTCTTCCGTAGCGAGCATCCTTTCCCGTGTGAGCAACCACCAGGGTGAGACTTCCAAATCGTCCCACAAAAAAACGAAACGGAAACCTAGTGAGCCTAGCCGGCAATTCAAATGGCGTGAAATCTAAGGCCTCCAGCAGCGGCCTAGCTTCTTCTTCCATCGCAAAAACCAAAACAACCGTCTTTGCTTGCGGCATTTTTGAACCTCCTGCACGAATTAAGCAAAGTAAGCCTTGTATTGCAGTTCCCACTTCAATTAACAACGATGAATGATCGAAAAACCGAACTCCAACCTTCTTCTCAAACTAGTTCATACAAAAATGCCGTTTGGAAAATATGCGGGTTGTCCCCTGGTGGATCTGCCGGAAACGTACGTGGTTTGGTTCTCAAAAAAAGGGTTCCCAGAAGGAGAGCTGGGCGAACTCCTAAAGCAGGTCTATGAAATAAAAGTTAATGGGCTCGAACCCCTATTCGATCGCATCCCACGCATATGAAGGCCCCCATTGGAACGCCTGGTCATGACCGAAAGCAATGCCTGAGCTAGCGTCCGAGGAATGAAGACTAAATGCACTTTCATTTTGTTTTTCATCGCTCCCTTTTTGGCGTGGGGTATCGACAGCGATCCGCCACGTAATGCCTACCTAGCCGATTCACCTTGGCCGATGTCACACCGAAATCCCTACAATCAGGCGTCCTCCCCTTTTTCAGGACCTGTGGCAGATACAGTTGCCGGAAGCAAGCCACACTCCACTACTGCCACTGCGAGATCGCTCGCCGAATGCGCAGTGCCAATTACCTTGGTTCACGGGGAAAGAAACTCTAAGGGGCGCTTTAGCATTTGGGGAAACTGCAAATCGACGGTTTTTAAAATTGATTCGAACTCCGGCGCTTGGACCACTTCCATTACGATTGGAAAGGGCGACCTAGTGGCCAGACACATTTCCGGGGCGTACACCCTAATAGATTCCGAAAACACTTATTTCATGCCCTATGGAAGGTATGTCCTTGGCTACTTGGAAAAAGAAAAGGGGGAACCTTCTTCAGACATTGAACTATCGAAAACATTTGAAATACCGAAGTCACTTCTTGTGGATTCAACCGAAGATGTTGTCGGACTGAACTTAACATACGACGGTTGGCTCGCGGCGATCACGCGCTACAACCTGCTCGTACTGATTGATCGTGCCTCGGGCAAACAAGTCTACCTCAGACTATCCAAGGGCGATGAAGAGGAAGTCTCCAATTCACTGGCTCTTGATGAAGATGGCGGCATCTACGCCCTCTCCGACGAAGCTCTCTATCGTGTTCAATGGGACAAAACGACTCACACCCTCAAGCAAACATGGAGAGCCCCTTATCCGAAAGCAGCATACTCATTGCCGGGGCGCCTGGGCGAAGGATCCGGAACTACCCCTACCTTAATGGGAACGGGAAGCGACGATAAGCTCGTGGTCATCGCCGACGGACAGGAGAAAATGGAACTCATGGCCTTTTGGCGCGATTCAATTCCAAAGGGTGCAAAACAGGTTCCTGGCCACGCCCCAGAAGTAGCCGGAGCTATCGCCATCGATTTCGGAAACCCCAAAATCGCCCGATCCATTACCGAACAATCCGTCCTTGTCTCCGGAAACGGTGCAGTAGTGGTGAACAACGACTATGGAAACCGCAAGACTGGGTATTTTTACGACTTAGTCACCATTCTTAATTCAAACAAAAAAGGAATCGCCCCTTACGGAATACAAAAATTCGACTGGGATAATTCAGCGCACCAATGGAAAGAGGCGTGGCATGCGCCCGGATTGAGCGTACCTAACGGCATTCCGTGTATGAGTCGTGCGACCGGACTCATTTATTACGTGGGTCAAACACAGGAAAACTGGACGTTCGAGGGTGTGAATTGGCTTACGGGTGAACTTGCCTTTAGAAAAGAACTTACCAAAGAAAAGAAATACAACAGTTTCTACTCCGCCACAGAAGTTAGCTACGATAACGCCATAGTAAGTGGAAGCTACGGCGGAGCGATGCAGTTAAAATAACGGTGGTGGTTCGGCCGCTTGACGTACTAAACCAAGCATCCGCATGACACAGCTTCGCTGAGCGGCATAAGTGTTCTGCAAAAGATGCCGCACCCGAGAACCCGCCGGGTGATTCGCCGCCAATTCTTTGGCCACCAACTTCCACAGCACTCGAGTATTCAAGCCATTTGGTTCTTCTGCAAGCGCATCGCCTGCAGCGAAAGTGACAACTTGGTGAGCCGATACTCCAGAATCGTATTCAGCAATTCGTTCGACTATTGCTCCTGTAGGATCAATTGCCATTAATTCCTTAAAGGCTTCTCGGAGTTCCGCCTCCTCTTTATGAGTCTCTTGTCGCAGAGCTTCCAAGCGATGGGGACGCCAAACTAATGGGTAAATTCGTCTGAGGCCTAATCCGCCCAGTATCCAATTCGGTACCGTTCTCCAAGGAGCAAGATTCTCAGGGAGATTGTGCTTGAGTAGGTAGTTAGAACCAAAAAGCGTCAAGCCAAGCAAAGCGCTCCTCCACGATGCCTTCAGGGACTGACGTAAAAGACATTTCCATTCCATCTTTGCTCGAGCGGCAAAAATTCGAGCCACAATCGCGCTCATACGAGCGGCCCTCGAATCGGGGTCAGCACGTTTAAGAACTTCTAGTATTCGAACGGCCCTGGCTCCGTTGCCGTCTTCTAGCTCGGTTAAAAAGACATTGAATAGCTGTGCCTTGATCGCAGCATCGTTGGAAATGTCTTCGTCTTTAAGACTATCAAACATGGCCTCCAACGCTGCATCGGCCTGGGCATCGGCGTGCTTTGCCTTGGATAAAGGCTTGCTGGTAGCAGCCGAAGCAGCTTTTCGCGCAGAGAGAGTTGGATTGAGTTTCAAGAGTTCGGTCCAAGATTGGCGAAACTCCTCAAATTCGGCTCGAGCAAAACGCTTTATAACGAGATCCATTCTCTTGAAGTGATCCCATACCAACCAATAGAGCGCTTCGTTACTCGCCCATACGCTAAAAATCAGCCCTACTAACTCCCTTGGCGTAAAGGTATCCAACCCAAGAAAATGCCATGCAGAATGCACGCCCAGCCCACTCACTACGCCAACGAGAATCGACTGAAACAAGCGCAGCTTCCCCTTAACTCGCGCAGCACTTTCGTTGAAGCGGTCTTCGACTGCAAAAAGATCAATTGAGCGTTTTTCGAATATATCGATTCTATCGAGCGCCTGTTGCACGACTTCGCCCCGGTCGTCTACGCCCGGCAAACCCGCCATCGACTGTTTCAGCAAGGCATGCGCTAAAGCTGGAAAGGCCAGTTCATCGAGTTTGCTTTGAGCAGTTTCTCGTCGCTGGGGATCGGACTGGGCCTGGATAAGAAAATCCAAATCCTCCGCCAGCATATCAAGATACAACAGGCCCTCACCGTAGAGGTACTGCGTGAACCGCTCGATGCCGCTCTTGTCAGCCGCAAGTTGCGAGACCTGTTTTCTTACCAGGGAAATATCTTCGGGAATTGCATTGGCGGGGTGCTCGACTAGCTCGCGTACTCGATGAATAACGCGCACTACTTCCTGCGCGTAAGCGGGGCGCTGTTCCGCTGCTTCAACGTTTTGAACGCATCCCAACGCCAAGCAAAAGACCAGCATCCATTTGAGCAACGACCGGAACAAGCAACTGCCTCCTTGATGGAGGCTACCCTACTCCGATTTCGTCGTTCGCAAAAGCCCACAAATGCCGGTTTTAAGGGACTATGCGGCAGCTTTCTTCTCGGCCGCCGCTTTCACCGCTTCCATACCGAAAAATGATGCGCAGGCCAGGTCTAAAAGCTGCGAAGTGAGCTTGGGTGCAAGACCAAAGAAATGCACATGATCGGCAACGATATTGAGAATATCGCGCGGGTGGACGCTACGAAACTCTCGATTGGCTTGACGATAGTACTTATCTACCAAGTACCCAAAGGCTGCCTCATCAAACTCAATACCCGCCTTCTTGCAGACAATCTGAAAAATGAATTTAAAGTCACTCTCGGTTGGATTGGGTGTTTCAATTTTATAGCGAATACGGCGCCAGAAGGCTTCATCCCCCAAATCGTTTGGATCTAGGTTCGTTGAAAAGATCAGGAAAATTTCAAACGGTACTTCTACTTTCTTTCCGCTCGCCAGCGATAGGAAGTCCATTTGCTTTTCAAGCGGATAGATCCAACGATTGAGAATATCACTCGGCTTTACCTTCTGCCTTCCAAAATCATCAATGAGCAATACTCCGCCATTGGCTTTTAGCTGAAAGGGACTTTCGTAGCTCAGCTGCCCTTGCCGAAAATTGAGGTCTAACATATCGAGGGTCAACTCACCGCCCACCACGACAAACGGGCGCAGGGCATAGACCCATCTAGGATCCGTCGCTCCGGGATTTGCTTTGAGTGGGTGTCCCTCTGGAAGTGCTTCCTCTGGGATAGGAACGTGTACTTTTTCGTCGAATACCTGAATGATTTCCCCGTTTGCCTCAATAGCGTACGGAATGAACATCCCCTGACGAAATAGCCGTGCAATACGCTCGGACATTGTCGTCTTGCCATTGCCAGGTTTGCCGTACAAAAAGATGGGCCCACCAGAATTGATAGCTGGACCAAGCTGATTCAAATACTCTGGCCCAATCTTGATGTCCGAAAAAGCTGCATCCAAATGCTTTTTCTTAACAAGGCGAGAACTAAACTTTTGCGACTTTACGGACTCGGTATAGGCCTTGGCCGAAACAGGTGCTGGCCCGTAGTAGGGAGAGCGCTCTTTGATGCCTGCGGTGTACTCGGCCCCTTTCGGGGTAAGTCCAAGCGTAAGCCCCATCGCTCCGCCGATTCCTCCGCCTCCTACTGGCGCAACAAAGTCTTTATTGCGCAAAGTGGTGATGACCGGATCGACCAAACCGGCGGGGAGTTTTAGCATCCGCACCAGTTCAGAGCCCCGTGTGGCGCCCTGCGCATGAAGCATCTTTAGTATGCAGTCCTCAACAAAAAACCCTTCAATTCCCGCTTCTTCCAACGACTCCGGGCGCTTCGGCATCCACACGATAAAACTCCCTCTCGCACTATGAAAAAACCCTTCCGGCCTATCGGACAAAACCCAGCGCTGCTTGATCGGATTCTTTCATGGCCAAACCACCCTACCTATGGCATCATGGGTTTTGACTCGCTGCCTTAAGCTGAGACGCTAGATAGATCTACTCCACCTCGCGAAACAGTTCATATCGGCCAAAAGAGTATTGTTAGGGCGGAAAAGCCAAAGAGCTTACCGACGTGCCCCTCCTACTGAGTCTAGTAAACTGTTACGCAACAAACTCGACCTCTCCGAACGCTGCACGCCACTCGATAGGTCAATCACCCACTATGTTGGGTAATCGACGCAACTTTTTGCCCGATTAAGAAAGTAAAATTGAATACGTTCGAAACCTTTAATGAACTAAACCTTCCCCTTCCATTGTCTCGTTCACTGGAAAAAATGGGATTCGCTAAACCCACTCCCGTACAACAACAAACGATTCCCGCTGCATTTTCGGGCAAAGATGTCTTGGCGACCGCCCAAACCGGGACGGGGAAAACTGGCGCTTTTGGAATTCCACTGCTTACGCTGCTTACAGAATCACCTCAGCGCCAAGCATTGATTCTTGCTCCTACCAGAGAGCTTGCTGCACAGATTTTTAAAGTACTCGGCCAAATGGGCCAGGGATTACAGCTTAAAGGAGTGCTAGTGATTGGAGGCGAGTCGTTCGGACGGCAAGCAGACGGACTAGCTAGCGACTGGGCCTACGTAGTTGCCACTCCGGGACGTCTCAATGATCACTTGCAGGAACGAACCGTTTCCCTTGCTCATTGCGACACGTTGGTCCTTGATGAAGTCGACCGAATGCTCGACATGGGCTTCTTGCCCCAGCTAAAGAAAATTTTAGGACACGTCCCAGACGCAAGGCAGACGCTGCTCTTTTCAGCCACTTTGCCGACGGAAATCACTCGCCTTGCGGCGACGTTTTTGAAAGATCCCGTGCGCGTTGCCATTGGCGAGGTATCTCGGCCTGCTGGTGAAGTAAAAGAGGAAACTATCCGCACTACCGATGCGGGCAAGAACACGGTTCTTTTACAGCAAATGCAGGAGCGTAAGGGACTGATTCTAGTTTTTGCACGGACGAAGTCGCGAACTGACCGACTTGCCAAACTGCTGCTGCGCGAGGGGCATGATGTGGTGAGCCTGCATGGCGGACGCTCTCAAGCTCAACGCAAGTTTGCTCTAGAAAAATTTCGCTCCGGCTCCCATCGAATTATGGTTGCCACCGACCTGGCTGGCCGAGGCATTGATGTCGCTGACATTGAACACGTAATTAACTATGATGTTCCTTCTACTCGTGAAGACTATATCCATCGCATTGGTCGAACGGGTCGGTGCGGTAAGACTGGTAGCGCTCTAAACTTGCTCTTGGGCGGAGACACGGACGGCGAATACGTTATTTCCGGAATTAAATCGTCTGCACGTCGAGGCGCATCTAGCGCAAGAGGCAGAACTTGGGGACGACGATGAACTATAAATTAACCGTAGATATCGATTTGATGGAACCCTCAGAGCCGATCGAAGCAATGGATCAGCTCAAGCAATGGGAGACCGAAGGAAAGTTATTGTTAGTACGGGCGCAGCCCCTGCGTTCGGCCCAAGACAATGTGTATGGGGGCCCTCCTTCGGCCCCTAAGCCTTTTGGGCGCAATAGCAGACCTCAGAAAAAAAAGGCCGAACCAGGAGCAATCCCGTTTGCTTCCATGGTGGCTATCCTATACCCCGACAAAAGCGCCCATAAACTGGACATGGTAGAGCTCAACGATGTGGTTCACATCATTACGCATTTCGTAAGCAAGAATGAGCTATTTGTGACCCGCAACCGAAAAAGTTTTATCGACCAAGGCAAGCGCGAAAGGCTCCGTTCGGCCTATGGGATTATCGCGCTCACCCCGGAAGAGGCAGTTCAAATTCTTTCGAAAGAAGTTTAGCTCTCAGGGCAAGTTTGTGCTAAACGCTTGGCGATGCAACAAAGCGCACAAATTGACAAAGAATTAGAATCCGCATTTCGGGCCTTGCAGCTTAACGAGGAAGTCGGCCTTAAAGACATCCTGGCCGGCTGGGAAGACTTTGCCGAAGAACTCAGCCAGGGCCCTTGCGACCTGAATCCCAGTGAGTTTTGCCTTAAAATTGCTACCACAAGGCACCTTTTAGAAGTGGTGCTCGAGCCGGTCTCGGCACATGCCCGAGAATCGCTAAAACAAGCCTGCGCTGCTGCGGACACAAAGTTTCAAGCGGCCACGGTAGATCTCATTCATCCCCTTGCTGACGAAGAGGGCGAACCTCTTTGGTACCTACTGCGTGGCCCAAAGGCGCTCAGCCAAGAAGGCGAGCCCCAGCTTTGGAGCTATTACTTTGGAACTCAAACCGAGTTCACACCCGATCAAATCAAAGAGCTCGACGCCCTATCGCATGAAATCTGCGACGACGACCAAATGGGCTTTTTGGAACTTCTCCAGTACTGGAAAGAGCTCGTCGTTACGATTGAAAATGGTTACGACGACGTACGACAAGAATATGAGCTAGACCTTTGGCACAGCCGCGGAAACCTCGATCAAATTGTTGACGCGCTGACTGGCACTTTACAGGAGCAAGTTAAAGCCTGCCTTCAACCTTGGGATGAGCGTTTCCAAAAGTCGAGTCGCGAAGTGGAACTGGCCGAGGACTCCGAAATGCCTGACGATGCTCCAAAATTACTAAAACGCATTCCACTGCGATTTGATCTTAGCGACGAAGAAATCCAAGACTGGATGGACGCTTAAGCGGCTTCAGAAGAAGCCAACGCTTTTGATCGCGCAAAGACATAAAGCGCTGTCAGCATAGCAATTGAAATGACCAGCAAGAGCATCGAGGCAGGCCCCAGGTCTAAGGCCCGAAGTACAATGTAAAATAGGGTGGCGCTCACGCCCATAATACCGAAAGTAAGCGCTACAGCCCCTCCCTGAGGAGACATTTCCGAAATTGCTTCAAAACCTAATATCGCATAGGCCTCGTAAAGAGCCGCCGAGATCGCAAACAGAACCAAAGCGAATGAGTGCCCTACTCCACCTAAGCCAAGCGCGTAAGTAAGCAGTCCCAACGACATTGCCCCCAAAATTAAAAAAGGAAGTAGCATGCCGTGAAGCCGTAGCCCAACGGCCCCCACAATCAGCGCACCCTGTCCCAAAGCATCACCCTCAGAGCTGAGCTTCAGTCTTCCCCATTTCACCCCCAGCGGCGCCAGCAGAACGCCCACAGTAAATGCTATGTATGGCAGGGTATCACTGGCCAAGGTGCTCAAACGTTGCACTAGGATTTGGGTGGCGAAGGTAGTGAAAACAACCAAAACCATGATTTCAGCTACGGGAAGTCGCGGGATTTTGGTCTTGAGTTGAGAGCTTTCAAAATCGGCAAACACTTCGTTTCTACTGGTCGCAAAATCAAAAAACGCTGCTACCAAAAGCGAAACCGCACTAAGCATGAGAGCATGATTCAGGCCCGACAGAGGCACAAGTCGCCAAAAAACCAAACCCGCTAAGCCGCCCGAAGAATAGGCCAACTCGACCCAAGATAGCTGACCTCCCAGCTTCGCGCTGAGATCACTACGAAAAGTGCGAGGAACAAATATAAGGCAGAACACTAGGCAAAGACCAAAGTAAGCCACCCAACAGAGGCTGTGAGAAGTAAGCAAAGACGCAAGCTCAAACAGTCCAATGAGACAAAAACACAGCACCCCGGCCGAGAGCGAGAGCCACCCGCCTAGCTTTCGAATATGCCTTCGACCAAACAAAATGGCGAACAAGGACAGAAGCGTTCCCACTAAATAAGCAAGCATGGAGTCGACCTGAAAACCTGCGGCCCCACTTACTGCATTTAGGCCTTTGGTCAACAGCCCTGCCCCACCAAAGGAAGCAAGAAAATTTGCACAAACCAGCGGCAATACGCCTTTACTGCTTTTCAACTTGGCCTCGACGAATTGCAGAAAAAACTGCGTAATGAAACTCTTCTTTTCCACTTCGAATTACTAAATTTGGGTATCGCTTCCCTGGCTGTTTCACCAAGATGTTTCGCTTCGAAATAGAGTCGGTCAAAGAGGCCAGGTTATATTTCACTATGGAATAAAGATGGATGGATTGCCCTCTTGCCATTTCTTCAGTTCCATCCGCCGTTCGAAGATCATGCTTTAGGGTGTAGTAGAATCGATAAACGACTCCCCTGATTCCAAAGGCTGTCTGATACAAAGAGAATGGAATATAGGAAGTCGCCGACTCTGCGGATGGCAGAAACTCGTCATTTTCTGATGGGGAAATTTCAATTCCAGTTTTATCAAACGACCTTAGAACTCTAAGTTCGTGCAAAAGATGTCGAGGGGTCTCTAACCAAAAAGGATCTAAAGTATACTTTTCTTGAACCGGCTTTCCATTAGCACAACGCTCAACCGAAACGCCCACTAACGAAACTAAAGTTCTGGACTTTGCAACGGACTCCAAGATGGAACGGAAAAAATCCCATTCATGGTACTCATAGTTGCCCAGGCAATTGCCTAAAAACGTGCACAGAACCGGACCTGCCATTCCAAAATCGGTAGCGTCGTTTTGAATCTCTTTTAAGATACGTTTGAGTTCATAGACGTTTCCTACGGCAAACTGCAGCCTTAAAAGTCCGGCTTGTATCTCTTTGCTAAACCTCTGCTGAACCAGCTGCGCATGCGACGCCAGCAGAAAATCGCTCGTATCGATGCCCAAGTAGTCAACGACGACACCCCGCGCTTGGGCCATGGGTAGTAGACGCTCTAATAGCTCAACCTCGCCGAGACCCTCTCCGGTAGCTAAACCAAAAAAAGTAAGGTTCTTCGAACCATCAAAACAAAGCTTATCCAAATCGTAAGCGCAAAATGCCCCGGCCTCGTACTCGATTTTCTTTCTTGAATAAGCACTCGAAAAGCTCAGCCACTTTGCAGCAGAACGGTACGAAGCATAGGCACTGGCAAAGGGAAGCCCGCCCCCATCTCGCAGCATGGCGCGGGCAATTTCCTGTGGAACAATAAGATCGGTATCTAAGCGCCGAAAGCCCCAAGGGGCAGAAGCTCTTGGCTTAGCCGAGGATTCCATTTCCTCTGAAAGGGTACCCACCCACGCAATCCGAGCCTCGCGCCCTACTTTAGTAGACTCAATTCGCAGGCCTTTTGCCCTAAGCTTAAGCTGCTGCGCCAAAGCGGAAACCGCCACTCGCAGGCCCTCTTTATACAAAAACCGATCTACAACCGACTCCGGCACTCCCCCTTCGAATAGACCCTTGCTGCGAATTGCCTGGGTTAACTCTTCGTAAGTAAAGAACCGTCCCTTAGATCCGCTCAAGACCAGAGCCACTAGGGCCTTAAGAGACGGGCGCGAAAGGTTCACTACCGACGAAACTTCCTCACTCGCGGTACTGGTCCAGGCCTGAAACGCCCGGGGGTTTAAGCTCGCCGATTCCATTTTAGAGTCGCTCTGCATGGCCCCGACCTAACCAGAGTTCGAATGCATATGCAATGGGAATTACCATATACATAAAATACGTATTTTCTGTTTGCCGGGTATTTTTTGCTTAGTTACCAATAAAGCTCAGACCTAGAAGGTCATTAGGGGAGACACCATGGACTACGGACTAAATGGAGAATTGACCGCGGACACCCAATCAGACTGGCTTAATTCAGCCGACCTCATTGCATCGACCGCCCGCTTTGCCCACGACGTAAAGTCGCCCCTGACGGCACTGAACATGCTGCTAGACATCAGCCACGACTTACCCACCCAACACAGCAAAGCGCTGTTCAAGGCGGTCCTAGAGCGCCTTAATAGCCTGAGTGAGTCGTACTTGGAGGATTTCAAAAAAACGGTTCGCCCTAAACCTAGACGCACGGAACCCCTGACCGCCAGCACAATCGGGCGACTCTTGGAGGAAGTAACGGAAGAAAAACGGCTGATACACCGGGGTAAAATCAACATTAGGTTTATCCAGGAAAAACCAGCGAACACGAACGCAAAGTTCCCAGTAGGAAAAACGGCATTTCGAGCGGCCTTCGCCAATGTGCTTCAAAACGCCATTGAGGCTAATCAGCTCCAGGGCGTTATTACCGTGGAACTAAAACACACTGAAACCTGGCTTGAGGTATACGTTCAAGACGAAGGACCAGGCCTTGCCGAAGATATCGTGGCCCTTGGGGAGTTGGGGTATACGCAGGGAAAACTCAACGGCCTAGGCATTGGATTGAATCAAGCGACAGAAGCGATTGAGACCATGGGAGGTAAAATAGAATGCAAGAATGCCCCATGCAGGGGAGCGACTTTCAAAATCTCAATCCCGCGCAAGTCGACTACGAATCGATTAACTTTCTAATTCGCGCCATGTCTTCAGGGAGCGTGCGAATTTTCATTCTTACGCCGCTTTCTTCAAACTTTTCCTCTAAAACAGCCGAATGCCGACGTATCTCGCCAATTAATCCCTTGGAGTCGTCATAGCGAATCAGGAACTCCGCTTCTTCCATTTGTTCGGCGAAAAAGGCTTGAATCCTGTCTTTTACCCGCTGAACGTCCTCAGGCTTTCGCGTGGTAATTTGCAAAGCTTTCGGAAACTCGCGTGCAAGCAAATGGATTTGCGCAATATCTAAACAATCCACTTTATTCAAAACAAGCAATGACGGCACTTTATCTGCGCCAATTTCCTCGATGACCGCTCGTGTTGTTTCTAGCTGCGTACGAAAGGTTTCGTCGGAAGCATCGACAACAAAAAGCAAAAGAGAGGCATCACTGGCCTCATCGAGAGTAGATCGAAAAGACGCAACCAAATCATGTGGCAAATTCTTAATAAAACCCACCGTGTCGGACACCAAAATCCGCGGAAATGTCTCGGGCTGCATGATTCGCACAGTGGTATCGAGGGTGGCAAAGAGCTTGTCGGCAACTAGCACTTCGCTGCCAGTAAGTGCCCGCATGAGCGAAGACTTGCCGGCATTGGTATATCCAACCAACGCCACACGCATTTGCTCGACCCGACGAGCGCGCCGATTTTGTTGATCGGCTTGAATGGACTCTAGTTCATTTTGCAGCTCGGCCACCCGATCACGAATTCTTCGTCTATCCAGCTCGTGTGCCGTTTCCCCTACGCCCTTGGAACCAATGCCGCCCCCTTGGCGCTCACCTGCTCCCGTCACCCGAAGTCGCGGGGCAAGGTAGTTCAATCGCGCAATTTCGACCTGCAATCGCGCTTCACGGGTTTTGGCATGGCGGTGGAAAATCTCAACAATCACCCCGGTCCTATCTAAGACTTCAGCCCCCGTAGCTTTTTCCAGATTCCGCAATTGATTCGGGGTGAGCTCTTGGTCGAAAACCACCTTATCGGCCACCCCTTCAGCTTTCCCGTTTCCTGCGGTGGTCCACTCGGTGAGCTCCTTTAGCTTGCCCTCGCCAATGACCGTTGAGGGAGAGGGGCCGGTGCGGTTCTGAGTCAAAGTACCGATGACTTCGAACCCCAGAGTCTCACACAGCCTGCGCAACTCACCCAAGGAAGACTGAAATTCCGCTAAGTCGACATCGGGCAGGTGGACGCTCACAAGAACAGCTTTCATGGTTTCATTCTAAACCGCCCAAAGGGAGCCAGTCTATGCTATGTACTGCTTCCTCAAGGAAAGAGATGAAACAGAGCTTTACACCACCCCTCCCCCCGGAACTGCTCCAGGCCATAGAAGCGCTTGGTTTTAAAGCGCTTACGCCCATTCAGGCCCAATGCCTGCCGCTGCTACGCAAGGGGCTAGATGTGATTGGCCAATCCCAAACAGGAAGTGGAAAAACCCTGGCTTTTGCACTACCCCTGCTCGAAAAAATTGAAACAAAGAACAAAACCCCTCAAGCGTTGGTACTTTGCCCCACTCGAGAGCTATGCGACCAAGTAGCGCGAACCGTGCGTAGCTTAGCCCGCTTTAAGAAGGATCTGTTGGTAACGACTATCGTAGGCGGCCAACCTGCCTACCATCAGATCAAAACACTCAGTCACGGAACCCAAATAGTTGTAGGAACGCCAGGAAGAGTCGGGGACTTAATTCAGCGTGGAAAACTAGACCTTTCACAAGTTCACAGCGTCGTGTTGGACGAAGCCGATCGCATGCTCGATATGGGCTTTCGCGATGCTATTGAATCGATTCTTGGCTTTACACCCGCAAAACGACAAACAGCCTTGTTCTCGGCCACGTTTCCTTCGACGATCGAATCACTCAGCAAACGCTTTCAAAAGTCCCCCGTAAAAATCGCTATCGAAGTGCCCGACTCTGAGAAACCGAAAATCGAGGAATTTGCCTACTGCATCGCAGAAGCGAATCGCTTAACCACCCTCACGCGTATTTTAGTTGAGAATGCTCACGAATCGGTTCTGGTTTTTTGCAATCTCAAAACCAGTGTGGATGAAGTAACAAAGGCGCTACGAAAAGCGGGGTTGCGTGCGGATAAAATCCACGGAGACTTGGAACAAATCGATAGAGATCGAGTCATGGCGTGCTTTCGAAACGGTACTATTCAGATTCTTGTCGCAACCGATGTAGCAGCGAGAGGATTAGACGTTTCGGGACTTGATGCAGTAGTAAATTTTGAGTTTGCCAAAGATCCTCAAACGCACGTTCATCGAATCGGGCGAACTGGCCGCGCGGGAAAATCTGGCTCGGCATTCACGCTTTGGACGCATCACGAAAAACCCAAGCTCGAGCGTCTAGAAGACTTCACGGGCAAGCCTCTAAATGCAGCTACACTCAAAGCCACCCCAAATAAAAACCTTCCCAAGTACACGCTGCTTGAAACTATAGAAATTTCCGGCGGTAGAAAATCCAAGCTCCGCGCCGGAGACATCCTAGGAGCACTCACCGGTGAGGGGTGTGGCCTTCAGGGAACTTCCATTCGTAAGATTGAAATCAAAGACTTGTACTCCTACGTAGCTGTCGAACAATCGGTGGTGCATCAGGCGGTCAAAGGGCTTCAGCGAGGAAAAATCAAAGGCCGTCGATTTCTCGCTTCGGTAGTGACACCCACCTTGCATCAAGCGAAAAATGAAAAAGACCACTCTTATCGATAAAGCCACCGCCCCAGACGGAGGGGTTTTGAGTCTCTATGAGCAGGATGGTCACTACACCATTCGAGTTGGCTCGAGCGACCTAATGTCGACGCGTCGCTTTGCTTCCGAGCAAGCGTTGGCGCGAATAGGCTGCAGCGATATTCCATCGGCTACTCCCGCGAATGTACTCATCGGAGGGCTTGGTTTTGGGTATACATTGCGAGAGGTGCTGGCACTTGTCGGGCAAAAGGCGCGAGTTACAGTTGCTGAACTCATTCCAAAAGTAGTTGAGTGGAATGCCAACCAAGCCTTTCCTCTCGCGCATGAGGCGCTAAAAGACTCGCGAGTCAGCGTAGTGCAAAACGATGTGTTTACAGTTTTACAAAACAACCCCGCCACCTACGACCGAATCCTGCTAGACACCGACAACGGTCCCGCGGCACTAAGCACCGAAAGCAACGGCCGACTCTATACGAACGCAGGGCTTCGAGTGGTAAAACGAGCACTTCGTCCAGGTGGTTGGGTAGTAGTATGGTCGGCAAGCGAAGATCCCGCATTTGTGAGGCGCCTTTCTCAGGAAGGGTTCGAGGTAGAAGTCTGTAAAGCCCGCGCCCACGCCACTTCGGGAAGTATTCATACTCTTTTCCTTGGGCGGTTGAAGTGACTGTTTTTCTTACTGGGACCACCGGTTTCTTAGGGCAGACACTCGCCCATCGGCTAGCCGAGAGTGGAATGAAGATCTTTGCTTTGGTGCGAAACTATTCCCAAGTCGCAGAGACTGGGTTGCAAGATTTTGAAAACATCGAATGGGTAGTGGGCGACATCACAAACCCCTCTATTTTTAACTCTTTAAAAATCCGACTCGAAATCCAAGCTCAGGTTACGCACCTTATTCACCTTGCCGCACAAACCCAGCACGAAGCTCCGCTAAGCGAATTTGATGAAACCAATAGAGCGGGAACCCAAAACGTTATTGATTTTGCCAAGCAATGCCCAAAGCTCTCTGGATTTTATTTTTCAAGTAGCTTGGGGGCAGTGCCAGGGGCGTTTACACAACGTGATGCTCTGGCTGGAAGCAAGTGCGCAGCAGAAGAGATTGTCCAGTCGTGGAGTACTCAAGCTCAAAAGTGGATTTTTCGTTTTGGAAACTTGGTGGGCCGATCGGATGATGGCGCCACCTCGAAAATAGATGGTCTGTACTATCTCATGCACATCATCGAGCATGAAAAAGGCCTGCGACGATTTTTCAATAAGATTGGACTGGTCGCACTGCCATTTTCACGACGGGCGAAACTTCACCTAACTCCGGTGGATACGGCAGCGGAAATATTTCATCTGGCGATTACGCGCAACCCGTCTGAAAACTGTCTCACCACCAAAGTGATCGAAGTAACGGACCCCGGTGGGGGATATCCTTGTGAAATGGTTTTTAGAGATCTCGCAAGTTTCTTCGGCTTAACGGCGCGCATACTTCCCACGCCAAATACCTTTGTCACACGCGCGATCAGCGGTTTCTTGGGCGTGCCTTCTTCGACCACCCAGGAATGGTACTGCACTCGCCCCGTTAGCCCGAAGCAGCTTTTCGAGCAATTCCCCACCCTCGCTCACCCTCACTTTGGCGAGTTCGCCCCCAGGGTTTTTGGGTACGCCAAAGAACACTTATTTGCCTGCGACGAACACGGCCATTGCTAGAAAAAACCAAAGTTTCGCGCCCCCCGTGCCCCATTCCTGTTGGAAGAAAAGCATGGTACTTAAAGAGCAACGATGGACACCTCGGACGCGCTAGTTGAAACGCTTCAATCCCGATTTCAAATGGCGTCTTTCCGTCAAGGGCAGCGCGAAGTACTTACGTCGCTATCCCAAAAACAAGACACACTAGCCGTCATGCCTACCGGCGGAGGCAAATCCCTTTGCTACCAACTGCCCGCTCTTTTGCAGCAAGGAATTGTAGTCGTTATTTCGCCTCTCATCGCTTTGATGGAAGATCAGGTGCGCGCACTAGAGCGGCTTGGAATTCCTGCAGGTTTTGTTCATTCGGGCCAAACCATTGAGGACAAACGAAAACTCTTCGGCCAACTAAAGACTGCCGAACATTTTATTCTCTACCTCTCTCCAGAACGCGTTCAGAAAGAGGGCTTCGGCGAATGGGTAAGAAACCAGAGAATTTCTCTTTTTGCGGTCGATGAGTCTCACTGTGTCTCTCAATGGGGCCCCGATTTTAGGCGCGACTACTACAAGCTTTCTTTACTTCGAGAGCTTCGCCCCGACGTGCCGATTCTTGCTCTTACGGCGACGGCCACTCCCATGGTGTTGAAAGACATAGTGAAGCAGCTAGGCCTAAGAAACCCAGCCCGACACATTTACGGCTTTTACCGCCCCAATCTTTATGTCCAAGTCGAACAATGCGAATCCGAAGGGGCAAAGCTTCAACTTTTGCGGTCAGCTCTGCGCCACACCCCGCAGGGGCGCATATTGATATATTGTGGAACCCGAAAACAGACTGAAGCAGTGTGTGAAAATCTGCAGTCAGAGTTTCCTTCGATTGGTTTCTACCATGCCGGCCTAAATGCGGAAGAACGACTGAGCGTCCAAATGGGGTATCAAGAAGGGGAAATTCGAATCCTTGCCGCCACCAACGCTTTTGGCATGGGCATTGATCATCCGGACGTGCGCCTTGTCGTTCACTTTCAAATGCCCGCGAATATTGAGAGCTACTATCAGGAAATCGGACGGGCCGGCCGCGATGGTAAAGATTCGACCTGCTTGCTCCTTTACAGCAAAAAGGACAAAGGCCTTCATTCTTATTTCATTACCCAGTCAGAAAGCGACGCGGCCACAGCGAAGCGCCGATGGCGTGCGCTAGACAATATAGTTCAATACGCAGAGGGCGGAGAATGTCGCCACAGCGGAATTCTTACGTATTTTCGTGATACTTTCCGACTCAAGGCTTGTGGCCACTGCGACATCTGCCAGACCGACTCCCCAAGGCGCATTCTCGAACCGGTGATTGCTTACCCCGAAAAAGAAAAAGTTATTTCTAAGAAGAAAAGATCAGACAAGTGGGCAGCCTCGGGGCCGTTGACGCCCGAGGAAACTCTGCGTGTCGAAGTGCTCAAGGCTTGGCGAAAAGAATACGCCGAAGAACATGATATTCCGGCGTTCATCGTATTTAGCAATAAAACACTCGAAGATTTAGCCAGGAAGAACCCCAGCACCGAAGAAGAACTATCTGAGGTCTACGGCTTTGGCCCTCAAAAAACTCTGCTGCTCGGCCCCTTTATCCTAGAAAAACTAGCGCATTGCGGATTCTAAGTTGGCAGCAAGACCATCTAAGAACGCATCTGAAGTTTGGTACGAGTCTTTAGGTGGATTGTTGCCATGTACGCAGACCGCGAGGTCTTTGGTCATTTTTCCGCCCTCAATGGTCGAAACACAGACTTTCTCGAGCGTCTGAGCAAAACGAATTACTTCAGGAGTACCATCGAGTTTTCCTCGGTGTGCAAGACCTTGAGTCCAGGCAAAAATGCTCGCAATAGGATTGGTGCTCGTGGGTTTGCCCGCTTGGTGATCGCGATAGTGACGAGTGACAGTACCGTGGGCCGCTTCCGTTTCGATAGTACGGCCGTTCGGGCACATCAGGACCGACGTCATCATACCCAAACTTCCAAACCCTTGAGCTACCGTATCGGATTGTACGTCGCCGTCGTAGTTCTTACAGGCCCAGACAATTCCACCTTCCCACTTTAGAACCGAAGCGACCATGTCATCGATCAATCGGTGTTCGTAAGTAAGACCGGCCTTCTCAAACTTAGCTGCGTAGTCGTTCTTAAAGATGTTGGCGAAAATGTCTTTAAATCGACCGTCGTAAACTTTCAAAATCGTATTCTTCGTCGAAAGATACACGGGGTAGTTCTTCGCTAGACCGTACGCAAAGCAGGAGTGGGCAAAGCCCTCAATGGATTCGTCGGTGTTGTACATAGCAAGACCCACACCCGGGCCGTGGAACTTCATTATTTCTTGCTCGCTACGCTCGCCGTTTGCGCCTTCGAATACGAGCTTTAAAGTCCCCGCCCCTGGAATGCGTGCCTCTGTTGCTTTGTACTGATCGGCATGTGCATGACGGCCCACGACGATGGGTTTTTTCCAATTGGGAACCAAACGGGGAATATTCTGGCAAATAATCGGCTCGCGAAAAACGGTGCCGCCCAGATAGTTGCGGATTGTACCGTTAGGACTCTTCCACATTTTCTTAAGGCCAAATTCTTTTACACGAGCCTCGTCTGGAGTGATGGTGGCGCACTTAATGCCGACATCGTGTTCTTTAATGGCCTTAGCGGCGTCGAGCGTGACTTGATCATCCGTGCGATCACGGTTTTCAATGCTGAGATCGAAGTAGAGAATTTTCACATCAAGGTACGGCAAAATCAGTTTTTCTTTGATCTTCGACCAAAGAATGCGTGTCATTTCGTCGCCGTCGAGATCCACCACTGGGTTGGTAACTTTGATTTTGCTCATGAGGCCCTCGTTAGAGTGAAAAAACACCTATAAAATCGTGCAGTTCAATTGGAGTGTCAAGCGGCAGTCGGCACTCAGCGACGAAACACCATGGTGGTCGAGGCCTGATCCGTGGGATAGAGAACCAATTCCTGAACGTTCACATGCGACGGCCGAGAAGACACCCACACAACCGCTTCGGCAACGTCGCGAGCGCTAAGGGCCTGAATCCCTTTATAGACATCCTTCGCCTTTTGCTCGTCCCCTAGCCGCACCACGCTAAATTCCGTTTCGGCCATTCCCGGAGCTATTTCAGTGACGCGTACCCCCGAACCCATCAAATCAAGACGCATTCCCTCACTCAATGCGCTTACGGCCCGTTTGGTTGCTGCGTAGATATTGCCCTTCGGATAGGCCCAGCGGCTTGCGACCGAGCCAATATTGATAACGTGGCCAGCCTTTTTACTGACGAACCTAGGAAGCAAAAGGCGGGTGACATAAAGGAGGCCCTTTACGTTGGTGTCCCACATAACGTCCCAATCTTCTACTTTACCGTCTTGAATCGTATCGAGCCCCTTGGCCAAGCCCGCGTTATTCACCAAAACGGAGACACGATCCAATTGAGCCGAATACTCTGTTCCAAAACGCTCCACCGCGCTCTTTGAGCTAACATCCAAAGTGGCGGTAAGAACCTCAACGCCCCATTGTTTTTCTAGTCTGGTCTTCAGTTCGGCCAACCGGACGCTGCGACGGGCAACCAAGAAAAGCTTGCTTCCGCCCTGGGCGAAGGCCTCCGCACAAGCCATTCCAATACCACTACTTGCACCGGTAATAAGCACCATGAAGATGTTTTATTACTAAGAATCGCCCTCTGGCAAAGCATTGCTGGAGACGACCTCTTAGCCCGAGGGGTTGCCAACAAAGTATTTCGTCTTCGTTCAGATTTTATGCTAGGTTCCGCGGCCGATGAAAAGAAGACTCTACCTTTTAACTGCCCTCACTCTGATGATGGCGCCTTACACCACAATGGCCGTCGAGTCGCAAAAATCAGTGTGCGCTAGACAGCTGTTGAAGATTGTAAAGTCTCTGGAAATCCTTCGAGGCCTGTTTCCAGAGGACTCAGTCCAAGCAAAGCAAATCACTTCATTGTTGGTTGGCACTGGCGTACTAGGCGAACTCTTCGCCCCTCCCCCGCCCCTGGTGCAGCAGGTTATTCTTGCTCATGATCCGAAATTCGAATTTCCAACTTCACCAAACGCTGAAAACCTGACGGAATTCTATATGGGCTTAGTAGGTAGCCATCTAGCTAAGAAATCTGCGATCGACTTAGGGGCAACAAAACGAAGAAACCTACCCCTTTCTCCTGTCGACTTTGCGAGAATTCGCCACGCGGAACAAACGACTGGAAAGGGGGCAAGCATCCTGGTGACCGAGGCAATCCGTGTCGGACTTGCTCTCGTGGCACAAGATGAAAAAGGGGGGACGGACCAACTTAGTGCAACCGACCGATCTAAGCCGCCCTGTGGTATCAAACCGGTAATTGAGGTGTCCATCCCGGCCTTCCTTCTCGCCCAAGTAAACGAGCACAATAAAAAGTTCGGCCAAGCCAATATCTTCATCAGACGCTGCGTGAGGTTCGCCCTGGATCTCATCGAGACTCGATACCCATTCGACAATGAAGAATAATAAACCCATTATATTTTTCGATGGCGATTGCGCTTTGTGCAATGGAGTAGTCCGTTTTCTGCACAAGTTAGACAGAGCACAAAACTTCCATTTCGCGTCTCTTCAAGGCACCACGGCCACGAAATACCTACCGAAAATAGACCCAACAACGATTGCGCTTTGGCTCGACGAAAAAGTTTTAGTCCGAAGCGATGCTGTACTACAAATCGCGGAACTCTTGCCTAGGCCTTGGAAATACTTTGCGTACTTTCGATTTGTTCCTCGTCGACTTCGCGATTTGCTGTACGATCTTATTGCAAACAACCGCCGAACGATTGGAACCAAGGCCCTACACTGCAAACTACTTACTGAAGCCGAACGCAGGAACTTGCTCCCCTAGAAAACTGAGGCCCGGCGGCCTTTCTTGCCTTAAAAGGCGAAGCAGCATAGAAGTATTATCGACAAACCAAACGGGGGTGACCTGGCTTCGACGCGGGTGCCTGAAGCTTGGTGTCGCATGCCGAGTTCGTTGCTGACTCGTAAAAAAAGCGACAAACTGTAATTGGCAACACCAACTACGCAATGGCTGCTTAATTAAAAGTAGCCCGGGCCAAGTAATTGCTCCTGCGGATTACTTGGAACGCAATTTAGTGGGATCGGTCTTGGCTGGCTTCTCAGCGCTCCAGACCTAAAAATACTGAGGATAGCAAGTCGGTAGCTCCGCTCATCGAGAAGCCGGCAAGCGAAACCTAAAGGGTGAGACACGCATGTAGTGGCGCCGGTGGATCACTTGCGGACGGGGGTTCGATTCCCCCCACCTCCAATTTACTTCCAATCATTCCAATAGTTTGCAATATAAAACCCCGTCCGATTCGGACGGGGTGGACGTTCTTTTACGTCGATAACTATTGGAGGTCGGCCTTGGGATATTACGTTCGGTTTTTGCGGGTAAAAAAGAGTGCTCCTCAATGGAAATTGCAGTTCGTATCCTACCGAAAGCGGGATGCAGCGAACGCAACATCGAAGCGGCCTAAGAAGGAATGTGATGTTGGGAAAGAGCGCTGGCGAGACCTGGGTTTTCGGCCAGCAATGTCGCTCGAAGAGGCCCGTGGTCGCCAAAGGCAACTGAATATTTCTCTTCGTCTGCGACGACTGAGTGAAAGTCATTTAGAAATGGAACTGAACCGAAAGCGTTCAAACCAAATCAACGCCGCGATTTTTCCCGAACCCTTTCTCGCAGAATTTGAACGACGCTTTCTAATGCGTCGAGGATTCACGGATTCCGATCGAAGACCTTCAGCTGCGTGCTGGTCTACCGCAAAGAAGATCATAATCGAGCTTCAACTTGAACCGCGTGAATGGTTCGATTCTGTGGATAGATTTTATGACTGCTTTTACGAGAAAGCTTGGAGTCTTTCTTACATTCGAAAAATTCTTAGACTGATTAACCATTGGGGCTATTTCATTTCTCGCAAGACAGGAATGGCCTTTCTCCCGGTTCCCTCACCACGAGGGCATGAACGAAGCAGGCTTTCTGAGGTGTACTATAAGAAAATTGCCCATCAGCGCCGCAAATCAGAACCAATTTCACCCATCCAACTCGAAGCCACTCGAACTGAGCTCCACCCGCGTCACTATAATTGGCTCCTCCTTTCCGTCTGGGCAGGACTCCGCCCCTCAGAAATCGATCGATTGAAGCAGCCAGGAAACTTTCAGATCAAACGCATCCCGAAAGGTCCAGCCGTTCTTTGGGTTTATCAGGAGAAGCTAGTCGCTCTTCCTCCCTGGGAAAGATGGAAGTTAATTCCGTTACTTTCAAAGCAACAAAAAGGGATCTCTAGGATCGTTCGGACGGGAGAGTTTGCAAGGCCGTGCGTGAAAACGCTTAGGCGACATTTTGGGAGCGGTGTTGGTTTATATGGTGGCAGAAAAGGATTTACCGATCTAATGCTCAACCAAGGATTCCGTTTAGAAGAAGTCTCGGCTTGGATGGGACACACCTCGATCGAACGAACCTGGCGTAGCTACCGCAATCGCTTGGAAGCACGCTATCTTGGTGGCTGAGCGATTATTTTACGCTTTGTTTGGTTACCTTTTCCCGCAAACTAAACACGAAAAGAACCAGTGCAATGGCGCCGAGGGCAAAGATCGTATCTCCGGGGATCCTGGCCCAACGAAGATTCTGTAACAGTGGGGAGTCTAGAAACTCAGAGCTTCTGGCGTACCAATATCCATGCTCCACCGATGCCCATGTTTGGAGAAGCCCGACGGGAAGTAGGCTTCCGACACACATGGCGAACAATCCGATGTTCATCGCCCAAAATGAAAAACGAAGCCAGGACTCTTTCCATATTGCGTTGGGCATGAGCGCTCTAAGACAGGTAAGCATGAGGCCAATCCCCAGCATCCCGTAGACGCCAAATAGTGCAGCGTGTCCGTGAACCGCAGTGGTGTTGAGGCCCTGCATATAATAGAGCGCGATGGGGGGATTGATCATGAAGCCGAAAAGCCCCGCGCCCACCATATTCCAAAACGCGACAGCGACGAAAAAATAGATGGGCCACTTATATTTTTTCACCCAAGGGCCGCTTTTCGAGAGCCGAAAATCATGGACGGCGGCGTACGCGACCAAAACAAGCGGAACCACTTCCAACGCGCTAAAGACCGACCCCCAAGCCAAAGCTACGGTTGGCGTTCCTGAAAAATACAGATGATGGCAGGTCCCAATGATTCCTCCGGATAAGTAAATCGTAGCGGAAAGAAGCGCCGCCTCCGCCGCGAGTTTGGCGTTAATAAGATTAAGGCGGGTGAAGAAAAAGGCGATGACTGTCGTCGCAAAGACTTCGAAAAAGCCCTCCACCCAGAGATGAACCACCCACCAACGCCAGTACTCAACGATGGTGAGGTGCGTGTGTTGCCCCCAGGTCAACCCTGCCCCATAGAATAGACCTATCGCCGCCGCTGAAAGTAGGAACAACCACAGCAAATGCTTCTGATCTCCGGGGGCCTTTAGCGCGGGCCATACTGCTCGAACTACTAGGAACAGCCATAGAATCAAACCAACGAAGAGACCGATTTGCCAAACTCTCCCGAGGTCGACGTATTCGTATCCCTGATGCCCGAAGTAAAAAGAGGTCGTCTCCGACATTTTGTGGTGAATACTCATCCATTCGCCGGTTAGTGAACCAACGACTACAATAAGCAGCGCCAAGAATAAGATGTTCACTCCAAGCCGTTGTCCTTTTGGCTCCACGCCGCTAACTAGCGGCCCGATGAAAAGGCCCGCCGCAAGCCACGATGTCGCAATCCAAAAGAGCCCCAACTGAACGTGCCAGGTTCGGGTCACACTATAGGGAAGTATTTCGGAAAGAGGGATGCCATAGAACCCACCGCCCTCCACTCCATAGTGTGCCGTGATAACACCAACTAGAATTTGTACGAGAATAAGCTCGGATACGATCCAAAAATACTTAAGCGTTGCGCGCTGAGAGGGCGTAGATTTCCAACCCGCTAAAGGGTCAACTTCTGGAACTGGTTGGTGAGACGTTTTTTCAGGGCGCGAGGCATACCACCAAACCAGAGCGCAAATTCCGCCTAGGAGCATGAGAATGCTGACGCCCGTCCATACGATGGACTCACTAGAGGGACGATTTCCCACCAACGGCTCGTGTGGCCAGTTGTGCGTATAGGAAATATGATCTCCCGGCCTATTCGTGGATGCAGCCCAAGATGTCCAAAAGAAAAAGGCGCTAAGCGCTTTCAATTTTACCGGATCAGAGACGGCCCCTTTGGGAATCGCGTACGCGGTGTTGCCGTTTGCGAAGACACCAGAAAAATATTTTACATTATCCTGAAACGCCTCGGCTCGAATGGGCGCAATGGTGATGGTTCGAGTGTCGGGATCGAAACGGTTGGTGCGGATAATTTGCTGGAGACGCCCCTCCAAACCAAGTTGCTCTTCTCGGTTTAGCTCACTGAATGCCTTACGATATTTTTCTTCCGACCATCGGCTAAGAATGAACGTTGCCTCTCGGTGCAACCAATCGGCGGTCCAATCCGGAGCCAGGTAGCTTCCGTGTCCCCATATCGAGCCCACTTCCATGCCGCCCATGGCCTGCCAAACATTTTGACCAAAGGAAATTTCTTCGGGGGCCACTACCACCGCCCCGGTATCGCTAACGACTTTTTCCGGCAGTGGCGGTGCTTCCTGATAAACGCGAGAGCCAATCCATCCCAGTACCCCGAAAGAAAATACCAAGACCACTGCAAAACTAATCCAAAGACGTTTCAATTTGTACCCCATTAAGCAAAGCGGCCAGGCTTCTTATCTCCCACTTCACCAGCACAAGCAAAGGCTTTGGATTGGTAGCACTTTGGGCAATGAACTAGCGAAACCTTGGCAAGGGGAATTTGGTTTCCGACTTTGATTCGGAATTCAGTTTTCCGGAGTGGGCGCGCAAGAGGTCGCTCCGGGTAAGGATGCCGACGAGCCCACCATGTTGGGGATGTATGACAAGTAATCGTCCAATCTCTTCGCGCACCATCAAGTCTCTTGCCTCATTCAATGAGGCTGCGGCTGACACGGTAATGGGCGATCGCTTTCTGAGTTCACCTAGGGTTTTTCCGTTGTCTTCGGTCATCAGATCTTTATGGGTAAACACCCCGAGCGGAACACCCACGCTACTTACTATTGGGTAACCGTGGTGGTGAAAGCGGGGGTCTTTTGAGGCGAGTAAGGCGCGTACGAATTCAATGGAATCGGTTTCCCGAAAACTGACCACGGATTTGGTGGCGATTTCTCCAGCGGTGAATTGCGATAGCGGATCCGCTCCGTATTCATCGGGAACAGAGACTCCCCTTCTCGCGATTTTCTCCGTCATAATGGTATGCCGCATTCGCAAACACGACACTATGTACGAAGCGACGCAACCCGCAAGCAGAGGAAGCAATGCCCATGGTTGTCTCGTTGTCTCAAAGGCAAAGACCACCGAAGTCATCATCGCTCGGGAAGCCCCGGCAAAGATCGCAGCCATTCCCACCAGTGCTGCGACGCTGAGATCAATCGATGACGGAGGTAGCCAGTGCGATAGCCAACCGCCGTAAAGCAGACCTAACCCGCCGCCGATCGTAAACAACGGTGCTAGAGTTCCTCCCGAAGTTCCCGTACCCAACGAGACCGACCACGATAAAAGTTTCATAAAACAAAAAAGGGCGACCGCGCCCATGGGAAGCGTGCCCGATAAAATCCGATCGATGTTGTCATACCCAACTCCCATGGTATGGGGGAACCAGTATCCCACAACGCCAACTACCAATCCGCCCATGGCCGGCCACCACATAAAGTGGATGGGAAGTTTCTCGAACTGGTCTTCGATCCAATAAACTAATTTAGTGACGACGACGCTCGCTAAGCCGATGAGAACGCCCTCGCAAAGATAACCAATCATTCCGGTAGCAGTCGGTGGCCCCACGACCGGCATAGTAAACGCAGGTGCCGCTCCAAAGAGGGCTAATCGCAAAGTCCCGGCACCCGCTGCTGCGATAGAAATGGGGACGAACGATCGGGGACGATACTCAAAGACAAGAAGTTCGATCGCAAGAATAACCGCGGAAATGGGCGCCCCAAAAATTGCGGTCATTCCAGCTGCGGCACCGGCGGCCAGTAATGTTTTTCGCTCTTGCGCGGTAGTTTTCAAAAGCTGGCCTACGACAGAACCAAACGCTCCTCCCGAGGCGATGATGGGGCCCTCCGCTCCAAAGGGTCCGCCGGTGCCAATGGAAATGGCCGCGGAGATGGGCTTTAAAAACGTAAGCCGAGCGGGAATGACGCTCTCGTTGGTTAGCACCTGCTCCATCGCTTCGGGGATTCCATGGCCGCGAATGGCCTTGGATCCGTAGCGGGACATGAATCCGACGATAAGGCCGCCCACCACAGGAACCAAAATCACGATGAGCCCAAGTTGATTTCCAGCCGGTCCCAAAGACTCGAAGGAGGCGCGCTGATAAAACGCTATATTAGTGATGAAAGAGATGAGGTTTACCAGGAGTAGCGCAATGACGCTCGTAACCGCGGCTACCCCAAGGGAAAGCGCAGAGATCAGAAGCAACCGCTTGTCGACCAAAGGCCTCGTGTGTCGGATATGCTCACCGGTAAGTACCGGCCCTAGAGAAGGAGCCACGGGAAGCGCGTGAGTGGTTGAAGATTCTAAGAGATCGCTAGGGTTCTTTAAATCCATTTACCTACAATGGATTTATTATCATTACGCGTCAAAGCACGTCGCATCGAAACGGTGCGTCAAGTCATTGGGATAGCAGAAATATTTCTGGGTTTCGGCCCAGCGGCACCAAGTAAAGTCCTTCGAAGGTATTTCTCATCTTTGATGACGTCGCTTAGTTGGTACTTTGCCAAAGTCGACAGAAACGCATTTGAGGCCTCCTGCAACGCATGCTTGAGCCCACATCCCGGTAAGATCCGGCAAGTATTGGTGGTGCGATTAAAACATTCCACCATGTCAAAAGAAGGCTCCATCTCACGGATGACATCCGCCAAACAAATCTCCTCGGGGGATCTGGCAAGCTCAACACCGCCCCCTTTTCCTCTTGTCGTCTTCACATAGCCCGCTTGCCCCAGACGGTGAACCACTTTAACCAAGTGGTTATTAGAGATGCCGTACGCTTTCGAAATTTTTGGGATCGAGGCCCGCGGCTCGATGGCTAAATAAATGAGCGCTCGGCACGCATAATCGGCATGTAATGAAAGCTGCACTGTTTCCTTCCTCAATCAATCCCGCTAAGGACAACTCATTTCAATTTGACAATAACATCTTTTAAAGATGTATTTGTAATACATCTTTAACATCTTGAAAAGGAGTTCTCCGGTGACGACCCTCTTTGAACGCATCTCTAGCAGAGCCACAGTAGACAGCCTAGTCGAGTCCTTTTACCGAAAAGTGCTTACCGACAACCGCATTTCCCATTTTTTCGATGATGCCGACATGGAACGCCAAATGATTAAACAAAAGGCGTTTCTTACCATGGCTTTTGGAGGCCCCAATGAATACACGGGCAAGGACATGCGCATTGGCCATGCTCATTTATTGGAACGGGGTCTAAACGATTCCCATGTAGATGCCGTGATCGAACTTCTGGCTAAGACTTTGCGAGAGCACGAGGTGGCAGAGAGCGATATCACGCAAGTCGCCAGGATTGCCGAGTCCGTGCGCAATGACGTCCTTAGCCGGTGATTTCCATGGAAGTGATCAACATTAGTTTTGAGGAAGAGATCTACCCCGTTCCGCAGGGCATGTCTTTGCTAGACGCCTTACAAGACGGGGGAGCGAAAATCCCAGCGTCATGTCGATCGGGCGTCTGTCAAAGTTGCCTGATGCAGTCCGAAGATCTCGCGCCGCCGGCGCTTTCCCAAAAAGAACTCAGTGCCGAAAAGAAGAGACAAGGCTACTTCCTCGCCTGTCAGTGCCTCCCCACCGAACCGATGAAGGTACGGCTGGCGGATGAAGCGATCCCAAGTTTCGACGCTCTGGTAACGGAGGTTCATAGACTATCAGGCGACATCCTTCGTATTCGCTTTGCGCGCCCCGATCGTTTTGAGTTCCAGGCGGGGCAATATGTTAATTTTCATCGCCCTGATGGATTAGTTCGAAGCTATTCCCTGGCTAGCCTTCCGAGCGAGCGAGCGTTTCTTGATATTCATGTACGCCAGATTCCGAACGGCAAGATGACCTCCTGGTTTTTCAATGAGTGCATTCCCGGTGAACGTCTACGCATGACCGCCCCCCGCGGCGATTGTTGTTACTTTACTGACTCTGAAGACCTTCCGTTCCTACTGGTAGGCATCGGCACCGGAGTGGCGCCTCTTCAGGCGATTGCCAGAGAAGCGCTTCAAAATGGAAAACAAAGCCCCGTGTTTTTCTATCAGGGGGCATTAAATCCCGAGCGGCTCTATTATCGCAGTGAACTGAAGTCTCTCGCCCAAATGGCCCCGCAGTTCTTTTATCAGGAGGTCGTATTAAACGGCCCGGCGGATAAATTCCGCAACGGCCATATCACCGACGTGCTGATGCAGGATTTTGAAAAGATACGACCCTGCAGGGTGTATCTTTGTGGCGATGCCGGGCTCGTAGTAGCCATCAGACGGAAACTCTTCATTGCCGGAATCCCCATGAATCGCATTAAGGCTGATGCCTTTGTCACTGCCCCTCCTCCAAAAGAAAGGAATACCAATGAACTTCGAACCTGAGTCTTCTCTCGGTGAACTTGTCGCCACCAACTATCGCGCCGGAGCCATTCTTTCAGCGTTTGGCCTGGATTACTGTTGCCACGGTGACCGGACACTTAAGCAAGCCTGCGACCAGAAAGGCATAAATCTGGAGGATGTACAAAGCGCGCTTAACGCGTCGTCTACTGAGACGGCGACTCAACTCGGTCGATTCCGCGAGTGGCCGCTTAGTTTCTTAGTCGATTATATCTATACGAACCATCATCTCTTCCTCCACAAAATGCTTCCCATTGCCAAAGCCGGCCTCGAGAAAATAGCCCGCGTTCACGCGGCTAAACATCCTGAGCTTGCCGCCTGTTCACGACTTTTTAATGAAATCACGGAAGACCTGCATCAGCATCTGTGGAAAGAGGAGAATGTGCTCTTTCCTTATATTAAAGCGCTGGACGGCCAAGGAAAGCTCCCCTGGCCCAAGATCCCTTTTGACTCGGTCGCCACACCCATCCATGCCATGCGAACCGAACACGAGAGAGAGGGCGGTCATCTTTTTCGACTGCGTGAATTGAGTACGAATTACGAAATCCCTTCAGATGCCTGTAACACCTATAGAGCAACCTACACACAGCTGGCTGAGTTGGATGCGGATCTCATCCAACACATTCATTTAGAAAATAATATTCTCTTTCCAAAGGCTATTAAAATGGAAAGTCTAACGCGTTCGAGCCAATCGGATTCGGAGAGTATTTAGATGGCACCCTCAATCGAAATCTTGCTATCTGAGGATCATCAAACGATAGACAGACTTTACGATGAGTATCTTGACGTAAAGCTTTCCCGTCCAGCCGCGGCAATGGACTCCTTCCGAAAGTACAAAACTTCACTTCTAAAACACATCAAGTGCGAAGAAGACCTTGTGTTTCCGATTTTACTTCGTTTCCCAACGGAACGAGCCTGTGAAGAAGTTTTCACCTTGCGGGAAGAGCATCAAATAATCATTCCCTTATTGATGGAGGTAGAAAAGCAGCTGGCGCGGGGAGGCGACCTGGCCCACTCCGAACGAAGGTTATTTGAGGAACTTCACGAACATAATGCGCGCGAAGAGATGCATGTATATGGGCCTCTAGATCGGTTACTGAACGAGGCGGAGAAGCAAGCCGTAGTAGCAGTCCTTACGGCGCACTAGAAAAGCGTGGGGATTGACAATAACGCCGCATAAAGATGTATCGTTAGCACATCTTTAGCATCTCAAAACGGAAGGCTGACAGCGATGAGCCTATCAAAGACGGGGACCCTTTAATGGGAACTTTCGAAGCGAGTGTACAGATGACCTCCAAAAAAGTGTCCCCTGCTGCCCGCGAAACTCACTCCAGTCTGCTTATTGCCCTGGTCTTTGCAGTCGGCCTTTTCTTCCTTATGGCCTTTGGGCTTCAGATCCTGCTGCCCAATTGGCGGTGGGAAAATGCGCATCTATATTATCTGATGGATGGGTTCGGTGGGCTAGCTTCGATTCTTTTGGGCGTTATTTTAGCGATAGTAATCCAGCTAAGAAGGGAAAATCCCTTCCTGGCCGTTGCCGCTATCTCGTGCGTTGTCTCAGGCGCGGCTGGACTTTTTGGTTCACTATCTAATAGTGCGCAGGTGACCGTTTGGCTCAAGTGCGAGTCTTACGTGCTTGGCTCGATCGTGCTATGTGGAATTTGGCTTCCTGAGGATTTTCTCCGTAGACATTTTCCACTCCGCAATAGTCTCTATTTTTCGCTTATCATTTCTACCGCAGTTTATTTTTGGACCTTCCTTTATGCCAAACAGTTCCTGCACCCAGCGGTGGATGCTAGCGCCTTATCGTTCGAAGTGCAGTATCTGATCGGGTTCAGCGGGATTCTCTATTTCGCAAGCTTACCGCGCATCCTCAAAACAATCCCAGCGGAAGAACGCTTAACGATTTCTCTGATAGTCGTGTGTCTAAGTCTAGGCGCCGTGATGTTTCCCTTTATCAAAAGATGGGAGGCCGCGTGGTGGCTCGTACAGACAATTCGACGTGCGCCCTATGTTTTCGGGATTTGGTACATCGCACGAACTTTTTTGAATAATCAAAAGAATCTGATCGAGAGCGAGGCGCGATTAAATGCTCTCTTTCAAAAGGCTCCCGTGGGAATCGGCCTGATAGACAACAAGGAGTACCGGTACATGAAGGCGAATCCCGCTCTTTGTAACCTCATCGGAGTGAAGGAGGAAGACCTCGTCCGAAAGAGCCTGCGCTCCGTTATCCACCCAGACGATCTCGACGCCTCCTTCGATGCTCGAAATAGCCTAATGCTGGGAGCGACTTCCGAGATTTGTGCGACGAGACGCTATCTCACAAATGACGGCCAGGTCCGGTGGGTAAAAATTCATGCCGCCTTAATACCTCTAGGGGAAAAGAGCTCTCAGGAATTTCGCATCGTCGAGGATGTAACGAATGAGAAGGTAGCAAACGAAAAGGTGAGCACTCTGGTCAATGAGTTCACTCGTGCCAATTCTGAACTTGAGCGATTCGCTTCCGTAGCCTCCCACGATCTGAAGTCCCCTCTGAATACCGTTAGTAGCTATGTACAATTAATTGCCAGGCATTTATCCGTTAGCGCGGATCCTGAACTACGGCAATTCATGCAGTTCGCAATAGAAGGATGCGGCAGAATGAGAAATCTAATTGATGATCTTCTTTCGTATGCCAGCGTCTCCAAGTCCGCTCATCAATTTCAGATGGTCGACTGCAACGTCGTCCTGGATGAAGTTACCCGCAATCTGGAGATTGAAATTAAGGAGAGCTGCGCCAAGATAGAAAGCCCTAGGCTTCCGACGATATTAGGAGACAAAATTCAGCTCTCACAACTGTTTCAAAATCTCATTGGAAACGCTATCAAGTACCATGGCGAGAAGAGCCCGGTCGTCCATATTGAAGTGGAAGAAAAGGATGAGGACTGGCTTTTTTCGGTTACCGACAACGGAATTGGATTTGATATGGAGTATGCCGAAAGAGTATTTGATGAATTTCAGAGATTAAATTCGCAAGCCGAATATTCAGGTACGGGTTTGGGCCTTCCGATTTGTAAGTCGATTGTGAAGCGACATGGTGGGACAATTTGGGCGAAATCTGCCCCAGGGGAAGGCTCAAGCTTCTTCTTCACTCTGCGGAAACCTGCGCTGAGTACTGAAGGAACGCAAGCAATCCAAATGGATCGCGAATACACCGGACCCTTTCCCCGTTATTCTGGGGCGATTAGCGCCGTTACCGGAGGATCCCCCGAGGACATGAACAAAATGCCGGCGACACTTCATCCCGAAACGGAAGGCCAAATTTATGACGGATCCAGTTTGGACTCGGGTCAGACATCGCACCTAGGCAAGTAGTTCCGCCACCTTTCGTCGGATTTCAGGAATGGCCTCTTCTAAGAACCAGGGATTTCGATGTAACCAAATATTATTGCGGGGAGAAGGGTGAGGAAGCGGCAAATAGCTGGGCAGATACTCTGACCAGGCGCGAATCGTCTTCGTCATATTGGATTTCTGCCGCCCCTTTAAATATTCATTCTGCGCATAGTTACCCACGATCAACGTCGTCCGAATATCGGTAAGCTGGGAATGAACACGGGAGTGCCAGAGGGGGAAACATTCCTTTCGCGGAGGGGCGTCACCCGATTGTGCCCGTCCCGGATAGCAAAATCCCATCGGGAGCAGCGCAATCACGTTTGCATCGTAAAAGGCTTCTCGAGAGAGCCCCAGCCACTCACGAAGTCTATCCCCGCTGGCGTCGTTCCATGGAATTCCGGTTTGATGCACTCTCAGTCCAGGCGCCTGGCTCACCATTAGTAGTCGCGCCGAGGAACTCGCTTGGACGATGGGGCGTGGCCCAAGCGGCAGATGGCTTTCGCAGGCTCTGCAGGCGCGAATTTCATTTAGTAGATCTAGCACCGCTGCCTTTCTTTTTCTCTGGCTGGACCTCGCGTTCGATTATTGCCCTTAAAACTACGGCGTCGTTATGTTCGGTATCTTTGGCCGAGTAAACTAGCGTCAACTTTCCTTTTCTGGCGCGTTCAGCTAGTTCATTTAGTTTCTTCTTCGCATCATTGGAGTGAAGCTCGGCTTTATAGCGGGATTGGAACAAGGACCATCGCTTGGGATCATGACCGAAATAGCGCCTTAGCTCCGTGGTAGGTGCGAGAACCTTAGCCCACTCATCTATTACAAGGTCCGCTTTCTTAATCCCTCGCGGCCAAAGCCTGTCGATCAACACCCGGTAGCCATCAGTGCGAGAAGCGCTATCATAAGCTCTCTTGAGTTGAATCATCGGTATCTCCTTTCGTGTCTTTATCAAGCAATTTTCAGGCCTATCCGTCGGCTTTCCTGTCAGCGGATAGGTGACGTCGCGGCCCTCTATTTTCGCCCACCCCGTCAACTTATGAACTCGGCTTTGGGTGAGGCTGAAGATCTCGATGACTTCTATCCGTCTCGCGAAAAGGGCGTCCGCGATGAGAGAGCGGTGACATCTCCAGGGAACTGCTTCCGCACACATTAGGCAAGTCGGTTCCTTGCGAGCCGTTATGCATAATCGATTCATCGCTTTAGCAAACTCTTTCGTTTGCATGTAGTCGGCGTACCCTCGAAAACTGAGATTCCTCCAGGCCCCGTTCTGGGAGTTCTTAAGGGAATGGCGTACCCCCCCCAATGCCTTCATGTGCTGGTACCGAATACCGAAGCGCGCCAGCTGCACCTTCAACGACTCGCCGTTAAAATGAGGATATCGCGTAGACCCCGGAAGAGTTCTGACATCGATGAGCCGCTTTACGCCGTGGGCGAGCAAAATCTCGACGAACTCTTCCAGGGATCGATTTGAGTGTCCGACAGTAAATAAGTGCATGGCTGCTTATCCTTATACCCTATAGCAAGATGGCCCCGTGGAAATGTCGGATGACGGATCTTAAAGGCAACCAGTGGTTGAACTATCACCACCTTTTCGACCCGAGCGAGGTTTCAGATGGTGCGTGGGAAGGATGGCAAAGATAAGACTGAAGGGAGAAAGAGTGCAGTTTGAAGAAAATCTCGGTATGCAAGAAGCAAGCATAACCAATTGAATATCAATAACTTATTGTCGAACTCGTACTAGGTGGGAATTCCCACTTGAGCAATTTCCCACTTTAGGCGATAATGGCTAGGTGAGGAGAGAAGCCATGTCCAATCAGGCATATCAAAAGGTGAAGACGGTTCGGCCCGATAGCAAGGGGCGTATTACGCTTGGCAAGCTGACCAAGGAGTACAGCGGTTACACCATGAAGGAATCTGCTGACGGCACTATCCTCTTGGAGCCTTTGGTCGAGCTTCCGGCTCGCGAAGCTTGGCTCTTTAAGAACAAAGAGGCTCTCGCCAGCGTGGAAAAGGGTCTGAAGCAATCCGCCGCGGGAAAGACTAAAGCGCTTGGCTCCTTCGCCAAGCACCTCGAAGACGACAACGAGTAGAAACGGCAAATGGCTTTCAAGTTACTCTTCACCGATGAAGCCGCCTCCCAACTTAAGGCGCTCGAAAAAGACAAAGGTCTACTGAAGCGCCTCAAGGCCGTTCGCAAAGCCCTCGCCTATCTCGAAACCAATCCCCGCCATCAGGGTCTGAATACTCACAAGTATTCCTCGCTTCGTGGCTTTAACGGGGAAGAAGTTTTCGAAGCCTACGCAGAGAACCAAACCTCCGCTGCCTACCGAATTTTCTGGCACTATGGCCCCGGTAAAACGGTGATTACGATCATTGCCATCACGCCTCACCCCTAGGCTCAAATAAAAATTTGGTGTGTGGCAGGTGTGTGGGAAGGATGGAGAGGGCTGCTTAACGACGCTCACTAGCGCTCAGTGAAAACTAATGGTATATCGTCGACAGAATCATTCGGTGGTTGATTTTATTATTGTTTCTAAAAATGCAGACGGGGGTTCGATTCCCCCCACCTCCACTCCAACCTTGAATAATATCAGCTATTTATAGTAGAAAGCCCCGTCCGATTTGGACGTGGTGGACGCTTTTGTCCTCCAAGAAAGGGAGGGCATGTGGGCTATTACGTTCGAGCGCTGTCGCTAAAGAAAAAGGCACCTCAGTGGAAGGTGCAGTTCGTTTCCTATAAGAAGACCGATTTTCACAGAGCGGAGGCGGTAAAGCCCAAGAAGGAATGGGACGTCGATAAGGATCGTTGGCGGTCGCTTGGTTTCCATAAGTCGATGACCACGATCGAGGCGAGATGCCGCGCCCGGCAACTCAACTCTCAGCTATTCGTCAAACGCCAGGAAGAGCAAATAAAGAAAATCGAAACGAAGCGTATTGAGACGCTTAAACGCCACGAAGCTGTTCTTCCCGAAGAATTTGTGGCCGAGTTTGAACTCCGGTTCGTTCGGTCTCGCGACAGCGATACAGATGCGGGAAAGCGAAGAAGGACTCGGGCCTTCTCCCTTTGGCAAGCGGCTCAGCGAATGATCACAGCGGTTGGAGTTGAGCCTTCAGATTGGTTCTATCACACGCTCGACATCAACGACTTCTTCCATCAGAGGCAATACAGCCTTCGTTACATTCAAAGTACACTAAAGATGGCGAACCTCTGGGGTTTCTTCATTTGCCGGAAAATGGGGCGGCCTTTTCTGCCTGTTCCAATTCCACGTGGTTACGAACGCCAGCGGTTGATTCAGGCGTACTATGAAAAAGAACGACGGACTCGGCAACCTTCACGTCCCCTCTCACCGGAAACGTTGAAATCCGCTTATCGAAAATTGAATCGACCTAATTACAACTGGTTGGTCCTATCGGTTTGGTTGGGACTGCGTCCGCAGGAAATTGACAATCTAACCAATGAAACAATGTGGTCTGTAGAGACATTGGGAAACGGCAAGAGAGTGCTCTGGGTCTTCCAAACGAAGATCATAGCACTTCCGATTGAGGATCGATGGAAGCCAATTCCGATTCTTTTTAATGAGCAGGAGTTTGCGCTGAGAATTCTTAGGGGCCAGTCATTCAGACGCCCCATCATGAAAACTATGCGCAAGCATTTTGGGGAGGGGATCGATCTTTACGCTGGAAGAAAAGGCTTCACCGACCTGATGCTGGCCAAAGGTCACGCTTTGGAGAACATCAGTGTGTGGATGGGCCACTCTACCTTGGAGCGGACCTGGAAGAGTTACAAGAATCGACGAAAATACCACCTTAGGTACTGAGGAAAAACTTTTCTAGTTCGGTTTCCCCTGGCCTCTCCTCTTAACGATCTTGTGCCCCGTCCTCAGTTAGTTAGCAGCCAGTATCGAACTTAAATCAAGGGAGAAAATACTTCCCTGAGGTGACGTGGACTCAAGAACAAGTGGGGGGAAACCATGGTTCTTCAAGATTTTCTGCCAAACCGCTAAGCCGAGTCCCTGTCCTCGTGCCGAGTTCCTTTCTTCTCTAAAGCCCTCCGCAAAGACCCTCTCTTGGGTTTCTATTCCAATACCGTTGTCAGAAACTAAAAGCTTGTTGTTGGCCAGGGTGATTTCGACCCATGTCTTGTCCCTAACGGGGGATGAGTACTTAATAGAGTTCTGTACCAAATCAAAAACTAAACCTTCGATGATCTCTGGCAATTGGTAGTAGCCAGGGCCAAACTTGAGCATGACGCCGCTGGAGATCAGGAATCGAAACTCTACTCCCTCAGTAGAAGCAAACAAGAGATTTCGAACCAACGACTTCCGGATAATAGTGGCAAGACTTCTGGGATCTGTTTCAACGCTCGAAAGATACTTCGCCGAATCAGAAAGAGATGTATCTGGTAATGCCTGAAGTTTGGTGGATAGCCAGGAAAGATAGCGACCATGATTTCCCAAGCGGTGCACCTTCTCCATGAACTCATCTCGCTCTGATTCAGGAACGTCGCGGTGAGGGGTGAGCTCGCTTTTGAATTGCACGATGACGGCCCAAGTCCCTTCATAGAACCGCCGTGCCTCGCCAGAGATTTCCGAGGACGATGCCTGTCTTAGGAGCATTCTCGTTAGCATCGCCATATGATTTTCTGTAATTCCAACTGCGACGTCTATGAACTGAGAACGAGATTGAAAGGCTCCTAGTCGCCGAAGTTGTTCCCAGTGTTCAAGGATACTTCTAGCTGACAGGGCAAGTCGTCCTTCTCCTTGGCTAAGGCTTTTCAAGATTTTTAAAGAACCTGAATCTCCTTGTGCCGCTCTTGCCCCGATATAACCAATGCTTTCAGTGAGCTCCACCGGCTTGTACAGCCAAGGCCAGCTGATTCTCGTTTCATGCAAGGTAAGCAAGAGGACTAGGCTGCAATTGGAGAAGCTTTTGGATTCGTCGGGGATAACCAGGGACGGAGAGCCAGATCCATAAACGGAAATTGCGCGGAGAAATGCGAACAACAGGAAGATTCTTATGTAGACCAGTCGTGCCACGCCTACATATAGCTCGAAGGGAAGTGCCGTTCCATGGGTTTGTTAAGCTGTCTTCGTTGGCGTACTGGTTGTTCATTCTTTTTATAATTAACTCAAAGGGTTAGGTTACCTACCTCTCCGCAGCCTCCTTTACCTAGGGCGGAATGATTCGATAGGCAACTAGGCGACCGGTGCGGGAACGGTGCGGGACAGATGGTTAGAGCTGCTCAGCGATGCTCACTCCTGCTGAAGGATGCTCACTGATTTACCGACGATAAAACACTCGGTATGTTGATTTTATTGATGTTTGTAAATTTGGAACATGGGGTTCGATTCCCCCCACCTCCATTCAATTTCGCTACGCGAAATTGAATCCTTAACGATTAATCTTAAGATTAATATCAATAATATCAGGGTCCGAACCGGACACATAGGTAACAAAACAAACCGGAGACATAGGTAACACTAC
>CAZTRP010000002.1:0-246463 GCA_964616705.1 uncultured Pseudobdellovibrionaceae bacterium
CCATTCGATAGGCAGTCGCAGTTGCCAGCGGGCGGTGGACCCAGCTGACTTGCAATTCACTTACAGTTGGATCTTGATGGGTTTCTCAGGTGGTATCTATGCGGGCCTGGTGGTTTGACATCATTGGATTGGGGCGGTAGTTTGCCGGCTTTCCACCGGTGGGAGCCATGTTGCAGGACCTTCTTCCCCAAAAGCTCAAATCTAAAGTAAAATCTGTAGTTTCCGGACTATACGATCGGTATGAAGATGCTCTGGGGTTGCGGCCTGGGTTGATTCCGCCTCGATCTTTGAACTACAACGAGTTTTTCTCTAAGCGGCGGCAAGACTACATCGATGGTTTTGTAGAGACAGGTGACCATGCCTTTAATTGCTTGGTTCAAGAAACGAAGCTTACTCCCGATTCGAGCGTAATTGATTTGGGGTCTGGTTTGGGGCGCTTGGCTCGTCCCTTTTCTAAGTTTCTTGGCCCCAACGGGAAGTATTCGGGCTACGACATTGTGATCCCCGCTGTTCGTTGGTGTGAGGAAGCCTACAGTGAGCGGCGCAACTTTGCCTTCTCCGAGATCTCCACCGAAGATCCCACTAAACATTACGCCGCTATTGACGATCGTTTTGCCAAAGTGCTCAGCGAAGAAAGTATCGAAATCGCGCCAGGGTCTTCGCCCGCCATTTTTCTAGAGGGCAATGCTTCAACCGATTTGGTTTTTAGTTTCTCAGTTTTTACGCATTTATTTGAGAAACAGGTTTCCGAATATCTTGCAGAAACCTTTCGGGTCCTAAAGCCCGGGGGCCATTCGTTTCACACTACCTTTCTTTTGGATCCCCAAGTGCTGGAGGCCGTAAAGGCGGGTAAGACCACCCATCGCTTCCCCCACTCCAACCAAGAAGGAACCTACTTCAGCTACGCCGATGCTCCTCTGGATACCGTCGGCTATGATTTGGAAAAAATGCTTCGACTGTATGAATCGGCCGGGTTTAATCGCGGCGATTTGCGGGTGGTTCGTGGTTCATGGGCTAATGCCTCGTTACTGAGTCCAAATCGCTACTACCAAGATGCGATTGTTGCTCGAAAATCGTCTTAGCGCTGGGATCGAAAAATGCCCAATCGGAGCCCCAAAGAAGTTCTAGCCATTTTTCGTGGCCTGACATTGCTCCAATCCGATGATCAAATCACTCAACTGTTGAATGAACTTGCGCACGTGTCAAAGCCCACAGTGGTTTCGTTTGTAAATGCCCACGCCGTAAATCTGGCTTGGACGAATTCAGAATTTAGAGATTGTTTAAAGTCCTCTGATTTGCTGCTTCGCGATGGGAAAGGGATGGAAATCGCCTTGGAGAGGCTCGGCGAGCTTCCTGGTTTGAATCTTAACGGCACCGATCTCATCCCTAAGCTTCTTGAATTATACAGAGGTAAATCCGTAGCGCTATTTGGTACCGAGGAGCCTTATCTCAGTCGTTCCGCAGGGGTGATTAAAGAGCGTTTTGGCGTGAATATTATCGCCCTCGATCATGGCTTCCTCGAAAGCGAGGCCTATTTGTCGCAAGCGACATCGTGCCGCCCCGACTTGATCTTGCTGGCAATGGGAATGCCCAAACAAGAAAAAGTTTCGCTTTTGCTCCGCAGCAAGCTTTCCCACCCCTGTCTTATTGTGAATGGTGGAGCGATACTCGACTACTTGAGCGAGCGCGTACAAAGAGCCCCTCTTTGGATGCGAAATTGCGGGCTAGAGTGGCTATTTCGCTTGTGTCTTGAGCCGCGGCGCTTGTTTAAACGGTACGTATTGGGGAACGCTTTATTTCTTTATCGCTTGCGCGCGCTTAAAGCGGCTTCTCACTGAACCGAGTCGGAAGCCTACCCGGGCGAGCCACTAAAACATCTGTGACCGAATCTTTGAGATGTTCCATCGGCTCGAGAGTCAAAGTATGGCAAAAAACAAACCCATAATCTTTAAGACGCTTCTCGATGGAGCGCAGGTTGATGCCAAGGTGCGGGTGTAAGGAAAGAACCAACACCACGTCCGGACTGTTCCGTAGAGTTTGTTCGGCCCCTTGCAAAAATTCCTCTTCCGCTCCTTCGATATCGATTTTAACCAGGTCTATTTTCGAGATCCCTCGCTCAGCGAGGATCGAGTCCAGAGTTCTCGTTTCTACTTGGGTAGTCTCTGGGTGGGGGTGGACTGTTTTGGTTTTGATGCTGTCGGCGCTACCGACTGGTCCAGAGTTAAGAGTCAACCAACCAGTTTCATTCCAGAGGGCGCAAAAAATCGGAGTCGCATTCGAAAGCCCATTCAGTTCGATATGCTTGACGAGACGCTTAAAATTCCTAGGGCTAGCCTCAAACGCAAGTACCTTACCCGTAGCGCCCACTCTATGCGCTGAAAAAAGCGTGAACTCTCCAATGAAAGCTCCTGCATCGATAACGGTCATGCCAGGTCGGAGAATCTCTGTCAGAACGCGGTAGGTCTCTGGCTCGAATATTCCCAGGGCTTTCTTCATTTCCATGCACGATGCGGTAATGTCCAACAACATCCGACCGCTTTCCAACTGGAAGAGATGTTCCCGTTTGGAAGGCAGTACTCGGCGCAGAGCTTCGTAAAGCAGGTACTCCACTTTTGGGTGAGGAGGTCGGTTTTTCCAAAACTTCCTCAACGGTGGGAAAAGCGAGTTTACTACCCAGGAATCGAGTTTAGTGTCCAAAATCATGCCCCTGGATCTTTGGTCGACAGAGTTTAGGTAAAAAGTTTGCAGCGCTTAGAGTGGAGCGAAAATCCACAAAAATAGTGCGACGCGGTTTATGTGACTTGAATTCGCCGCGCGCGTGTACGCAGCGAGCGTCAAACAGAACCAAAGTATTCTTTTTGCCTTCAATCGAGGTGAGTCGAGAAAGGTCGAATAGTTCCGACGATACACTGGGTCGAGCGTTTGGTTGTCTTTGAGGCGAAGTATTATCGCAGGCGAATTTGTATTCACCCTTCAGGCGTTTCCACGAAGGTTTGTGAGAACCAAACGCCAGTCGAAAGGCACCGTTAGTTTTGTCGGTATCTTCTAGGTAAAGAATCGCCTTTAACGATGGAAAATTTACATCGTAGTGAAGCAAGTCCTGAAAGTCAGAATGGGGACTTCCAAGGTCTTGCTGAGCGAAGCTCTGTTCCATGAAATAAACTAAAGGTGGAAGTTTGGATTTAATCCCTGTGACCCGCTCTACCATTTCTCCGAAAAAAGGATTTTTCTGAAATATCCCTACGGCTTTGGAGTCGAGGATTTCAATTTTCGGATATCCATACTTCGTCACTAGAAGCATCTTGGTAAGGGGCGCACGAGCATTCTGTACCTCGAATTTCGACTGCATCTGGCCGAAAACCGCCTGAACGTGCCCAAAATCTTCTTCTGAAAGAAAGTTGGGCAATACCAATGCCCCATCTTGTTGGAGTTGTTTTAGTTCCTTGTCAAAACGAGGCGCGGAGTAAAGGGCATTTTTTGCAAGGGCGAGACCCCGATGCGCGTTTCTCAAAACACTCTGGTACACCAATGGCAACGCTGCCCGATTGGCTATTGAGCTGTCTGGGTAAATCTTGGGGCTTCTATAGAGGTATTTTTCTAGTTGAGCGGCGATGTTCATCGTGCCTCCTCAAAAGTACTTTGCTGGTCCCATCCTGACCGATCGACCAAGCATTCGTAAAGCTTTGTTAGTTGGTCTCCCCGCTGTCTCCAACTGTGTCTGTCAGCCTCAGCTTTGGCGGCTTCGCAAAGACCTGAGAAAAAATCTGCCGGAGATTTCAGAATCCGCTCGATGTCTTGAGCCGCCGTTAGGGGATCGGAAAAATCGGTGAGTACACCCGTTTTTCCATTTTCGATAATATTTCTGAATGCCTCAATTTTATTCGCCAATACCACGCATCCAGCCGCCATAGCTTCCAGCACGGTCAGTCCAAATCCCTCATACCGAGACGGAAATACGACCATTTGAGAATGGGACAATTCCTGTTTTAGGGCAGTGAGTTCCATTTTCCCTAGCCACGACACGCGATGTTCAATTCCGTTTTTTTTGGCTCGAGCAAGAAGGTCGTCCAGGCAGTCTTGGCGCGAAGACCCAAAAACCAAGTGCAGATGATAGGGAGCCTGAACCTTAGCAAGGGCGTCAAATAGTAGGTCGAGGCCCTTGTGCTCGTCGATGCGACCAAAGTAGAGCAAGCGACCCGCAATCGGTTTACGTTCTGAAATGGCAAAAGTTTCTGCGTCAACGCCGCCGGGAATTAGGGCCAATTGCTCGGGTGGCAAAGAGTTTTTAATCAGTTCTAAGTCTTGTCGGCTCACAGCTTGGACGCAATCTACTAGACGAAAAAGCGGCAGGTAGTAGCGATAAAATACGAACTTCTTAAGCCAACGCAGTTTCTTTTGGTGCAAAATAAAACCATGAGAACCAATGACCAATGGAATGCGGAACCAGTACTTCGCAACAAGACAAGACTCGAATAGAAAACGAATGTCGTGATTGTGAATAATGTCGGCGCGTGCAAAAAATCGGAAGAGCCAAAATGGATTACACAAAGCAATAGGACGAAGGCCTAGGTTGAGATAGGGAATTCGAACTACGGAGATTCCACCAATATTCTCATACGGATCGAGTTTCTGCCCATTCCAAATGTTTCGATTGAGCGTCAGGACGGTTACAGAGTGCCCCCGAGATACCAACTGATTGGCCATCGCCAAAACAGATGTTTCCGTGCCTCCTAAGCAAGGGCTGAACTGGCGCGTAGTAAGTACTATTTTTAATTTACGCATTTGTTCTGTCCCACAGCGAGGGGTTCAAAAGCGTTTCGGGACAATGGGGGAGTTGGTTTCGCAGGTACGCGCAGTCCTCATCAGAAAGGCTCGGGAGCGAAGCGAGGTGGCAGTTCTCCTTGAGCTGGTCCACGTTGTCCATTCCTAGCACCAGACTATCAATCCATTTTTGCGACTGAACAAAGCTAAAACACAATTCTTTTCTCGACCGCCGGCCTAGTGAAGCACCGATTGTATCGAGTTGGGTGGCTACCGTGTTTGCATCTAGATTCGAAACCTTTGGCCACTTTTCTGTAGGTGAGAGAAGGATCCCTTGAAGATAAACGCTACGGGCGTAAATCGTTAGGTCGGGTCTAGAGAATCGAATTTGAGGCAGTTCACTAAGTTCCCACCGCCAATCCAAAACGTTAAACGGAATTTGAAGGTGAGTGACATCAGGATCTTTGGCTGCCTGGCAGGCTTCTTCAGGGGTGTAGACGGACGCACCGAGAGCCGCTACGTCTCCATTGTCCCGAGCCCTGAGCAGTTCTTTCCAGATCGCTCCTCGTTCTGCTGTTCGATGGTCCCAACGGTGAAGCATTAAAACGTCCAGGCGTTCTTGGTGGAGGTCGGCCTTTGCCTTAAGCAACGCCTCCTGAACAGTCGCTTGGCTCAAGGTGGGTGGAGTTTTTGTAATTACCTTTATCTCGGCAGGTAATATACCTCGCGCCCTTGCTTCACCAATTCGTCGTTCAGCCAAGCCATAGGCACTTGCAGTATCCAAATGCCGAATGCCGGCGAGCACCGCTTGCTCGAGAAAGTGACTGACTTCGTCATTGGTCATTAACGGTACGTGCCGTCTTAGTCCGTACGGATGACCGAATTGAACAGTGCCGAGTGTTAGAAACGGCCGTGTCATAAAAGACCGTTAAGTGTGGAAACAGTAAACACAACGTCTTTATCGCTTAGAGTTGGGTGTATTGGCAGGCTAAGTGCCTGTGCATAGTAGGCTTCCGCCATTGGGAATCGCTCTGGTAAGTAGTCATATCGAGCGCGGTAGTAGGGTTGCCGATATACAGGAATGTAATGGACTTGGGTGGGTATCCCGGCCTCCAGCAATTGGCTCATTACCTGCGCTCGAGTGGTGCCACGGTCTTCAAAGGGAATTAGAACTGGGAACAAGTGGTAGCTGTTTCCATCGTTCCAGTTTGCAAATAAAGGCTTTGCGAGGCTATTCGTTTCAGCAAGAACGGTGCGATAAAGATCGGCAATGTGTCGCCTGGTTTGAATAAATCTATCAAGCTTTCGCAGCTGGGATCGTCCGAGGGCGCATTGAATATCCGTGAGTCGATAGTTAAATCCTAGGATCTGCATTTCGTGGTACCAGGGGTTTGTCTTGCCCTGCGAAATTCCTTGGTCCTGGATTTTCCAGTTTTCTGATTTTCTTTCAATTCCGTGGCTGCGCAGTAGCAGCAGACGGCGATAGAGCTGGGGGTCATTGGTTGTTACAGCGCCCCCCTCTCCCGAAGTGATGTGCTTAAGCGGATGAAAAGAAAACGCTGCCATGTCCGAGTGACGGCAAGCGCCGACTCGGACCTGAGTTCCGTTCTCATCGAGGTAAGAGGACCCGATCGCATGACAGGCGTCCTCAACGACTTTTATCCCTCGCGCTTTTGCAATGCGCGAGATCTCGATAATATCGGCACAGCCCCCACCAAAGTGAACGGGGACTACCGCACGGACTTTTCCAGAAGACCTTTCAAGAATGCTCGATAACGAAGCGGGATCCATGCTAGCCGTTTGGCCTTGGACATCGGTAAATTCGACTTCAGCTCCACAATAAAGTGCAGCATTGGCGCTGGCGACAAATGTAATGGCAGAAGTAGCGATGGATTCGCCCGGTTTAAGATCTAATGCCATGTACGCAAGGTGCAGGGCGGCCGTTCCATTTGCGCAAACTACGGCGTACTGGCTTCCGCAGTAGTTCGCTATCTCTTTTTCTAGCTCGGAAACCTCTGGACCGTTTGTTAGAAAATCTGATTGTAGCACACGAACGACGGCATCGATGTCATCCTGCTCAATCGTTTGTCGGCTGTAGGAAAGCAATTAACCCCCCTCACTTGCCCATCGTGTAGACGATGTCCTGCAGTTCATTTGAGGATAAGCGCGTTGGATTGGTTTCCGAGCTGTACTCGAAATTATCATCGACGCTTTTGCCCCGGGTAGTTTCTTTGTACTGCGACTCGTTCCACCAATGAAACGATGGTTGAATTACAAAGTAGTTTTCATATTCCAGGGTACTTCTCGCCTCATCACGTGGAACCATAACCTCATGCAGCTTTTCTCCAGGGCGAATACCTACAATTTTAATTTCGCAATCTGGCTTAAGTGACTTGGCCAAGTCGACCATGTTCATGCTGGGGATTTTGGGAACAAAAAGCTCTCCACCGTGCATTCTACTAAAGCAGCTCACCAGAAAGTTCACACCCTGATTCAGAGTAATCCAAAATCGGGTCATTCTGGCATCGGTGACGGGAATGGTCTTCGCACCCTCGGAAATCAGGCGTTGGAACAAGGGAATTACACTTCCTCGGCTGCCGACGACGTTACCGTATCGTACTACTCCAAACCGCGGTCCACCTTCGCCGCTCATGTGATTCCCAGCGATAAAAAGTTTGTCCGAGGCGAGTTTGGTTGCGCCGTAGAGGTTAATAGGATTGGCGGCTTTATCGGTGGATAGGGCCAATACGCGTTTTACTTTATGCGCGATTGCTGCCGAAATGACGTTTTGGGCACCGAGGACGTTAGTTTTTATGCACTCAAAAGGGTTGTACTCCGCTGTGGGAACCTGCTTCATTGCAGCAGCGTGCACGACGTAGTCCATTCCCCGCATAGCATGACTTAAGCGTTCCGCATCACGAACATCGCCGATAAAGTACCGAATGAATGGAAACTTGCTCGGAGGAAATTTCTGGGCCATTTCGTACTGTTTGAGCTCGTCTCGGCTAAAAATTACTAGTTTCTTTGGAGTAATGTTTTCAGTGAGATGGGCGACGAATGCGTTACCAAATGAGCCGGTTCCGCCGGTGATGAAGATATTGGTGCCGTTGAGCAGTTCGTGGGATTGTTTGAGTGCGTCCGCGGACATAAAAAAGGGGTCCTCCGTAAAAAACAAAGCGCTTCGGAGTTTTAGCCCCTGGACAGAGAGTCTTCAACTGCAATGTAATGTTGCCGGCGGCAGGATCTGGGGACAGGTAAGGCCTTGGAATTATGGCAACTTATTTAGTCCCTCTTCTGAGAGCTACCCAGTCCGCAGCCACCAGAAGCAAAAAGCCCACGATTTGAGTTCCAACAAACGAGTAAAGCGTAAGTGGAGCCTGGTAAAGGGTGGCCAGTAGGAGTAGCTGAAAGAGCGAAGTGAACATCAAGTATCTGAACTGGGAGTGTCGTTGAAGGTAAATCGATACAATTCCATGCATCTGAGACAGCACCGCCGCGGGCACCAGCCAATAGAGAAGCGAAACGTTTTTCTGGGTGAGCTGGGATTTCAATGCAAGGTAAACGTAGTCGGATCCCACTAAAACGGCAGCGCAAACAAGTACCATCAACACTAAATTTAGTCCCATCAACCGCTTAAGAATACGTGTTTCCGATTGGCGGTCGTCCAAGTCTTTTCCCACTCGGTTCAGTGCTAAGCTCTGGGCAAAACCACCACTCATTTCTGCTGCAAAGCCAGTCACCTTCGACGCCATTAGGTAGCTCGATGTGTCGGTGTTGATCCCAAATCGAGAGATCACAAGGAGCTTTTCTAAAGTGCCATACAGCTTATTAACCAGGCTAAAATGAAAAGACTGCAAATAGACCACCGCGAACCGCTTCCAATTCGCGACTGGATTCTCCCATTTTAAGTAGCGGCGGCACTGCCAAAAATTAAGACTCACACCGAGCACCAGAGTAAGCGCCCAGATCGCCATGTAGGCATCAATGCTTTCAGCTCCGCCCATCCAGCGCCAAACAAAGATAAGTGGTATCCATGCAAAGTTTCCAAGAAGATCGTTAATGTTCGAGCGAGCAATATTTTCAAAGAAAAGATAAAACCGTGAAAAGAGTAGGTTTATCGTCTTTAGAAAGCTCAGCACACAGAGCATCGTGAGGTTCAGCTCGATCGAGCTTCCAAACATGAGCACCTTGATAAGAAACAAAACCAGCAACGCTAATACAAACGAAACTTCAAAACAAAGAGCTGGAGCTAGTCGGTTTGTTGAAGTGCCACGCAGAGAAAACGCAGCCACTGTTCCCGAGCCAACAATCGTCGTAAAAATATCGGTGTAGTAGAGATAGCTGCTGTAGTAGATAAACTCCGCCGGCGCGGTTATTCGAGAAATATAATAAAAAAGCAATGCCCGTAAAAAAGATATCGCGACATATACGGAATACTCTCCTGCTGCCCGTTTAATTTTCATCGTGCGATAGTGTGTTTAGGTCGGGACAGCCCCGAAAGGGCAGATCGTTTTTACGCCAAGAAAGTGGTTTGTCGCAAATCCCTCTTTGAAATGCGCGATGCTGAGGTCTTTTTTGCCTGGGCTCGGCAAGTCGGCGGGATAAGGTCGGGCGCCCAAGAAATACCATTTCAATCCGATTTCCTTAAGGTGCTCAATCGCTTTGGCTTGAACCAAGTGCCCAAGGGGCAGGTCAAAGAGATCTCGCCGATACACGCCCACTCCATAGAATGCTTCGGTGGAGGAGAGGTGAAAAAGCCCACCGCCCATCAGGGTATTTTCTTGATCCCGCAAACTCACCAGGAAAGCTTTTCGATTGGCAATCATCTCTCTTTGGATATTCCAAGTGTGTGCCGATCGCGTTTCACGGCCCGCGACCTGAATGTGCAGCTGGCGAAATTCTTCAAATTCCTCGGCAGAGATTGTCCCAAAGGCGAATGAAGGTTTCCAAAGTTTCAGGCCCTTTGAAATCAGCGGACGAAAACTCTTGCGTACGTTGGCCTGTATTGCGGGCAGTGGAAGGCTCAGGTCGATCCAAAGCTCATGCGTTAATGAAGCAGTGGCACCCTTTTCCATGATTCGGCGATGCCAAATATCGACGGAAGCCCCCCGTGGTGAGGTCTTTGACTCCCAGTATTCGATTCCCCATTGCTGGGAAAACCCCTCTAAATAGCCCAGGCAGCGATCGACTAAAGTCTTGCGGGTATTTTCGCCGATATGGTCTGCAAAAAGTGGCGGGCGTACCGAGGCCTCCTGAGAAGCGAGTGTCCAACCGTCCTCAGAACGGTGCACGCTGAGAGGCCAGACTCCCACCGGCAATCGGTCGTTGTACAGCACCATGGATAGTTCCGTGCTGCCGGCCGGCTGCATGTAAGCCGACTGGTACTGAATCATCTCTGGGGTGTAGGCCACTGGGACATAGGAGCACTTGCTCAGAACTCGCTCCCAGTCCTCGCGTGCCTCGTTCAACGGGCGCGCTTCTGCGACTGGTTGAAGAGTGAGTGGGGATGCTGACGGCGTAAGGGCTGGCTCAGAGTGCATGTCCATTTGCGCGCTCCTAGGCCTGAAACTCGTTGACCAGTTCAGCCATTTCCGGGCTGGTGGTGGATTTTACGCGAGGGACACGAAAATAACGAGAATCCTCCGGGCAAAGAAAGGGTTTGTCGTGAAGGTGAGTGTTGTTCAGGCGGTGATAGAGTTTGTAGTACCAATAAACGTACTTTTGCGCCAACTCGACATCTGGAACAAAGCCGCCTTTTTCCTTGGCGTGCCACTCAAGAACCTTGAAATACTCTTCCGAAGTTTTCGGGTTTAGCGTCACTCCCTCTCGCGCGTAGTGGGACCAACCGGCTATGACGACCACTTTTCCGGAAAGTGCTGCTTCCAAACCAATGGAAGAAGTATAAGCAGTAACCACCTTAGCGGTTCGCATGAGTCCATAACTATTTTTGCGATTCTCAGGCGGGATCACCACCACGTTGGAAGGAATTTTAATGCTTGGTTGGGCCAGAAAATCGGAGAAGCGTTCTCTTGTCTTGTTATAGAGCGTGTTTGTTTCCGCGGGGTGAATGCGGATGGCGAACTTGAGCTCTGGATGCATTCTTGCAAAATCCAAAATAGATTCGATCCATCGGTATTGGTTTTCAAAAAGCGTGTCACGTTCAAAGGCCGCGCTATCCCAGACTACGTTGGTGAAGGCGACGACATCTACTTCTTTAAGATCGAAAGAACGATCTAAATCAAGGTAGTTGGCGACGACTCGCTGTTTGCGGACATCCATGAACTTTTCAACTTCGACTTGGAGGTTCGGAATGGATTGAGCGGTTTCCAGCCATTTCCCAAACTTTGAGTTCACATCATTCCACATTACCGAGATGTCATTTTTCGCAAGAAAAAGCCGATCTTGTTCGCTGAACTCGTAGCTGCAGTAGGGTATTTGTTTTTTCTCGGCCAATCGAAGTGGGACGTTAAATGTGGTGTATCGGCCGTTGAAAATTAAAAGACGTTCAAATGCAACCGAGTCAGTGAGTTTTGAGAACGCCTGGTGGAGCATAACCGCTGAACGAAGAAAACTCTTGTAAACTTCGATGTGAGAGCTGTCTAGACGAAGACGCAAAAAGTAGCGACAGACGCTCAGTCGGCAGATCCGGCCGAGCGGCATTGCCGCATACTCATAGGCTCTGAGGGATTCAATGGAATTTAATTCATTGATTTTTTCAAACTCAGAACTCAGAGCGGCCTTATTTACGAAGGAGTCTAAGTAGATAACCGAGGAGTCGTCTTTCTTGTGGAAGAGTTTGTTCCGCAGGTTGCAGTCCGTACATAAAGTAGGGTTGTTTTGCTTGTTCGAATTGCAAAACATGATGTCACAAGATTCCAGAAATCCACCGCAAAGGATGTTAACTACCGGCTTCCCCTTTTTCTTTAAAAGCCGGCCCATTTGCGATTCAAAAATTTTCCCATGCCAAAACAGGGGTCTGTAAAGCGACAGAATTCCGACGAGTGGTTGCTTTGACATGCCGGGCTCAACAATTCGAATCGGCGAAAACCAGAGTTTCAGCCATGTGCCAAAATTGCAGAGAATGAGCGTTAGGTGAACGGCAAGGCACCGTAACCGGAAAATAGGCCCTGAATCGGTGTGGGTCTTGATTTGGGTGAGAAGGTAGTGACCTTGAGCCATGCCCACATTAATCGCTCTGGTGAGGTGGCTTTATCAAGTGAAATCCCCTTAACCTGAGCAGCTCGCGCGAGACCGGGCTTAATCCGCCGTCGGTAAGCGCCATCAGCCAGGCGCCGAGCTTACTTTCCTCGACCCAAGCAAACTTCGAATATTCGTCGCTGTGGGGCGTTGCTGCGTCCATACAGTTTGCCGCCAAAGAAAGGGAAATCCCCACATCAACGGTAAAAGCCGTGGGGTCCTCCACTAGTGCGAAAGGCTCAAGCGATTCCACGTGCTTCCGTGAGACACCGATTTCTTCCTCAAGCTCCTGAAAGAGTTGTTCGTTCAGGTTGGCAATGGCGAGGCCCCCCGAAGGTACCAGCTCCCACATGCCGGGATCTTGGGTCACGTGGTTGGAACGTTTTCCAAATACCAATTCATTCCCGCGCTTAGCTAGGCCGCTTACAGCTAAAGCTCTAATTTTCAATGTGTCAGATAGAGACGGCAGCTTGCGTTGGGCCAGAAAGCACCGGTAGTCCGTGGAAAAGGCCAGTATCTCTCGGCCCTCTAAAGCAATAAACGAGAGTACGGGTCCATTGAAGAGTTGGTCCCCTCGTTTGGAACGCTCTTTCGTCCATTCCGTTTCAATTATTTTTTCTATCGCTGGCGAAAGCGGGGCCGCTTTTCCGACGATTCGGACGGAGGTGTCTTTATAAAGTGGACTAGTTCGAAGCATCGCTTAGCCATGGAAGGAGATCATTCCACTGGTTCAATACTTTGCAGCCAGTGGGCGGATTGATTCTTCTTTCGCTGGGTGCATAGGCAAAAGTCTTTAGCCCTGCTGCCATAGCCGATGTTATTCCGATCGTAGAGTCCTCGATGGCAATAGAGAGCTCCGGCTTGCTTCCGGTTCGTTCAATAGCGAGTAGGTAGGGAGCCGGAGCAGGTTTTCCTTCGTGAACCGATTCTTTGGCAATAACACACTTAAAGAACGGTAGAAGTCCTCGCTGGTCGAGCCAATTTAGTGCGATATCCTCCGAGTTCGACGTCACCAAACCGATGGACCACCCCCCATTGAATGCACAAGCCAGGACTTCAAACGAATGGGCGCACGGCGCTACCGACTCGTAGGCTTTTCGTACTGCCGCTGATGAGATTGACGCAATTTCCTCAATCGATGCAGGAATTTTATGGCGATTTTTCAAAATACAAAGAACTTCGCTCATCGGGGGGCCGTTCAGTTCATCGAATTCAGCGCGAGTCGGAATGGCGCCGTAGTTCAATAGGAGCGTGGAGTAGGCCGAGTGCATTGCATCCAGACTATCCGCAAGCGTGCCGTCGAGATCTACGAATAAGCCTCTCACTGGGGTTCAGTCTCCCTGAGGTAGCGAAGCAGGGCGCAGAGCTCACCGGTGTCAGGTATTTGCTTCTCCACTTTGTCTAAGAACCTATAGCCGGCCTTCTCGAAGGCTCGAACCGAGGCGGTGTTTTCCACTCGAATTTCCGCAAGCACCGACTCAGTGCCATTTTTGAAAACATACTCCGTGGCCAAAACTAAACTCTTTGTTCCTAGTCCGCTTGAGCGTTTGACCGGGTTTACGTTTACTGAAATATCGCAGCACTTTCTTTGGGGGATCGTCGGATGGTCCGTGTGTTTGAATCTTAGAAACGCTAACCTGTCGGTAGCGTTGCGGACGAAAAGTGGGGGCAATTCAAGGTCCGTGAAATAGGTCTGAGAGAATTCTGGCCAAAAGCTCTCCCATACCTTCGGCTCTCGATGAATAAAACTTTTTAGGGTGTCTGGGTCGTTCCGCCAATTCATGACCAATCGAGCGTGTTCCTCAATAGGGCGAGCGACTTCTATTTCTAAATCCAAGGAATCACGCATAGGGGTACACTCTTGCCCGAAGAGCAGTTTCCTTCGGCCATTTGTCCCACTCTACCTTTTCGTAAACCGTGCGTTTTGAAAAGTCTTGGCAAATTCTTGGTGCCGTCCCTTTGTTAATTTCCGGAACAAACATCCTAAGCAGTGAACGCTCGAGCTCCATGGCTTCAAAATAGAGATCGGTTGCGTTCGCAGTTCTAGGATCCAGGAGGCCTTGGAGTTGCCCAATGAGTGGGCCAGTGTCCATTCCCCCATCGAGCCAAAATAGGCTCACTCCCGTTCGCGGTCGGTTGTGGAGTATTGTGTTGGCAATTGGAACTGCTCCGGCACCTTCGGGTAAAAGGCTTTCGTGAATTCCGATCACGGGACAGGTTTCAAGAAGTTTTTTCCCGTACATCTGCTGCCAGCCAAAAGAATAAATGAAATCGGGTTTGCAACTCTGGATTGCTTCTATGTTTTGGTTGATGTGTCCATCTACTACCAAACGAGGGACTTTGGATGAAAAGGAAAAACGGCTCTCATCGACGAGTTCTACACCTTCCCATCCGGGGCTTCTGGGGCCGCGGGTCACGAAAAGTACGATTTCTTCTCCTAGCTCGTGAAGCACTTGTGCGTTGGAGTAAGTGCTTTCTATTCCGCCGATAACCACTACCTTCGCCATTTACTTTTCCACGCTTCGAATAAGTTCGAATGCCTCTGCATACTCAATGCCTACTTCGTTGCCCCGTTTACGAGCCAGGTATTCCACCGCTTCAATGCTGCGTGGATGCGGATAAGGTCTGTATTCCGAGGTGTAGTAAGAGAGTGCGAGCTTCTTTTTGTCTATTGTTTTAGCGACATTCACATAGGTGGTTGGATGAAATCCCCTGCCGCCGCCGGCATAGCCTCGCTCTGTCGAGGACAGCACTTCAAACGAAAGTATTTCGTCGGGGGCAAAGTCGCCTGGGTTTTGACGTGCTGCCATGAGTACAGCCTCAAAGGTCAGTGTGTGGTCCCAGTTGTAGTCTCCTGGATGATGGGTAAATACGACGTTGGGTCGAATCGTGTTGAGGTGGTCGGTAATGGAGTGGGCGATGTCCATGCGGCTTACCGAATCCATCCGATTGTCAGGGAAGTCGAGTTGAGCGATTGAATTGAACCCAAGAACGTCGGCTGCAGCGCGAGTTTGCGCCTGAAGGCTTTCAATCGCTTGTAAATGCGCTTCCCGGTTTTTTTCAGTGGTTTCTCGGCCCAAGACCCCTTTGGTAAGCACGAGAAGGTGCGTTTGCCAGCCCTGCTTCTTTCGCAGTGCCACGGTGGCTCCACACCCTAGAACTTCATCATCCGGATGGGCCGCAATGACTAAAAGCGTTTTGCTCATGGCTGCAACCTATCGCGAAGCATTTTGGAAATCCACTTTGTACAGCGAAAAGTCTCCCTTCTGAAAGACCAAGGAGAGGAGTTTCTCATTCACTAACTCGCCTATCCATTTGGGCGCCTGTGGATCGTAGTAGGGCTCGATATCGCGCACTCTTGTTCCCCAATGTCCCGCAAACCGGCTTTTGGAATAGCTGGGGCTGCTATTGAAGAGGAAGTAATCCACCGTACCTAGGTAGAATTTCAGGCTTTCCTTACTGTGCTCGACCTGACCCGACGTCCCCGGAAAGTCACACCGCCAGTTGTAGCAAGTTTGGGTGGTGATTCCTGTAAGAAAAACCATTGGGTAGGCAGTGACCGGATCCGTGTAAAGAGTGATGCCGCCTGCGTTGCGCGTGCTCTTACTCAGCTTAAGGGCCGCAATCTCCTCGTAAACATCCAACGAAGGGAGGTAGGTTTCGTCTAGTCGAGAACGCGACATAAAGTGCTGTCCTCTGGAGTCCTTACCCCAAAAGCAATTGTAGCTGATAGCAGCCAGGGCTAACCCCCAGATTGGTAGCCAGCGCCTTTTCTGTTTGGGATAGAGTTCGCTTAGCGCTAGGGGAACTAGAATAAAGACGAAGGAAAAATACAGCAGGCGATAAAAAACCAGATGGTAAAAGAAGAGCGAGTAGAAGGTAGAGAGCGGCGGGAAAAATGCCGCCAAAAAAGGGAAAGCACATAGCAGGGCAAGGTAGGTGGTTCGCTGTCTTATCCAAGTTTCCCAGCCGTTTTGATTAAGGGCTCTTACGGCCCAAACCGCCACTACTGCACAGCACATCAAAAGAGAAAGATTCAGCGTTGTTCGAATGTGCCACGACCGAGGGTTTGCCATCATGATGGATAGCCCTTGGATTTTTCCCAGCACCAAATAGTCCTGCAGCAGTTTCCCCGAAGGAATCTCGATTTTTCCAAGCCAAACGCCAGTCAAAGTACCAAGGGCCGCGCCCAAAAACAGAGCCCCTCCCAATCGCCTAAAAAACCGAGGACTGCGGCTTCCTACTGAGGGAATTGAGAGGTAAAAACAAGTAACCGTCGTCGCCGAAAAGAGCATGAGCGCTTCTTGTTTGTGTGTGAACCAGCTAGCGGCAAATGCAGCTGCGAGAAATCCCCAGGCGCGTATGGGGTGTTGGGTTTCCCTTAGTGAGTGAAGGACCACCAAAGCATCAAGAAACAAGACCATATTGAACAGAGTCGGAGCAAAAGTGTAGTAGCGAAAATAGGAGTAGCAGCTGATCCCCATCACCAGCTGGGCCAATATTAACGAGGCGACGGCTTTCGAGCTGCTTTTTAAGAAGTAGTAAGAGGTATTGTAGAAAGCTACAGCCAGGATGAGGGAATTGAAAAAATTCAATACCTCAATTCCCTGATGTCGGGGCATTGGGCCCAGAGCGAGTGCGGCTGAGTTGAAGAGATAGCCGTAGTAGAGCGTGGAGCTAAAAGGTCCATTGTTCTCGACCCCAAAAGGGATGTAACTATCTCGCAACCATTCGCCAATGCGAAAGAGGTGCACCCCAATAGGATCGGCCGGAATCTCTAAGTACGCGCCCTGCCAAAAAAGCAGAGGCACATAGAAGGCCATGTACACCCAAAGGGCATTGTGCTGTTTGAGCAGCAGGGTGGTAGTGCTCTTCCAGGAAAACCAAATCGCCAGGCCAGCAACTAGGGCCAACAACGCAGTTGAGGAATAAGCGGCTTTCGTAAGGTCCCCCGTAATGAAGAGACAGGCAGCTTGTGTGAATAGAGCGCCAATGTAACCACAGCCCAGACTTAGGAATGGCAGATTCAATAAGCGTGTTGCCCCTAGCGAAAGTCCAAAAAAGCTCAAATAAAGCAGGAAGATCATTGGGAACTACGTTTTCACTCTTTTCCGTCGAACTCAAGATGATCTAGGTGCCGCACCTTACAAGGGCTTGCGTTTGCCATGGCGACGGATAAGCTGCGCGCTTATTATGGGTAAATCAGTAATTCGAATTGGCGACCGTTTAGTCGGTGAGGAACATCCCCCGTTCATTATTGCCGAGATGTCGGGCAATCATAATCAATCTTTAGAGCGCGCTCTACAAATTGTGGATGCTGCGGCCGACGCGGGCGCACATTGCTTGAAATTGCAGACCTACACGGCAGACACGATGACTTTAAATCTCCGGGATGGAGATTTTTACATCAATGATCCAAAAAGCTTGTGGCACGGAACGTCCCTGTATGAGCTCTATCAAAAGGCCTATACTCCTTGGGAATGGCATGCTCCGATTTTCGACCGATGCCGCAAGCGAGGCATGATTCCACTCAGCACTCCGTTTGATGAAACCGCGGTAGATTTTCTAGAAAGTCTGGGAGTGAGTTTCTATAAGATTGCCTCTTTTGAGGCAGTGGATCTTCCATTGGCCCGAAAAATTGCAAGCACGGGTAAGCCAGTGGTCGCTTCGACCGGAATGTCTAGTCTTCAGGAAATTGGGGAATTGGTGCATGCTCTGCATTCTTCCGGAAGTAGGGACACGATTTTACTCAAGTGCACTAGCAACTATCCAGCTTCCCCTGTTAACTCCAACCTACGTACCATTCCAAATCTTAGGGATGCCTTTGGTGTTCAGGTCGGGCTCTCGGACCACACTCTGGGAATTGGGGCCGCGATTGCGAGCATTGCCCTGGGGGCGACGGTAATCGAAAAACACTTCACCTTGTCCCGGGCCGAAGGTGGCGTGGATAGCGAATTTTCGCTAGAGCCCACTGAGATGAAAGCATTGGTGGAAGAAAGTTTGCGGGCTTGGCAGGCGTTGGGAGAGGTACGGTATGGAACGCTCGAGTCGGAAAAAGGATCCGCGCAGTTTCGTCGTTCAATCTACGTAACCAAAGACATGGAGCCCGGAGAGGTTTTTGACCGAACGAACGTGCGCATTATTCGTCCGGGGTTTGGCCTTGCACCGAAGTACCTGGATCAGATTTTGGGAAAAGCTGCAAAGCAAGCAATGCGGCGAGGAACCCCAGTGCGTTGGGATAGTTTTTAAAGCCGGCGAAACACTGCTGAAACTGGCTTGCCTTCAAGCTTAGAGCTTAGGTTTCCTTCTTGAAGCGCCAAGGCAAAATCTTCCATCACCGTTCGGTACACCCTGAGTGTGTAATCTATGTCGGCTGCTGTGTGGCTATAGGTAACATTGTGAAAGCCCTGAAAGAGTATCCCGCGCTTAATGCACTCTTGTTGAAAGAATGATTTAAACAAGAGGCTTTCTTCTTCGTTAATGCCTTTGAACTCGATAATGCTTCGAGGGCTAATGCCAATTGTGCGGACCCGCTCCGCTACTTTGTATTCATTGGCCAGAACGTTAAATCCATCGAGAAGCTTTCTTCCCTGTTCCCATAAATGGGGGAATACGTCTTTTTCTTTCATTTCGCTAATCGTTGCTTTGGCTGCGGCCAAAGACAGGGCGTCGCCGCCAAAGGTAAACGAAAAGAATACTTCGTCAAAGACGTCCATTACGTCGGCGCGTCCAGCGACTGCTGAGAGAGGGTAGCCGTTGGCCATTGCCTTTCCAAAGCATGCGAGATCGGGTGTGACCTTAAAGTACTCTTGTGCACCACCGAGTGCCCAACGAAAGCCTGTCACGACTTCGTCAAAAATCAGCAGCGCACCGTGCCGATGGGTAATGCTTCGAAGTCCCTCTAGAAAACCAGGGTCCGGCAGGGTGGCTACCATTGGCTCAATAATTACCGCGGCAATTTCGCCGGAATGTCGCTGGAAGGCGCGCTCTACAGCGTCTAGATTGTTGTAGGGAAAGGTGTGTGACAACTCAGCAACCGCTTTAGGAATGCCTTTGTTGCGGGTTGTGGTGCCAATGTACCAATCGTGCCAGCCATGGTACCCGCACGTGAGTATGCGCTCTCGTCCTGTAAAAGCGCGCGCTACTCGGACGGCGCCTGTCGTCGCATCCGATCCATTTTTCCCAAAGCGGACTTTCTCAGCACAAGGGATTACCTCACACAAGAGCTTCGCCACTTCTACTTCAATTGGGTGGGGCAGAGTAAATACCGACCCCTCTTCCATTTGAGCTCGTACCGCTTCGGATACTCTTGGGTAACAATGGCCCAAAATGATAGGTCCCAAGGCCATGGGGTAATCCAGGTATTCATTTCCATCGACATCCCAAACTCGTGCCCCTTTTCCTCTTTGCAGGTAAACAGGTGCAACTCCCTGAACAAATTGAGTGGGATTCTTGCTGAACGTTTGGGTTACCGAGGGAATTAAACTCGCCGCCTCAGCTTTTAGTTCAAGTGAACGTTGGAGGTTGCGTTTTTTTACTGGGACGCGAGCATCATTTACAAGGGATTTGTAATAGCCGGTGTTACTTGCCGTCGAAGCGTTGAACTCTTTTAGTTGCGGACTTTTGTCTAGGAGATCCATGACATCTTCCCATCTAAATAGCGGGCCCTTTAGGCTGCTTAAGCGGTTATAAAACTCTCTTACCAATTCTAGATCGGCTGCATCATCAACGGTCCAGCGCAGCCCCTTGCCACGCTGGTGAGGCGCTTCTACATTTTTAAGGCGAAACCGCCCGCTGTGCCGAATAAACGGGGTTACGTGCTCGCGTTCGGAGAGCAGTTTGGCGCTCTCGGCGCTTGTCTTTAGCGCATCAAAGGAAAATGCTTCGACGTCTAGCCCATCGGGGTAGGTATAGGTCAGTGTGTTTGTGACATAGTCCCACTCACCCTTCCTGTATGTAGCAACGACTTGGTCAATAACATCTGGATCAAGCAAGGGGCAGTCACCCGTAAGTCTTACTACAGCGGTTGCTTCTAGCTTGGTTGCCGCGCCCATAAAGCGCTCTAGAACATCGGTTTCGCTTCCTCTAAAAACAGGGATGTTGTGGGTGATGCAGAAATCTTCAACCGGATCGTCCGAGGGGTTCAAAGAGGTGGCAACGACAACAGCGTCAAGCGACCGGGCCGCCTTTGCCCTGGAGACAACGTGCCAAAGTAGGGGTTTGCCATCGATATTGCTTAGAATTTTCCCCGGAAGGCGAGTCGACGCCATGCGGGCCTGAACAACTCCTACTACACGGTCGAGCGGTTTAGTTTTCTCTCGCATAAAGGCTTTCAGAAACTAGGAACCAGATTCCCATGAAACTACCAAAAATGACATAGCCAGAAATAAAGTAGGGAGCAAGGCATTGGTAGGTAAGAAATTCGAAGCCCATAAGAAACACAAGAGCGCACGAACTCACTTTTTGTATATCGCTCCTGTTCCGATAAGCAGCAACACCCAATTTTCCCATTCCAGCGGCTATGTAACCCAAAATTAAGGAATACGCGCATACACCGACCGCTCCAAATTGGGCCAACCCTTTGGCAAAATCACTTTCTGAAGGACCCGCATACCCTTTCAAGACAAAGTTCAGCGGAATGCCAAGTCGCAAAGAAAGGACGTAGTAAGAAGCAACACACGATAGATATCCGACGGACCAGGCTCGGCGCTTCAATCGCCAAAGTCCAATCGCAGGCACGGCTACAAAAAGAAATGGGATGACTTGGTCCAGGGCCCGCCCAGCGGAACCAAACCAATGCTCCCACAGCCCCAGGTGCGAGCCGGATTGAATCGATCCGAAGGCCTCGGCATGTCCGAGATTCGAGGGAATGCTTTTGTTAAAAAGCGAAAGTATTAAGTAGTGAGAGTCTAGGTAATAGAGAATCAGGACTGCTATTCCAGTGAAGCCATGCAGCCAGGCGGTCTTTCGAGTTTTCTTTGGGTCGAGCAATTTTAGCAGGACAAAAGTCGAAATCGCAGTAGCGGCAAAAAGGGCATTGACCCGATTCCAAGTTTTAAAAATAGAGTAGGCGAGCAAGATAATAAAAAAAGCATCGCGGGCTGTCCATTTTTTTGGGTAAAGGTAGGAACAGACAAGGTACAGAATGAGAAAGTAAAACAACAAGGTGGACAGCACCACGCTGTCTCCAACGGGGAGAAACAAAGCTGGCAGAAAAAGATATTCGCCATCTTTGATATCAAGTTTATAAAAATTCATGCTGCTGTGGAGGCAGCTTAAAGAGGAGGGATCGGCTCCCCCCGTGATCGCGTTTTTTGCGCAGCGGTATTCATTGTTTGCGAGCAAGTACTTGTATTGGGTCCAATTGTTTTGCTCCACCGTATTGAGGGTTCGGAATATCAAGTCGGCATGGGCGATCAGCAGCAAAAAAAGAACAATCCCCGTCAGTACGGCAAGCAGCTTTTTGCCTTCTAGGCGAAACCATTGGACTAGCTGACTACGGTAAAGGCCAAAAGCGATGAGAACTCCAGCGGGTTCAAAGAGCACTTTTATGCCATTAATCCCATCGGTAAGGTACGCAAGGTACAGCGCCGCGATCGCTAGTAGCCCAAAGGATTTGCGGCAGCCGGTAAAAAACACCAACAGACTCAAGATAAGGACGCCGTCTTTCCAGCCGATTAGAGCCAGATTTACGAAGGGGCTTAGCTGAATGCCAGCGAGGTTGGCGAGCAAGTTGATGCAGTAAAGTAGCGCGTTGTGCAGAAACGGGTACACAGACGAAAAGAAGAAGATCACCGAAAGGCAGCGGCGCATAAAAGGCTCAGGGAAGAGGGCAAGTTGCCGAATGTTGACCAAGCGGGCTCCTTTGACGTCGCTACTTCAGGAAACCCAGAGTTTTTACATTACGCGTGGTTCAATGGCAAAGGCTGCCGGGGTCCGAGGCCCAAGTTGCTCGGGACCAGCACTTGGGCTAGTTTACGTACCCAATGTCTCTACTTAAGCGCTACCGCGAACAGGTCTACTTGCTGTCTAGGATTGCAGACGGAGTCTTGTGCGTTTTTGCGTTTTGGCTGGCCTTTGCCCTTCGAACTTCCTTTTTTGGGCAGGAAGGAGCCTTGGGACCCCTCGATAGCCACCTTTGGATTCTCTCTGCGAGCCTGGTTTTACACTTTATTCTCTACCCATACTTCGGTTTTTACGCGCCACTTCGGCGGCGTCGATCTTGGGAAATAGCGCGTGATGTCGCCCAGGCCTTTTTGATTGAATTTTTTGTCTTGGGTGGGCTGGTCTTTTTACTCCAAGCCAAAGAGACTTCTCGTTACTTTTTTGGGCTGTTTCTCTTTCTGAATTACGCCCTGGTTTTGTTTGTTCGGTGGGGAGGTCGGGCCTTGCTGACTCGAATCCGTCGGCGGGGTTATAACTATCGAACCGTGCTCATCCTTGGGACAGGTCGGACGGCCCGACAGGTATTGGAAACGCTAAAGAGGAACACCGACTGGGGCCAATTGCCCATTGGTTTGGTCGCTGAGGTTGGTGCACCGGTGGAAGAAGTCATATTCGGGATACCCGTTTTGGGCACGGTCGCGGACCTCGATCGGATTGTTCGCCAGTTTGCTATCGATGAGGCATTGTTTGCTCCCGACGTTTTTGAGTTGGAGAAATTAAACGAGGCAATGTTGTTATTTGAAAACCTGGGAATTCCCAGTCGCTTAGCATTGGGCCTCTCTACGCCAAACTCTAAGATTACGACCACGGAGATGGATGGTATCCCTCTCATTACTTTTTACACCACTCTAATGACCCCTCTAGAGGCAACGCTAAAGCGGACACTTGATTTGGCTGCTGCGGTAGTCGGGCTGGGAGTGACTTTGATTTTGTTGCCTTGGATAGCCTATCGCATTCGGCGTGATAGTCCGGGGCCGGTCTTCTTTAAGCAAATTCGAGTGGGCCAAAATGGCCGTAAGTTTAAGTGCTACAAGTTTCGAACCATGTACGCCGACGCGGAGTCTCGTAGGGCTCAGCTCGAGGCCGCCAACCAAATGTCTGGCCCACTTTTTAAAATGAAAGAAGATCCTCGTGTAACTCCGTTTGGCGCGTTTCTGCGTCGCACTTCGCTGGATGAATTTCCTCAGTTCATGAATATTTTGCGGGGAGATATGAGTTTGGTGGGGACAAGGCCGCCAACGCTCGACGAAGTAGAGAAGTATCGTTTGGGTGATCGTAGGCGGCTTAGCATTCGTCCGGGCCTCACTGGCTTGTGGCAGGTAAGTGGGCGTAACGAAATTCAGGACTTTGACGATGTAATTAAGTTAGACCTTCGATATATCGATCATTGGTCCATTTGGATGGATCTTTGGATAGTGTTCAGGACAGTTGGGGTAGCCCTTTTCCGCAAAGGCGCTTACTAACTTCTAGAAACGAATATAGGTCGGCTGGTACGCCGAGACCGTACATTCCATTTCCGACTTCTCCAATATTAAACACGTCCAATCGAGCCCCTCGGCCAATAAGTTCGTTGTAAACCGGAGCAACGTAGAACTCTCCGTTTACTCTTCGGTCTTCGGCAATCATCTTGGTTGCACCCCAGACAAAATCGGAGCCCTTCTTGAAATAATAAATTCCTACCGTGGCTTCATCCGAAACAACTTGCTTCTCAAGCACGGCAGAAACCGAACCGGTTTCATCGAACTTTACGAACGACCATTTAGAGTCGTGGGCTTTCATGGTCATTATTAGACCATCCAGATCCGGATCGTCGCTCTTTGCCAGGAAAGCATCCATCTCGGCATCAATCCATTGATCACAGTTGGCAATCAGTAGAGGCTCGTTGGTATCAATCAAATGTTTTGCAAGCATCACCGTGCATGCCGCTCCAGACGTTACTTCATTGAGAGAAATGGTAGTCGAGTTAGGCGCCCACTCGAGTAATTTCTGGCCAAGGTCGTAACTCTCCAGGTGTTCCTGGAGGCAAATGAATATAAATCGGTGAGGGCGGCTGGGACGAAGGTTATCAATAACAAGTTGAATCATCGGCTTCCCATGCACTGGGATGAGGGGCTTCGGCAGCTTAAAACCCTCGTCTTTAAAGCGAGAGCCGTGTCCGGCCATCGGAATTACGATGTTGAGCATGTGTCTCTACTCCAGGTACTTATCGTTCTTAGCGCCAGGCAGTTTCACCACGGCATTGACGGCATCGGTAACAGCCCTAAAGTCGGTGCCCTCACCTGGTTCCATCACTATGATGTCGCCGCTCGTAAAGCGCTTGCCCGACATCTCCACTTCGCCCGACACCACAACCGTGATTTCAGTGGCGATTTTGTGGTAGTGCCAATTCTCCCGATCGCCTGCTTTGTAGTGCTTTACCCCGACTTCGACCGAATCTGTTCGCAAGACGTGGGGCTCAAAATCTCCGACAAACCAGCCCTTTGTCATATCCGCCAGGCGAAACGTTTTCAAAGCAGGGCCTCCGTATCACGAGCCGTTCGCAAGTGGGCTTGGTATTCATCTAAGCCTTGAGGATTTTTAAGTGAGAAGTACTGGCTGCGTGCGATAGGAGAGATGCCGATTTTACGTTGAAGCAAAATGAGTTCGTTGTAGCTGGGGCATACATAGTATTGGCCATTTACACTCGACTCTTTCTGAATCATTTGGCAAACCGATAGAATCATGTCCGAGCCGCGTTGAAAGTAATACAGGCCGGCTGTTGCAAGATTGCTGATGGGCATTTTTTCCGCAGCTTCGACTACAAGCTTGTCTCGATTTACCTTCACGTACGACCAGCGTGGATGGACTGATTCAAAAACTGGTATGCCGCCGTCTAGTCCCTCTTTTTGAAATCCCGCGACGATTTCGCCAAGGTCTGCCAACAAAAGATCGTCTCCGTTTACAACCACCAGAGGAGTGTCATTGTCGACGTATTCAATTCCCAGCAGCGCGGTGCATGCGGCTCCGGCGGTGGGGCCGCTGGTTTCGATAATGACTGCATCAGGGGCAAGTAACTTGATGATCAGGTGGGTGTGGTATCGCGCGCATTCTTCTCGGTTTACGACAAAGTGGAGCTTTGTTTCAAAGTGAGAGCTTAGAGACCTTAAGTTTTCGATGACCTTTTGAATAACTGGGGCGCCTTGAACCTCGATGAGGTTTTTTGGGAGTAAGTACCCGGCCTCCTTGAAGGCGTCACTGCCACCCGCCATAAGTACAAGAACATTGAGGGAGGGTTTCATAGCTGTCCCTCGTCGTATTTTCGAATATGGTTGATGAGGTTGTCTAAATTCACTTCTGAGACCGAACCTACCACCATCAGCTTTGCACCCGACGCTTTGGCCGCCTGAATTCCATGGTCGTTGTCTTCAAGGATGAGGCATTCCGCTGGTTCAAGCCCGAGTCGCTCAATTGCTTTGAGGTAGATATCGGGATGAGGTTTTGGTTTGGCGACGTCTTGATTGCTTAGAAAGAATTCTAGGTACTGCAGAAGGTTGCTTTTTTCTAGCATCGACTCGACCGAGTTGCGAATCGAGTTAGAACAAACCGCGAGGCGAAATCCTTTTTGCTTTAGCTGGGACAATGCATATTCCTGCTGAAAAACGGGTCTGCAGCGGTTGTAGACGTTTTGCATTGTGTACTGTTGCTTGAGCTCTCCCAAAAATCGATGGAGCCGTCGGGGTAGGCCTCTCTCTAGGCTAAGCATCTCAAGTTTACGGGAGGTTGGAAGGCCGTCGTAGGTGACCAAGTGGTCGTAGCGGCTAATGCTAAATCCAAATAGGGAAAGTGCTTTGTTTAGTGCTTCGTAGTGCCACTCTTTAGCGTCAATCAGCACGCCGTCCATATCAAAAAGTACAGCACGTATTTTCTTTGGGTTAGACACTAAAGTACTCTCTTGCTTGCTCTGGAAAATCGGTACAGAGCATCAGGCGATTGTTCGAGTGAATCGACCACGACCGATACATTTCCCAAACCGGAAGGTGGGCTCGGCGGTGCAATTCGGGTGAAACGAGGCAGACGAGTTTGTCGGCTTCTAGATGGCGACTTACCGCCTTCTCATCAATCCAATCTGTTTTAAAGCAGTCCATCCATACCCCCTGCGCAAGGGTGTACAAACTCAGGGGCTCTTGCTCGTATTCACTTTCCCGAGTGAAGCTCCTAAGGCCCGCTTGTGTGCTGCGAAGTAAGTCAGGAACGGACATGTCAAAGAGGAAGTACCGTTGAATGTCGAACAGGTCGAGGTTTTTCCTGAGGATTTCTTGGAGTCCATCTGACTTGATGTTGAGAGCCAAGGTGCCTGGCTTTCTGAACTGGCAATAAAGCTCAAGGAAGGCTTCTAGCGAAAGTTCATCTCCCTTAGGCAAATCGTGTGAAACTACGATTCGGCCGTTTAAGTCGCGCAGGTCGGTCTCAACTCCAAAACCTGCTTGGAAAGAGCGTTGAAACGCTTCTTTCTGGTTCTTTTCTTTCGGGGTGAGCCAGTACCCACGATGACTGAGGATTTCCATGCCGAGGGCGCAGGTTTTCATACGATTGCTTGGATTTCAAGGGCTTGTAGGGCAGTGCGGGCGGGTCTATAACCGAGACCGGTTTCAATTATGAAAAGCACTTTGCCCTACAGCACTCGCCAAGATCTGCTCATTCTGGGGCAGGGACCGCAGAAACTGACTTTAGATGCGGCAAATGGGCTTTTTTTTCCTCTAGTTGAGCTCGTCAATAAAGGGGGCTTTAGGCGAGTTCAGCTGTTTGGTGGTCTACCCGGAAAAGAGTACCTCTGTGCCGTTCGAGCGCTCTTTCACTCCCGCTGCGAAGATTTCAAGATTACCGTCATAAGGCGTGAGCGGGATCGGCCGTGGGAAGACTTGCTACACCCACTCTCCAAGGCCTTTGGCAAAAGCCTGGTGGCCGAATCCAAAGTGCGTGTCGGAAAAGCTTCGGGGATGCGGTTTATCGTGCGTCGGTCTCGGTCACGGCGCTCCTACCGAGCGAGTCTCAATATTGTAAGCGATGGAAAAAATCTGGATCGTTTGGCGGAGACTTTGGAGAATGTCTTTTCTCAGGATCTGGCAGGTGTGGTGGTGAGGGTGGTCGGTCCGGCATCGTTGTCGGCATCCACACTTTTCCAAGGGCTTTTCGATCGTTGTGAGCTTATTGACGATTCGGCGATCTACTCAAAGGATCTTCGATTTCCAATTTCTAAGAAGAAGAATCTCGTTTTCGACAAAGCGGATGCAGAAATCATTGTTATCCTTCACGAGCGAATACGACTCTGTCCAGGATGGGTGAAGCGTCTGGTGGAGGAGATACGCTTTTTTGATCTTTACGCTGGCGCTATGAACACCATGACGGGCGAAAGGTACGTGGATAAGTTTGCGATGCGGTCTTCTGGTTATCCTAGTCTACGCAAACACCATTACTTCCTGAGTTGGAATGAAGACAATGCTGAGCAGCTTGTAGATGGCGGGCTGTTTGTAGTGCATGCGGATGCCCTAGGAGATTGTCGATTTGACGAGTCTCTCCATTGGGGTGAAATGGAGGATGTGGACCTGGTGTTACGGCTTAAGCTGAACGGCTCCCTGGTGACTTTTGATGCCGAGAATCACGCGTACAGCACAACCGCCGGGCACTTCAGTTTGAATTCAAAATCTGCAATAAGTACATTGTACAAAGTCTGGGTACGTCGGTTATCTATAGGGTATCCGCTAACCCGGTGGGCTGCCATTTGGCGGGCAGGCCGAAGGTAGACGGTTTTAGAACTTATGCGCATACCCATTCTCGATCTTAGCGACGAAATCCAAGCCCACGGGGAAGCTCTGGTTGCCGCGGCGCGAAGCGTTATAGAGTCGACCCAGTTCATCTTGGGCGAAAACGTCCAAAGCTTTGAAAGGGAAATGGCATCGTTTCTTGGAGTGAAGCATGCGATTGGGTGCAACTCCGGCACCGATGCTCTCGTCATTGGGCTTCGGGCTTTGGGCGTAGGGCCAGGAGATGAGGTCATTGTTCCCTCCTTTACCTTCTTTGCCACGGCTGAAGCGGTGAGCTTAGTGGGTGGGACACCAGTTTTTGTCGATATTGATCCTCAAACCTACTGTTTAAGCATTGCCGAGGTGCAGGCGAGTATCACCCCCGCCACAAAAGCCGTCATCCCGGTTCATTTGTTTGGTCATTCGGCGGACATGGGACCTCTGTGTGCCCTGGCCCAGGAAAATGGAATTGCCGTTTTAGAAGACACGGCCCAAGCCACCGGGGCCACTTACCAGGGGGCTAAGCTTGGTTCCCTTGGAACTGCTGGTGCATTTTCCTTTTTTCCGTCAAAGAATTTAGGCGCGGTAGGTGATGGTGGACTCATGGTTACCAACGACGATGCGATCGCGGACACCATGCGATTGCTGCGAGTGCATGGCTCTCGAAAGCGCTACCACAACGAAGCCATTGGATACTGTTCCCGTTTAGATGAACTCCAAGCCGCATTTTTACGAATCAAGCTTGGTTACCTAGAAGAAGCAAACCAAGCTAGGCGCACGGTTGCAGCACGTTATCGGGAAATGCTTTCGGATATCCCCGGGGTTTCGGCTCCTACTGTTGCAGCGGGAATCGAGCATGTTTTCCACCAATACACGCTTCGGCTTCCGGCCGAGCGTCGTGACATGGTTCAGGCTAGTCTTTCAGAGGCTGGTATTGGATCGATGATCTACTACCCTATCCCGATTCACCAAAGCCCAGTTTACTCTGGGCAGGCGCGCCGTCCTTTGCCTGAAACTGAACTAGCGGCAAAACAGGTACTTTCTATTCCTATCTGGCCCACTCTGTCGTCTGACAAGCAGGCCGAAGTCGTTTCGGTTATTCGGTCGGCTCTAGGCTAGTCTTTCATTTTTGCGGCCACCACGATTCGCTGTTATTCTATTGTTACGGCACGCCAATACTATTTACCCATTAGGAATACCCATGAAAAGCATCCTAGTTTGCGCGATGATGCAAATGTTTTCCATTCCGGTTTTTGCCGAAACAATAAAGGTACAAGAGGTAGAGTCGGCTCTCGGTCAGGGCAAAGACGGTGCGCGAATCGCTGCGATCACCGCCCTCGCACGGCGCTCTGACGGAATTTCGCAAGCAGCGGTTGAAAAAACCACCAGATTGATGCTTCAGGCGCTAACGAAAAAGCCTTCCCAGGAAGTTGTAGAAGCCGTTCTGGATTTTGGGGCCCAAAAACTGAATCTACAGCCAGTGGATTTGCTTATCGCCTCAGAAAATTCTCAAGAGGTGTTGCGTTTGCTTTTGCGGTCCGCCGATAAAACACAGCTGCCGAGAATTCTAAACAAAGCTTTGGAGGGCAAAAGACCGAAGGAAAAAGAATATGAGATGAGAATATTAGAAAGCTTGGACACGGTCGACAACCTCCGTCGGGAGTTGCAGGGAAGTTCAAACCCCAGTTCAGCAGATGAAGCTAGGCGTTCGGTGTTGGAAAGTAACCTCGTCAATCTGGCACTTTTTCACAGCGACCAAAGCGCTCGAAGGCATGCCGCAGGTCTAGTGGCTGCGAGAAATGCGCCGTTGAGTTTAAGTGCTTGGAAAAACCTACTGAGTCTTTATCCCGTCGTTGGCTTAGACCAAACAAAGGGCAAGGTTCAGCAAGAAATTTTAAAATCCAATATGAGCAACCTTGTCGGAGACCCACGTTCTGCCCTTGCAATAATGAAAGAACTTGTTGCTCTGGTGGGTAAGAACCCCAGTGCCACCGATATGGTGACAAGCTTGCTCGAAAATATTCCGCTTCGCTCCCCAGCGGCTTACCGCGGTTTAGAAAGCGGCGACTTGGCCGATTTTGAGAGGCAAATTGAGCAGCTACTTCAGAGCAAGGCGGCGGGCGATCTTCGCGTAGCAATTGAGGCAGCGCGCTTGATCGGGCCGCAGAGTAGCTTTACTCAAGCAGCACTGTTTAATTTGGCCAATGGGCCGCGAGTTTCGCCCGAGATAAAAAGAGCTGCGAATTCTGCTCTCGACGTAATGGATCGCGAGCGTGTGCTGAGTTTCGAGCCTGCCGATGAACTGATTCGGTTGAGTCAGGAGAGAAGTCTTGGTTATGAACCAGCGAGCGACCCACGTTTGGTACGGGCCCAACAGACGGGGCCCATGAGAGTCACCAGCGCACTTCTTAGTAGCATCGATAATGCAAGTACCGCAGGGTTGCACGATTTAACCGAGGAACACGTTAAACGGGGAACTCGAGATCCTAAGTTTCTTGCGGCTTTGCGAAACCGTGTGTTGAGTCCGAGTTTCAGTCCCGAAGAGCGAGAGTACCTTGACGCTCGAGTTGTTCCCTTGGTGCGTAGGTTGGAAGCCCCGGCCGCAGTGAACTTAGAAAGTCTTACGCCTGATCAAGCTTCCCCCGCTGGGTCTGGCGTCGGTTCGGAGTGCGACTACCCAAAGCTTCGGAGTCGGCGACGCATCATTCCCAAGAAAAACCCTTAGAATCGGTAGGAATTATTCTCCAAGTAGTCGAGTAAATTTAATGGCGCCACTTTCATTCAAGTGCGTTGCATCCGCGAAGTCGGAGAAGTTTAGTTCCTTGGTTGTGCGATAGTCTCTGAGCTTACAACCATATTCCCCACATAGCTTATCGATTAATCGTTTCTCCGCTTGGTTCTGTTCTTGATTCATATGGGACTCGAAGCCGGCAACGCCGGGAGTTCTTATAAAAAGAATATCAATACTTCTTTGTTTTGCATGGAGAAGCAGGCTTCGTACTGCATATTCATTATTCTCGAAATAGCTTGGCCGCATTTCGGATTCCATGCTCCTTGCAATAAGGGCCAACCTATCAGGACTCCTATAACGCTCTTCTCTTTGCGGATAGGGAAGGTAGCCGTCGTCTGGCAGCGATGGCAAAAGGGGAAGTCTTTCCCCGGAAAGAGGTTCGTATATTTGAGAGGTCGGAATTCCAATTTCAAACACTAGGCTTCGGCTATAGGGCCAATACAGAAAAAAAAGGCTAAATTGGCGAACGTCAAAAAAGGAAAAGAGGTTAAGCTCTCCTCGTAGGCCCATAAACCGAGTGTAGAAATAATTTCGCCAGTATTCAGGCCCCTCCCGAAGACTTGCCTGCCAGGCAAAGTACGAGGTCGAGAGAATTACTTTTTTCAGTTTCGGAAGTCGATCAGCCCAAGCAAAGTATATCTGCGAAGAAATAACCCAGCTCTGATTTGCGGAAGCCAGATTCAGACCGCGTTTTGAAAATAGCGATGGCTTTATAGCTGCCTGGGCATCGCACCCCCCAAGTACCAAGATTTCGAGCTCTTTAGCGCGGCTTTCGAGCTTTTCTGCGCGTAGCGAGTATAACGTGGGCAACTGCGCTAGGCGCCACTCCAGTGCAAGAAACAGCAAGAGGGCGGGCAAAGTGTAAATAAGTACGCGCATAGTTCAAAACTGAAAATAAATGAAAACCCTTTCCTCAAACTTGCCAGCAAAAAGGACAAGCAGCACTCCAATTTGCAAGGCGGTCCAACGTAGCGGCCCAGGAAGTTTTGTCCAAGTGTTTGGTGCCCACTTTTGATATGAATCCATTGCGATGCATAGGCCGATAACCACAAGGCTGGCCAAAAAAATGTCAGGTGGAAACCCCAACAATCCATTTTCAGCCGGCGATCGCATTGTCGAAAAAAGATGGGAGTAAAAGTAACGAGCATCGCCGAGTGTATGAGATTTGAAGAAACCAAAACCAATAGCAACGATTGCAAAAGTCACTGGTACCGAAAGTACGCCGAGTCGCTGAAACTTGAAGCGGTGTGCTGCGATCACCCAAAGGCTCTCATACAGGCCCCAAAGTAGCATAGTGGGTCGGAGTCCGTGCCAGAGTCCGATGATAGCGAAGACGCAGACAACTCCCGCCATTTTCTTGCTTCGGGAAGGATCCTTTCCCACCATCGGCAAGTACAGGTAGTCGCGCAGCCATGAAGTGAGTGACATATGCCACTTTCGCCAGAGTTCCGCCGGGGAACTAGAAAGAAGTGGCTGCCTAAAGTTTTCCACCAGTTCGTAACCCATGAGCTTTCCGCAGCCACGTGCAATATCGGTGTAGCCAGAGAAATCGCAATATATCTCAAACCCAAAAGCCAAGACGGCGACCAAAAGAGGAACACCTGCATAAAAATGGGGGTTAGTAAAAACTGGGCCGGTCAGCAACGAAATCCTATCTGCTATAACGAGCTTCTTGATGAATCCTAAGACTAGAAGCTCAAAACCTTCGATAGTAAGCGTCTGGGAGGGATTTCTTGAGGTTTGAATCTGGCGTAGTAAGCCGTTTGGCCTCTCAATAGGCCCCGCGACGAGTTGGGGCCAGAAGAGGATGTACTGTGCATAGGTCGTGAAATGCCGCTCCGCCTGGAAGCGATGAAAATATACCTCTATTAGGTAGGCGGCGGATTGAAAGGTGTGAAATGAAAGGCCAGGCGGAATCGAGGTGCTTTGAGATTCGCTAAGCCATTTAAAAAGGATCAAGGCAGTGAAGTTTGCGACAAGTCCGAAAATTAAAAACCCTAGCCGTGATTTGGGATTGCGCGTCGCTTCAATCAATTGTCCTATGGCGAAGTCGCACACAATCAGCGCGGCTAAAATCCAAAGGTAGCTTAAGGCGACCGACGCGTAAAAATAGCAACCAGCCACGATGAGCCACAATCCGCGGCCGCGTTTAGGCAATAGCCAATACACCCAAAAGAATGCGAGAAAGAAAACGGGGAACTGCGAAGAGCTAAAGGCCATGGGTAATTTCGGTAGAGACTAATCGATTTACAATAGCCTTCCAAAGACATAAAAAGACCGCATGGCCTGCCAGCGCTGTTTTAATCCGGGAAAAACCGATTACAACTGGGACAACGGTTCCAATATTTTGTATTACAACAACGGGGGATGTTCCAATCCAACTTCGGTGAATACCTGTTTCGATAATACGAATAGAATCAGCGGTTGCACGCTTTGTACCGGTTGCGCTTACTCTGGAACAAATGGTTCAGGACAAGTTACTTGTTATACAAACGGGGCCTGCACTGTTCCATGTTCGTCAGTCCCCGAGCTTGGTGATTCAGGTGTTTTTCTGACGCCACGAGTTGGAGCCATGGGTGCTGGCACGTGGCTAGTGGCGGTACTTCTGGTGGTTTTCCTGGGTGGATACCTCTTTCGAAAGCGATTTCGATAGCGCGGTGCCTCTTCATTTTTCGATTGGTCTTCTTTCGACTATGTTACAATTTTCGCGTGAAACTGTGGATCAGCGCTGTAAAGACTTCTGCTTGGCTTTTGCTTCTTCCGCTGTCGGAATTTATTTTGCTGCGATTTTTGGTCCGGTCAGTTTTTGAGTTGCGTATTGGCTACGTGGGGATGACCGACTACGACTTTGTTTTTCCTTCGCTCATTGCATTTTTTGTAATGATTTTTTCGATGAACGCGGAAGAAATCGTTAAAACTTCCTTTAATAAGGTTGGGTTACTAGTAAATCAATTTCTATTGATCAGTTTTCTTGCTGCGAATGTGTGGTATGCAGATTTCAGGGCTGCTTTTCCGGTGTTTTTTCCGATTGCTTGGTACGCCCTCGCTATAGCCACGGTGCTTTCTGGGATCACAGTTTTTATCTCGCCTCGCGCTTTTTTTGCGCATCCTAAGAGCGGTCTTCTTTGGCCTGCGCTATTGGTGGGTAGTTCCACGGTGCTTTGCAAAAACTTTCTAACTGGAACGTGGCTTCCGGCGACGCGCCTAACTGGAAAAATGGTTTGTGGTGTGCTCAGTCCATTAATTTCAAATATAAGTTGCGAGGCTGATTGGGTTGACCCAGGCGGCGGACTTTACCAGGTTATCTACCATCCGCTGCATACCATCTCTATCGGCATTGGCTGTGGAGGGATGGAAGGGGTTTATTTCTTCATTTTTGCTGCCACGCTTATTTTAATGGCGCGAGGCGACTTGTTTGGTTTGTTTCGTGGAGCGAGTTTTCTTGTGATAGGTGCTCTTGCGATTTATCTCCTCAATACGGCAAGAATTTGTCTGTATGCGTTGGCCGTTTTAGTGGTGGGCCATTATTGGGGAAATGGGCCGAGTGTTGCGGCGGTGAGTGTTCTGTTTCACAATTCTTTAGGTTGGGTCTTATACGGCGTTTTTATGATTTTCTACCTCCACGTCTGGTCCGGATTTCTAGCTCGTTCGGCTGTCCGAATTCCAGTAACTTCGATGGGCCAAGCGCCTCGACTGTCTCAATAGACAGTAATAGATTTACAAGAATCACCCAAAGAATTAGACAAAACACATGGCTTGTCAGTATTGCTTTACCGGCGGAAAAACAGATCGGCATTGGGAGTCTTCTAGCAATACTTTGTACGTCAATAACTCGGGTTGCTCCACCCCTGTCTCTGCCAACGCTTGTGAGAACAACGCTAGTAGGCTCGGGGGATGCACTGTGTGCACGGGCTGCGCGTACACGGGAACAAACGGTTCGGGGATTGTTAGTTGTTATACGAATTCGGGCTGCACGACTCCTTGTTCTTCGGTGGACGAGTTTGGTGGAGTTGGCATGTTCTCAGCCCTAGGGGCCCATTGGGCTATGGCTTGTGTCTGGGGAGGGGCGGCACTTTTCGTCGCTATCTTTGGTTGGCACATCCTGCGAAAGCGAAGCGAGCGACGCCATTGGTAATGTATTTCGTCGTAATCCAATTTACAGGAATCTTCCAAGAACGTACAAGAAGGCGTGGCTTGTCAATACTGCTTTAGCATCGGGAAAACGGACCAGAATTGGGATACTGCTTCCAATATACTGTACATAAACAACTCCGGTTGCTCTGCGCCCGCCGCAGCCAATTTTTGTAATGACAACGCCAATAGAGTGGGGGGATGCACCGCCTGCACGGGCTGCGCTTACACCGGCACCAATGGCGCTGGAGTTGTTAGTTGTTATACGAATTCGGGTTGCACGATCTCGTGCTCTTCGGTGGACGAATTTGGTGGTGGTGGGGTGCTGTCAGCACTAGGGGCGCATTGGGCTATAGCCTGTGTTTGGGGAGTGGCCGTACTCTTCGTCGCGTTTTTTGGTTTGCACACGCTTAAGAAAAGAAGTCAGCGATCTTCCTCTTAGTTGGGATATTTAATTAGAAAATTCAATTGCTTATAGATTGTACCCTGGCTCGCGAACGAAAATATATCGCCTAGTCGTAGGAAATCCTGGTAAGCAATCGACAAATCCCATTCACCCGTGCTACGCCAATATCCTTACAATTCAAATTATTACGGGCCTATAGCTCAATAGGATAGAGCACCAGATTTCTAATCTGGTGGTTGTTGGTTCGATCCCAACTGGGCCCATTTTCCCCGTTTTTCGCCCTCCTCCCCACCTTGAACTGCCAAGAGCCCAATGTTGAAGGTTTAGTGATTGCCTTTAGTAGTTCGTTTTTCGAGTGGGGCTTTCGGGGATTTTGCGGCATTGCCAATGTTTTCAATGCTCCTGGAGAGCACTTCATTGCAGAAGTTTCCTGCGGCGTTTGGATTCGCTTTAAATTTAAAACTAAGGTTTTGAACGGAAAGCGGAGTCATAATATCTGCAGTTCCGGGGGCAAGCATGTCTAGCCTAGAGAGGAACTCTGGGTTGTCTAACATGCTCAAAATCTGAGACTCGCTGCTGAAAGGATCTGAGTTAGGGGTGATGATTTCTCTAAGGCCAGCTAAAGAAACTGATAATTCCCTTGGAACTTTCACGCCTATTTCTTTGGCGATTAGTCCGGACAAACGAGACCCCAAGCTCGCATGTAGGCCAAAATCCAGCGGAGTACTCAGTTGGTCGTTCCTAAGAAAACCAAATTGCGTTTCCAACATAGCCTTCAGGTTCGCAGATGAGGCAAGCGGGTCTTTTTCGTCCCACGGCTCAGTGAGTATAATCTGGTGGGGCTTCATGCCGAGAAAATGGAGGATTTTTAGAGACAATGCCCTAGCGGGTGGCAAAGAATTTTTGGCTTCTTCCCAAATGGCGTTCTCTCTGGGGAAGGCTTTTTGGTAATCCGCGAGAAATACTTTTACGTCCTCTTGGTCTGTTTTTGTTTCGCAAACCAGAGTCCGGAGAAGCAAGGGCGCGTATTTCAAATATCGGTCCGGATGGTGACTACGGACTCGATTCCAAAGCGATCGTGTCGCCCGACTAATCACCAAAAGGCTTAGGCGGGTATTGGGCATTGCGCTCAACTTTGGTTCAGTCACTGTGGCGAGGTATGGATAGGGAAATGGCTGAGCGACTCCATCTTTTGTCTGAAGCGGCTTAAGTATCGGGTCTGCAAAAGCGGTCGCGTGATCGGTTTTCGTGGCCGCGTCATTGTCTCCGCCTACGAAGGCTGGCCAACTCGGAATCCTTCTCCAGATATAGACATGTTGTTCGGTGTGGCACTGGACACAAGTCGTTGGAGAATATTGAATTGAGTGCGCTGGTTTATCGCCGGCTTTCTTGGGCGGATGAAAAGTGATCTCGTAAGGAACAGTTCCGTTGGGTCCATCAGTGTCCATTACGCCTTCAATCGAACCATTTTGGCCAATCGTGTTTATTACTTTTCCGAGATTTGGAAAAAGCACAGCGCGATGTTCCCCCTGGGCTGATTCCGAACGCAAGGCAACAGTGAAGTCGTCACCCACGGAATCCCGGGTGAGTGACAAAAAGGAAGCTGGATCGGCGGGGGCCCCGCTCTTTAACTTCTCTAGCAATTGGATGAATTCTATCGGAATACCAACCAAAGGTTTAGCCTCGGGGCGTTCCCCTGTAGCTTGCAGGGCAACAAATAGGCCCGATGCCAAAAAGATAAGCGAAGCTCTATTTTGCTTTTGCTTCAAACTACATTCTCCTAAATGAAACTCTACAATTTCGCCGCCAAAATTGGAGATGGCCCAATGCTTAAGTCAGTGTGGTGGAAAGGCCCGCTGGGGAACATTAAGGAAAGAACTTATGGACCATTACGCGGTCATTCGCTTCGTGGCCGCTTATCCCAGCAAATCAGTAGAATGTAAAGCTTCGGTGAAGGGCCCCTCAACGATATTTTGCCCTCGGATCTGCTGCTTCTAATTCCGGCTAATGGCCCTGATACGAGCCAGTTCCGATGAGTTTAAATTCTATTGAATAACTCTCGGAAATATCGCGGCCTGCTTCTCTTGCTTCGATCTTTTGGCACATTTCATATTCGGCGGGTGGCAAGTAGATGCCCTCTCGGTACTTCACATAGCGTTCCTGTATCCATCTGTAGCACCGAAATGAGCTCCTTCCTCCATGCTTGCCACTCTTTCTTGTCTTTTGGGCAGCGCAATAAAAACTGATTAAACGTAGAGGTGTTTCGCTCTGGCAGGAATGGGCCCAACGAGTTTCCTCCTTCGGATCTGCTACTTCTCCTATTGGTTTCAGTGTAGGATCCTTTCAATGCATCATCGGTTTGCGCTCCGTTGGAAGGTCTTTCTTCTGTTTGGTATAAGCTCCGTCGTTTGGGGCGAGTTAAGCTGTAAAAAGGTTTACTCTGCTCTTGCGCGTCGGGAGCTATCGGTAGCGGAAGTGAATAAGAGTTTTATCGACGTCGAGCGAATACTTCCTCTTTCTGATGTCGAAAGATTAAAATCGCTAAGGAGTATGTCAACCGAGAGACTTTGGAATATAGGACTTGAAACCGCTGTACTTGGAGCTGTAGCTCGATCCCCAAAGCACGGTATAGATCTTCTTACTCCAGCTCGACGCACTCTTTTGAGAGTGAATGGACGGAAATTGACGGCTGCAATTGTCCAATTGCTTCTTGAAAGATCGCAGAATAGTGAAACTGCGAAATTTATTCAAAATCCGGAACTATTTCAATTTCCCAACAACCTTCACGATCCGTTGTTGGGAATTGACTACGACTTGCAGCACACGCGCATGATCGATGCGCTTATGGGCTTAAGTGAGAAAAGTGTCAGAAAGGAAGCTGGGTTGTTGGTATCCGACAGGGGATCTGCCTCCTGGTCAGATGAACACTACGGGGTGAGTTATCTCTATCTTCAATTCATGATGGAGGCGGTTGCTCCAAAGAAAAATGCTTTGGTGGTGGACGTTGGGTGCGGAATCGGACGGTTGGGAATGTATGTTGGCGCGCGGTTTCCTTCTTTGAGATACATCGGATATGAAATTAACGGCAATATGGTTTCTCTTGCGCAAAATGCAAAAGAAAATCTGGGATTCGAAAACGCCGAGTTCAAAATGCAGGATGTGATTTCAAAAGAGTTTGAGTTTCGAGAGGGAGATGTTTTTTATCTATTCGATCCGGTTAACGAGGAAAGCAGGCGGCCTCTATTTGAAAAGCTAAGAAAAGCCGCCAAGCAGCATCCGATCACCGTTGTGGCCGTTGAGGGAACTGGGGATTTCCTTGAGGCAATTAGTGACCAGAAATGGTTGGTTAAAACCAGGGCTCTAACATTTCCTGAGATTAATTTTGACGGCGCGGTTTTTCAATCGGGCCTCGCTCCTTGAAACGAAAACACTACTTCTAACTGGAGCTAATGGCCCGGATACGAGCCAGTTCCGATGAGTTTAAATTTTATTGAATAACTCTCGGAAATATCGCGGCCTGCTTCTCTTGCTTCGATCTTTTGGCACATTTCATATTCGGCGGGTGGCAAGTAGATGCCCTCTCGGTACTTCACATAGCGTTCCTGTATCCATTTTTGATAACGGCGAGGCATTGGTACTAGATGGGTCCTACTCAATCCACCAAGCGAAATCACTGGAGTCTCGGGGGGTAATTGAATATCGACATAGTGATACGCTTCGCCGTCTAAAAGGCCAACATCCCTAGGTCGCGCACTGGGGTCTGTTAAGCAAAGTCCCGACAGGTCCGGATAGATTCTCTTATAAACGTTTACGGAAGAATCAACGAATGGCTGGTAGCCGCTCAGCAGAGTGAGAGATTCAAGAATTGAATTATAGTCTTCAGGCCGCTCGATATAATGTCGAAAGATCCTATCGCCTGCCGGTGATATGACGGCGCCCGGAGGTAAACCGGTGACTTCCTCCAAAGTAGCCCTATCCATCGCTCCTGGTCGCAAAACCACTGTGGCTATTTCGCGGGTAAGTATTCGCTCGACCCGCGCATTCAAATAAAGTGTGGATGCCTCAATGAGTAGTTGATGGCAGGCAATGGAGGGGACGCATACGAGAAGAAAAAAACAAACCGCCAATGCGTGCTTCTGTTCGATGGAGCGGAGTCGAATTTTGCCGCCAACTGCCATGGCGCGCTTTTTACTCGTTTTCGCGCCGAAGCTCAAGTGGGTTGTCTGATAGCTTCGTATTTTCGGTGGTTTAGATAGGCTGGCTACGCGTTGCCGGGCTTCTGACAGGACTTATTGTTAGGGAATATAGATGAAAAAAGAGGAGGGGATTTCCCTCCTCTTTTTCTTGTTATGCTACTTTTTTTGAGTCGCCGATGGTGTGTGGTTTTGCTGTTTCTGCCGCCGCTGGTTTCCCTTCAGCCATAGCAGGCTTTGCTTCCTGTGCAGTGGACTCTTGCTCGGGCCTGGCGCGCTCACTGCTCGACTTCACATTCATTTCATTTCCCGAATTAAGGGTTTTCTTGAAGTTAGCGAGCTCTTTCTCGGCCTGGTCTTTCGCATAACCATAAGCTGACTGCAGCTTTGACGTTAAAAGATCCAAGTTTTCTTTCGCTGATTCAATGCTTTCATCAGTCAATTTTCCAAAACGGGATTTGATTTGGCTTTTAATTTCGGACCAATTTTGTTTTGTGGTTTCATTATTCATTTTTGAACTCCTTGTTCGTTTATGAGGTTTCACTTATGCGCGCATCGTTTAATTAATAAAAATATATAATTCCTATGATTCACATAGTAGTTAGCTATGCGTGTTCAATTTTAATCATCTGTACTACTTCTACATCACAGCGAAGTCTGCCACTGGTACGGCTGCCGCTGAGCACTTAAGAATTTCCCAGCCGTCGTTGAGCAGTCAGCTCAAAGTTCTTGAATCGGCCCTTGGTATGAGGCTTTTCAAAAAGGTGGGGCGTCGCAATCAGCTAAGTGAATCTGGCTTGCTTATCTATGGATTCTGTCGACGTATGTTTGAGGTTTCCGAGGAGCTTAGTGAGCTCGTTATTGAACGAGTTCCTTCAGTTGCCAGGCGGATCGTTGTTGGTGTGAGCGAAGAGGTAGATAGTTCGCTTGTTGCCGCTGTCGTGAGTAGTTTTTTGAAAGCTCATGCGCCAGCAGAGCGGCCGAAAGTAACTTTGATTTCTGGAGCGCACGCACACTTAGTGGAGAAACTGAGCTTTCGAGAGTTAGATCTCATCGTAACTAATGGCGCCATTGTAGATCAGGACGTTGTGAGTTTAGTCCGGGCAGAAGTGCCGGTGGTTCTCATTTGCTCATATAAGGAGAAGGAAGTCTCCCTCACAAAACAAACGCTACAATGGTTAATGCCCGCGGCGAACACTAAGTTCAGGGCGGAAGCTGATCTATTTCTGGAAAGTAAGGGAGTTAAAGTTCGAGTAGCATTCGAAAGCGCCTCAATGAGTGCATCGCTTAGGTTGGTATTGGATAGAGTGGGTCTTGCCTTCGCCTTGTTGCCGTGCGTTCAACGGGAAGTACAGACCCGCTTAATTCGAATAGTTGGTCCGAAAAAAGGATGTTGGGCTCATAGACTCTGGCTGAGTTGCCACGATCAGAACTCTAACGATCCCATAATTAGAACCTTTTCTGGTCACTTTAAGGAGCTGAGCCATTCGTTTTAGCGGAGCCGTAAACAATTTGCGGATGAGTTTGTATTGCTTTCCGTAATTTCTTTGTATTTATCCCTAACAACTAGAGAACGTGCTAAGAGTCCCTTGGGCCTATTTCGAAAGGAAGAGATATGTTGTGGACTGTGTCGGTTGTTCTTTTGGTTCTCTGGACGTTGGGTTTAGTGAGTTCCTATACTATGGGTGGCTACCTGCATTTTCTTTTGGTCCTCGCTGTCATTGTCGTAGCACTCCAGCTTATCCAATCGAATGGATCGGGGCGGCGCCCCATATAGTGCAACAACGCTCAGTCGATAGGGAACCCTCGTTTTTTAAGTAGGGCCGTTGTATCAACGTCCCGACCTCGAAAGCGTCGAAAGCCCTCAGCGGGATCAATCGTGTCACCCACGGAGAACACGTTTTTGATCAAGGATTTTGCGGCTCTTTTGTTGTAGTAGCCACCTTCCTGACCTTCAAACAAATTGGCTGCATCCGCGGTCAATGCGTCGCTCCACAGGTAGCTATAGTACCCGGCCTCGTAACCGTTCCCAAATATGTGGAGAAAGTGGGGGATTCGGTGTCGCATTACCACTTCCTTGGGCATATGAAGCTCTTCCAAAGTATCGCGTTCAAAAGCCTTCGGATCAATGGTCTGCGTCGTTAGATGAAGCTTCATGTCTACCAATGCGGCCGATAGGTATTCAACGGTGGAAAAACCTTGATTGAACTTCGAGGCATTCTTAATTTTCTGAAGAAGTTCTGGAGGCATTGGCTTGCCGGTTTGGTAGTGAACGGCAAAGCGAGTTAGGACTTCATTTGTTGGCAGCCAATGCTCGATAAGCTGTGATGGAAACTCTACATAGTCCCGCGCGACACTGGTGCCAGATTGCGACGGGTACTTCACGTTCGAGGAGAGTCCGTGGAGCGCATGGCCGAACTCGTGGAACAATGTAACAGCATCGTCCCAACCAATTAAGACGGGCTTTCCATCATCGGTCTTAACGAGGTTCGAGTTGTTAGACACAATCGGAGTTACCCAGTTGCCATCAATATTTTGCTGGGCGCGGTAATCGGTCATCCACGCGCCACTTCGCTTCCCATCACGGGCATACGGATCTAAGTACCACAGACCAACAAGTTTTCCGGCGAGGTCAGTCACTCGGTAAACACGCACATCTGGGTGGAAAACCGGAATGTCAGTGACGCGGGTAAAGTTAAGTTCGAATACTTCCTTGGCCATCCAATGGATTGCTTCGATCATCTTCTCAAGTTGTAGGTATTCGTTTACTTCGCTGGAATTGAGATCGTACTTAGCTTTGCGCACTTTTTCGGCGTAGTAACGGTAGTCCCATGCCTCAATTGTGATGCCTTGTCCTTCGGCATCCGCGATTTTCTGCATGTCGCCGACTTCTTCTTTTACTCGCTCTACTGCCTTGGGCCAAACCTTCATCATCAATTCCATGGCGTTGTCGGGTGTTTTGGCTACGCGTGACTCGAGGTTCAAATGAGCGTGGCTTTCGTACCCAAGCAATTTCGCTCGCTCTGCTCGTAGCGAAAGGATTTTGGTGACGATTTGGTTGTTGTCATTTTTGTCGCCATTATCGCCGCGACTGTAATATGTGCGCCAAACTTTCTCGCGAAGTGGGCGGTTTGTGGAGTAAGTGAGAAAGGGCTCCATCGCCGAGCGAGTGTTTCGAACGGCCCATTTTCCTGGGTTTTCTATCGGAGTCGACGAGGTTTTCGCACTTTCGACAATCTCTTGCGCAGCCTCGGCGTACCCGCTTATTTGCGCGGGGCTCAATCCCGCCAGGTCTTCTTCGTTTTGAATCCATGTAACTAGATTCGATTCATCGTTCAGCATGTTCTGGCCGAACTGCGTTTCGTACTTGCTAATCGACTGATTCAGCTCCGACAGGCGCGCTTTTTGTTCAGGGTTCAGTTTCGCCCCTTGGCGTACAAAACTTTTGTAGGTGTTCTCAACTAGGCGTTTCTCAGCTGGATCCCAAAGCTCGGCGGATTTGTGTACTTCAGCGATACGCGCAAAAAGCTCAGCATTTTGAGTGACGCTATCGGAGTGCGCCGAAAGCTTTGGGTTCACGATCGCTTCGATTTCGGGCATCTTACCGATGTTTAAATTTGAGGTATGGACATCAAAGATCGCACTTAGCTCACTGAGTGTTTTTCCTGATCGTTCGAGAGGAATGATGGTGTTTTCAAACGTGGGGGGATTCGGATTCGAGGTAATCCCCTGGATTTCTTTCTTGGCTTCCGCGATAGCGGCGTCGAATTGGGCAGGGAAGTTTTCTGGCTTCACTTGATCCCAGGCCGGGACCTCTCCATGTGGGCTGGTTTGCCAAAGCTGGAGAGTCTCCACCTTTCGGGTGCAGGACCCTGCTAAGAGCAAGGCCGCGGCAAGTAAGAAAATATTTGGAAACAAAGAGAGGATTTTTTCTAGTCTCATCCTCTAAGCTAAAGCAGCTTTAATCGATTAGGTCAAATTCCAAGAGCGGTTCAATTACTTCGGCGATGCGATCTATAAATTTCGCTAATTTTTCGCGTTGGTCTGCCGGTAAAGGAATAAGTAGGCCTATAGTCCGACTGTCGAACTGAACTCGATGGGAAACGAGGGAGCCTAAAGTCTTAGGCAGGGTGGGGCAATCCGCACATTCAACAATAAGACGTCCACGCATATCGGCTGGGCCTCGTATTCTGCGCCGTTCTACTTGGTGGACGAATGTTCTCAAGCCGCGCGGCGACGGAAGGAATTCAAGCCAAGAAAGGCTAAGGCGTTCCAGGGGAGATTCCGCTACAAGTTTGCTATGCCCGGTCTTATCGTTAAGTTGCCTGTGGAGGCCGCGAAGGGTGGTTAGAGTCCAATCTTCCTCTGGAAGTCCTCTCAGCTGACTTGATATGTGCGCAAGGCTGCCAGCTAAGGCTCGCAGGAGAAATAGTTCCCTTTCACTTTGTTCGTCCAAAAGGGAAATACGTGCGGCAAGTGCTTTGAAAGATGCAAAGCCCGGCAGGAGATAGCCAGCGAACTCAGAGCGGTTTCGGTTGCTGACATTGGCGTTCTCAGGCTCGGCTACTTGCCATGACAGGAAATAGGCCTCTGCAGCTTCAAGGCTAAAAGCAATCGGTTCTGCGCCAGGCACGGAATTATCAATCGGGAAAAGATTCATTCTCATCGCTTGTCCCACATGGCGCGAAACTTGAGATAGCACGAGGTCATAGAGGAACCCCGCAAGGTAATCGGTGACCTGTTCTCTGTCTCGAAGCAGGCGCCTTGTGTTTACTCCGATTTCTTCGATCGAAGGAACTCGAAGAGAAAGAGGCGGCATTTGTTTGTGGAGGGTTCTATCGAGTCGAAGCGCGATGTATGCTTTGGCTAATGCACGAGAGCCAAATACGGGGCGATCATGGCCAGCGTGCCGAAGGATTGCTTGGCCACATTCGTGTGCCTTCCAAAACTCTACGGCTTCCCTAAGAGAATGGGGATCCGGATCTTCTTCGGGCGGAGCGCTCCAAGAGATGGAAGGCACCACAAGAATGAACGCAAAAACCACCCGGATAAACACCCGATTCTTCTAGCAACTCTGGTGGCTTTGGCCAATAGCTGAGTTGGCGGCCATCCATGAAGGTGCCTTTTTGGTCTGGAAGGGATAGAATATCCCAATGAAACTCACATTTTATGCTCTTGTCCTGAACGCGTTTTTGGCCCAAGCAGCCGATCTTCAAACCGTAGAATCGGTGGATTTGCAGAAATACTTGGGTGAATGGCAAGAAGTGATGCGAATCCCAAACTCATTTCAAGACAATAAGCGTGGTGAATTCGGGGAATGCTTCAACACCGTCGCAAAATACGGGGCACTCGAAGGCGGTAAAATCTCGGTGGAAAACACGTGCTACCGTTTCGATAAGGACGGAAAATCTCAAAAAGAAGTGGCGCGTGCTATTGGGAAGACCGTCCAGGACTCTTCGAATTCAAAGTTAGAAGTAAACTTCACGGGTCTGGCCCTGCTGCGCTGGCTTGGCATTGGGACCGGGGACTATTGGATCGTTGGATTGGGTCCGGTGAATGCCGAGGGCCTATATAGCTGGGCGTTAGTTGGAAGTCCTTCTAGAAAATACGGTTGGGTGTTGGTACGAAAGCCCCTTGAGCCCGCCGTCATGGATTCGATTCTTGCCTTGGCGGAAGCGCAGGGTTATCGGAAAACCGATTTTGTCCTGCGTACTCGGTAGTGCACTGAAGGGATTTGAATCTCGGCCAGTGCCATACTAAGCTTTTCGCCGTGTTGAACCTCTCTGATACTCAGGTCGCTTTTCAGACAAAAACCGATAGGGAATTGAAAAAGTCCTATTGGCTATTTCGCCTATTGGGGCAACCCTGGCTGGTGTCCTCGGGCGCTGTTGCGATGCAGTGGGGTCTGAGACTTCGCTTGCCTCTAGAATCTTTCATAAAAGCAACACTCTTCGGTCAGTTTTGTGGCGGGGAGAGTATTGATGATTGCCATTCCACAATAGATCGCCTTTCTCGTTCTGGCATTGGAACCATTTTGGACTATTCGGTTGAAGGACGTAGCGAAGAGGCGGGGCTCGACGATACTCAAGCAGAGATTTTGAGAACCATCGAGGAAGCAAAACGCAATCCGGCCATTCCGTTCGCTGTGTTTAAAGTCACTGGAGTCGTTCGATTTGGTCTTTTAGAAAGGCCGAAAGCAGGGGCCGAGTGGGATAGGGCGGTAGCCCGCCTTGAGGGAATCGCCCAGGCGGCTCAAAAAGCGGGCGTTCCAGTGTTGGTAGATGCGGAAGAAACTTGGATTCAAGACACCATCGACCGATTGGTGGAGGGGCTGATGGCTCGGTTTAATCAAGAGCGAGCTTTGATATTCACTACCGTCCAGATGTATCGCACAGACCGAATCGACTACCTAAAGAGGCTATTAGAAGACGCCAAGACTCGGGAGTTTCATCTGGGATTGAAAGTGGTCAGAGGGGCGTACCTAGAAAAAGAACGCGCCAGGGCAGAAGAGAATCTTGTCCCCAGTCCAGTGCATGCCACCAAAGAAGCCACGGACCGCGACTATGATGCTGCTATCGAATGGTGTTTGGAAAATTCAGATCGAGTCAGTCTTTGCGCTGGTACGCATAACGATCAATCGACGCTGCTACTAGCTCAATCGATGGAGTCTCGCGGGCTTTCTCGCGACGATAAGCGCTTTTGGTTTGCTCAGCTTCTCGGTATGAGTGACCACTTAACTAGCAACCTGGCGGCGCAAGGTTACCGTGTAGCCAAGTACGTACCCTATGGGCCTGTTGCTGAAATGATCCCCTATCTCACTCGGCGGGCTCAGGAAAATACTGCGATACGGGGGCAATCTTCTAGGGAGTTCTCGCTCATTGCCTCTGAGCTACAAAGAAGAAAGCTCCGGCGAGTTTAGCGTGGGGGTGGGGCGGGTCTTCTTTTGGCAATGGAAAGAGTTCCATTGGAAGACGGGGTCTGCAGGTGTTGTGGGTTTCTACGAAAAAAATCGGAGTCCTGCTCCTGTGATTCAGTCGGGGTTGCAAACCAGTCCAAGAAAAGGTCTCCGTCTTTGTCGACTCGAACTGTACGAATTCTTAAAAAAGGAAACGTCTCTGAGTTTGAATGAGCACTAAGGTTCACGGCTTTAGCGAGCTGGGACTCAACCGCCTTGTGGAAGGTGGGATTAGAGTCTAGGAAGGCTGAGAGTTTCTTGTAGGGTTTGCCTTCAGCCAATATTAAATCTTCTAATTTTCTTCTTTCTGCTTCTGCGTCGTAACACTGAAAAGTATTTAGCCCCTTCTCGATCCAAGGGCGGTGTTTTGAGACGGAGGTATAGTAGTTTCGGGAAACTTTGGTGAGGACACGTGAATTTACCGAGCCAGTAACCCCATATACGAGAAGTTTATTATCTGTCACATCTACTAAGACACCGCCACTGTCTCCAGAGCCCGCAGATTGATTTTCGTCCCCGGGCTTTGTTTCGATTAGGTAGTTGGTTCCATCAATCTTTGAAATGAGTTCGAGGTCCCCGTCCCGCTTTATTCCGGCGCCAACTTGTTCCCACTTTTCTGTTTTTTCATTGTAGTTGGAGTTCATGATTCCGTATCCCACCACTTGGACTGGAGTGCGTGACGTCGGGGGGGCTAAGCGAATCTGAGTCTCGGCATCGTGGAGCTGAGAGCTAGGTAAAGAATCACCGCCCCAGATACGCCCTCCTTCAATTCGCGCGACAGCAATATCAATCGCCATATCAGCGGGGCCGCCACTGGGAGGAATAAAATCCGAGGGCACTTTCTTTGGTGTGAGGAAGTGTTTGATGTAGGCTTCCGGCTCGTTTTGATTGGGCTCAGTGCCGGTGTGAATCGAAATCGAGAGAGTTTTTTCTTTTTCCCCTTCAAGGCAATGTTGTGCTGTCAGAACGCAGGCTTCATTTACAATCACACCCGAACATACTTCCTGCTTGGTTTCCCACTCCCTCGTTTCCTCATTGAATCGTTCGTAGCGCCTTTTAATAAGTACTACTGGTCTGTAGGCGCTGAACCGAGGATGGTTTTTGTCGACTTTCCTGCCTCCACGCACGCCTATTTGTGAAGTGATAATCGGGTGAAGAGTCGCAATGCTCGTAGAGTGTTCCGCGAATCCAAGTTCGACTGTGATGAGGCTAAGTAGTAAGATTATTTGAATCAATCGACACTTCCTTAGTAGAGCGAATACTTTGCGTTTAAGTAATTCTCTATGAGAATTCGGTTTGAAGTTGAAAGCGCCACTCCCGAAAAAACAATTGCCTCAGCGATGTCCGCTTGAATCGGTAGGTTGGTGGAGCGCCCGACCAAGATGGGCCCATTGGTAAGGTTCACTGAGACGGGATTTAGCGCTGAAGAGGTCGCGATCGCCGTGCCATTTAAGTAAAGAGAATTCCCTGTTTGTGCGTTGTTGCTTCCGCTGCCCGAATTTCTAATCCAAGTGTAGATCGCAAAATCCGCGGGTAGAGTGGCGGCGGATTTGCTTCCACCATTGTAGAATCCTGAGTAGGGATTGTTCGTGGTCGACTCAAGACCAAACCAGGCGCTAGCTCCATCGGCGGCTGCCGATCCAAGCTGTAGAAAGGCTGGGAATGTAGGAACTCCGACCGCCAACACTCGAGTGACTACCATCAGACTTAAGTCGGGATTGCCAGTAACGTTCGTATTTGACGGGGTGGTGAGGCGAGACGCCCCGTTAAATCGCACCGCTGGCAGTCCATTGGTGGCGGCGGTCACAAAGCTAGGAGGAGAGCCCACTTCAGTCGGGGTATTCGCGGAGGGGCTTAGATCTGTCCAAGAGGTTATGGGTGCCCCGTTTGCTGCAGAAAGGGAATCAGCACGGAGCCAGAGTTTCGTGGACAAGTAATTGGGAAGGTACTCTACCGCGTAACTTCCGGCGGAAGCGGGGATAGTATTTCCGCCTCGGTCACTCACTGCGCCCGCGATGAGGGATGGGTTGAGGCTTCCGGCTCCTCCCGTGATGGCGGATGCAACAAGAGTGAAGTTTTGGTTGTCGCCCGAATTGTTTAAGGTCCACGTAACGCCGCTTGCTCTTCCAGACTGAGTGAAGGTCGCCGTAGTAAACGTGGTGGTGCTCATCGGTTCACTGAATTGGATTGTGAATGTAATCGGAAGTGTCTCGGTGAACGCGGTTTGCGCTGGGTGTCGGGCAATCGTAACCGAAGGTTGAGTAATGTCGTAGTAGAACAAAAATTCTGCCGAAGCTTCGTTGGAGTTTCCACTGGAATCTTCGACCGACTCTGCGGCAAGAGTGACTCTCACCGCGCCCTCCGAACTGGCTACCACTTCCACGGTGTAAGTGGCTCCTGATCCGGAAAAGTTTTGAAGGGTGCCATTGGTTACAGATAGATCCGAGAGTGTGAAGCCGGTCACGCTACGATTCCATGCGATCGTGACTGGTAAAGGGGACACATTCGAATAAAGACCGGCTGAAGCAGTGAGTGTGGCCGCTGGACCAATTTGCGCGCCGTCAGTGCCGCCCACAGTGGAGCGAGAGCCCAATGGGTTGCAGGAACCAAGAAACAAGGCGCTTACGAGCAGAAGCAGCCTAGTGCAGCGAGTCAAATTTGTTCGGGTACACAGCCCTCTATCGACCAAAAAACGTAATATCTTTACCACTCTTATCAACGCGCATAACCTTTCCAAATGCACCGTTACTTCTTGTATGGATCGACACTCTTTTTTGGTCTTTTCTTGGTCTTGGCTTTCGTATTTCCGCTGCTGTGGTGGGCGGGGTTGCTCATAGTTCCGTTGGGCGTGTTGGGCTCGATGGATTATTTTCAGACGCGACACAGCATACGAAGAAACTTTCCTCTCCTCGGACACTTTCGGTACTTGCTCGAGGCGGTTCGGCCCGAGATAAATCAATACTTTGTCGAGTCCAATTCCGATGGAGTTCCTTTTAGCCGAGAAAATCGATCCATTGTGTACCAACGCAGCAAACGCGAACTTGATACTTTACCGTTTGGGACGCAAAAGAAAGTAGACGACGTTGGGTACGAGTGGGCGGCCCATTCTTTGGCGCCCAAGCATGTCGATCCCGCTTCTTTGCGCGTTGTATTTGGCGGCCCAGAATGCAAGCAGCCCTACAGCGCTAGTATCTTGAATGTTTCGGCCATGAGCTACGGGTCGCTGAGTAAGAACGCAGTGCTGGCACTTAACGGGGGCGCTCGCGAGGGAGGCTTTGCGCACAATACGGGAGAAGGGGGGCTTTCTCCTTATCACCTAGGGCCGGGCGGGGATCTTATTTGGCAAATAGGGACAGCCTATTTTAGTTGCCGCACGCCAGATGGAAAGTTTTCCGATTCCATCTTTAAGGACAAGGCCGCTCTGCCTCAAGTAAAGATGATTGAGCTTAAGCTTTCCCAGGGCGCAAAGCCGAGCCATGGGGGAATTTTGCCGGCAGCAAAAGTTAGTCCGGAGATTGCGCAAATTCGCGGTGTGGCCATGGGCTACGATGTTATCTCGCCCCCGGCACATGCACAGTTTTCAACCCCCACAGGGCTCTTAGAGTTTATTGCCCGCTTAAGAGAACTTTCAGGCGGTAAGCCTGTGGGATTTAAACTCTGCGTGGGGAAGAGGCGAGAATTCATAGCCATTGCCAAGGCAATGCTCAAGACCGGAATTCAACCCGATTTCATTACGGTAGATGGTGGCGAAGGCGGGACTGGGGCTGCCCCACTAGAATTTTCTAACTCCGTGGGCTACCCGCTACGAGAGGGCTTGGTCTTTGTTCACAATGTACTGGTGGGGATGGGGCTTAGAAAAAACATTCGAATTATCGCGAGTGGAAAAGTGGTTTCGGGGTTTGATCTTATTTCTAAATTTGCATTGGGGGCCGACACGTGTAATTCCGCTCGTGCCATGATGCTGGCTCTGGGTTGCATACAGGCCCTAAGGTGCAATTCAAACAAATGCCCTACGGGAGTCGCGAGCCAAGACCCTCTTTTGACACGTGGCCTAGTGGTGGAAAATAAAACAGTGCGGGTCGCAAATTTTCAGCGAGAGACCGTTCGAAGCGTGGCAGATCTTTTGGGAGCTATGGGTCTATCGCATTGTTCAGAGGTCAGGCCCTGGCACATTACCCGGCGTACGGGGACCACGGAGATAAAGCATTTTGGAGAAATTTATCCTTTTCTGAAAGAAGGGGACCTGCTTCAAAGTGAGATTCCCAAGCCCTATGTGAGGGCATTTTCAGCTTCTACTGCAGATAGTTTTGCTTCAATCTAAGAACCAAGAAAGGGTCTTTCCATGATTACGGCGGTTGGCGATGTAATGAGGGCTTGTTACCAGCGAGGTTGGATTACCACCCGCGATGGGAACGCTAGTTTGCGCAGGTCTAATAGTAAGTTCGTTTACATTACACCTTCGGCTTGGCGCAAGAATCTGATTTATCCTGAGCTAATGATCCGAATGGAATTGGACAAAAAAAGAAACCTCGTCATCCCAGCGGGTGCTAAGCCCTCGGGCGAGTTGCATATGCATCACCTATTGCTGAAAAATGCCCCTAAAACTCGAGCGGTGGTTCACGCACACCCAACCCACGTCGTGGCGACTTTGTATCGGGGCTACAATTTGCAAAAGGTTTGCACGCAGTTTCCTGAAATTTTTCGCTACACCCGAGTGGGGCCTACGGTTCCACCTCTGCGCGCGACCTCCGAGGCATTGGGCGACGCTACGGCGAAGGCTCTCGGACTTGAAAACGACGGCGTACCCGGATCGTTGCAGTTTGATATTGTTGGCCAGGCAAATCACGGGGTCTGCAGTGTTGCGGCGGATCCATGGTCTGCGTACGAGCACATTGAGCGACTCGATCATATTTGCGAAATTCTGCTAAAGAGCCATGTGAGTCCTGAAGAGGTTGAGAAGCAACCTAAGATTTTCTTCTAGGGCAATCGGCGGTTTTTTTGCCTTTTTTGTTGGTAAAGGCCTAGCAAGAGCAGCGATAGGCCAAAGCTAGCTACAAAAAGCTCTAGGGCATAGTTCGATGCAACCGTGTGAGTGACTTCAAGTGCGTTTTCGATTGGCTTTGTCATCAGAGCAACGGCGGCTTCCATGCTATTGGCCCGATTTGCATTTTCTGATTTATCAAACGCTTCGCTTAAGTCTCTCTGGCCGGTTCTTTCGTGCAAGCCTAGAGCGTAAAGGGCTTCGTCCAGTAAGGCACCTATACCAGTCGGGCGTTCCGACTTTGCTGGTGCTTTCGTTGGTGCTGCTGTTTGTTTTGTGGGAAGCGAAAATAATTTTCCCGCGGAAGCCACCGCCGAAGGCGATCCATTCGACGTCGTTGTCGAAGCTAACAAAGAGGGTGGCACCGGAGCATTTTTCTTATCGAGAGCAGCTTCTGTAGCTTTGTTGACCTCGGCTTTAATTTGTTCCGGCGTTTCTTTGTTCGGTACTGTTGCGCCTTTGTTGGTGGGTGCGATACCAGCTAAAAAAGGGGCCGGCGTAGCTTGAGTGACGGCACCGCCGCTTGCGATCTCTCTGAGACTTTCTAGTCGCGGCTCCGCGGCTACATTTTTAATGTTTGCCGATTGGGTATTTTGAAACTTGGGTGGTGTGACTGGAGCAATTTGGTTTATCGGGTTGATTGGAGCATCGGCCTGCTTCATAGAAGTGACCGTTTTTTTCAGCGCCAAATTGAAATCCGGCTCTTGCTCGAGATTCGCACTTAAGCGCCCGACTAGGGCCTGGGCCAAAGCGGGATCAATCGCTTTCTCGCGGACTTTTATGTCCAAAACCTGCCGAAATGCTGCCAGGCTGCTGCTGTTGTCAGCTATGGGTTGGCTCGGTGCTGAGGCTGCCTCGTCATCACTAGCTGTTTGGTCTGCGTCACTTGCCTGATGTACTGGATTTCCCGCAGGTGAATTTGAGCTAAGGTTTTCTGGGAGTGCTTTTCCAAAGATAGGAGCTCCCGAGAAACCGATGGTCGACAATCCCGGGTTATTGCCATTCGTGGGTGGTGGTGCGGAGGGTTGGTTCCCCGCATTGGTTACTGGCCCGCCCGTTGTAGAAGGTGGTTCCAGTTTCTTCAGTTCCGCAGCGAGCTTGGTATCGAGAGATTGCACTATATTTTGACCCAAGTCGCAGGCTGTCGGATCTCTCGGTGGTGCAGACGTTTGGGCGGGATCAACCGAAGGGGCTTCTCCCTTGTATTCTTTATACTCGGGCCAGGTTTCATTGAATTCGCACAAAAACTTAATCGCTGGATTTTCTTTTACCGCATTGAACGCAGCATTGAGCGCGGTTCGCGAATCCATTTGTTGGTCCTTCGCGAGTTTCTCAGCCAGCACCGAAGCAGCTTCAATGGCTTGATCGGTTTTTATGTGACTAAGATTTCCTTTGGTATCTTTGGCGCGAGATAAGACCTCTGTGTTTGCAAGCGTATTAATCTGCTGTGGATCAATAGGGCCTGCTTCACATGGCGCGGCGATGCCGACAGTGACGACTAGCGAAATGAGAGCGCTTTTCATCATGGCATGCCACACTTAAGTCAGTTTAGTATCCTGCCGGAATCGCCGGGAGGTACGGCATAATTTGAACGCCAGAGCTAAACGGATTGGTTTGCCCGTTGGCTACAACCAGGCCGTTACCCGAAGCAGCCGGGGCTTGGGGTACACTGAGGTTCACTGAAGCTGCACCGGAGGAGGATGTTGAAACGTAACTTTGGAAACCTGAAAGAGATGGAACTGCCGCGGCCAAATTGTTTCCTAGCTGCATTGCTGCCGGAAGGTAATTGGGAATACTCATGGCACTGACCGGAAGTCCAGCCGCTTGCATATTGGCTCCCACACAATTAATCACGGCTCGCCCTTGTTGCTCACGCCATTGTTGTGGGGCTTGGCGATTCGCATAAGCACCGTTATCGATAGTGCGGAATTGAAGTTCGAAATTTTGAATTGCAGTGGCGCATGCGTTCATCGTAGGCGCTGGCATTGGTGATGCTGGAACGTTGGGGTTCTGGCTGTAGATCATCGTTCCGTAAGTTACCATGTAAGGTGTTGCCGATTGGCAGCACTGTTGGCGTGCATTCTCTGCCAAGGCTTGTAAAGTCTTGAGCGACTCCTGCATATTGGCGTTCGCAGCTGGAGGGGGAGGCGTGGATTTTCCGCCACAAGCAACAATCACCAGCAAAGACAATATCCAGGCAATAGCCGATAGACGCTTCATAGAAACCTCGATTACCCCCTTAGATTGCAAGTGTGGCACCAAGTTCCTGAGGGAGTCGCTCCGGCTTATCTAATTGAATTTACAAGATAAAACGTATTCAGTGCGTAGGCTCAAAAAATGATTTTTGTCGAAGTTCTATGCAGACGAGCCTGGGGACTCGCCTGCAAGCCTGGGAATCGGGACTTACAACGTCTGGGTCTGAGACAGGCCCTGTGTATGCCTGGAGTGTGCAAACTTCATTCAGGGCTGCTTTTGCTTGTCTGGCAGGGATTTCCAAGGCTATCACCAGGGGCAAGATCTTTTCGATGGAGTAGTTCAATGTCGACCTGGAAGTACTGGATTTTTCTAATCCCAACTCTCACCTTCGGAGTTCCGGACCGTAAGGTGGTGCTTCATTTTAGTCGTATGGACTGCATCCAGACCCTCGTTGCGGCAGAAGGGGGCACGCGCGGTCTCATTGTAATGCGAGTAACCAGCGATCGTCGCATAGACAAAACTTCCATCAGTTCAATCGATGGTTTTCCTACTTTGATTAGTGAGCCAGTGCGTTTTGTGGCGAATTGGGGAATCGCTCGTGGGAATCTCGATGTAAGTGATGCAATCCCGGGAAAGGGAGTAGTGTCTGAGCGGTTTACTTTTGGAGAGGTCACGGGGGACAAGAGTAAACTTAGGATAATTTATGATCTAGAAATGAAAGAGGGCGAAAATACTGCTTTTGTTCATTTTGACGTTGAGGGGAGCTTCTCGCTAGGTGCATGGGACGAGTTGGAGAAGGGCAGAAAAGTGAAGTTTAGTTTCTCCGAGTCTTCGTTGCCCTGTGTGGAGCGCACCATCGGTGCTCACCTTGATCGCGGCGGAACATCTGCCGCGCAGACTCTTTTCCTTGCGATTTCCTGTCACGGCGGTACCACAAACGGAAGGCGCCGTGAGCAAAACCTATCCGTGCCAGCGTTCTTTGAAGGAAGTCGATCCAATATGACTTTCAATGGCCCCGCTGCCGACTACGACTGGACGATGGGGCTTTCCGATAGAAATTCCGAAGATTAGGTGCGTCATTTAGTTCGCGCCGCGACATGCCGAAAAGAAAAGATAGGATAGACATCGGTCTACGCTATTGCGAGTAGCGAGTTCCCACTAGGGGAACAATTTGCGACAATAATTTGGGGTTTGCGTTCCTGCTTTTCACACCAATCTCTGGGGAGATCTCTATGCGGTTTGCCAAAGGTTTGATCGCGTTGTCTGCGTTCGTCTTGCTTCAGGCGGCTACGGCGAATGGGGCCAAGTTGGAGTTTGCAAAGAGTCCCGTCACTCTTACTCCGTCGATGGGCCAACCGTTTAGTTACGATCTAGTAAGCTTTCTGAAGGCAACAGGCACAGGAGGTGTGCTGACCTGGGGAATTCGTCCCACTCCCGCCCCACCCACTTGGGTGTCGATTCCGGCAGGGACATCCACACTGAAGGGCGCCCCCCCAGCAGGAGTAACTGGAAGTTTCAGTTTCGTAGTGGCTGTAGTGGAAATGGGCCCTGGTGGAGTGCCGATAGACGGAGGAACGTCCGCCGAATTTGTGCTCAATGTAGTTTCCACCCCGAATTGGAACGTCAGTTCGGTGGATTTAGGAAAGACTCTTGAGGGGAATGCATTTACGCCTGTAGACCTTAGTAAGTTTGCCGTCGATCCATCGGGTAAACCGCTAACCTTCAAGTTAGAGGATCCTAGCTCTCGCTTTCCCAATTGGCTGACACTAAGTCCAAAGGGGGTCATTACTGCTACTCGCGTCCCCACTCGTGCCGACGTGGGTGTTTTTAATGGTTTTAGTTTCGTTGCAACGACTACGAGCGGAGGATCTTCTACTGTTACTGCATCGGGTGAGGTGGTTAAAGTTTTTAAGGGACCGAAGTGGGTCAGCAACCCGCTTGCGATCAGCAACGCCACCGAAGACGCAAACTACTCGCAATCGGTTTCCGGGCCCTCGTTCGTGCTCTACACCGAGTCAGAGTCACTTAAATTTGAAATTTTCGACGGTATAAACAAAAACTGGATTTCAATGACTGACGCGGGTCTGCTTCAGGGGATCCCCACCCGTGCTAATGGCGGTCTAGTGACTCTTCAAGCCAGGGTTAGCGCAAACTATCTCGGGGTGGTCTACAAAGACGAAACGACTTTGAAGTTTAACGTAAACTTAGTTAACAAGCCCCCGGCTTGGTCTAAGAACCCGATCATACTCCCCGATGCTTACAAGCGCACATCGTACGGCCCTCAGGATCTAAGGTCATTTGCAACAGATCCAGACCCTGGTGCTGCATTGACTTACAGCTTGGTAAGTTGGAGTGGCCCCGGATCGGCATGGGCGACTCTTTCTGCAGGCCAGCTTTCCGGCATTCCCCAGACCGCCAGCTTGGGATTGCATGAGTGGACAGTACAAGTCTCGGACGGAGAATTTCAGGTTACCACCAAAGTTCAAGTTACCGTGAGAAACCGACCGCCACTTTGCCAAAGTCCAGCGGTTCTGGCCGATGCATTTCAAGATGCGGACTATCGGTTTGATTTGCGTTCCTTGGCTCAAGATCCGGACTCTGATCCTCTGACCTTTGCTTCAGTTGCTTTGCCGACATGGATGAAAGCCACGCCTGATGGCCAGTTATCGGGAAAGCCAGTAGAAGCGAACATTGGTTCCTACTCCACCGAGTTTACTGTCGCTGATCCAGACGGTGCGGATTGTCGCTTGGTTGTGACTGGAAAGGTGCTTCGAAGCAACTGGCCACCGGTAGTTCATACCCCCATTTCGTTCACGGTAAAGGAACGGCAGACTTTTTCGGTAAACTTGAATGCACCTCAGTACGTTGAAGATAAGGACGGAGCAAACACGTTAACTTTTGCGGCGCTTGCCTGGCCTCCTTGGGCAACCCTCAGTACCACGGGCGATTTAGTACTTGCGCCTCAGTTCTCGCAAATTAGTCCGCCAGTCCATTCGCTCAGTTTTACTGTCTCTGACGGCAAAGCGACTACACCCGGAACTATCCAGGTCACTGTCGTGCGCGATCCGCGTCCGCCAAAATGGCGCCAAGACCCGATTCTATTTTCCGTCGTTGCCGGTAATCCTTTTTCGCAAACCCTCGCTGATAAGGTTCTTGATCTAGATGGACTGCCGGTGACGTTTCGGCAGGACTCCGGCCCTGCAAGCGCTTGGCTGACACTTTCAGCTTCTGGCCAGATGACGGGTCTGCCCACAGAAGCTGAAGTGGGTGACAATGTTTACAAAGTGACTGCGGCGAACGATGGCGCTTCAGCGCAAGTAACGGTCATAGTGCGGGTAAAGTCAGCGAATCACTCACCGAGATGGACCAAGAAGCCCCTATTATTGCCCGATGCGTTTGTGGCAGAGGCATATCCTCCGCAGAGTATCGCGAGTTTTGCGACTGACGAGGATCCAGGAGACCGACTGAGTTTTGAATTGCTCGGTACGGCCTCGTGGGCATTTGTGACAACCTCCGGTTTGGTGATCGGTAGTCCGGCGCTTGTCGATGTCGGTCTGACGAGTCTGGTCGTTCGCGTGAAAGATTCTTTCGGCGCATTTGACGACGTAGAAGTTCAAATCAACGTACGTCAGCGTCCTCAACGTCCGCGGTGGACCAAGGCGCCCATAGATCTTGGAACTGCCTACGCAGGAGATCGATTCAGTTTCGACTTGGTTCCTTACGTAGTAAACCCAAGTGGAAAAGTGCTGAGTTTCAGGAAGTCTAAAGTCGCTCCAGCATGGCTTTCAGTTTTGGCAACAGGGCAGGTGGCTGGCACTCCGGCAATCACCGATCTGGGCGCCTATACCACCGCATTTGAAGTCTCGGATGATTCCGTGGTTTGGGTCGGCGTCGATGCTTTCGGCAAGGTAGCGAAGCGCTTAGTGCCACCTAAGCTTAATCTTTCCGCGCTGGTTTTCACTGTGCGAGCAGGCGATGTGCTGGAAGTTGATTTGAATCAGCCAAAGTACGTTAATAACCCAGACTCAGATCCTCTAAAGTTCGAATTGCTTCGTACAGAGTCTTGGATATCCGTCGATGCCGCTGGGAAGTTGGTTTTAAAGCCTCAGGTGGCTCAAATAGGGGAGCATTCATTCCCACTGAAAATTACGGGTGGTTCGGGTGCAACCGATGAAGGTCCAGTTCAGGTGAAGGTGCTAAAAGCGCTTGCGCCGGTTACCTGGTTGGAAAATCCGATCCGCTACACAACGTTTGTAAATCAAAAATTCTCCGCGAACTTGGCCGCCAAGGTATCCAATCCCGATGGCGTAGCTCTGTCCTTCGCGAAGTTGAATGGAGCAGCTTGGCTCGCCTTGGATGCGAACGGTGCTTTAAGTGGCGTGTCGACTAAAGTCGGTGAGGAACAGTTTAGCGTCTCAGTAACTCCAGAGGGGCGACCGGCGGTGCTTGCGACCGTGATTATTTCGACCCTTGAAGTGCCTCCCACAGAAGATGGAATTCGGATCGATGATCCTGTTCCTGGAGCTAGGATCGATAACCTTTGGGTGGTCGATAACTCTCCGAACCCTTGTTCGGGAGAGAGCTGTCTTATTCAGGACCTCAGACAAAGTATCGACGAATACTATGCTGAGCTGGATCGAGCGGGTGTGCACCACTACGGAATTTACTTGTCGTCGGATGCTTGTCTGTACCGCAAACCCATAAAAGATTCCCGCGGTAAAGTGCTGTTGAGTTGGGATGATCGTTCTTGGGTGCGGAGTTTCAACGATCGCATAGACAACTCACCGGGCGACACGAGCATGAGCTCTCCTATGATTGCTACTTGGAGTTTTCTGTACTCTCAGGTTACTTCAGTGTCCTCACCTTACTTTGAGGCGAATGTCCCAATGGAGGGCATATTCATATCTCCCTCTGGGGATCAGTATCGCAACTACGGTTGGTCTGAAATTTCGGGTTGGGGACCTGCAAAGTATGCTCAGTACTATTTGGATGAACATGCGAAAGCCAAAAAACCTTTGCGTATAAGCGCGCTCGCGGTGGCCGGAAGTCCTTCCTACCAAGCCTCAGTGAACGCGAGTGGGGGTAAGTACTATGCATACACCGGAAGTTCTAGTGTAGAGCGGGGAATCAAAGATTTCGCCCAACAGGTGATTTTCCGAGCCTTTGTGGCCGCCAAGAAACGGGTGAAATTATCGAAAGTGCCCACAGATAGCTCAAGCATCAAGGTAAGTCTTGCGGGCGTGCCACTGGCAGCGAATCAGTGGCGCTACGATGCTACGACCAACGAAATCGAGGTCTACTGGTATCTCATCGACCAGACAAAACTAAAAGCCGGTGATCGTTTAACGATCGTATACAGGTAAGCAAAGCGCAGCAGGCCGCGCTGGAGCCTCTAAGCGAACTCAGTCAAAAGCGTGTGCCCTTTTCGGGGGAAGCCGACCATTTCATTTTGGTCTGGGTCCCAGAGCTTGAGCTTAAGGCATTTGTAGATATCCCAGGGCATAAGCGAAGTTCTCATTGGGTTTTGTAACTCAGGAACCGCTGCCATCGCCTCAGGAAGCCTGTAAAAAGGGATCTGAGAATTAAGGTGGTGGACGTGGTGGTATCCAATATTACCCGTAAAGTAGCGCACTAACGGGCCACCAACCATGTAACTAGAAGAGCTGAGCGCGGCGAACGTATACGTCCATTCTTGCCGGGGCTTGAGTTGCACGCCCGGGAAGTTGTGCTGCATGTAGAACAAGTATCCACCCAGCGCACATGCAATAAACAGAGGGGTTAGAAAACTCAGTACCATTACCTGCCATCCAAACGCAGCGGTAAGCCCTATGAGAAGAGCAACGTGCAAAACCAGAGATACCAACGAATCGTAGTGGCGCTTGGGATCCGCAATGAATGACTTAAGGCACATTCCAAGAATGAAGATGAAAAAATAACCAAAGAAAATAGTGATGGGGTTGCGAGCCAGTCGGTACATTAACTTTTCAATCGGCTTCGCTTCCCCGTACTGCTTCACGGTCATTACAGGAAACGAACCAATACTGGCAGTGGCAATTTGCGCGTTGTGCTGGTGGTGGTAGTTGTGAGACCGCTTCCAAACATTCGGTGGATTGAGAATCAAAACGCCGTACCACCACATAATGTAGTGAGCTGCTTTGGAGTTTCTAAAAATAGCTCCGTGCAGGTAGTCGTGGTAGAAAATAAAGACTCTAATAACGAAAAGGCCCGCAAGAACGCTGAAGAAACTTCGGCACCACCAAGGACCTTGCGTTGTACCAAAAACAGAAATTCCCCAGCCGACAAAAGTTGACAGCAAAAGAGCCCAACTCTTGGTGGGATTCTCCACAGTAAACTCTCGGGTTACCCGTGTCAGGGTTGGAAGATCTCTCATGGCTTCGTATCCTATCACTTCTCAGTGAAACGTGCTCTCTCTCGCAGTTCCCCACCCAGGAAAAGCTTACGCGCTGCATGGCGCTGAATTTTCCCGCTAGAAGTAAGCGGGATGGTGTTGGGCTCGATCAAACTAATAGCGTAAGGAGATACACCGTGGGCCTCCATGACTGACGCCCGGATGGCATTGGTAACTTCGTCTACGTCTATGTCCTTTGATTTGCGCTCTAATTCCTGCACCACAACTAGGCGTTCTCCGTCTTCGTGAGAAAGAGCAAAGGCTGCTCCGGCTCCAGACTTGAGGCAAGCGTGGCTGTTCTCTACGGTGAGTTCGATGTCCTGTGGGTAGAGGTTTCGTCCGTGGATGATCAGTAGATCTTTCAGTCTTCCTGTGACGAAAAGTTCGCCTTTAAGGAGGAATCCTAAATCACCTGTGCGCAAGTACTTGTCGTCTTCGGTGTCTCCGCTGATCTTTGCGTGAAAGTGACTCTCGGTGTCTTCGGGGCGTTGCCAGTAGCCTTGAGCAACGCTAGGACCACTAAACCAAATTTCTCCGACGTGGCCTTCTTCGCAAAGCGCGAGGGTTGTTGGGTTAACAATCCGAACTTTGTGTAGAGGCACTTCCTTGCCGCAGCCAACCAGTCGACGCGTGCTTTTCTTTTCGATCTCTGTGTCAGTGACTGCGCGTCCTTGATGCTCTAGCTGATCGCCATCAATCGATTCAAAAATAGGTGCTTGAAGCTTGGTGCCACCCGAGACCATCAAGGTCGCCTCAGCTAGGCCGTAGCATGGATAAAAAGATTCTCTTCGAAATCCAGCTTTCGCAAAGCGCCTGGAAAAACGTTCAATCATTTCGGCGCGAATCGGCTCGGCCCCGCAGAAAGCAAGGTCCAAGCTGCTGAGGTCCATTTCAGCGAGCTGTTCATCAGTAATTCTTCTGCTGCAGAGTTCATACGCGAAATTCGGTGCACCCGTGGTGGTTGCCCGGTACTTGGAAACAGCTTGGAGCCAGCGATAAGGTCGCTGCAAGAAAGTATAGGGCGAAAAAAGTACCACTGGGAACCCGACATAAGCAGGTTCCAGCACTCCGCCAATTAACCCCATATCGTGGTAGGGCGGAAGCCAAACGAGCCCACGACTCTCTTCACTAAGCCCGAAACATTGTTTGATGGCTTCAAGGTTCGCCATCAAATTGCCGTGGCTCAGCATTACGCCCTTTGGATCTGAGGTGGAGCCCGAAGTGTACTGTAGGAACGCGAGTGCATTTTCCTTCGGTGTTGGCATTAGCCCGCTTGGTTCGATATCGGGCAGAGTGTCTGTTTCAACCCATTTCAAGGGGGATAAAAGGGGGCTATCTAAGATGGGCGCCCGCAAAGTATCCATGGTTTGCTTCGCTGTCAGAGCAGCAGCCGGCGAAGCACAACGTACAATCGAGTTTAGGCGGTCAAGCTTTTGGTTAAAGCGGGGTGGATAAACCGGTACTGCTACCATAGAGGCATACAGACAGCCAAAGTACGAGGAAATGTATTCCAGACCGGGGGGGTGATTAATCAAGACCCGACTTCCCGGCGGAACTTCATCTAGCAAGTACTCTGCTATCTGCCGCGCTTTTCTATCGAGCTGGGCGTAGGTCAGCCGTGCTTCGTCCGCATGGCCATCGCGCAAAAATATAAATCCTACCTTGTCCGGAGTGGAGTCTGCGCGAAAGCGCATGAGGTCCACTAGGGTGGAGGCCATTGGAACTTGTGCCACTTAATCGCTCCCGGCGCAGGGTAAGAAACTAAGCGTTCCCACGCTGTTCCCGAATTACTTTCTCGATATCGCCCACGGTCTGAAGGCGCGCGAGTTTTTCATCGGGGATGGAGACATCGAGTTCATCTTCGATGACGCCGATGATTTCCATCATGGATACAGAATCAATGCCGAGTGCAGAAATTTTGGAATCGCGGCTGATGGCGGGAAGTTGTTTCCCCTTTTCCACTTCGCCAGCAATTTTTGTGAACATCGCCAAGATGTCGACTTCGCTCATTTGTGTTCCTCTTCTTCCCTTAGGTAATTTTTGCTTAGTCCAACCGCTTCAAAGAGAACTGGTGCAATGACTGCCAGTTCATTTCAAAGGCTTTAATGCAGGTGGAGAGATAACGATCGTAATCGTCGTAAACTTGTTGGCCCCATTTTTCCAGAATAACTTTTTCGTTCTGGCGCAAACGATCTCGCCAGTGCCACGTCGTCATTCGGTAGTCGGGGCGCCGAGAGTGCATTTCGATAACTTCGTAGTAAGGATTTGCTGCGACGATGATGTCTTCTACCCGCGGGGTGACCGCATTTGGAAAAATAACGTACGTGGCATGTCGCATATCATCGAGGTCTTTTTTGTTTCGGGGCACACCACAGCGGGTGATTGCCTGAAGGCCAAAATAGCTGCCGGGCTTGCTCCACGAGTGGGCACGACGGAAGTAATCACGATAAAGGTCAATGGCCTTGCCAGCTCGGGCGTCATCCGGGGTGACCACATGCTCAATCATGCAAATTGACATGATGGCATCAAACTTCTTGGGCGCCTCGTAGTGGAGGTAGTTTTGACAAGTGGCCGTGATGTTCGGGATATGCTTTGCCCGTTCCATGCACTTTTTGTGCTGTTCAATGCTCAGTGTAAAGCCGTGAACGTCTGGCACCTTGTTGACGGTAGCCTGGTATTCAATGTTCGAACCCCAACCGCAGCCAATGTCGAGGACACTTTCTGTATTGGGGCCGATGTGCGCCATTTTAGACAGGAACGCTAATTTGTTGTCCTGGGCGGCTTCAAAATTGTCTGAAAAACCGACCCGGTCTTGGAAGACCGCGCAGGTATAATTCATGCGCTCATCCAGCCAAAGCTGGAAAAAGTCATTACTTACTCCGTAGGAAACTTCGACGTCGGATTGTGACGATCCCATTTTCTTGCCCTCTCATGCATGAGAACTCCCGTTGCTTAGGGGGTCCAGAAGAATAACTAGGTACCAAATGACCAGGCACTATGGTAGCAAAAATAGCTGAAACCGAGTTCTGCGGGCCCAGCCAAGGCCCCGAAAACACTTATTAAGGAGATTGGAACATGGAAGTCCAGTCGCCCGCACCAATAGCGAGCGGAACAGTCCCTATGGCGGCCAGTGAAATCGAAGAATTGAGCAACTACGCCGTTCAGCTCTCAAACCGAGACTATTTGATTCAACAGCACTGTGCAGCAAACGGGGTGGACTCCTCCGATGTCTTTGCCAAAGCTCGGGCCTACTCCGAGACCATCCACCGGCTGAAAAAAACCGGGGTCATGCAATATGGGGTACCGATTGAGTCTAAGCCGGGCCCAACCGTTACCATGGAGTTTTTTGGCGAAAAGCGGACAATGATCATGTTCGCAAGCAATGACTACCTGAATTTGTCTTCCGATCCCCGTGTCCATGAGGCTATCCAACGGACTTTGCGGGACTACGGAGTAGGCGCTGGTAGCTCGCGTGTGGGAACAGGGTTTTCCTACCTTCACAAACAGCTCGAGGAAAAGATTGCTGCCAGTTTTGGTAAGGAAGCGGCGATTTTGTTTCCCACTGGGTTTGACGCGGTTGCCTCTCCGGCGATGACCCTATTAACTGCCGAAGACCGCGCAATCGTGGATGGTTCTTCCCATGCCTGTATTTTGGAGGGGGCCCATCTAAGCGGGGCCACGGTGCGGGTTTTTGCTCACAACAGTCCCGAACGCCTTGAAGATGCTCTACGCAGATCTCGGGATAAGTCTCCTAAAAGCGGTCTTTTGGTTATCGTCGAAGGCGCCTACAGCATGGACGGAGATTTGGCCCGTCTGCCCGAGTTGATACCCGTTTGTAAAAAATACGGCGCCCGATTGTTGGTGGATGAAGCCCATTCGGTGGGCGTCCACGGAGCAAAGGGCCATGGTTCATGCGAGCATTTTGGCGTTGCCAGCCAGGTCGATCTCATTGCGGGGACCTTCAGCAAGTCTCTGGGCGCCACAGGTGGGTTTGTCGCGGCGGATCGCGACATTATTACGTACCTCAACTTCATGTCTCGCAAGATCGTCTTTAGCGCGGCCCTCCCCCCTATCTTGGTGGCTGGAGTGACGGCGGCGTTAGAGATTATGGAAAACGACTCTAGCCTTCGAGAGCGGCTATGGGAGAACGTAAATTACCTCGGCAAGGGAATGCGTGAAATCGGGGCCAAAGTGCTCGGAACAGAGACAGCGTCTATCCCCATTGTTATTGGGAACGACGGTGTGATGTTTGGCTTTACGCAGGACCTTATAAAGGAGGGGATTTTTACATTCCCTGTGGTATACCCCACCGTTCCCAAGGGGCACTCACTTTTCAGGCTTGCCCTTCAGAGCCAACACCGGCGGGAAGACCTGGATCATACGATCGAAGTGTTTGGTCGTTTGCTCCGAAAATACGGAATCGTAACGTAGTAGGGCGATTCCGTATCAAAAGCTGAGGTAGATTTTCAATTCATGGGCGCCTTATTTCTAGCAGTGATTGCGGTTGCAGCGACGCTTTATGGTGGATTCGGCCTAGTTTTATACTTAAAGGAACGAGCTCGCCGTTTCGGTCCCACTCACAAGGATCGTGAAGGCAAAGGTTCGCCGGATTTTCGCCCCTGGCATAGTTCTGAAGGGGCGCAGTTTCTGGGCTATTTTCGTCCGGTTTCTGATGCGCGCCGTTTGGTCTTGTTTTTCCATGGGAATGGCGGAGAAGCACTAGATCGCACATGGGCCGGCGAACTTGTGGGCCCGAAAGACCTTCTGGTTTTGGTCGAGTATCCGGGTTTCGGTGCTAGGCCTGGGCAGCCAAAAGAAACAGAGCTTCTTTCCGATGCAAAATCTATTATCGCTGAGGCTCAAAGGCGTTGGGGAAATTTACCGATTTTGGCTGTTGGTGAGGGGCTAGGAGCAGGGGCGGCTTCCTATCTTGCTAGCTTGGGAAAGGTGGAGCGCCTAGCGCTCATTTCGCCTTTTGCTTCTGAGCAGGCATTCGGAAGCGGTAGCTCACGTTTTTTCCCCCTTGCGTGGTTCTTGCCTGATTCTGCCCCGACTTTGAGCTTTCTTCAGCAATCCGAAGTTCCCTTACACATGGTGCACGGTACCCTCGATGAATTTGTTCCGCTAGAACACGGTAGGGAAGTCTTTCAAGCCTACCGAGGAGCTCGTAAGGAACTCGACGAAGTACCAGGTTTCGGTCATTCGAACTTGGTGCACGGTATTTTACACTCACCTTTTTCAGCGCGATTTCGGGCATTTATATCCGAATAGGTACCGCGAACTCCCGCTGCGTCTACGCACCTGTGGGCTTTAACGTCCCCCTCCTATTCTGTCGATAAGGCTGGGTGAAGTCTGTTCGCCATGCTGCGGCGTACCAACTGGTCGTTTCGCTATTTCTTCTAAACTTTTCCAGTGTCCGCGCACAGATTGACGCCCAGCGTTGTCTAGATCGATTTGCCGCTCTTATCCGTGACCAGGCACCACCCAATTCGTTTCAAGTTCTACGAGAGCCAAAGTACGCAACTCAGAAGCGATTTATTGAGACGGTGCTCTATCCAGCGGTAGGTATGCGGGCAACCCATCAAGGGACTGACAAGTTTCGAGAGATCCGGATGCTTCCCCAGGGAAATGGTTTCGAGTTGGGGGGCTTTGGGCCGGGCCATGACGTGCAGGTAGTTTGGGAACACGGAGGAAGCAAGCTTCGAGTCGATACTACTACGGGAAAATCCAGGCTGATTATCCCAGAAGGTTTTGACTTTGATTTACTCCCAGACAAAGGGGCTGGTGAAATTCGCAAATGGCTCATGGGCCACCCGCTGCACCCCTATATTTTTGATCCAACCAGAAAAGTAATTTCGGCCGAGCGCGCCGAGCTTGGAGAAGATACCTTGCACCTGAAGGAAGTTCAGGAACAAGGGATGCGCGCTGCCAGTCAAAGCATTGAAGATGGACGGGAGAGCTTCCTATTCGTCGCACCGACCGGCACCGGAAAAAGTGAAGTACTTACACGCGTTCTAGCAGATCAGATCAATCGAAATTCCGCTCTGGACAGAAGCAAAGATCCGGCACAACGGGCCAATGCAAGACGCCTGCAGATCTTAGTCGCAGACAAGAACAATCTCGTCGATCAGCTCTACGAAGATGCGGTGAATTTGAGGACCGAGGAAGATTTTGTGGTGTATCGATGGGGCGGAAACCCTTTGGCCAGAATGGCCAAATCAGAACCCCTGCCTCCGGGGCTTGCCGACATCATTCAAATGGCGGAAGAGTCTGGAAAACAGGTGGTTCTGGTCACCACCGTTCAAAGTTTAGTCCCCCGAATTAAAGAAGACACCGAGTTTTACAGTGAAGCGCTTCGAGGAGTTTTAGCGACGGTGGCTTTTGACGAAGCCCACCATGCAGGAGCATCAGAAACACTCCCTATTCTGAAGCAGCTCATTGACCGGAACTCTGGCTCAAAGGCTTTTCTTTATGGAACTACGGCTACTCCGACACACCGTGAAGTGGAGTTGATCTCAGATGTATTTAACGGGCAAGCCTTTTGGGCGTACCTCGACGATCCAGAAACTTTTCGCGCCATGGGCGGCCAAATGGAACGAGGGGTAAGCGAAGTCATTGATCAGTTGCAAATGGCGATCAATGCAGGCGAACTGAATTCATTTCTTACCGAGTTTATTGATCCGGATATCTATCAGCTCCATACAGGCGCTCCTTTATTTATCTCAGCTAAAGAGGCAGAAGAAATTCGGGGTGAACCCAGGCCGGAAAAAAAACCAAAGCCCCTTGCGGAGGATGGAGAAAACGAGACCGAGGATGAGAGAGGCCGCCGGATTGTGATGGATCCAAGGCAATACAAGAACGTCATTAACCGACTGCGGCCAGCCTTCGAAAAGCACGAGCGGGGTTTTATTACCGTTTCAACTCAAACCGAAGCGAAGGCCTTTACAAAGGCTCTTAGAGAAGCGTACGCAGATGCTAATCCCAAGCCGACTTTCGCATACCTTCATTCAAAAATGTCGCCCGATGAAAAAGATCAGATAAAGAACGATTTTCGAACGGGTAAAATTCAGTTTCTGGTGACTGTAAAAATGATGGATGAAGGAATTAATGTTCCCGACCTCACCCTTTTTGCGGACCTCACACGGACGACTTCGCCGAAGCAGTTGTTGCAGCGAATTGGTCGAATTTTGCGATTGTCTGTTGGGAAAAAAACGCCAGTGGATGTTTTATCGTTTCAAAAGATCGATGATATAGAGTCTGCACAGCTGCTGCTAGATCTGAACAATATCAGTCACGGCGAATCCGTCGATGCCGATAGATTGCCTCCAACGCCTAAGAGTGTCGCAAATTCTGAAAAGGCGCCCGTGGATAGGGGTGATCTTGCGTCAATTGAATGGACCTCGGAGCGCCTGCGAGATTTTAAGAGCAAACTATTTTTTCACCCTCGTCGTGGAGATGAAGCAGGGCAAGACGAAGCGGTTCGTCTAATTTCCTACTTTTCGAAGATAGATCGAGAACTAGACTCGTTTGCTAGGCCGGGCAATGGACGAATAGATCCCACGAACTTCAATTATTCAGAACAAGTTTTACACAATGCTCTAGACGGCCACTTGGGAAAATCCAGATCCGGAGCTGCAGGACACCAGGCGTTTTTTTCCACGCTCTCGATTGCCCCCAAACACGTACGAGATAGACTCAAGCATTTTCAAGAAGGCTGGGAAAAACGCCAGAAACAAATGAAAACCTCCCAAGGGCTCGCTGAACTCCTAGTGGATTTCTCTACGCGATACAATCGCGCTCCGGACAGCGTTTATTCTAGGGAAGAGCAACGGATTTTCGACCGCCTGCAGAAGAGCAAAGGAGAGCTGGTCTTCTGGGAGCGAGTATTTGATCTGGCAGCAACGCAAAGGGGAGAGCTGAATTCTCAGGTTTTGGAAAAGTTTCTCAGGGTTCGGGACCGACTCCAAACCCCTACTGAAGTGGCAAACTGGGTGAGCCAGTTTTTCGACAAACACAAACGTCTTCCCACCGAAGCGGGAACGAAATTTGAAGCCGCACTTGCAAAAGCTATGGTTGCCGTCCCCTCTTTCAGTGACTCACTGAAGAACTCGGATGCACTTCACGCGTACTTGGAATTTGATCAAGATCGACGAAGGGCAAGTGCTCTTGCGGAAGAGGAAGCTAAGATTCTGGCTGAGCTCGAAGCGGAAGACCGTCTGCGAAGTGCTTCTGGTGTAGAGGGGGTTACGGTGCGAGAGGCGCCCGCTACAGACCCTTCAGCGCCGAAATCAAAAAGTAAGGCAACTCCCTCTAAGCCGACTCTGAAGGTACTTCAACCTAAGTGGAAGACGAAGATTGAGCGAGTTCTTAGTGGCCCAGGAAACTATGATCCGGCTGAGCGGGCGGCCCGAACAAAGCTGCTAAGTTCCTATCGGACTGGTAACCCCGAGGGATTGATGGAGCCCGCAAACCTACGGCGCGTTCTTGGAGAGGTGCCACTGCCTGAAGGGCAAGACCCCGACGAAGTAGTTGTCGCGTTTAGAAATGCGAAGCAACTCAATGGTGGACGTCGAGCTCTTGCTGACTACTACAAACTCGCAGCGCAAACTGCAGGCTTTCAGGTGCTCGAGTCAGCAGAACAGAACGAAAAAGACTCGGTCGTCGTGACCTTCAAAGGAAAGGGCGTCAGTCAGTACTTTATGGGTCCCAGCGAAATTGCGCACCACGTACTCTACAAGATCGACGGCAAGAATTATTACTCTGATGTTACCGTCGAATTGAGACCCACCCGGGGTGGAGCAGCGGTTTCTGGTGGACGAGATCCCAATCTTAGGCGGGTTTTTAAATTTCAAGAGGGACAGCCTACGGTACACGATGAAGCGCTTGGCGTAACGTTACCGCTAACCAAATCGAATGCATTCGAAGTGTGGAAGCAAATGGATACGGACCTTTTGCTAAGAGAAATTGAAAGGCGAATTAATTAAATTCTGCCTCAGCGAATGACTTCGTAATTGCGAAACTCACCAATTCGAAACGGAAAAAAGCTCTCCCACAGCAACGTCAGGGCATTCTTAAATTCGTTACGGTCCCATTTACGCCGGCACTGTTTCGGATCAAATTGGGATGGGCTCTTTAGAAGGCTTGCCATAACACAAGGATGAGTCCCTTTGTACCGGGTGAGTCCAACGTGTCGGATGAGTTCCACCGCTTTAGGGGAGTTCTCCGGTTTAACGCCCCACCACTTAGACATCTCCTCGGCTTTTTGCCCCAGTGAGCTTGGGGTGCGGACATATCCGTAGTGAAAGACCCGTGCGTTAGCGGGGAATACCTTGATTCGCTCGCCATTTTTCCTGAAACCTTGGGCGTCTCTAAATGCGTGGATTCCGCGGCCATTCTTAAAGAGACGCACTTCTTTTTGGTACCAATTTCGGCCGCGGATTTCGAAATCGAAGCTTCCGTAGAAATGCCGGTAGTCAAAAACTAGTCCATCGATGTCTGGTCGGCTGTCTGCTTGGCCTAGCGCAATTTTTAGAGCGGGGAAGTCTTTCTCGTGCAAGACTTCATCGGCTTGAAGATACAAGCACCAACGTCCTGAACATTGGGCGAGCGCTAGGTCAGATTGGTGTTTAAGTTGAAAACCACCCGATTGACCGTCGGTTTCCCAACGAGTTTCAAGAACTCTCACTTTTTGGGGGAATTCTTTTTCTAGCTGGGCGCAAAGGCGTCGGGTGTCATCCTCAGAGGATCCACAATTGATGATAAATTCATCGCAAAGCGGCAGTGCGGATCGTACCGATTCCAAGAAAGGATAAGAAAGCTTGATCGCGTTTCTTACTATCGTAAAGCCGCTGACTCGAATCACAGCGGGGGCCTCCTAAACATTAAAGCGGAAGTTTAACACGTCCCCAGGTTGCACTACGTACTCTTTGCCTTCTTGCCGCAATAGACCCGACTCTTTGATTTTTAGTTCGCTTCCGAGTCGGATTAGGTCGTCGCTCTTGTACGTCTCGGCGCAAATAAAGCCTCGTTCAAAATCCGTGTGAATCACACCCGCGGCTTGTGGAGCACGCATGCCCTTGTGGATGGTCCAAGCTCTGGTTTCTTTGACGCCGGCAGTGTAATAGGTGCAAAGCCCAAGTAGGTCGAAGGCCGAGCGAATAAAGCGGTTTAAACCAGGCTCTTCGAGTCCCATTGCATCGAGAAATTCTTTGCGGTCGGCCTCCGGAAGTTGGGCTATTTCCGACTCCATTCCACCATCCAAAGTCAGGAACTTAGCGTGTTCACGTTCGGCAATTGCTCGGACTTTCTCGGCGTGGATTTTGTCCTGCGCCTGGCTGCTGATATTTGCGACGTAAAGTACTGGCTTTGCGGTAATCAGGAACAGGCCGGAAAGAAGTTCTTTATCTTTTGGATCTAGCTCAAGCGATCGGGCTGGTTTGCCTGAGTTCATATGTGCTTGGAGCGCCTCTAGAATCTCAGATATTTTCTTGGCGTCCTTGTCGCCAGTTTTGGCCATGCGTTTTTCTTTTTCTGCGCGCTTTTCGATCGACTGCATATCGGCCAAGATCAACTCGGTGTTGATTACTTCGATATCGCGTTCGGGATCAACAGATCCGTCCACGTGGACAATGTCGTCATTCTCAAAGCATCGTACCAAGTGAACCAACGCATCGGTTTCGCGGATGTGTTGGAGGAATTGATTGCCTAGCCCCTCACCTTTGCTGGCCCCTTTTACGATTCCCGCGATATCCACTATTTGAACGGTTGCCGGGACGGTTCGAAGCGTTTTGACAATCGCAGAGATTTCTTCAAGGCGTTTGTCGGGCACTGTAAAGATGCCCACATTCGGTTCAATGGTGCAAAAGGGATAGTTGGCTGCTTCCGCTTTCGCGGAGCCCAAAGTATTGAAGAGCGTGGATTTCCCGACGTTCGGCAAACCGACAATTCCGCATTTCATTTCTCTTCACTCCTCTGGTTTACAGTATTCATAGCCATGCTGAGGCCTTCTTTAATACAAATCTCTACTGCGTTCGCTGCGTTCTGAGTCAGCGTCTCATAGGGCAGCTTTTCAACTGCAGGTATTTTCGCAAGTACCCAGTCGGCTCCTTGCATTGTGGCAGAGCGCCCAACGCCCATTCGCAGTCGTGGAAAACTTTGGGTTCCCAGGTGATCGGCTATCGACTTAAGTCCATTGTGGCCACCCGATCCCCCTCCCAGTCGAAGTCGTAGCGCGCCGGTGGGTAGATCCATATCGTCCACCAATATAAGGACATGGGTCTCTATCGGGATTTTGAAAAAACGGGCCGCTTCCCCAATCGATTCGCCTGATAAATTCATGAAGGTTTGGGGTTTAAGTAAAATGACCCCAGCCGCCCCAGTTTGTGCTGGGGCGACTGAAGCATATTCTGCTTTAAATTTGTTTTGGAATTTAGCGACCCTCCAGCGCGAAGCCAGAGCATCGATGGCCCAAAAACCGGCATTGTGCCGAGTGTCTCGGTACTTTTCGCCTGGGTTACCGAGGCCCGCAACCAAATAGAGTGTTTCACTCACTGGGGAGCCCCTAACCTAATCTGTTTTACTTCTTCTTTTCGCCCGCTTTGCCATCGCCGGCTGCTGCAGCGGCATCGCCTTCAGCAGGTTTCTTCTCGGTGATTACTTCAGGGGCAGCTGCTTCTGCTAGGGCAGGAGCGGCTTCTTCCTCTTTAGTAGGCGGAACCACAGTTACCAAAGTTGGGTTGTTGTGGCTGGTCTTTTCGACGCCTTCAGGCAAGGCAAGTTCGTCCAAGTGGATCGAACCACCGATCTTTAGGGCGCTCACATCGATATCGATGTGCTGTGGAATATTGGAAATGAAACACTTAACCGAGATTTCGCGCTCGATAATGTTCACTACGCCACCATCCGCAACACCAGCAGCTTTGCCCACGAAATTGAGCTTTACGGTGACTTCGATTTTCGCTTTTGGGTCAATTTCCAAAAGGTCGACGTGCAAGAGTACGCGCTTTACCGGATCAATTTGAAAATCCTTGATCATGGCGGATTTACCGTCGAGACCAGTGCCTTTGAGAGACAGAACACGGTTGCGTCCGCCTTCTTCAAGCAAAAGCTTTTGAATGAGTTTCGGTTCCAGCGTCACGCCCTGGCTTTTACCTAGGCCGTAGAGTACCCCCGGCAGTTTCCCGGCACGGCGTGCTTGGCGAGCCGGCCCTTTTCCGGTGGTTGTTCGACTGGTCAGTTCTAAAGTCAGGTTTTCCATGGGGTCCCTTCAATCAATCAAATATAGAGCTCACCGACTCATGTTTACAGATTCGACGGATCGTCTCGGCCAGAATCGGAGCGACCGAGAGACATTTCACCTTTTCTATCTTCGCCATTTGAGGCGAAAGAGGGATGGTGTCCGTGCAAATCACTTCTAAAAGATCACTGTTGCGAATCCGTTCGCTTGCGGCGCCCGAAAACACACCGTGGGTACATGCCGCGCTAACCGAGGCAGCCCCCTTGTCTTTAAGCACCTGAACCGCTTGGATTAAGGTGCCTGCGGTGTCAATCATGTCATCGACAATGATGGCATGCTTGCCGGCGACTTCCCCAATGAGGTTCATCGCCTGGGCTTCATTCGCCCGCAAACGTCGTTTATCGATGATCGCAAGCGCTGTGTCCAGTCGTTTAGCATAGGCTCGGGCTCTTTCCACCCCACCGGCGTCTGGAGACACTACGACGGACTGTTCTAAATCATAGTTTTTTCGGAAATAGTCGGTGATGACCGGCTTAGAAAATAGGTGGTCAAAGGGGATATTGAAAAAACCCTGTATTTGGCCTGCGTGCAGGTCCATGGAAATCACCCGATTTACACCGGCAGCTGTGAGCAAATCGGCCACGAGCTTCGCGGTTATGGGGACGCGGGATTGAATTTTTCGGTCTTGGCGTCCGTAGCCGTAGTAGGGAATTACGGCTGTAATGGACTTCGCCGATGAGCGCTTGAGCGCATCGACGATAATCAGCAGTTCCATCAAGGTGTCGTTCACCGGATGGCAAGTTGGCTGAATTACAAAGGTTTCTATGCCACGGATGCTCTCCTGGATTTCTACAAAAATCTCTCCGTCTGAGAAACGGCGAATTTCAGCCCGCGAAAGTTGGGCCCCCAATTCATTGGCAATAGAGCGCGCCAACGCCGGGTTCGCGGTACCGGAAAAGATCCGTATCTCTGCATCTTCAGTGGCTGGAAACATGAGGCGGACACACTAATTAAATAGTTCCGTGATTTCAAGCACGTTTCCAGTAGACTTCGGCGGCCTAGGGCCTGCTAGCGGGGTTTGCTGGTAATTTGGCGCTGTTTCCCCATTTCTTCGGGGATTTGGACCGAGTATTTCGAGTTAAATGCCGTCTCGGCAAGCTGACTCAGCAGTCGCTTTGCTGCCACTCCGTCCGGATAAAACAGGGCAAACTCCACTTTTCCACTAAGTTGGCGTTCTTCGCTATTGAACGGGGTTGATAGGCTAGCTTGAAGTTCCATTCGCATGCTCTGGACTTTGAATCCCACTTTCTTACCTTCTGCTACTAAATTAAGCGGAGTGGGTGGGGTGCTTGCGCTAAGTCCAATTGATCCGCCCTTCCCAAAAAACGTCCCTCGAAGTTTCTCTTCATCACTGATTTGGGCCGGCATTTGGGGGCTGCTAAACAGGAGCAGTCCTGATTCCGAAAGGCCTCGGTCACTGTTACTTGGAATGCTCAATGGGATCTGCCGAACGGTCCTGGCCCCTTTTGTTACGGCCACCGTCATTGCTCCAAACTGCGCAATTCGGTTGCCGAGCGAAGCGCTCAAGGTTCCCATGGCGAGTTGGATGAGTTCTTTGTTTTTAAACTCCGATCTCATTGCTTCTGGAAGAGTGTCTAGAGGGAAGACAAGACCTATGAGGTAGTGCCCGGTCTCGTCGCCAAACGAGATGCTTTCGGTCTGGCTGCCACCAAGAGTGTAAGACAATGTCCCTTTGCCAGGATTCTTTTCGGCCGAGAAAACTTCGGAAATTTTGAATCCACTTGGAGGCGCCGAGTCAGCGCCCCAGGCCTGCGGAAGAAGAAAAGCTAAACCAATTAGGATTTTGCGCATGCTTCATTCTCTCACGATCCGTTCCCAGACAGAATCGAAGTCTGCTTCGGTGACTTCGTTAAGCCACTCGGAGGGCTGGCCTGGTCGATGAATAACCACTGTCGTCCCCACTGAATTACAAAACCCCAAGCACCCTGTGCGACTAGCCCAGTGGGTTCGTATTTTTCCTGACGCTTTGAGCTGATCTTTGAGGCGCTTAAAAAACGTTTGCCCGCCAAAATCATTACAAGCAGTTCGACCGTCCGTGCGTTCGTTTGTGCACACTAAAACGTGTACTTTGCATTGGGTGCTTTCAACGGACTTCATCAAAGATTCCTCGTTAGGGCTAGGGTAAGTTTTTCACAGAGCGAGTTGGTGCGAAGGCGGTCGTTGAGGTTCTGAAAATCCACAGCATCAAGTTCTTGATCCTGATTGAAGCAAGAAAAGACAAATTTTTCTTCTCCAGTCTTGGGATCTACGTGTCGTTGAAGGCACTGAGCACAGACTTCCTTCATCATGCATTGCATAGGCGAGTTTATCGACCCAATCGCAATGTGCTTTTCATCCAAGTAAGGCTTCAGGACAGTGTGACGCGCAGCCGCAACCGCCGCCATCATTCGGTCGGAACCAATCACTAGCAGGTGTTGAATTTGCGCAAAGGGTATCAGCGGAGTGCCGAGTTTCCCACTCGCATACGATACTAATGCTTGGACAATATTGCCCTGGAAGCACAAGTCTTGAGGGCGTTGGGCTTGGATTGGAGCTCCCGCATCAATCGCCCAAACCATTTGATCTGTGGCGGCTTCAACCTCGCTCTGCAGAAAAAGATCTCCAGAGTTTCGATAGCCAGCGAAGTACAAAACTTTGCACCCATTGGCTTTAAGCGCCCGAGAAATTGAGAGTAAAACTGCATTCCCGAGTCCGCCTCCAATAAGGAGCACGGTTTGGTCCTTGGGAATCTCGCTCGGGGCGCCGGTTGGCCCCATTACAACGACGCTTTCTCCCGGTCGCAATTGGGCGCATAGCCGCGAGCTCGTCCCCATTTCTAGAACAATCATGCTTAGCAGGTCTTTTTCTTTGTCGACCCAGGCCCCCGTTAGCGCAAGGCCTTCCATGTTGAGGCGATAAGGGCCTTTGTGTCCCGTATTTTTCTCGTAAGTTTGCAGACGGTAAAACTGGCCAGGCTCAAATTTTCTCGCGGCAAAAGGAGCATGGACGATCACCTCTACGATGGTGGGCGTGAGCCGCTTTACCTCAACCACTTTCGGATTAAGGTTGCGATCAAGCTCAGAAACTAACTTCTCGAAAGCTTCCGGACGGGCTTCGCCTTGCTCGGCACGACGGATATCCTTTTCAAATAGGGCCGAGACTGCGGGGCTTCCATGCTTTGCCGATGCCATGGCCTTGACCACATTGCCTGCATACGTTGGATGATTATCTCCATAGAAAGAAACAAACTTCCCATCTTTCTCGTAAGATAAAAAGAAAGCGTCTTTGGACTGATTGCCCGCAGTTACTAGCTGAGGCTTTCCGGATTCATCGAGTTTGATCTCAAACTTCTTAAAAAAGCGGCCGCGGTCGTCTAATTGAAAATGTCCTGGATGTTCTTTTTCATAAATCGTATTGGGCTGAGTTCCGGCGGCCACGCAAATACTTCTTGCGGCGATTTCTACTCTTTCGCCCTTGGCATTTTGACACACCAAGCCCGAGGTAGCTCCGAATCTATCTTTGACAACCTCGACGGGCGTCATGTCTTCAATAAATCCGATCCCTTCTTCAAGGGCCTTGATTACCTCCTCGTGATTGAGTCGATAGGCGGGGGCATCAGAGAGTTTCTTACGGTAAACTAAGTTTACTCCGCCCCATTCACGACACAGTGAAGCAAACGCCGGGCTTCGATTTTCTTTCGTGGCTTTTTCACGCTCCGCTCGAATGGCGCGACCGTGTGTAAGAAAAACCTCTAGCGTGCCTTTTTGTTCCTCATCGCAAAGTTTCCAAATCGCAGCTTCGCCGATTTCCTGTTTCAGAATTTCAAATTGCTGAAGAATTTTTTCAACCTGGATCGGGTAGTACGCTAAGGTTTCGGTGGCAGTGTCTAGGGCAGTAAGCCCTCCGCCGATAACCAAGCTAGGAAGTTCGATTTGAAGGTTCGATAGCGAGTCTTTTTTGAAGGCTCCCGCGAGTTGCAGAGTCATCAAAAAGTCGCTGGCCTTTCGCACGCCACGCGAAAGATTGTTCTTCATCTCGACCAAGGTAGGCCTGCCCGCGCCGGTGGCAAGAGCGACGTGTTGGAACCCGAGTTCCCAAGCGTCTTCTAGGCTCAACGTTCCACCGAATCGAATGCCTCCATAGAAGCGAATGTTTTGTCGGCGCAGCAGAGTTAGGTAAATGACTTTTAGAAAATTCTTATCCCAACGAACTGTGATTCCATACTCGCTTACACCGCCAAAACCCAGAATTTCTCTGGCATCAAGCTCTTGGGTAAGTTCGGAAAAGTCCCGAATGGGCTTTGGGAATTGTTGGCCTTTCCCCGTAAGGTTGTCGTCTAGTGGTTCGAGCTTTAAGCCGTCTATTCCCACTACTCCGAATCCTTCATTTGCGAGGTAGTGGCTCAGAGTGTAACCGGCCGGGCCAAGGCCTACGACAAGAACTGAGTTCCCATTCATCGGCAATGCGTAAGGGCGCTTCACGTTGAGTGGGTTAAATCGGGTGAGGAGGCCGTAGATTTCGAAACCGTAGGGGAGGCTTAAAACTTCGGTTAGAATCCCTGTCTCGTTTTCAGGGATGTTCACGGGATCCTGCTTTTGAAAGATACAGCCCTTCATGCACTCGTTGCAGATGCGGTGCCCAGTACCGGGACACATCGGGTTGTCGAGGAGGATCATTGCAAGAGCGGCAACGGAGTTGCCCTGTTTCTGCAAAAATTGCATTTCCGAAATGCGTTCGTCGAGGGGGCAACCCTTTAGATCTGAGCCAAGTGGATTTTTCTTATAGGTGCCGTCTTTTTCTACAAAACCTTTTGAGCAGGAGTCTTTCTCTCGCTGGTGGCAGTATAGGCAGTAATCTATTTCGCGCATGAGGCGCTTAAAAGGCATTCGGCGATCGGTGAGTTTAAATCCATCGCGACAATGGGTGTGTGGCCCTACTTTATGCTCTGCAAGTCCGCTGGGGCCTTGTACGGTCGGCACCAGGTTTTCGAATTCGAGTTTTTGCGGGCGGATAAATGAAACCCAGCCCTGTAACTTTTTTCTATTTTTCGGATCGACGTACGTTTTTGCGCACCAGTTTTCTGCCAGCAGCAAGCCGGCATCGATTTTTGCAGCAAGGGTGTCGCCGGGGAGTGTATTACACAGAACCAGAATCTTTTGTTCTTCGTTTGCCTGTAAGGATTCTTTCTTTAGTTTCTTCTGGGCATCGAGCAAAACTAGCGAAGCTTTGGCAAGGCGAAGCTCTGGGTCGTTTTCTAAGCTGGAGTCTTGGGCGAGGAACAAGTCTAGTTCGTTTTGTAGTTGGGAGTACTCTTCGTTTGTTAACGGAGCTTCTTCAAGGCGTTTGAATACTCGAATTTTCAGAAAGTCGTTTCGAAAACGAAATGCAGGATTGAGGTGCAGAATCGATTCGCGCAGATTTTCGCTCTCGCGTTTTATATGAAATAGCGATGCCACGAACTCGCCAAGGTGTGTCGCTACCTCAATCAGAATTTCCGCTTCCTCGGGAGCGCGCAACGGAACCTGCTTATGCATGTAAAGTCTGTTGCGAAGGTTGGGTGCAGAAACACCGACCTCTTGCCAGAATGCGTCATGCAGCACGCGTAGCCGATCTGGCTTGTAAAGGTCGGAGAAGCGGAACCCGGGCACTCCAAGTTCGAAGTCTTGAGATAGGTTTGGCATAGATAGCTGAGTGACGCACCCCTTTCTAGCGGTGTGGAGTTCGCCCGTCAAATGAGAGAAGTTCGAGGGGAATGGCCGAATCCCGAGTTACTCGGCGCTACCTCAGTGAATTGAGCTCTTTTGCGATGATGCGGGATTTTTCGTTTAAATGGTTGATGAAATAGATGAAATTACGATCGGCCGATCGCCCCCAAAAACGATTTCCGGAGAGGCGAGACGAAGCGAAAGAGTGGACCTTCGACTGAATTTCGCCCGAGTACAAACCCATCGCTTGAACCCCTTTCGCTAGGCCCAACAATTCACCTAGGTAATTCATGTAAGAGCCCATGTTTTCGGCAAGGTATTCATTTCCATCGCACTTGCTGGATTCCGAATCGCATTTTTCGGCGCGCTCTAGAGTTGCGCAAAGTCTTTTGGTCAAATCGTTAGATCTGCACCTTCCGGTTGGCTTCGCGGCCCCAAAAGCGGCCGGTGGGAAGCTTGAGCCGGAAAACACAAACAAAAAAGCTGCTAAGAGAAATTGTCGCATCCAGGAACGCTCTCAGGGCCAAATGTCCTTGTCAAACCGCTGTCCCTTCCCGGGTCTAGCGAAAATAACGCACGTGTCAAAGTGGCCTCTTTCGAAAACCGAAAAAGCAGGTTCATGCTCTTTGCTTTGCGGTTTTGCTGACTTACAATGTTGGCAATGGATCCCATAAAACAATTCGAAAAAGAGCGTCGAGAATCTATCGCGGCAATGTCCAAAGACGAGGAGCTAAAGGCGAAGTCTTTAGAGTGGATGTTGCTCTCGGAGAGGTACAAGTACTGCTACAACTTTAGCTGGCTTGGACGCCCAATCATTAAATACCCCACCGACATAATCGCGTTACAAGAAGCGATCTGGAAGAGTAAGCCCACGGTCATCATCGAAACCGGAATTGCCCACGGTGGATCGTTGATTTTCTCGGCCTCTATGCTGGAGCTGGTGGGCGGAGGTGGGCGTGTGATCGGTGTCGACATCGATATTCGGGCTCACAACCGGGCCGAAATTGAAAGTCACCCGATGATGAAACGCATCACAATGTTCGAAGGATCTTCGACCGATGCGGGTATTGTTGCCAATGTGAAGGCGCTATTGAAGCCAGAGGATCGAGTCATGGTGGTGTTGGATTCATTGCACACCCATGCACACGTTCTGGATGAGTTAAGGATCTACGCACCTCTGGTTACCAAGGACTGCTATCTCGTTTTACCCGATACTTTCATCGAGAAGTTTCCAAAGGGCTTTTATAGCAAAGATCGTCCTTGGGACGTGGGTAATAACCCGATGACAGCTTTGGTAGAGTATTTGAAAGAAACTGATGCTTTTCAAATCGACTCAGAGCTAGTCAACAAACTGGAAATTACTGAAGCGTTCGATGGCTATTTACTGCGGGTAAAATAGCCGACTGCCCCTATGAATATATTACTAACAGGTTGGAGTGGCACTATTGGCTACGCGATCTATCGGCGATTGTCCGTGGAGCATCAGGTTACGCGGCTGGGGCGAAGTCCAGAATCTGAGATAGTCGGCGATTTCGCCACGTTGATGGAAGCAGAGATTTCCACTCCGGTCGATGCGATCGTCCACTGTGCCGGTTCCACTGACGAGGACTTCGTTCCCGACCCTGCTTCTGGCTGGAAGAAGTCTCGAAATGCTTTACGAGTGCTATTGGAAGTGGCGGCAGAGAAAAAAGCTACCCACTTCGTGTACTTCTCAACGGCCCATGTGTACGGGCCCTTGGAACGAATTATCGATGAAAACACAGCCACAAATCCACAGACTGAATATGCCCGTTGTCACTTAGATGCCGAAGAGATTCTAAGAATGCGATTTAAAGGGGCTCTCACTTTGATTCGTCCCAACGCAGTTTTTGGATTTCCTGCTTTTTGGGATCGTTTTTCCAGGCGTGGCTTGATTCCGTTCGCTTTTCCTCTTGAGGCCGTGGAGCGCCACTGTGTGACGTTGAAAACGTCCGGTACGCAGAAGAGAAATTTTTGCGGTGCTGGCGATTTGGCTGAGATTGTGGAAAACGAGCTTTCACGATCTCCCATGAGCGGACTAAAAATTATTAATCCTGTTGGAAAACAGACTCTATCCATTGCCTCGTTTGCCGAAAATTGTGCGCTTGAGGCAAGTCGGCAAACTGGGCAAGAGTGCAAGGTCATTCGAAACACCGAAGGCGAAGCGAGTAGTCCTTTTTCATATGGTTCCATTTGGCCCCAGTCACCGAAGGAAGAACTGGGCGAGTTTCTCTCTCAAATGACTTCATTTGCGATTTCGAAGTCGCAGGGGAGTGCTTGATGGCAAGTGATGCTGAGAGAATCAACCAATACGCCAATGCAATGTTCAGCGCGGAAGCACTGCCTGAGGCTTGGATTGCTAGATGTGCCGACTACCTTCGATTTCTGTTCGGTGATTCGCTTCAGGGTAGAACCGTAATCGATTACGGTTTTGGAAGAGGAAATTGGTCTTTGGCATTTCTGCGGGTTGGCGCCGCCCGGGTGATTGCTATTGATGCTTCTTCCGACAATGTTCGGCGATTTGGCAGCTACTGCAAGAGCCATTCTCTTAGCCAGGTGGAAGTGGTTGAGGCGAACTTTGTGGAGGGGCCTTCTTCATTCACCGCCGACCTTATTTGGGTGTATGGAGTTCTCCAGCATATTCCAGAAGTGGATTTGTTTCTTGATCGCCTGAGGTCTTGTGCTGATGGCCCCCACTCGCAGTTCTACTTCTATCACTACAACTCCGGGTCGCCACGAGCCTTCCTGGTCGAAAATTGTCGGAAGCTAAAAGTCTATTCGACGCAAGCCCAGTTTGAGTCAGATGCAGCGCTGTTCATTCGCCAAGCACGGATTAGAGCGCGAGACGATCTGGTTGCCCCTCACGTAGCATGGCGTAGCTCGCAGGAGCTTTCTGCTTTGCTCCGTGCCAAGGGTTTCTTTCCATTCAGGAAAGATGTGGTTTTTGAAGAATTTCTTACAGGAGTGCGTCCATTTGAATTTTTGCCGCACCAATGGCTTTGTGGGTTGAGGCCGAATGCTTTGGCTGCCTTTGAGCGGGAGCCAGATGTATACGCGGAAGAGCTAGAGGTGTTGGAAGATATTTTCTGTGTGCTTAGACCGCTGCTAGCTAGTAGTGAGTGCGAAAAAGTGGTGATTGGACTCTTTAACACATATTTTTCCGCGTTGGCGCACGGGGATGCAGAAGGTTCTTTTTTAACAGAAGTTTTTGTTTACCTCGCGTCGCTTTTGCGTGCCCATCCGGAGGCAGTTTTGCAGCTCAAGCAAAGGGCGAGCCGAACTTTAGACTCGTGGAAACTCTCTTTAGAGGGAAACATCAAGGCTTCCTGTTCTGAATTGAAGATGAACAAGATGGAAGAAACGATGCTTCGTGTTCGCTACCGCATCTAGGGGAAAAAATGAAACCACTCAAGGTACTAGGTCTTCACAAGGATCCTTGGCATAATTCCGGAGCGGCCGTCATTACGTCCGACGGCGGTAGGGTAGAGTTTGCCACCCTCTCGGAAGAGCGAGTAGATCGAATCAAGGACTCCAGGGCGTTTCCCTCACTTTCTACTCAAGCTTGCATGGAAACTCTTGGGGTAGAGTCGCTCGAAGAGTTTGATGCTGTGGTTTTGGATTTCATTATTAATCCAAACGACTGGCAAAAAGACCATTTTCGTACTCCCTGCTCAGTAGATAATTTCTTAACCTCGGTGGATCCTCGCAAGATTCACTTGGTGAACCACCATCTCTGCCACGCCTACAACGTATTTTTTTCCTCTCGTTTTAAAGATGCGGCAATTCTCATTGTAGATGGCCGAGGTTCCGACAAAGAAACGCAAACTCTCTTTCACGCCAAAGGTGGGAAGATTTCGGCCGTAGAGTCAACGAGTGAGATAGGTATTGGCTTGCTCTATGCCGCGGTCACGCAGCTCATTGGATTTAAGATTTTGCAGGAGGGCAAGACTATGGGGCTTGCTCCCTATGGGCGCAACGATGCGAGGCGAATATTCGAGTTTCCTGGGCGCTACTCGGGAATGCGCACAGACTATTCGGACTTCTGTTTGGAAGATAGCTACGCTTTGAAGGGGCAGTATCCAGCCATGGATAGTTTTGAAATCCGTGCTCGAGCGGCCTATGAGGTACAGGCTGAATGCGAGCGGGCTATGTTGCATTTGGCTCGTTACGCGAGGGAGAAGACTGGGTCAAAGAATCTGTGCATTTCGGGTGGGGTCGGACTGAATTCTGTGGCGAACTATCGAGTGTTGATGGAACGGATTTTTGACGACGTCTTCATCAATCCTGCAGCTTCGGACACGGGTATTCCTTTGGGTGCCGCTCTTTATGGGTTTCATGAAGCCGTGGCCCAGCCAAAAACGTATGTAGAAATTTCTCCCTATTTGGGGCCGCGATACGATGAATCTCGTATTCGAAAGGCGGTTGAGTCCCATTCAGGGTACGTTGTGGAAACTGAAGGGGCGTTTGAAAAAGCTGCGGCGCTCTTGGCATCAAATAAAATCCTGGGGCATTTTCAGGGGCGCTCTGAAATGGGGCCGCGGGCCTTGGGCAATCGTAGTATTCTCATGAGTCCACTAGTCGCTGAGAATAAGGACATTCTGAATGCACGTGTGAAGTTCAGAGAGGCTTTTCGGCCTTTCGCGCCAGCGATTTTAGCGCAGTATACCGAAGAATATTTTGTCATCGATCGGCCGAGTCCTTACATGCTTTTTGTACCGCAGGTTAGGCCCGGCAAGGAGAAGGTAATACCGGCTGTTACGCACGTAGATGGCACAGGGAGGCTGCAGACGGTGACGCCGGAATTTAACCCGGACTTTTATAAGATCATCGAAAGTTTCTTCGCGGCTACCGGCGTTCCCGTGCTTTTGAATACGTCATTTAACGTGGCTGGAGAGGCAATAGTCGAAACTCCGGAAGACGCAATTAGGTGCTTCTTGAGTACCAATATTGATGGATTGCTAATCGGAAATTTCTTTTTGAAAAAACTCACCCTCGGGTGAGCCGGTGGGTATTTTCCCAGGCTACGTAGGCGAGGGCCGAAGGAAAACCAATCGCCTCGGGGCCAGTGGGCGGATTGTGCCCTAGGGCATTTTTAACCGCCCACCAGGCGGTGTCTAAACCAATCAGTCTTCCCCATTCCCTCAGTCCATCCAGCGGACGACTTCGGTGCAGCGCGAGCGCTCGCGTACGGATAAGTTTACGTACCTTTCTCTGAAATTCCATTGGCTTGGTTTTCAGGTAACTACGCCATTGATTTAGCTCGACCGTAATATCCGTGCCAGCATTACGAATCATTTCGATATCGTTGAACATCTCGGCCAATAGGTGGACTTCATTTAAACGAAGCGTTGCAAATTCTCCACCGAGCTTCGCCTGCATTCTCACAAAGTCTGAGAATATTGCACACGAGACCACGCGAATACTTACCGGGGTGAGGCCAAACACCTCTTCCCAGGTCATTGCGAAATCTTTAAACAGTTCGGCGTCCGATACCTGTTTCTTCATGTGCTTATTGCCGTTACTATGGAAGCAGCTTCCATAAACGGTAAGCGGGTCTTCGATGTGCAGCAGTTGTTTGGTGGCGTTGAGTTGCAGAAAAGCCATTGTGTAATCAGGGGCGAACGGCGGACAGAGGCGCCCGTGAGGGCCGGACAGTACTTTTTCATACAGCGCCCGACTTAGGCAGGAGTTCAAACCTCTTGGTAAAATAGCTTCGCAAGGGCCTCTTTGGACGTTCAGGAACATCTCTAAGAGGTCCCTTGAGCGGTGGAGCTTTATGGGACCATCTGTGGGACCCCGGGTTACTACAGGTGGCCTGGCTATGTCGTTGTAGAGATCCTGCGGCCAGCTGACTAGGTCGCAGGTTTGCTTTTGCAGTGCCTCGTAAATTCGCTTTAGGGCCCGAGGCTTCATGACCGACTTGTCTTCTAGCCCTATTATGAATTTCCCCGTTGCCTTCGCGTAGGCAAATTCCCAATTGTCTGGCATCGAGTAGCCACCGCTGCGAAAGTGCTTCACTCGCGGGTCTTGAAACTTTGCGACAGTCTCTCGAGTCTGTTCAGTATCATCGTTGTCAGCGACGACCACTTCAAAGTCATGGAAGGTCTGATTCAATATGCTTTGTATGGCATCGCCAACGATGAAAGCCCTGTTTTTGGTCGGAATTACGACGCTAAAGAAAGGCTGTGCCAAGGCTAGCTCCTTATTTCATGACAAACTTCATGTAGTCGGTCGAAAAGATGTTCGTATTGTCTCCGAGTGGGTATCCGGCCTCTCGGAAAGTTTCTTCCATTAAATCTGCGTAACGTAGCTGAATAGTCCAACGGATTGAATCAGAGCGATTAGGGGTAGAACGATGGAGGAGCATTTGGCGAAAAACCACCAAGTCCCCCGCCTTAGCGTTGACGCGTAAGGGTTCTTCCTCTGGGTCTTGTTCCAATAGGACATCCTGTGGCGACAAACTCGATTTCGGCGAAAGGTTCGAAAGCGTACAGCGAAAGGGATAGAAGCCGCTTTTGTGAGAGCCGGGAATAAGCTCTACGGTGCCCTTTTCCTCGTTTACATCGCCGAGTGGAACCCAAAAAGTAAGACCGGAGAGAGAACCAAGTAAGTAAGTCGTATCTTGGTGCCAATGAAACAGGTTCTTGTTCTCTGGAGTATCCATTCGGATATTGCAAGACTTCATGACGCAGGGGAACTTCATCCCCGCATCTCGACAAAGTGCCAAATTGCGTGGGGCAGCTGACATGGCCGCAAGCGAAGCCAAATATCGAGTGACTCGGTAGAACTGAGAACGTTGCTGTTCGCTACGTTTTTGCCACGGTTCGTCGAGCGAAAAGCTTCCGAATAAATAGCGTCCCAGCTCTTCTAGTTCATTGCGGATAGGATTGAGTTCGGCCGCTGAATAGTACCCGGGCAAGATCGTAAACCCGAGCGTTTCGAGCTCGTTCGCCTGTTTGTCGCTAAATATCATCGGATCACCACATAAGATTGCAGCGAGCTAATGGGGGATCTTTTCACTTCAAAGCGATTTGCTCCGAACACTTCCTTAAAGGCAATTGTCTCGCCGGGGAATTGCTCCACATTGAGTTCATCAAAGCCAATAATGGTGCCCTTGGTTACGTGCGGCGCGAGCGCTTCTAGGCAAGCTTTGGTTGGCTCATAAAGGTCGAAGTCAAAATAGGCGAAAGCTACAATAGTCTCAGGGTGAGACTTTAAGTAGGCGGGCACAGTTTCCACTGCATTGCCCTTCACTATTTCGTACTTGCGAATATGGGCTATCGGGCTTTCGGATTCATGGTACGAAAGGATTTGGTTTAGGAAGCACTCATAGCCACCTGATACTGAGAATTCGCCCGCTTGAAGAGCGCCGTCCTTTTCGTTCACCGAGGGAAATCCACTAAATGTGTCGAACCCGATAATTTTTCGGTTTAAATTGTGCGGCTCGTAGATGCCACGGAAATTCTGGAACAGAGCCATATTCTGGCCCCACCGCGTGCCGAGGTCAAAGACCACGCCATGTACCTCAAGAATCTGTGTGTACAGATCCCTTAGGAACAGAATACGAGATAGTGATTGCCTCTTCATGAACAGGCCAAGCTGAGTGAGCAGCTCGGTCTGGGGAATCGGTGAATTTCGCAATAGCTCAGAAAACGCTTGGCGCTTAGTTTTCTCTTGCTCAGAGGAGAGCAGGGTAATCTGGAACGGGTTCTCTACTTTTTCAACTTCCATTTTTCAGCCTATGTTTACACCCGCTCCAGCGGGACGAATAATATCGAGCAAAATTTGAAAACCGTGCATTACCCGTTTTACAACTTCTCTCGACTCTTCTTTGCTCTTCCTGCTCTTTGGATCTCCCACCGTATCCGCTTTTAGAATTCGGCCCTGCGAGTCGTAGTCAATTCTAACCGCTCCGACACCAGTCTGAGTAATGAGCACAGGCTTACCCAATTCGCCGTACCGAAAGGTTACGGCCTTACGGGAGGAGTCAACCATCTCCAAGATTCTGCCGAACCGATCGTATTTCAGTGTCACACGCTCATTCTTGCTGTTCGAGGCGGAAACCAAATTACCCCGGTCATCGTAAGCGTATTCTGAAATCAGCCCATTTTGACTTACTCGACTTACCTTTTTCCAGCGTGGGTCATACTCAATTTTCGTATCTTCCTTTGGGCCAATTCTTTCTTTTAGCAGTCCGTTTTCATAGTACTTGTAGGCGGTGGTTACGCCGTTCTTTGTTACTTCCAGCGGCTTGCCACAGCAGGGAGTAAAAACGGTGATCGTTGCGCTAGTGCCCATTCGGTTTTCTTGGCGGGCAAGGTATTTAGTTCCGTCAGTGCGGCTTTTGATCAGAAATTCGTCGTATATTTCTTCCTTCGATCCATTTTCCGTCTTTACAGACTTCGTCCAGAAATTGTTTTCCGGATCTTTCGCCATCTTGCCGTACGCAAAAGTGGTTTCAACGCCGTCCTTTTCACGGTGGTATACGACCAAAGCATTGTCGTCGTATCGGAGCGCTCTGAACGCGACACTTCCCAGCGCGCTCTCAGAAAGGTACTCAATTTTAGTGAGTAGGTGCGGGAACTTCTTATTCTCATACAAGTAACGAAAAGACTGTGAGCTCGAATTGGTTACTTTCACTAAGTTTCCCGAACTGTCGTAGGAATAAGTAGCCCTATTTCCCCGGTTATCGCTAATTTCGCTCACTCTCTCGTTGCGCCAGCGGAAGCGAAGGCTCATCGTCTTGTTTGCATCCGATATTTGTTCTAGCTGGAATCTCTGTGAGGCAGCGTAGGTAAACGTTAGATAAAAGCCGTTCATATCGATTTGTTTAACCAGACGGCCTTCTTTGTCGAAAATCTGAGTCATGCCGTCACGTTGGCGCACCCACTCAGCACCTTTTTGATAAACCGTCTGGTAACCGAATTCGGAGGAAACCAGCACCTGGCCTGCGGGGATTTTTCCTTCAATTCCATACTTCGATGCCATTTCGGCGCGGAAGTCGGGATCATTTTTTAATTGGAACACGATCTTCTCTGGCAGTGTGAACTTGGTGACTTCTTCCCGTGTAAATTGGCGGCCTTTTTCTTTTTCAAAGTAGGCTTTTTTCAGTTGCTCGATGAACTGAGGCATCGCTTTAGCATCTTCGCTCTCGGGCCTGAAGAGAATGGTGTTTCCATTTCCTCCATCTCGCAGCAAAACGTTTTTGTCGGGTGTGGTGGTGAGCGTAGTTTCGAAGGGGGCGGTCCAGCCCCAGCCAAAAGCACCCAACCAACCTTTCTGTTCTGAAGTTGCAGTGATCGAATTGTACGACCGAGCAAGTTCCAGGGGCATGACTTGTCCGGGAATACTAAAGTCGATGTACATTACGTTAGCGCTACCGTTGAGTCGATTTACGGTGAGTGCGTGAACGGATGTGAACGAGATTACACTAAGGAGAAGAGTGATTGCGCGCAAGGTGTGAGCCTTTCGTTAGAATGGCTCAATTATACCCTAACTTGCACGATCTTCCAGATAGCGAACGCACCGATGGCTTGAAGCGTCATCATTACCATCAACATCGCCCATCCAGGAATGGTAGTGAACATCGGGCGGATTCGGTCTGGGTCGATTGTATAGAGAATCGCCCCCAAGGCAAAAGGCATTAGCACAACGATTACGCCTTGCATTACGCCCTGTGCGGTCATTGCCTGAATTTTTGACTCCACTTTGATTCGCTCACGAATCGTGTACGAAATGCTATCGAAGGTTTCAGCTAAATTCCCGCCGGTTTCCTTTAAAATATTGACGCTCGTCGTAAACATTTCGATGTCATCGTGCGGCATTCGTACCGAAAGGTTTCCCATCGCCTCTTCAAGCGTGATACCCAACTTGTTCTGAGACAAAACGAGGCTGAACTCTTGTGAAATGGGATTGGAGAGTTCATCAGTTACCAATTGAAGTGCTTGTGGCACGTTCAGGCCGGAGCGCATCGCGTTGGACATTAGCGATAGTCCGTCGACCATTTGGCTTACAAACTTAGTAATTCGGCGTTTGTGGAGTATGTTTACAACGCGGCCTGGCAGGCGCCATGCCACAAAAACGAAAAGAACCCCAAAGAAGAAGCCGCCCCCTACGGACGGCCACATAAGTAGCACTCCCAAAATAAAAAGTCCTAATAGGTAGCCAGTGTAATACCGCTTGGCTTGGGCCATAGAGACTTCGATGAACATCATGTCTAGCTTCGCAATGATCGCTTCGCATTCTGCTGTGAGTTTTTGGCCCAGCCACGAATAGAGTCGGTCCCCATTTACAATAAGGCCGACTAATATGACCCCGCCTACCCAACCAATTGCGACCATCTTTAGAAGAGAAGAAAACATAAGCCTTCCTAGCTGACCGAGAAAATACCTCGGGGAATTTTAATTCCTTGTTGCTCGAGCTCATCGATGAATTTAGGGATAAAACCGGTTGCTACAAATTTTCCAATTACTTTACGATTTTTGTCCATTCCGGTCTTTCGAAACCCAAAAATTTCCTGCATCGTCACTACTTCGCCCTGCATTCCCACAATTTCAGTAATCGACGTAACTTTGCGAGACCCATCCGAAAGGCGCGTCTGCTGAACAACTAGATTAACGGCGCTCGCAATCTGCTCGCGAATAGCTTTAGCTGGCAAATCCATTCCTGCCATCATGACAAGAGTCTCAAGGCGCGCAATGCAATCACGCGGAGTGTTGGAGTGCACGGTTGTCATGCTTCCATCGTGACCAGTGTTCATTGCTTGCAACATGTCCAGCGCTTCCCCGGCACGGCATTCGCCGACGACGATTCGGTCGGGTCGCATCCTGAGCGTGTTCCTGACTAGCTCACGAATCGACACCTCACCCTTGCCTTCAATATTAGCAGGTCGAGTTTCCAGGCGTCCCCAATGTTCTTGCGGCAACTGCAACTCGGCCGCATCTTCGACGGTGAGAATACGTTCATTGGGTGGAATAAAAGCCGCGAGCACATTGAGCAATGTCGTCTTTCCCGAACCCGTACCACCGGAAATAATGCAATTAAGCCGGGCTTCAATGCAGGCCCTTAAGAAATCGGCCATTTCCTCAGTCATCGACCCATACTTGACGAGGTCTTTATACGTAATTCGATTCTTCGAAAACTTTCGAATCGTGAGCATTGGCCCTTGGATCGAAAGGGGAGGGATGATCGCATGCACACGAGAGCCATCGGGTAGTCGCGCATCGACGTATGGAGTCTTCTCATCGATTCTTCGCCCAAGGGGCGAAACGATTCGCTCAATCACCCCAAGTAGCTGAGAATTTCCGGAGAAAGTGGAACCTGAGAGTACCAGCTTTCCACTGCGTTCAACGAAGATCTGATCCTTTCGGTTAACCATGATCTCGCTCACGCTGTCGTCCGATAGCAGATCCTGCAGGGGCCCAAGCTCTAGAGCTTCGTCCAATATTTCTTTTACAAGTTTTTGGATTTCATCGCGAGATCGGTACGGGTGCTCTTCTTTGTCCAGAAGTTCAACTACAACGGTTTTCGTCTTTTCTCGGAGGACCGCTTTCTTTTTGGCGTCGTTCCCCGTTTCGGTATCCACCTTTTTCAAATCCATGGTTTCAATCAACTGTTTGTGGATCCGCTGCTTTAGCGCCGACCATTGATCCGCCGGCTTTTCATCTCGTTGGCTGCGGTCATACACAACTTGAGAAGGCGCCGTTTCCTTGGCTGTCTGAATGGCGGCGGCTTTTCCGGCATTGAGTTTAGCGGAAGCATCCGACGGTTTTTTTAGCTCAGCGAGTTTATCCAGCAGCTTGGTGTCCGTTAGGGTACGCGCGAGCATGAAATAGCTTTTTGTTATTTCTGTTCGCGGCGCCGAAACGATAAACGACTGAGCCTTGGTCATGCTTTGAATTGCCGTTGCTTCATCCTCAGGTATGACGGCCAATACCTGCTTTTTAAGGTTGTTCTGCACCATTTGGGGTGCAATCCCATTGCGAGTCGTGAATCGATTAAGAATTACTTTGATCATCTCCATTGGAAAAAGCAGATTCTGGATTCGTTCGATCACTTTTCGGGTGTGGTGAAGCACCAAGAGCTCTGGCATGGTAACTACGAAAATCGCCGAAGAGTGCTCCAGCACCTTTACGCCGCACGCATCGAGGTCAGAACCTAAGTCTACGATGATGGTGTTATAAAAGTTTTTTGCGTGAGTTAAGGCCTTGCCCGTGTGTTCGGCGGTAAGCGCCAAGAGCTGCTCGGGCTCCAGGACACTGGGCATGTAATGTATGCCGGTGGGAAGTGCTGCCACGTAGGACATCATTGCATTGGCGTCGACGCGTCCTTCGTGCTGTCCGAGCTCCAGGATTGTACGTTTGGGTTTTGCGCCAAGGAGAATTCCGATATCGCCGCAAGCCCTAGGATCGTGATCAATCAGAAGGACTTTGCCCTTCGTATCGATTGCTGTGGCAATGGCGAAGTTAGCGGCGAATGTAGACTTACCCACGCCCCCTTTTCCACCTACTACCGCAATGATGTGCGAACCGGCCATTATTGTTCTCCAGCTTTGAGACGAAACTTACGGGTAATGTCTTCAGTCCCGGTGCTTGCAGTGCGAATCACTTCTGGGGTCACAAAAATTACGTACTGCGCTTTGTCTCTGCGGAAGCTTTTCGACCTCTGTAGGTTGAAAAGCTGAGTAGAAGGGGCGGCCTGTTGAAACTGGCTAGCTCCATTTTGGGTTGGTTCGCGATTGTAACCCGACAAAGCTTGTTCAATTGCATTGCCACCCAGGGCCGCAGAGTCGCCATTCTTAATAGTTACCTGGGTTTGAAGTGAATTATTGGCCACAATCGGGACTGAGCCGTTTACGCCAAGTACGGTTGCAAGTTGAATCTGTATTCCCAAATCGATCGCATCACTGCCAGGTATCGTCGCAGCCTTTACCTTGGTGACATTGCTGATGGGGATTTCCTGGAGTTGTGCTGTACCTTGCGCTCCAATCACCTGAGTGTAGTACCGAATAGAACTTTCAATTACCGCTGGTGCATCGGAGCGATCTTTTACGATGACGCTTTGTTCGCGCAAAACTTTGGCGTGTCCGTGGTCACGTGCCGAATTCAGTTTTGGCAGAAGCGATGAAATAGTAGATACCAGCGTGCCAGTCAGTTCTCCAGCTGAGGTGTCGTACTTAATGGAGCCGCCATCCGTTGCCATTGGCTGCCAGTGAAAATTGAACGATCGAGTGTATTCATTGCTTAGCTCGACATAGTTCATCGTAACTTTGATGTCCTGCGACGGTGGATTTGCTTGGCGTGGGCGGACGCGAAGCAAATCGATGATGGAAGGCATTCCTCCACCTACGCCGCCTCTTTCTTTGGGCTTAATTTCCCCACCTTCACCTTTTGTGCGTTCAACGAAAACTTCGGGTAAGTAGGTGCGAGCGATTTCAACGGACCGGTCGGCTTCATAGTCGCTCTCAGCGGTGCCTTCCAAAAATAGGTTGTTGTTAATTACGCGTGCCGTAATTTCCGGTGATCCGATTTCTCGCTCGATTCGCTCGGCGATGATGTTCATCGTTACCTTGCTGATTGAAGCGAGATTTCTTATGGGCACTTCTTTTTTCTTCGGATCTCGGTCTTTCATTGCTTCTACTACGCGCATGATTCGGATCATGTCTTTGGGGAGCAGAATGTCTCCGTCCAAAATAACGGTACCGCCGAGCGCATGAATCTTAAGGCCCTCCACGTCCCCCAGGAGACTTTGGAGCTGATTGATCACTTCGCCCATGTCCTCTCGTGCTACGCGCACCATGTACTTGATTCGGGGTACAAAGTTGGAGTCATGGACGGTCATGTCAGTAAAACCGGGAGATTGCGGGACGATCAGAAGTTTTCTGTCTTTCCCGTTCTCTTTTACCCGTCGATACCTGAGAAGTTTGTCATCGGTGAGGTAGATGGGGCCGATCTCAAAGTCGAATTCCAATACTTTTGAAACACCTAGAGAGACGGTCAGCGGTTTCTCTTTCCCGGTAAAAGGTTTGAGTTCTCCATCCACGCCAGTCTGGTTCGCGTTCGTGGGTGTTTTGGTTTCTAGCTCTGGTTCCTCTGCAAAAAGCAGGGGCTGAGCGAGGCCCAAAAAGATCGCCAAAATCAACCTTGGTATTCTCATTCCATCACTCCCATTTGGCGATCTCCCTGGAGATCGAAAAACTTAGGCCGCGGTACGGCTTTTTGTGGTGGGGCTTTTTTTCCCTTCACAAGGAAAGAGTCAGGGCCCATCACGTCGTAAAGGTTGGTCGTAGCTTTTCGATCCAGCGACCTGTCATCGGAGTGTCGTAGTAACAAGGTGATTGTGTCCGAGAAAACTGTCAGTACGTATGTGAGTACTTGCGCTTGTCGGGGAGTGACTTCCAAGGTCACTGTTCGGTACTGGGGATCTTCCTTGGCAAAATCTAGAGTCTCCCTTATTTCATTTGAGCTAAGTCCCTTGTCCGCAAATTCTTTCACCGTTTCACGGTAGATGTTTTGGTCTACGCCTTTTGGAGGCTGGGGCTGGATCGTGCGTCCTACGGCAAGGACAAGCAAGTCTTGCATGAACACTTTTACTTCGTTGATATTGGCTCTTTCTGCTTTGTATTCGAAGAAGGTCGCTAGATCGACTCTGTTTCCGGGGCGCACCATATAACCCACACTGCTTTTTACAGTCACGGGAATGCTAATGGCGCGGCGGCCTTGTACTATTTGGGTGTCGAGGCCAGAGTACACGTTCTTGGAAATAATCTTGTTATCTAGAATCTGCTCTCCCTTTGTTATCGGCACGGCGGCAACTGCGTCGATAACGTCTTTCGGGTCCTCAATGTATCCGGGCGGCAGCATTGCTTTTGGTACTCGAAGTGTTTCAATGTCGGTGGGTCGGATAGTTTCAAACTGCAAGATATCGCGTGAAGCTACGATAATGGTTCGAGAGGTTTCCAAACCATAGAGGTCTTGCATTTCCGCATCTTGGCCAGATACGTACTGCCAAACCAGGTACATCGCTAGGGCTGATAGTCCGATTGAGAGGGTGAGAGTTCTTCGGTCCATTATTCGACTCCAATCGCAGAGCCGCCCACACTGTCGTAAAACTTGGGAGGTCTCGGAGCTGGAGGCTCCGGTGGTTTGCGCTGGCTGATGCCGTAATCACTTTCTGGGCCTAAAACTTCATCCAGCAGCGTAGTTGCAATGGGGGTGCGTTCCTGGTCGGCGCTATTGCGCAACGTAAAGAAGATGCGTCCTTCCCCGAATTTGTTCGATACAAAAACGAGTTTTTCCGAATCTTCCTGCGAAAGTTGTAGTGTCAGGCTGGTGTAGTCGTCGGCGGGACGGCCATTTGGAAGGACGTCGGTACGGGCTCCTCCAAAGTCTTTTCTGTCTTCTAGTTTTCCCTCGAGCGAACTAAGTACTTCGCGGTTTACCCGTGTTGGCACTTCGTTTTGCAAGTTTTTTCCTGTGGCTAAGACAAGTACGTTTTGTACTAGGGTCTTTACTTCGTAGATCATTGTGTTGTCGGCAGTTTCATAGTTAACTGCCGCCAAGACATCTACTCGGTTCCCTGGGCGAATAAGCTTGGAGACAGCATTTCTGACGCTCACTGGTATCGTCACGGCGCGAGCATTCTTTGCTACCTGTCGCGCGAGTACGGGTTTCCCATCTTGGGACACCAGTTTGGTTAACGTGATTTGTTCTCCCTCGTAGATGGGTACGTAAGTCGACTTGCCGGCAATGTCTGCTACTGAGGAAACCGTCTGAGGTTCGCGAAACTTCTTAAAAACCGTAACTTCCTTGAGCATGTCTTCTCGAATTGTTCCGTACTCGGGAATAAATTTCGCTGCAACAACTACGGTGACTTCTTCGCCAAAGTCGGCTGTGAGCTCGCCGCGCTTTACTCGCACGTATGCGGTAATCAGCAGCGTAGAAACCAAGAAGCAAATCAGCGAGATGATAATGGCTCTGCGATTTTCCATTTTCTTGCAACGTTCCTTAGTTGGCCTGCATTACTGCGCGCAAGCCGGTTCTCGGCAAATGCCCACAACTGCATTCACCTCAGAGGGCCCGACCAAAATTTTTCGTTTTGGTTTGGCCCCATTTCGGTCCATGTACTGCACTGCCATAAATTCTCTGTTGTGAAGGCGATTTTCTCGCTCATCGACCACAATCTTCGCTCGGTTCGCAGCTCTTTCGTAAAGTGACATTGCCGCGTATTTCTGGCCGATGTGCGATGTGTGCAAAGTGTGAAATGCATTGATGGTATAGAAAATCAGCCAAATCAAAAATGGGAGCGAAAGGGCAAGCTCAATCGTTGCTTGTCCTTTTTCCGTTTTTAGGCGTTTTGGAGGGTGTCTTAACATCCGTTGTCCTCCATCATTTCTAGAATATTCGGATCGCTTACTCCGGCGCTTTGTCCGAAGTTCGTAAAGAATGTCCGGCATTCTTCATGTGAGGGATCTCGACCCAGATGCGTTTCCGAATTCAGGCGGATTCGGCTTGGGGTGCCGAGGTTTCCTGCGAATACGGGAGGCAAGTAAAACAAGTCGATATCGTAACTTGCTAAAATTCCTTCGGTGCGAACGTTGTCTTGCTCTGTGCGCACAAACTCTAGGTTCGGACGGCGCGCTAAGCCCTGGATTTTGTCGAAATAGGAATTGAAGACGATCTCGGCATTTCTTTGCTGTATCGGTTGACGGCTCGCTCCAGATTTATAGGTTCGAGCTGCCATGAATGTGGCGTACTCTACGTAGTCACTTACAACAAAGAGAATCGAAATACTTAGAAAGAAGAGGAGGAAAAAGAAAAGCACGACGGAAATAGCGATGAATTCAATCGCTGCTTGACCGCGCTGTCCTTTCTTTTTCAGAATCAGTTTCACACTTTCCTCTTTATAAATGCAGCGGCTTTGCCCTTACGGGGTCGCCGGGATGCCCATTCTGACCCGGAGTAGTGACTTGTCCTGGAGTTAATTCTCCGTTTTGCACTACGTTCACTAGCGAACTTCTAATCGTGCCAATCATTTGTCGGGTGAATTGCGCCATAGGGCCGGTCATCACGATGTACGAGGTAATAAATGCCGCTGCCAAGAGAAGCAGGTACTCGACCGTTGTTTGTCCGCGCTCATTGTTCTTCACAGCCACTCCCAGTGACGCATTTGAGCAATATTCACGATCAAATAGGCGCACAGGAATGCGGGTCCAAACGGCATTTTGAGTGCCGTTTTTGTTGGGGCGGAAGACCGCAAGTTTTCGGCGATACTCTGCGCGCCTTGTTTAAAACCTTTTTGTTGAAGAAGCGTGAGCAGGCCAACGAAGGCGCCCACAACTAGGGCGACAGCGGAGACCTCAAAGACTGTTGCCGGGTTGCTCCACGCAGCCATTGCCATGAGGAGTTTTGCGTCTCCTGCAGCAACGGCTTGAACCAGGTAGAGTGGAAAGAACAGAGCAAGGGCGATTACTACTGAAACGAGGCTTTCCCAACCCGCAGTCGATCCAAATTGGGTGAATTGGAATGCAATACCAAGAACTAAAAACGGAAGCGTGAGCCAATTGTAGATTTTTCCCCAAAGGAGATCCGTGGCGGTAGCCACTATAAGAAGAAGGAGCAGCGCTATTTCCGGTCCCCCAAACATACGTCCCCCAAGACGAATACTTTTCCCGGAAACTACTTATCTAACAAAGCCAACGCCCGACTGAGACTCTTTGGAAATATTTCCTTCAAGTCCCGTCAGGCCTTCTCTGAAAACGTCGTTGAAAAACTTGGCTACCTGCAGCGAGAAAATGGCCCCGAAGGCAAGCATCAAGACATACTCGATGGTTGTTTGCCCTCGGGAACCGAATTTCTTTTCTCGTCGCAATGAGCCTCGCTTACATGCTTGCGCTCATCAGCTGCTGGATCTTGGCATTTACGCCTTTGAAGACCTGCTCAACCGTTGCCGGTAAGCGGTTCTTCATTTCTCTACCCAGCACGCTAATGACGACCACGATGACGGCGATAATCAAAAGATACTCAACCGTCGTTTGTCCGTTTTCGTCTTTAAGGAATTGCTTGAACATGTCGTCATCCTCCAAGGGAGTCCGTTAATTGTTACTGACGCGACGTGCTACATGATTAATTCTAGCAACTCCTGAGACTTTGTCAAAACGAGTCAACACTTAAGTATTTGAAAATACATGAGAAAATCCGTACATGTATTCTACACTCTTCTCCAATTAGTTCGGAAAATGGACAGTTTTTCATTAGGGACAATTCTCGTCTCTTGTCGAAGTAGTTGACACTTTGCAGTGAAAAATCTCCAAACCCCTAATATCACGATGCAACGCGTCATCAATTGTGTTACACTCCGGCCTCTTCAAGAAACAAGGCAGGGGGCCCAACACCCCCTGGATACGGGGGTATCTCTTGGGTTTTGGCAGGTTCTTTCTTCCTTTTCTCTACATTTTGGTGGCTGTTTCTGGGCTTGAAAGCACCCATCGTGCCCAGCTTTGGGCTGCGGAATCGGGAAGTTCTTCGCTGTCCTGTGAAGGCGCTATAGCCCTGGGGGAGTGGAGTTTGGCCCAAATACCTACCAAAAAGCCTGGCTCCCTCAGTGAGGCTTCCTTTGGGCATAGAGTCTTGGTTCGCTACCTTGAGCTGCTGGATCCGAACAAAGTGGTGTTTACCAAGGTACAAGCAGACGAGTTTTATTCGCTCGTAGCGCCCCAATGGGAAAGTGTCATTGATGAAAGAAAGTGCTCCCTTCTGACCCAGTGGGTGATGAACGAGCTCGCACGGGGAAAAGAACGTGTTGCGAAACTCATTGAGAATTTGCCCTTGGAAGAAAGCCTGTCGGTAGATCTTCCTAAGAGTCCGCCAGAAGAAAAATCCTACCCGTATTTCCGGGGTTTTCCGGAAAATGAAGCTGAACTATCCAGTCGATTGTTGAAAGTGAATGCTGCGATTGCGCGCAACATGAGCGAACCCCACTTGGCCGCCTTCCGAAACGATAGGCGCGCAATGATGATTTTCAATCTGAAAACCTATTTGTTCGACAATGAAGCGCCCAAACCGGTCCACGTTTTGGCTAGAGCGTTAGTGAATACGCTAGATACTTTCTCTGATTATTTTTCTGAAGAAGAGTACGCAGAATTTTCGCGTGACCTAGAGGCCGGTACTTCGGGCGTTGGGGTACGCGTTGTGAATGTGCCTCAGGGCCTGTTAGTCCAAAGAGTGGTGACCGACTCTCCAGCTGGACGCTCTGGTCAAATTCATCCGGGGGATATCGTTCAAGCGGTAGATGGGGTCAGTCTATCTGAGATCGCATCTGAAAAATGGAAGCATGTGTTAGAGGGCCCCGAGTCGAGCGCCGTTTCGCTTCTTGTTGGAGCTGCTGGTTCGAATGCTTTGCGAGAAGTAAAACTTGTACGCAAGAGTTTTGCCTTTGAGGACAGTCGGGTGGAGAGCCACTTGGTTTCAGTTCGTTCTGGCAGCGAAGATAGACGCTACGGAATTATTTCTGTCCCAAGTTTCTACGGCGAGGGAGGCGCGGGGTCTTGGTTACCTTTCGGAGTAAGCAGCACCAAGGATGTAAAAAAGGGTTTACTGAAAATCATGAAGTCTAAACCCGCCGCGATTATCTTGGATTTGAGGGGTAACCCAGGAGGCTTCTTAGACGAAGCTGTAAATATGGCTGGATTGTTTCTGGGTTGGCGCCCAGTAGTAAGTGTGGTGGAGCCGACGAGCGAGCGGACGTTGAAGTACTACGAAGCGCCTCTGTATAACGGGCCATTGGTAGTGCTAGTAGATGAAGAAAGTGCCAGTGCAGCGGAGGTATTGGCGGGAGCTCTGAAGGATCACCAACGTGCTTTGGTCCTTGGAGCGAAACGAACGTATGGAAAAGGAAGTGTCCAACGATTGTTTCACCTTGATACTGGTTTGGTTGACTTGCCCCCGGCGGATCGAAAGGGCGTATTGAAGTTAACGACGAGCTTCTTTTATTCGCCTATGGGCAAGACTCCGGCAAATGGAGGAATTGCTCCCCACTGGGTATTGGAAGCGGCTAAGAAGGCAGTGAACTCCGAGGAGAGTCGGCCCGCAAGGTCGCAAGAGGCACCTTCCCACGAGCCCTTTGTATCCGGTTCTGAACTTGCCAAGCTGCGTCTCAGTGAGTCCGTGATGGCCAGTCGGATTGAAACTCTAAAAGCTTCTGACACTGCGCGCTCCGAGGACGTTAAAGCGGCCTTCGAGGAGGGTGTGAAAAAGTCCCTCGGTGCTAAGGGCGTTGAACGGGCCGGTGGCGCAGATTATCTGGCAAACACTTTGGCCATCGCGGGTGACTTAGCCGAGATGGAAAATAGCAGATCTAGCGAAACGCCTTACTAGTTTGTTGGTGCTGGCGCGTCAAAAAAAAGAGCCTTTCCCTTTTCCTGCGTGTGATATTCTTCAAGTAACTGGACTTGCTGAATTTAATCGCAAGAGAGGGGAAATAGAATGGCCGATGAATCTGCATACTGTGTGAAGTGCCGTAAGAAAACCACCATGAAGAACACCCAAGAAGTAAAAATGAAGAATGGGCGACCTGCTATGAAGGGAGTCTGTTCGGAGTGTGGTACGGGTGTTTATAAGATTCTGTCTCAGTCGAAGTAATTTTTGTCGGGCGTAATGCCCGGCAAAAAACACCCCTTTGAGCCAGCGAAAATTTCGAAGAGAACAGCCGCGCTAGGCGGCTTTTTTCTTCGAGCGCATTGAGGCCGCTTTTGCGGCGGCTTCTTCCACTGTGGCGGTCGAAAGTTTTTCGGATTGGCTGGTGCGATTACGCCCACTGGTTTTTGAGAAGTACAGGGCGGCGTCTGCCCGGCTGATGGTTTCTTTCAGGGCATCTTCTGCAGTTTGAGTTCCACTTTTTCCAGGCAGGAAGGTGGCCGTTCCAAGGCTGATGGTTACGGCGATGGGAGTCCCTTCATACGAAATCTTGGTTTCCGCCACTTTCTTTCGAAATCTTTCACATACCGTTAAAGCGCCAGACGCGTCAGTCGTGTCGAGGATGCAAAGAAACTCTTCTCCTCCAAAACGTCCCACCAAATCTGTTTCCCTGGCCTGGTCCTTCAGAATTTTGGACACTGTTTTTAGCACCAAATCTCCAGCGGGGTGTCCATGCGTGTCGTTTACTGATTTGAAGTGATCGATATCACACATGACTACTGTCAATCGGTGGCTCTCACCCTGGCGCATTGCATTTTTTAGAGATCGAAGCAGCATCGATTCAATGTACGACTTGTTGAATAGCTGGGTGAGTCCATCGACAATGGAATCCTTTTTTCTTTCATCGTACTTCTTTTGTAGTTCGCTTTCTGCGGTGACATTTCGGATTGTCAGAAGTGCGCCGAGGACTTCTCCCATTTCGGAATGAATAGGGACAGCACCTAGTATCATTTGCAAGTTGGGAAAGGCCTTGGATTGTCCTGAAACCTCATCGATTCGAAGCGCTTTGTTTTGGCTCATTGCTTGGCGCGCCGGGCATTCGTTTGGACAGTTTTGCATTTTTAGCAGTTGGCAGAAATCGGCGATTTTCAAAATTTTTCGGTACGATTCGCCGGTAAGTTCCATAAAAGCTTCGTTGAAGTCCACCACGTGGTTGTGGGTATCAACGACACAAAATGCGTCGAGAAAAATGTCTAGCATTGGCCGATTGCGTTGAAGCCAAGCTTCGAGGCTATTTTGCGAAGGCGAAGTACTGCTTGGGATTTCCATCGATTTCCATTTCTCCTTTCTCGCAGGAAGTGCACTTCATGGTTTCAGCCACGGTGACATTTCCGTTCTCAAACTCCGATGAGCTGGCGAGCTTCATCGATTCCGCGTCACATTCTTCACAAACGTAAGGGACGAAAACCGATCGAACCTTTGCGTGTCCCACAAAGCTGGGTACCATGTTCATCTGTCGTACAATGAGGGGGGTGCATTCTTCATAAATGATCCCTACGGAACTTAGTTCTTTAACGGTATTCACCCACGAGCGGATTCCACACGAGTTGATTGATGTGACGCCCTTGAAATTTACAATGATGGGACCGGACACAGACTTTAGAGCTTCAAACGTGGTGTCTTCGTCGATGACTCCAGACAACGTAACTCGCGTTCCGGTGCCCTCGGGCTTGATGTCAATTTTGATTCGATCATTTGGAATCATTTGTCCTGCCTTACTTCGAAGAAGTTGAAAGAAAAGTGGTTTGCTTCAAACGATTTAGAGTCTGCGATCCAGCAGGAGACTTTGGTGTACTTCCCGGGCACGCTTTCGAATTTGATGTGAGTTGATGCGTCGAAAATCATGTAGGTGCCAAGGCCGGCACCGCTGGCTTTTTGCTCGACCTGAGCGGAGGTTTCGTAGCATCTGCCCAATGAGCTTGCGACTTGCTCAAACTGTAGTGAGCCCGCTTGGTCGGTCACTTGAAGTAAGAGCCCGTCTTTTGCTTTTCCAAATCCAAGAGTAATTATTTCGCTGTTTGTTAGTGTCACGGAATCTCGGCGTTGGTATTTTTCGCCCCCGGTGGTGCTCCTGTAAGAGTGGTAGAGCGCGTTCGACAGCAATTCTTCCAAGGTGCTTTCAACTTTTTCTCGTACTGAACGCTTTGTCGTGAGTCCTAAGCGGGAAACCGTTTCGTCGATAAGTGCTAGCCGATCGACGCTGGAGCTGAGCTTAAGCTCTTCAAATTCGGGCAACGTTTCCCACGCATATTGCGCCTGCTGGTTCGAAGCGAGGGCTGCCTGGGTTGCTTGGTAATGAGGATCTTGCTCGTGCCGTGGCGTCGAGTGGACGTGTGCACATCCGCCGGCAATTAAAGAGGCCGCCTGCTTCTTCGAAAAGACGCCACAGACCACAAGGGCCGGCGCAGTAAAATGTTTTTTGTTCAGCAACATAGACCGCCTGCGTAAGGCGTATCGGGAGAATCTCAAAATAGCTTGAATTTTCCGAGGCCTAGTTCGTGCAGTGGGCTTTAGAGCACTTCCACAAGGATGTGGTCCCCCGATACCCGGCACTCCCGGAGTTTCAGCCTGTGTTGGGTAGGGCCCTGCTTGCAGATACCCGTTTTTAGCTCAAACAGTGCGTTGTGCCAGGGGCATTGGATGGTTTCTTGAGTAATATTTCCTTCGGAAAGAGGGCCGCCTCGATGAGGACAATAGTCGTCAAAGGCCAGGACTTCATTCCCCTTCCTAAGTACCAAGACGGGTTGGGTCCCCACTTGAACTATCCTTGCTTGGTTCAAGGGAAAGCTCTCCAAAGGACCTACAGACTGGAATTTTGATTTCCGATCGTTTTCCATTTCTCTACTTCCTTCAGTACTGCTTCATATCCTGAGATGGGTGCGTCGCAAGTATGTCCTTTGCAAACATAGAGTGTGACTTGCTCATCGATGCTTCGGTGTTCTTGTTTCGGTGGTAGAAAACATTTCTGCGGCAAGAAACAGAGCCGTATCTTTCTCAGTACTTCTTCGTATTCGTGAGAATCCTTTCCGGTGACAAGGACTAATTCGATAGGCGGCTCTAGAGCCAGATCTAAACCTATCAACATTTGGCAGAGCCCTGTCGGAAGAAGGCGTAGCATGGGTTCCGAAGCCCCCAGCGCAGCAAGTGCGATATCTTCGTACTGTTGCTCACCGGTGATACGGGCGAGCTTCAGCAAGGCACATACGGCAATAGACTGGCCCGCTGGTGTCGCGCCATCTTGGAATTCCCTGGGTCTTGAAATTAATGATTCGTGGTCCTTGCCAGTAAAATAGAACGCCTGCTCAGCGGGTTCCCAGAATTGTTCGATGAGGCCATCGGCTATTTTTTGGGCTGAGGCAATCCAAGAGGAATTAAAATCGCTCTCGAACAAGTTCACTAGGCCAGCCAATAGAAAGGCGTAGTCGTCTAAGTAAGCATTGAAACGAGCTTGGCCGTCTTTATAGGAGTGAAGTAGGCGAAGCTTTTCCGAAGGCCGCACGGGGGAAGCAACCATGCGCTCGAGCAAAAACGCCGCAGCTTTTTGGGCTGCTTCGAGATAGCGCGGCTCTTCTAGTACTTGGTGCCCCAGTGCAAAAGCAGAAATCATTAAACCATTCCAGGACAGTAGTACTTTTTCGTCTCTACCTGGCCAGACTCTTTCGGACCGAACTTTTAGAAGTTTGCGTCGCGCCGCGGATAGTTGAACTTCCAAATCTGGCTCGATTGTTGTGCCGGTCTTCACTCGGGGAATGCAATGGCCCTCCCAATTGCCTTCGGCTGTGATGTCGTAGACTTTGCAGAATTCTGTTCCGAGCTCCTCTCCTAGAATTTCCAAGACTTCCTTCTGCGTCCAAACATAAAACTTGCCTTCTATTCCCTCGCTATCTGCGTCTTGGGTGCTGTAGAAACCTCCTTCGCTCGATTGCATTTCTCTTATGACATAATCGAGCGTGCTTCGAGCGACATCAGCGAAACGCGAAGATCCGGTTGCCTGGTAAGCTTCGAGATACCACTCTACAAGCAGCGCGTTGTCGTACAGCATTTTTTCAAAGTGGGGCGCGAGCCATTGTTCATCAGTAGAATAGCGATGGAAGCCTCCCCCAAGTTGGTCTCGAATGCCGCCTCGTTCGAGCTGATCCAGCGTGAAAGTAACGAGTTTTAATGCTGTGGGATCTCCTGTGCGTTTCCAGTGGCGAAGGCAAAGGCGAAAACTCATAGAGTGGAAAAACTTCGGAGAATTTCCAAGGCCACCGAAATTTGGATCAAAGCTTCGACCAATTGCACCCACCGCATTTTCAATTAGGTCTAGGCTCAGAGACTGTGGAGAGGGCCCCTTCTGGTTCTGCATTTCCGCCAAGGCGGCTGTGAGCTGCTCGGCGTTTTCAACTACTTCCTGTTTACGCGCTTTCCATGCCTGAGAAATGCCGGATAATACTCGCTTGAACGCGGGCATCCCATGGCGATCTTCCGGGGGGAAATAGGTCCCTCCGTAAAAGGGCTTAAGGTCTGGGGTAAGGAAAACGCTCAGTGGCCAACCGCCTCGTTGAGTGAGTGCTTGAACCGCGCCCATGTAAATGTGGTCGATATCCGGGCGTTCTTCTCTATCTACCTTTATGGAAACAAAGTCGGAGTTGAGTAAGTCCGCAGTTGCCTGGTCTTCAAAGCTTTCGTGCTCCATGACATGGCACCAGTGGCAGGCCGAATAGCCAATGGACAGGAATATGGGCTTGTTTTCCTTCTTGGCGTGGGCCAGTGCCTCGGGTCCCCATGGAAACCAATTCACGGGATTATGGGCGTGTTGAAGCAAATAGGGGCTTGTTTCCTTGGTCAGACGGTTGGGAGTCTTTTTCATGGTGGGAATCTAATAATGAGAAACCGTGGGAACTGCCAGAAAATAATGCAAATTCAGCTACTTGAATTGAAGAGTCAGATATTGCGGCGGTTTTCGCGCCGTGGTATAAGCCCGCCTCTCCCCCGAAAATCGAGGGAGTAAACCGAGGTGACCACGTGAGGTTGTTGTTATTATTTACCTTTTTGTTGGCCGGGCTGCCCGCCTTCGCCGAAAATCCGACAGACTCTGAAAATAAGAAAGATTCCAATGGTGCGACCAACGAAGTCGTGGGTCCTAAGACAGCCTCTCCCATTTTTGGGGAGCTTCAAATTCGTCCTTCTTGGGGGCATACAGCGAATGAATTTCATACGGAGAATACCCTAAACCTTGGGTATCGATTCAGTCCGGACTTTCGCCTGGGCTATACTCAGTTCTTCAATTCTCTTTTGATAGGCTCCGATGGGAAGCTCCCGAGTTCCCCAGGCCTAGTTACCCATGACGGTTTTCTGCAAGCGCAGTTTTCGCCCTTCTGGGCGAACGCAGATAAAGATCTCACACTCGAGTATGAATCACGCCTTTACTTTCCGACGGATCCTGCCAAACGCGCAAATGGCTTGATTGCGGCAAGTCGAAATTATCTGACGTTAATAAAAAAAGTAAACAGTAAGCTCCAGTTGATCGCTCAGGAAATTCCTGTTCTATACGCGTACGCTCAGCCAGGGAGTGCGGATGGCAAAACGGCAAATCCGATTTTTGAAAATCGCCTTTTCTTGATTGCGAGCTACGATATAACGCCCAAGCTGAACTTCGCCTTTCCGCTTCTGATGTGGGTTACGTTTAATCGTGACTTCGGATCCAACACGGGAAGTCGAGCGGTGCAGTTTGTTGCGTTGATCTGGCCCGAGTTGATGTACCAGCTCGCTCCAACTACTTCGATAGGACTTTCCTATTACACCGGGAGTTTGGTGAAGCCTGACCTGTCGGGTTTGAGTTTGTTTGGTACAGATGGCGGAATGACTCAGGGCATTGGCCAATTCGTATTCCGACAAACTTTGTAGTTTCCGATTCAGCTTTATAGCTGGTTGGTAAAGGGAACCCCGTTACGTTTGTAGCGGGGTTCTTTTTTTGTCTGCTAGAATGAAGGAATGCGCATACTTCAACTTTGTTTCTGTATGGCCTTCTTTATCTCGAACCTCTTTTCGGCGGACACTCTTCCACTTCAATCTAAAACTAAACCTACAAACAAAGATTCCGCTTCGATAGTGGCACCTAAGACGCCATCGCCGAATGAAGATCCCACCGTGATGGAGCCAGGGCGGCCCGTGCTTGGTTCAGTAGATACCTACGGAAGCAAACGGATTAACGAAGTAGTACTCAGAGAATTGTTGGGTAAGGAGTTGGATACTTGGATTGCAAAGGGCCTCGCCAGTGATCCGACTGCTGTGGATTTAGAAAAAAAGAACGTAAAAAAGATTAAGGACAAATTCGGCTTCCCTTATGCGGAATGGAGCGTTGTTGAGTATTTCGATCCTGGCCAAGTCACGTATCACCTCACACTGGATGTTGTTGAAGCCGATGATGTTGCGCGTCGGATGTCTTTCTTGGAGCTGCCCAAAGAGCAATTGGCAGATCCGGGCGGTCTGCTTGCTCTTTGGGAGGAGTACGAAGAGGTAGGCTTAAAACTGGTAGGAGAGGGAAAACTAGAGCCGGACACCGAGAAGTGCAAAGCGCTCCATTGCCCGTTTGGACACCGACTGAGCCAGCTAAAAAAATATGAAAAGCCACTTCTTGAGGGGGCCAAGAAATTCGGGCCAGCGCTTCTGGAAACGCTACGTCGAGACAGTCGTCCTGAGTATCGTGCAGCTGCCGTTTATGTTTTGGCCTATTGGGTTAGTGAAAAGAACAAAGTAGCGAGCGCGCTCGTAGAGCAGGTGCGTGATTCCGACTCCGTAGTTCGAAACAATATCCTGAGGGTTCTTGGGGATATTGCTCAAGACTACAAAGAGGTCGTTATCCCTGCGACGCCAATTCTTCCTTTGCTCGATTTCCCACGGGTATCCGATCGATCCAAGGCCCTTTACGTCGTGTATCTACTCTCGATGACTACTGGGGCTGTGCGCGAGCAGATTTTGCGGGATTCATTTCTGACATTGGTTTCCCTTATGGAATGCAAACAGCCTGATCATAAGGAGCTAGCCCACCAAATACTGCGTAAGATATCAGGTAAGGAATTTCCCGCCGAAGATAGCCGGGCTTGGCTCGCTTGGTACCGCAAGTTGCCGCAATCAAAAGAAGTTTCAAAGAAATAGAATCGAAAAAACCGTGACATTGGCGTGACACTTCCCTGTCTCTGTGCGCTAATCTGCCCGTAGATCATGAAGCTTCATCTATGGGGAACGGATTTTAGACGCAGTTCGTCGGAATTTAGGGCGAAACTCTATCTTCCAGAAGATCAACGACAAGCGGTTCTTGCAGAAATCGCGGCTCTTGGTTTTGACGGCTTAGTCTATCTTGCTACCTGCAATCGAGTGGAATTCTACACATCTGCGGGCGACTATTTTTCCGGAACGCGATCGAAATGGCTGCGGTTGCTAAATTTTTTGGGTCTTCCGGAAGAAGCCTTCTACCAAGGGTACCAACTGGAAGGAAAGTCAGCGCTACGGCACTTGCTACGCGTAGGATCTTCGCTTGAGTCTTTAGTGATTGGTGAAGCCCAAATTTTGGGCCAGTTAAAAGACGCACTCAAAGCTGCTCAGAGTTCGGTTTGTCCGCCACGTCCCTCGTTGGAGCGGGCATTTGCACTGTGTTTTCAAACTGCCAAACGAGTTCGCACCGAAACGGAAATCGCGGAGCGGCCGGTTTCAGTTGCCACCTTGGGTTTGCATCATTTGCAGCGTTTTGAATCGGAACTTCCACTTGAGCGCGCTGTCGTGGTGGGACGAAGTCCCATTAGCCAAATAACGGTGCAATGGATTTTGAAAAATCGGCCTACGTGCCAGGTGGTTTGGGTGAATCGTTCGCTGGCAGCGCTGAATGAAATCGCCGAAAGTAGTCGTGCGGAATGTATTTCACTCTCCGATTTTTTAAAGGCCCCTTGCGATTTTAGCCACTTCTTTACATCCACTGCTAGTCCGACTGCTTTATTTTCCGACGATTTTTTTGCCCATCTTTCGCCGAAGCGGCGGCTCTTTTTTGATTTCGCTCAGCCTGCGGATATTGATCCTCGGGCTGATCTGCGACAGGGAAAGCTGCTGCATTTAGAGGACTTTGATCGCGAGGCCAAACAAAATGCCCAGGCTCGTGAGCAGGCGGTGGGAGTCGCGGAACTCATTATTGATCAAGCGCTTCGGGATTTTTGCCGGGATCAAAAAGAAACGCCTTTGTTGAAAGAGTACAGCGCTGCGGAGCCTCAAGTTTATGCCGGCTTGACTGAGGCGTTGGCTTCCATTGAGGCACAATTTCCGCAGGACGTTCAGCCTAAGTTGAGAAAGTGGGCCGAGAAATTGGTGAAAAAGAATTGGCACCTTTCTCGAGAGCACCTTCGCGAAATTCTCCAGCGCGTTTCAGAGCCAGACGATTATGCCGTTTAAGAACTTATGCCGACTGGGGACCCGCAAGAGTGCACTCGCCAAAACGCAGTCACAAACTATCGCAAATCTTCTGAATGCTGGCGGACTTGACTGCCGGTTAGTGGAAATAATCAGCCACGGAGATATCGATCGTACCAACCCCTTGTACTCGATTGAAACGGACTCACCGGGTTTGTTTTGCAAACAACTGGAAGAAGCACTTCTCGCCGATGCAATTGATATCGCCGTACACTCGCTCAAAGACTTGCCAACTAACCAGCCGGCAGGACTCAGCGTTGCCGCTGTCCCTAAACGCGAGCGCACCCACGACTGCCTGATTGTGCATCCTTCCCAAATCGACGAAACCAAGCCGTTGCGTCTTAAACAAGGTGTTCGAGTAGGGACAAGCTCACTACGGCGCGAGGCACAGCTCTTGGACTGCCGCCCCGATTTGAAAATTGAATCCCTTCGGGGGAATGTCCCCTCTCGTGTTGCACAGGTCCGTCAACAAAAGCTGGACGCCGCAGTGCTTGCCGCAGCTGGGTTATCTAGATTGGGGCTGGACTTGGAGGGGTTGGAGGTCATAAACCTTCCTGCCCGGCAGTTTGTCCCAGCTCCGGGGCAGGGGGCCTTGGCGATAGAAATCAGGGCACAGGCGGCCCAAGCAATTCACCGTCAGGTGGCCCTTTTGAACGACGTAGAGACCGCAACGGCCGTTAGGATTGAGCGTCGGATCATGAAGGATCTTGAAGGTGGTTGCACCCTCCCATTTGGGGCTTTGTGCGAAAGGGAGGGGGAGGGATGGCATGTTTCCGCCTTCCTAGGAATTGCACGAAATCGCGCAGAGGCGCGCCGGGATTGGATTGGCTTCCATCGCTTTGACATTTCGGGGTCTGACGAAGAGACTCTGGTCGCCGAAACAGTGCGGTATTTTAGGGCGAAACAGGACAGTGGATGAAGGTTTTTGAAGTGATAGTCACCGGCGATCGAGACGACTGGACGTCTCTGGCCTCAGGTAGCGAGGCCAGTCGCATTGTATGGAAGTCTGTCCCAGTTTTGCAGTATGAGCGGTTGTCCATAAAACCCGAGCTTTTGGAGCGCCTGTCCCACAAACCTTCCGATTGGATCATCTACACCAGCCCGCGAGCAGTAAGGTTTTGGTCGGAAACTCTCATGGAAAACGGCTACGACCTTCCGGTGGAGACGCGTGTCGCTTGTTTGGGGAAGCGAACTGCCGAGGTCGCTGCAGAGGATGGTTTTACCGTAGATTTCTGCCCAGCCGAGCCAGGTACCGACGGATTTTTAGAGGGCTTTGAGCGGATCGTGACTTGGGGCTCGGTGCTGATTCCTGCTGCTGAGGGAGGCCGAACAAAGCTAAAGGATCGGTTGAGCCGTTTGGGTTTTGAAGTTACTTGGGTTCCATTGTATCGGACAGTTCCTCGTACCGATGTTGGACAATTCTTAACTACCCACGATTTGGCGAAAGCAGATGCAATCGTGTTTACAAGCCCCTCCTCTGTGGATGCGTTACTCGATCAGTTTCAACTACCAGATTCTCTTCGTGTCTTAGCAATAGGCGGGTTCACTGGGCGGCATCTAGAAGATAGAGGTTTTGTGCGTCCGAGTCTGTTGCCAAATGGGGATTTTTCTCGAATCACGGAGATACTCTGATGCAGCTCTCTGAACGTCCTCGAAGACTCCGCTCTACATCCGCACTTAGGGGAATGGTAGCTGAAACCACGCTCTCTCTATCGCAACTAATTCAGCCCTATTTCTTAAGCGATCGATCTCAGGGTTCGGAACCCATAGCTGGATTTACCGGAGTGAATCGCTGGAGCGAAGAAAGTTTAGTTCGGTGTATTGAATTGGATCGAGAGCGCGGGCTTTCGAACTTTCTGCTATTTGGCGCTACGGAACAAAAAGATTCCAAGGGAAGTCAGGGAGTGGCGACTGACAAGGGGATTGTGCCGGTTCTGAAGCGTCTTAAAAGAGAGTTCGGCGAGAGTATTGTTTTATACACCGATGTTTGTTTATGTCCCTATACTTCTCACGGCCATTGTGGAGTTTGGAATGGGCGCGAAGTTGAAAATGATCCTTCAGTAGAAATTCTTTCTCAGATTGCCACGGCACATGCAGAGGCTGGTGCCGACTTTGTTGCTCCTTCCGATATGATGGATGGCCGAGTGGGCGCACTCCGTCAAAAGCTCGATTCCGCAGGTTTTGAGCGCACAGGTATTTTGGCCTATACGGCAAAATATGCCTCTCAATATTATGGTCCGTTTCGAGAAGCCCTAGATTCAGCGCCAGAAAAGGGCTCGGATCGGCGCGGGTACCAAATGGATTTTCGCAATCGCCGTGAGGCACTTCGTGAACTTCGCCTCGATGTCGCCGAAGGGGCCGACATGGTTATGGTGAAGCCGGCTCTGGCTTATCTAGATATCGTTTCTCAATTTAAGTCTCAATCCGACTTGCCGGTGGTGGCGTACAGCGTGAGTGGCGAATACCAAATGGTAAAACTGCTCTCGCAAGCCGGGCTGGCTGATGAACAGCTATTAGCGCTTGAGAATTTAACAGCGATTCGGCGTGCAGGTGCTGATGCGGTAATTACCTATTTTGCCAGCACGGCAGCCGAAAAAGGGTGGTTGAAATGAGTAGGTCTTCAGAGCTTTTTAGCCGAGCAAAAGGTTTAATTCCTGGGGGTGTTAACTCGCCTGTACGTTCCTTCAAGCATGTTGGCGTGGGCCCTATATATTTCGACCGTGGCGAGGGGCCCTACCTAGTTGATGTGGATGGTAACAAATACATAGATTTTTGTTTGGCCTTTGGCCCCCATATCTTAGGGCATTGCCCCCCGCCAGTGGTGGAGGCGCTGCACGCTCAGGTGGATCGAGCGACTACTTTTGGTGCCTGCCATGCTAAGGAAGTGGACCTGGCGGAGTGGGTACTAAAAGCCTATCCGTTCTTAGATCAAATTCGGATGCTCAATAGTGGGACTGAGGCTGTAATGACTGCCGTTCGCCTTGCGCGAGGGTTTACAGGCCGTTCCAAAGTTGTTCAATTTGAAGGTTGTTACCATGGCCATAGCGACGGTTTTCTCGCCAAGGCCGGGAGCGGGGTGGCATTTCTCGCGGAGTCGTCATCCCAAGGTGTTCCCCCTTCGATTGTTTCGGAAACGCTTGTTGCGAATTTGCAAGACTTAGTGGGTCTAGAGAGACTGTTTAGTCAGTACCCCGACCAGATAGCTGCAGTGTTGCTGGAGCCAGTTCCTGCAAACAACGGGCTATGGGTGCCGAGTCGGGATCATCTTAGCGCAGTAATGGATATGGCTAAGGCACATGGTGCATTGGTTATATTTGACGAGGTGATTTGCGGTTTTCGTTTGGGCCTTTCGGGTGCAAGCGGGATGTTCGACCTGCAGCCAGATTTGGTAACTCTTGGAAAAATCCTTGGCGGAGGGCTTCCGGTAGCTGCAGTGGCAGGAAAAAAAGCCATCATGGAACGTTTGGCACCCGTGGGAAGCGTGTATCAGGCCGGTACGCTCTCCGGAAACCCATTGGGAACCGCTGCGGGTTGCGCCGTTATGGAAACTCTGTTTGCGGAAAACCCCTACCCAGTACTCGCTGAGCGGACTCAATGGTTTGCGTCTCGAATTGAAGCGCTGCTCGCTGGGAGAGCGAAGGTACGCTCTGTAGCCTCCTTGTTCTGGATCTGTTTTGGAGATCCGGGAGAGGCTTTTCCCCCCGTGATTACGGCGGAGTCTCATGCCAATTACGCAGAGTTTTTTCGCCGAGCACTTGGAAAGGGCCTTTACCTTCCCCCTTCGCCTTATGAGGTGGGTTTCTTGTCAACGGCCCATTCGCCAATGGTTTTGGAACAGGCCCTCGAGCGGTTAGCGGAATGCGTGGATTGAGCAAAAGAAGCACTCTTATTCTATTTGCTGCGATTTACCTGTTGGTATTGGCGCAGGTGGGATGGTGGGCGTTTACCTTTATTCAGAATGTCGAATTGATTTCTCAGTTGCGTCTGTCTCAGGTTTTGCCGAACACTCAGCAGAGCCAACAAATTTTAGCGGAAGCCTTTCATAAGAAAGCCATGTTTTTTTCAGAGTCGCTTTTTTTTGCTGTGGTGGCTTGTTTAGGGCTTGCAGTTCTTTATCGTGCGCTCAGGGCTGAAAGGAAATCTCGAGAGATCCAAAGAAACTTTATCGAAATCGTTTCGCATGAGTCCAAAACGCCTCTGACGGGTCTAAAACTTCGGTTAGAGTCGCTGCGCGATCAAACACAAGATGCGGCTATGCAAAAGAGTTTAGCCTCTGCTTTAGATGAAGTAAGGCGGCTGTCCGGCGTATTGGAAAAAACATTGGAGTTAAATCGTTCAGAGCGGCACGCTTTGCATTTTGAGGCGGTTTCGCTTGCTGAAGTGGTTGAGTCGGTGATTCACCGTTTGGATCCCTGGATTGCGGCAAAAGAGGCGAAGCTCGACGTGTCTTTGGACTCGCAGCTTTTTGTACGAGGAGATTTTGCGAGTCTGCAGAATAGTGTTCAAAGCTTGTTGGAAAACGCATTGCAGTACAATCCTCGTCCCGACAAACAGATCCAAATCCGGCTTTTTTCCCGGGGCGCGAGAGTAATTCTAGCGGTATCTGACAATGGCCCTGGCATTGCCCCACGCGAGCAGGCACGTATCTTCGATCGCTTTTATCGAGGGCAATCGGCTCAAGGGGTTTCTGGCACTGGCCTTGGCTTGTACTTGGCGAGGGTAATATTGGAGGCTCATCGCGGGGGGCTGCACCTAGTCTCTAGTCTTTCCGGTGCGTGTTTTGAGATGGACCTGCCTCAAGCGAGGCACGTTTGATGGATCGCATTTGTTTGGTGGAGGACGATCCGGCAATCGGCGAATTTGTCTCCAATAAGTTGAAACACAGTGGATTTGAAGTGGCAGCGTTCTCCACTGCCGATGAAGTACGGGTGAAGGGCGATCGTAACTACGATCTGTATATTCTCGACTGGATGCTGCCAGGGGAAATGTCGGGATTGCAGTTGTGTGAGTGGATCCGAGAGAGCTCTGCTACGGTGCCAGTTCTAATTCTGTCAGCACTTTCCGATCCGGGTCATCGCGTCGAGGGCTTAAAAGTGGGAGCCGATGACTATCTGAGTAAGCCTTTCGAAATGGAAGAGCTGCTTTTGCGTGTGAACGGGATGCTGCGGCGTCGCTCCTGGTACGGTGCTCTTCCGGCGGAGGGCTCAGTTTACAAGTGGGGCGGTTGTTCGATTGATTTTGAGCGTTTTACTGGTACGGCCGAGGGGAGAAGTTTTCAGCTGACTCAGAAAGAGTGTATGTTGATGAAACTTCTGATCGAAAACGAAGGACGCGTGGTAAGTCGGGACGTTGTTCTCGATAGGGTATGGGGATACCACCTATTTCCATCCACGCGAACCGTCGATAATTTTGTTTTGCGACTTAGAAAGTATTTTGAAAAGGAGGCCGGAAAGCCCGAGCACATTCTTTCTGTGCGTGGTTTGGGATACCGGTTTACAAGATGAAACCTGAAATGCTGAAGCACTTAAGCGGTGAGCCCATTGGACGTTTTCCTGTATGGGCAATGCGCCAAGCGGGACGCTATCTGCCTGAATATCGAGCTATTCGTTCCAAGCACAGCTTTTGGGAAATGGCGACGGAACCAAGTTTGGCCGCGCAAGTAAGCCTTACCCCCTATGCTGCGGGTCTGCCTGTAGACGGTATTATCTTCTTTTCGGATATTTTGACTCTGCCCTATGGAATGGGGATTCCCATTGAAATGCAGGAAAAAGTGGGACCAGTGGTGACGTCTCCTTTGCGATCTTTTTCCGATTTCTCGGTTTTCTCGTCTTTCTCCGCTAAGGCCCACACCCCTTACGTTGGTCAAGCGTTGGAGCTAATACGAAAAACTACGCCGGAAGAAATAGCTCTTCTGGGTTTCGCGGGAGCTCCGTGGACCGTCGGGTCTTACCTTGCAGAAGGAAAAGCGGGCAGAAAGTTTGAAGCAATTCGAAATTGGATGCACCGTGACCCCTCCGAGCTTTCCCAGGCGTTAGACCTTCTTGGTGAGGCAACGATTGCTTATTTGGTCGCCCAGGTTCATGCCGGGGCCCAAATGGTACAGTTGTTTGATACATGGCTTTCAGAGATGCCAAAGGCATTTTTTGTTTCCTACTATCGTCCCATTTTGAATCGAATATTCCGCGAGGTGAAGAAGTCCAAGGTACCCGTCATCTTTTTTAGCAAGCATGCACACCACCTGTTGGATGAGATGCAGGGGCTTGAGATGGATGTACTGAGCGTCGATGAACTACTTCCGTTAGGGGAAGTGGAAGCGCGTACGGGTGGAAAGTTTTCGCTTCAAGGCAATCTTGATCCGCTTTTGCTTTTCTCAGATCCTGCCATCGTCCGTCGGCAGACGCGTGCATTGGTTGAGCAAGCCCGCAGTCTAAAGCGACCGGCTTTGATGAATTTGGGCCACGGCATTCTTCCAGGTACACCTGTGGAAAGTGTTCGCGCATTTTTTGAAGAAGCTAGGCAGCTATGGGTTTGAACCAGCTTATTATCAAGTACAGTACGCCCGGGCCCCGCTACACATCGTATCCCACGGCGCCGCAATGGTCGGAAACAGTCGGATCTTCCGAGTACCGTGAGGCTTTGGGACGCGTAGATGTCAAAGACCCCATAGCGCTTTATGCGCACCTGCCTTTTTGTGAAAAGCTTTGTTACTACTGTGGCTGCAATATTCAAATTACGGGGGATAAAGAACGAAGTCGCCCCTACGTTCAACGCGTGCTGCAGGAGCTGAACAAAGTTGCTGGAGCCATAAGCGGCCGCCCTAGACTTGCCCAAATAAGCTGGGGAGGAGGGACGCCGACTTTTCTGACGCTAGAAGAAATTCGCTCTTTGCATCTGGCCACTTTGGAGTACTTCGATGTTGAGCCGAGCGCCGAGGTAAGTATTGAAATTGATCCGCGTGTGACCACTGCAGAGCAGTTGTCGTTGCTGCGCAGTCTTGGATTTAATCGTACAAGCTTGGGCGTCCAAGACTTTGAACCCCGTGTTCAACAGGCCATCAATCGCATTCAGCCGGCCGAGGCAACGGCTGAGACGCTCGAGCTTTGCCGTTCCCTTGGTTATGACGGCGTGAATTTTGATTTGATTTACGGGCTTCCTTTTCAAACTTTGGAAACGTTCAAAGTGACCGTGGCGCAGGTAATACAAATGCGTCCCGACAGGATTGCCTTGTACAACTATGCGCGCCTCCCCTCTTTGCTAAAGCATCAGGCGATTTTGGAGAAATTTCCCATGCCGAGTGCTGAAGAAAGAGTAGATATTTTTACCATGGCGTTTGATGCGCTTACTCTCGCTGGCTACCAATCTATCGGAATGGATCACTTTGCCCTCAAGCAAGATACTCTGGCGAAAGCGCTAGAGTCGGGCGCATTGCACCGAAATTTTATGGGTTATGCTGTTAAGCACGGGGCTCACCTGATCGGGGTGGGTGCATCGGCTATTGGAGAAGTCGGTGGCGGGTTTTTCCAAGGCGTTCGAAAGCCCGCGGACTACGAAAAGCGTATCGAAGCTGGCGATTTTGCGACGTTGCGCGGACTCGTATTGAGCGAAGACGACTTGCGTAGAAAATGGGTGATTCAAAATTTGATGTGTCGTTTTGAGGTTGTCCCAGAACAGTTCGAAAGCAAGTTTGGTGTTCCCTTTGCGGCCACCTTTGAAAGTGAACTTCAGCGCCTCAACGGCTTTTACGAAGACGGAATTCTCGAGGGTAACTTGCCGCATCTTAAGGTAAGTCGCTTGGGGCAATTATTTGTAAGAAACGTGGCAATGGTTTTTGACGCTTATTTAGGCGAAAAGAAAGCGACCTATTCCAAAACGGTTTAAGCGAGTATATATTTCCAATACATGTCCTTTTGGACCGGAGGAAACGATGGCAGCAAAAGTTGAAAAAGTCGGTATTAAAAAAGAAGAAGGTTGGCTCTATTTCTTAGACAAGAAGGGCAATATTTCTCGTGCGAAGATGGGGCGTGGACGTAAAGGTTCCAAAACTAAGCCCCAGGTCGTCGCTAAGCTTGGAGTAAAGCGTAAGACGGGTTTCCTTTACTTCGTCGACAAGCAAGGCGATCTTTCCTGTGCGAAGATGTCGCGCAAGGGACGTAAGCGAGTGGCGAAAAAGAAGCCAACCAAAGCCAAAGCTCGCAAAAAGAAATAGTCTCCTATAGTAATTTACCTATGGATAATCAGCGACCGGTCGCGCCGCGGCCTAGGAATGAGTCTGTTCTCTCCTATGCCCCCGGAGCACCAGAAACAAGCTCGCTAAAAGGAGCCTTGGCCGATCTTCTTTCGAAAGAAGTGGAAATCGCGCCGATTATCCAGGGAGCGGAAGTACGCACGGGGAAAAAGGTCCCTATTTCTCCTCCCCATCGCCTTGAAAAGCGAATTGGAACCTATCATGAGGCGGGGCCGTCTGAAGTTCAAAAGGCCATCGAGTTTGCCAGCAAGGTCGCGCCCGAGTGGGCGCGAACCCCAGCGGCGGATCGGGCTGCCATCTTTCTGCGTGCCGCAGAGCTGCTTTCCACCAAATACCGATTTGTTCTCAATGCGGCTACGATGTTGGGGCAGAGTAAGACCTGTCACCAAGCTGAAATCGATTCAGCTTGTGAGCTAGTCGATTTCTTTCGATTCAACGTACACTTTCAAGAACTGATTTACTCGATTCAGCCGGAGTCTGCCCCCGGGATGTGGAATCGGATGGAATACCGCCCGCTTGAGGGCTTTGTCTTCGCCGTCACACCGTTTAATTTTACCGCCATAGCTGGAAACTTACCGACGTCTGCTGCTCTTATGGGAAACGTCGTGCTTTGGAAACCCGCATCCAGCGCTGTGTATTCGGGATATTTCATTATGAAACTCCTGGAAGAAGCAGGCTTGCCTCCTGGAGTTATCCAGTATCTGCCAGGCAGTGGAGGCACGGTGGGAGATCCAGTACTTGCGCACCGCGATTTAGCCGGGGTGCATTTTACGGGGAGTACGCGAGTTTTTCATTCGATGTGGAAAACAATCGGAGAGAACATTGCTTCCTATCGAAGTTATCCCAGGATTGTTGGAGAAACAGGTGGGAAGGATTTTGTTTTCATTCACGCTTCCGCGGATATCGACTCCTCAGTGGCTGCCCTTGTGCGGGGTGCGTTCGAGTATCAGGGACAAAAGTGTTCGGCAGCTAGTCGAGCGTATATTCCCAGAAGTCTTTGGCCCTCACTAAAAGAAAAGCTTGTCGCTGAGATTAAGTCGATTCGCCAGGGGGACGTCAGCGATTTTTCCAACTTCATGGGGGCGGTAATTGATCGCAAGGCCTTCGATTCGATTTCTTCCTACATCGAAGCGGTGAAGGCGAGTTCGGAAGCTAAGATATTGCAGGGCGGGGGATGTCGTTCGGAACAGGGGTATTTTATTGAGCCCACATTGGTCGAAACTACCAATCCGAAATTCCGCACCATGTGCGAAGAAATCTTTGGGCCGGTGCTAACCGTTTATGTCTACGACGATGCGCAGTTTGAGCAAACTCTGGGTCTTTGTGATGGCACGTCGGGTTACGCTCTCACAGGTTGCATTCTTGCCCAAGATCGCAAGGCAATTCGTACTGCTTCCCGAGTCTTGGTGAATAGTGCTGGAAATTTCTATATCAATAATAAGCCGACTGGCGCTGTAGTAGGGCAACAGCCCTTTGGTGGCGCCCGCGCTTCGGGGACGAATGACAAAGCAGGGAGTGTTTACAATCTGATGCGCTGGACCTCGATTCGCACTATCTCCGAGACTTTTTCGCCTCCCGTGGACTACCGCTATCCTTTTTTGGAATAGTCCTGGTTCTTGCTCTTCCGGTCAGTTTGAGTCTCTATCGCTGTTGAGTTACAATTATACTTTCCATCCATTAATTGGAACACATCCAAGGAGAGTCAGCGTGAAGAAGGCGGCTAGGGCTTTGTTTCTGTTGTGTTTGGGCGTCGTGTCGTGCAGTCAAAGTCCAGGGGGAGGCAGCAGTAGCCTGGCCATCGTTCTGAAGAGCACACAGCTACTCTTGGGTCGCCCTCCTGTTTCGCCCAAGTCTAGGGCGGGGTCGGCCTGCTCATTCACCTACGAAAGTACTACCGTAATTGGCAGGTGCTATACACCACTCTCGGTTAAGGGTTTTTTCAGCCAAGCGACTTTTGGGAAGATTGCCGGTGGTGCCCCGGTGCGTATCTTGGGTGGGGGAACGTTAGTTGGATTTGAAGATATCTTTCATAAAGCGGAATTTGATTTGAGCACCGCGCCGTCCATTGATGGTGAAGATAACATTCAAGATGGTGGAGGAACCTACAACTACGTTTCAATGCGGACTCATGCCCTTGAGTATTCTTTTGAAGCGGAAGCGTCTGCAAAGATTTATCATGTCCGCATTCCTTTCACCGGTACTCCGCCAAGCTCCAATTCCACTTATTCGTCTTGTCTTACTTCGGGGGAATTGACACAGGCCGACACACTCGGAACCCTCTGGTCGTCAATCACCGCACAAGCAGGAGATATTTTGGTGTGCATTAAGGCTACGGAAGACGAAGTCTGCGCTGCTTCCGACTATCAATGGGTAGATGGCGGCGGAAACCTACAGTCCACCCGCCCAGGCGCGCCAAAACGTTTGACCGGATCCCAGCTTCTTACCGCGGATGCCTGTACAGCGGGCATCGATCACCCAGATGTGACATGGGGTGGATCCGATTTAATGATTCGATTGGGCTCAGACGTCACGGTTAGTGCGGCAATTACGGGTGGGACCAAAACCTACACCACTGCGTCTGGTTCCGGCACTATGCTCACCTTAACGATTGATGTAGATTCGACAGGGTCGCTCTTTGTCCCTGATGCTTCAATTTCCTACGATCTAGACTCTGCCGTGGAATCGACGATTTTAGGAACGATAGAGACGATTCTCCCCATACCGGTCTATGTAAGTAACAACAAGGCTACCGCTGCTACAGGTAATGAAGGAATGTTTTCGGGAACGGCTACGCTATCCGTGCATTGATCGTTTTGAGGCAAATAGGTTTCATATCGGTGTAGGGCGGTCTAAGAGTCTTTAGACTGAATTGTCCCGTTCCGTGGTGGTCGTTTTAATTTTTGAACCGAGTTCCAAATGCCTGTTTTATACTTCGCCATCCATCTTGGCAGGCCTCTTTAGCCGTTCTACGACGTAAGGTGGGCGCTGCAACCGCTCTGCGAATCGATTGAATCCCTTCGAGGGTAGCGTCTAAAACCGGCTTTTCGCCTTCTCTAGGCAGTGAAACTAGTTTGCTCTGACTCCAGTTTGGTCGTTTTTCTTTTGGGGTCGCGAGACGGGCGAAATCTTCCGGTGATTCAATCCATACTAAATCGTTTTTTGGAACTGTCGCGACTTCGTATTCTGTGGTCGCCGGGTCTTCGATAGGCCCTCTTGCCACCACCTCCACCGAGTTTCCATCGAGATCCCAATTTGCAACAAAAACGGGCGAAGCGGTCTTAGCGCCTTTTGGTAGGTAGGCATAGCGCTGTGCTTGCGGGGTTCTTTCTATCGGGGGCGCAGCCACTAACTTCTGGCTACTTTCAAACCCGCCCGCATCGTTCACTCGAGCAAGGAGTCTGGGTTGAGTCGACGATATGTCCAATAGAAACTTTGGATGGGCGGAGACCGGTTCCTCCCGGCGCCATTTTACTTTTCCGGTAGATAAAACTCCTAGTGTAGGGGATTTGAAGAGTTGAGCTAGACGGAAGTATTCCGCCGTGGGAACTTTTTTTCGGACCTCAAGTTGACTCTCCAAAAGAAATGCGGGCGCAGTTTCGGGCGGCAGGGAACTCGTGTCTACCTTGTAAATTGCCGTTCCAGTGGATTCCCCCGGAGTCCACTGGAGCGTTCCTTCAACCAAATGCTCTTTGGAAAATTTACCTTCGCTATTGGGCAAAATAGCCACCGACACTTTGACTTCGTTAGGTGCGGAAGATGGGGGAGGTACTTGGCGTTTAGCTCGAGATCTATCGTATTTGGCTCGGCTGGCCGGGTTATCCAAAGCCGAGAGGGCTTCTAGAATACTAGACTGGCTCCAAAGAAGCAGGCTTCGCAAATGAGGTTTGCCATTAGTTCCGTCAGGATGAAGTTGAATGCGGATTTCTTTTATTCTTTTTTCAAGTTCTGATTGGTTGATCCCGGGAGGTACTCCAAGGCGTTCATAGTAGTCCTCTGCGCCGGGCTTGATATCTTCCGCAGGCAGGGGGTGGGATGTAAACATTCCAGCCAGTAGTAACGGCAGTAACGGTATTTTTTTAAACGTGCTCACCTTCTGGCAAGTATAGCACTAGACCTCAACTATTGGACATGGGCGTTGTTTCACAACGTATCGGTTAGCAGGTTAAAGTCAGGGTAGTGAGAACTTACAAACGCTTTTAGTTTTGTCTTCACTTGTTCTTCAAGCTGGCGGGCACGTTCTTTGGTGACGCCGTATTTCTCCCCAATTTCCTGAAGCGTTAGCGGATTTTCAGCTGTTAAGCGTTGTTGGAAGATTAGTTTTTCACGCCCTTCTAAAGTCGCCGAAAACTGAGTGAGAATGTCGTGGAAAATCTGGCGTTGTTCTTCATTTCCGAGTGATTCGTCTACGGGTAAGGAGGGATCCGCCAAGTTTTGGATCGCTTCTCGTTTGTCATCTCGGTGTTCTGGGACATTGAGCGATACTTCATTCTGGGTGAGGCGCTGGTCCATTTCTCGGACATCTTTCTCGCGTACATCCAATTTGCTGGCCAGCAATTTAACGCTGTCATGTGGCGATATGCCGAGTTGCTCCAATTTCTTTTGCTCGGAGCGCAATCGGTAAAAAAGACGCTTCTGGTTCTGCGTAGTGCCAAGTTTCACCAACGAGTGGTTGCGCAAAAGAAAATCCTGAATATAGCTTCGAATCCACCACACCGCGTAGGTGGTAAGCCGTACCTCTTTATAGGGATTGAAATCTTGGACCGCACGAACAAGGCCCATGTTTCCTTCCTGAATTAAGTCCAGAAGTTTGGCCCGGTAGTGAACGTACTCAAATGCAATTTTAACGACAAATCGTAAGTTGCTCGTCACTAGCTGCTGGAGCGCTTCCCGGTCCTTGCTTTCGTAAAACTTCACAGCCAAATCGTGTTCCTGCTCACGGGAAAGGAGAGGGTATTTTTGAACCTCTTTTAGATACACCCCCAATAGGGGGTCCGTCTGGGTGAGGGAAGTGGATGCCGGTTTGGGTTCCACCTCTGGACGCACCGGTTTATCTACGATTTTACGGCTGCTGGGTTCGAGCTGTTTTTTGGGTTTGCGGGGGCTCATGCGATGGCCTGTTCATACCAAATTATGCAATGGGAAGTAAAACCCTTGTCGTTAAAGACCGATAAGGTAGTCTGGGCCCTCTACCATGGAACGTCTCCTTTTCTACCTAACCAATCTTTCCACAAATATCGCTTACTTAGTGATCTTTGGGATTTTGATGGCCTGCGGCATCGGCCTGCCCTTGCCGGAGGATATTCCGCTCATTGCAACCGGTTACCTGATTTGGGACGGTACGATGAGTTGGGTCCCGGCCCTTATTGTGACAATAGGGGGCGTTCTGATTGGCGACACCTTTCTCTTCTTTCTGGGACGAAAGGTGGGGAAGCGAATTTTACGGCAGCACAAGTTTCAAACGCTTTTTCCGCCTCATAGGGTGCGTCGCGCCGCAGCCTACTTTCGGAAGTACGGCGATAAGCTTGTGTTTTTTGCTCGGTTTGTAGCGGGTTTGCGGGCAGTCGTGTTCTTTATGGCTGGCGCCATGAAGGTGCGCTATACGCGTTTTCTGCTCCTCGATGGATTAGCGGCATTGTTGAGCGTGCCGGCATGGGTTGCGCTCGGCTACGGATTCGGACATTTTTTTGGCGATGAGATTTCAGTGATGCTGAAGCACCTGAAAGAAGTAAAGACCGCCCTCTCAATATTGGTCGCCATCGGATTGATTAGTGTCGGCATTCGCTGGTACGCGAACCACCGAGCGAACAAAAAGAAAAAGAAGCCCAAGCGATCTCGTCAGACGACACGACACTAGGTCCTTCGCCCATCGTTCATAATCGCCGCTCCTTCAAGACGCAAAAGTTTCGGTTTTATTCCTTCGCCAGCTGAAAATCCTCCCAGGGCGCCGTTGGCGCGCACCACTCGGTGACAGGGTATTAGAAGGGGAAGCGGATTTTGTCCTATCGCCGTGCCGACCGCTCGTTGGGCCTGCGGACGATGGATGGCACGTGCAATGTCGGCGTAGGTGCGAGTTTGCCCGTAGGGAATACGCAGCAAGGCCTGCCAGACATCATTCTGAAACTGCGAACCGCTTATGTAGGGTTCAATGGTAAAGTTCCGCCGCTTACCCGAAAAGTATTCGCTTAGTTCGTCTCCCAAGCGTTTCTCGTCACTGGTGAGTTCCTTCGTGCTGTCTATACATTGGCGAAATTCGAGGGCTACGACCGAACCATTCTCCCAGTGCACTGATACGGGCCCGACGGGCGAGGGCCAGCAGGTCACGCGCCTCACTACTTGCCCCCAAAGCGCTTTCTGTTTCGAGCTACCAATAGTTTCCGTCGCGCCATCGTGTAAAGCACGGGACCGAAGAAAAACAAGTAGGGCGATAGCATGATGAGTAAGAAGATCTTCATTGCAAAGCTGCCGGTCAGAAACTGGTAAATGAATAAAACACCGGCGAGCGCAGCCAGCCATTTGGCTTTAACCGGAAGTACGAAGAACAAGTAGAATTCCATTTCAGGAAACAAGGTTCCAAAAGCCAAGCTGATGTTTTCAATAACGGAAGTCCAAACCGACAATGGTTGCCCAGCGAAAAACGATGCGCCCAAGGCGGCTAAGTAGCTCGAAAGAGTGTAAAGCGTCGTAGGGGCCTCGCCCCAACTTGTCTCAAGCATGCCAAAAATGAAGTAGACGTACATGACGAAAAACAACAGCCAAAGGGGATCGTTTAAAGTGGGAAAGGCAAAAACGCGCCAGTATTCGCCCGCAAGAAACAACTCAGGATCAAATAAAAATCTGTCTAGTGGTGCGCCTAGCAGGGTTTGTCCCACAAAGCCTAGTACTGCCAGCCCAGCAATCAAGGTGCCGAGACCAGGAAGGCTAATAAAACTTAGTTTAGCGACAATGAAGCGGAGGTATTTTGGGAATCGGTCATCCATGGGCCATCCTCACTCTCACATTGAGATACAAAATATTGGTGAATTGCTAATGAGTCAGTTAGCTCCGGGTGAAAGCAAGCAGCGAGTTTTTTCCCTTGCGACACCATTACCGGCTCGCCTTGAAACTGAAACAATACGGTGACGTCGGGGCCCACACGTGTAATCCGCGGGGCACGAATAAATACGCCTTCAATCTCGCCACCTTCCCACGCGGCGGTGGGTTGAATTGCTGCGGTGAAGCTCTCATTCTGCCTGCCAAAAGCGTTGCGCGCTAAATCAATATCGATGGCTTGAAGCGATTCTTGCTCTGGGTGATGTACTTTCTTCGCAAGAAGAATGGCCCCCGCGCATACGCCTAGTACGGGTTTACATACGACGAAATCTTGCAATGGCTCCCACAGTTTATTGAGTTTCAGCAGGTGGATCATTGCCGAGCTTTCGCCACCGGGGAGAATGAGACCGGAGAGGCCCAAAAGGTGGTTTGGCTTGCGCACTTCAACGGCTTCTACGCCCATGCGCTCCAAGTGGTGGACATGGGGGCCCACCGCTCCCTGCAAAGCAACTATACCGACTTTAGTCTTACCAGCCACGTTCCTGAAGCCGTTCCTCGGGACGTAGGCTATGAATGTCGAGCCCTCGCATAGCCGTGCCAAGTCCTCGGGAGCAGCGTGCGAGCACTTGTGCGTCTTGGAAATTTGCCGTCGCTTCCACTACTGCATGTGCAAGTTTTTCAGGTTGATCGGATTTAAAAATTCCCGACCCGACAAAAACTGCCTCAGCGCCCAGTTGCATGCAAAGGGCCGCATCGGCTGGAGTGGCTACGCCACCAGCTGCAAAGTTGGGAACAGGAAGTCTTCCGGCTTGGGCAACCATTTTAACGAGGGCTAGGGGCGCTCCAAGTTCCTTTGACTCATTGACCAACTCTTCAGCCCCCAAGGTGGTGAGTCGTCGAATTTGAGAGCGAACCATTCTTAGGTGACGGACAGCTTCAACAATATTGCCGCTACCCGCTTCGCCTTTTGTGCGAATCATTGCGGCGCCTTCGCTGATACGACGCAAGGCCTCGCCGAGATTTCTCGCCCCACAAACAAAGGGGGCAGTATAGGCAAACTTGTCGATGTGGTATTGCTCGTCCGCGGGAGTGAGTACTTCGCTTTCATCGATGAAATCCACTCCCAGCGCTTCCAAAATCTGCGCTTCCACAAAGTGTCCGATGCGGGCCTTCGCCATCACAGGAATCGAAACGGCATCCATAATATCCAGGATGATCTCGGCATTTGCCATTCTGGCGACGCCGCCTTCTTTACGAATGTCGGCAGGAACTCGTTCTAGCGCCATAACAGCAACCGCTCCGGCTTTCTCCGCAAGCACCGCCTGTTCCCGATTTACGACGTCCATTATGACGCCGCCCTTGAGCATTTCGGCCAAACCGGTTTTCAATTTCATTTCCGCCATCGAACCTCCGCAAAAGAAGAGCTAATCTCATAGCTTAGCTACCGGATCAAAGCAATGTGACGATATAAAAACTTTAAAATTCAACAGCTTGGACTCATGGGGTTTTGCAATTGGCCAGCTATTGCCATCGCCTCAGTGTTCGCCTAGTGTACCCCCTCAGCACCCCATGGCCACTCAACCACCGTCAAACGCGTTAGGAACGCGCTCGATACTGAGCGCGGAAGACCTAAACGCCAAGCAGATACGCTCGATTCTGGACACCGCTTTTTTCTTCAAGTCGCAATGGCGAACTCAAAAGCCTTTGGAAAATCCGGTTGCAGGGAAAACAGTTGTTTTGTTTTTCTTTGAGTCCAGTACTCGCACTCGAGTTTCGTTTGAGCTGGCTTCAAAGCGCCTGGGGGCCACCACGATTTTTTTGGGGAACCAAGGAACGTCGATTGGGAAGGGAGAGACCCTCTACGACACCGCAAAAACCCTCGAGGCCATGGAACCCGACCTGATTGTTTTGCGCCATCCTTCCGCCGGGTCTCCACACTTTTTAAACGAGGTATTGAAGGTTCCGGTTGTGAATGCCGGAGATGGTTTCCATGAGCACCCCACTCAGGCGCTGCTCGATGCCATGACGATAGAAGAATTTAAGGGAAAGATCGCCGGACAGAAAGTGTTGATCGTCGGGGACATTGCCCATAGCCGAGTCGCCCGCTCCAATATCCACTTACTTCGCACCATGGGTGCGGAAGTGACGGTTTGCGGGCCCCCAACTTTGCTTCCGCCCAAAGTTGAAAAACTCGGAGTAAACGTTAGCTACGATTTGGACAGCGCTGTTCGTGACCAAGACGTTATTATTTTACTCCGCATTCAATTTGAACGTTTTGAGGGAGGGCAAGGCCCTTCGAGTGGTGAGTACCGTCGGTTCTATGGAATGAACGCTCGGATAGCAGAGCTCTGTAAGCCGGATGTTTTAGTCATGCACCCAGGCCCGATTAACCGGGGATTGGAACTTTCCACTGAAGTCGCAGATGGTCCACACAGTGTAATTTTGAATCAGGTTTCTAACGGTGTTGTTGTGCGAATGGCGGTTTTGCATTTGCTCTTAGGGGGAAAATCTTTTGGGGGAGGTAAGGCGTGACGCGAGACCTTCTTATTTCTGGTGGGAGAATAGTCGATCCCAGCCAATCGATAGACTTGGTCGGGGATCTTCTTATCCGAAACGGAAAAGTGTCGGCAATCGGTGCACGATTGGAGTCCCCGCTGGGCGAGCCAGCCGTTCCAGTTCTGTCGGCTAAGGGTTTGATCGTAACTCCTGGCTGGATCGACATGCACACCCACCTTCGGGATCCTGGCGCAAGCCATAAAGAAACCATTTTCACGGGAACTCAAGCTGCAGCTGCAGGGGGAATGACCTCCATCGCCTGCATGGCAAATACCTCCCCAGTGAACGACAATCCGTTCATTACCCATTTCATCCAACAAAAAGCGGCCGCCGAATCGGTCATTAACGTTTATCCCGTTGGTGCAATCACAAAAGGTCTAAAAGGCGAAGAGTTAGCCGAGATAGGCTCCATGTGGGAAGCTGGAATCACAGCTCTTTCAGATGATGGCAAGACTGTGATGAATTCCTACGTGATGCGAAAAGCACTCGATTACTCTAAGAAGTTTGATCTAGTTGTGATCAGTCACGCTGAAGACGCCAACCTAAAAGGCAAAGGCGTGATGAACGAGGGATTCAATTCGGCTCGCTTCGGCCTTCGAGGAATACCTAGAACCTCGGAAGATCTTATCGTTGCTCGCGACATCTTGTTGGCGGAACTCACCGGCGCTCGAATCCACGTGGCACACTTGAGTACCGTGGGGGCTGTAGAGTTGGTTCGCCAAGCGAAGAAACGAGGGGTGAGGGTTACTGCCGAAGTTACGCCCCATCACTTGAACCTAACAGACGACGCTGTTGCAAATTACGATACGAACACAAAAGTTGCGCCACCTTTGCGCGAGCAGCGCGATGTTGACGCTGTCCGTGAAGCGTTGGCCGATGGGACTATCGATATTGTTGCCTCCGATCACGCTCCGCATTCGATTGACGATAAGCTCGTTGAATACGATTTGGCCGAGTTTGGGATGGTTGGCCTCGAAACAGCATTCCCGCTTTACTACCGGATGTGCCTTCGCAACGGAGTGGCCCTATCCCGACTCGTTGCTTCCATGACCACGGAGCCGGCGAAAGTACTCGGTATTCCGAAGGGCACCCTCAAAGTGGGGGCCGACGCAGATGTTTCCATTTTTGACCCAGAAAAAACCTACCGAATTGACAAAATGGGATTTCGATCTAAGAGCCGAAATACCCCATTTCACGGTTGGGAGGTACAGGGAAAAGTCCGCTATACAATCGTGGCCGGCCGAGTGGTATATAATTCAGAGGCGAAGAAGGAAGCTCTATGACGAAGGCATGGGAGGCAGTTCTCTATCTGGAAAACGGCCACCTCTTCCACGGCCAGGGTTTTGGCTCCAACCGCTCAAACGGGGGAGAGCTGGTATTTAACACCGGCATGACCGGGTACCAGGAAATCTTTACCGATCCTTCCTACTCGCACCAGGTCGTATTAATGACCTATCCCCACCTCGGCAACACTGGGATTAACGACGAAGATTTGGAGTCCCGCGGCATTTTGATGAAGGGCGTTGTGGCGCGAGAGTACGAGCCGATGCCTTCCAATTGGCGGTCGAAACGATCTCTTCACGACTGTCTACTCGCCAGCGGCGTGCCTGGAATCTCCGAGGTCGATACTCGGGAATTGACGCGAATCATTCGGGGTGAAGGATCCCAACGAGCCGTAATTTTCTCGGCATCTGAAGTGATTGGGGACCCAGCTGCGCACGGCAAAAAACTACTCGAAGGAGTTGCCCATATGGATGGGCTCGAGCTCGTGAGCATGACGAGTTGCGATAAGCCCTGGGAGTTTTGCCCCGAGCAAACTTCGACATCAGGAACGATCGTCGTTTATGATTACGGTGTAAAACACGGTATTCTGAGGCAGCTGAAATCCAGGGGATTTGGAGTGAAGGTTGTTCCTTACAATTTTCCGTATCAAGAAGTTTTAAGCCAAAATCCTTGCGCAGTTGTCCTGTCAAACGGTCCGGGGGATCCGGCCCGAGTTCCCGGGGCTGTTGAAGAAATTCAAGGGTTGATCGGGAAGGTGCCGATTCAGGCAATTTGCATGGGGCACCAGCTTCTCGCTCGAGCCTTGGGGTGTAATACCTATAAGCTGAAGTTTGGCCACCACGGCGTGAATCATCCAGTGCGAGACGAGCGGACGGGTCGCATTCTCATTACCTCCCAGAACCACGGTTTTGCAGTCAAGGCGGAAGACCTTCGGCAGGGAGATGTTCGGCTTGCCCATACAAGTTTAAATGACGGCACTGTCGAGGGTTTTTTCTCGGAAAAAATGCGTTTTTCCAGTGTGCAGTTTCATCCCGAGGCTAGTCCCGGGCCGCATGATGCTGAGAGTGTTTTTGAAGAATTCCTAAAGGGGTTTGTAAGATGATTGTCACAACCGAAGATAAGCAGGCTCCCCAGTTTGGCATGATCCACCCTGAATTTGATGGACTCGTCCGTCGTATTGTTGAGACGGTGGAAAAGGATCGGCTGGCCGAATTGCGCAAAGATTTTCACACGCGCCTTCGCCTTACGTTGACCCAGCCCGACAACGCAGATCTTATCGAAGATCTTTGGGATTTCTTCTACGACTGGTGTGTTTTTGAGCAGCAACTTCCAGAGATGCTTACCTCCTTAAGTTCGGAGGAGCGCTCACACTGGAATCATATCCATGGTGGAAACACGCGAAGTCTGTTTCTCGTCAGTCGTGCTTCCGATGCGGGGCTGAAACTTAAAGATCTTTATAGTGGAAAGAGTTATCTGGTTCCGAAGAACGCTCCTACGGACTATTTAGGTATTTCTCGTAACGATATTGTTGAAGGGCGTCTGATTAGCCGGGGGACAGACGCGAAAAAAGGTTTTAGTTTTGTGCGCCGGCCTTCGTATCATTTGGAGACGATTCAGCCGTACATTAAAAGCAAGGTGAAGCAATTTCGAAAGTCCCAGGACTACTCAACTTATCAAAGTTGGCTATGGATCTTGGTTGGGATGTATTTGAAACACCGAATTTATCCACAAATGCCAATTGAAAAGATTTACGACGACAATAGTCGAATTTAATAGCAATGCCACGCCGTACTGACATTAAAAAGATTCTGCTCCTCGGCTCCGGTCCTATTATTATCGGGCAAGCTTGCGAATTTGACTATTCCGGCACTCAAGCCTGCAAGACGCTTCGAGATGAAGGCTATGAGGTTGTATTGGTAAACAGCAATCCTGCTACCATTATGACCGACCCCGAGGTGGCAACCCGCACTTACGTTGAGCCTCTTAAGCCCGAGTATGTCGAAGATATCATTCGAAAAGAGCGGCCCGATGCTCTCTTGCCGACAATGGGTGGGCAAACAGCGTTAAATTTAGCAGTTCATCTAGCCAAGTCGGGCGTGCTCGAAAAGTATGGCGTTGAACTGATCGGCGCGAAAGTTGAATCCATTGAGCTTGGTGAAAATCGCGATCTATTTAAGGGCGTCCTCGATCGATGTGGCGTCGAATACCCTAAGTGCGGATCAGTTACTACGATTGATGAAGCGAAGAAAGTGGCAGAGCGAGTTGGCTTTCCCTGCGTGATTCGTCCATCGTTCACCATGGGTGGCACAGGGGCCAGTGTTGCTTACAACGTCGAAGAATTTGTCACGGAAGTAGGCAGGGGCCTAGAAGCCAGTCCGGTGGGTGAGGTACTCATCGATGAATCGGTTTTGGGATGGAAGGAATACGAACTAGAGGTAGTGCGAGACTCTAAAGACAATGTGATCATTGTCTGCTCGATTGAGAACGTGGACCCTATGGGCGTGCACACCGGCGACAGTGTGACCGTAGCACCAGCTCAGACTTTGACCGACGTCGAATACCAAAAAATGCGAGATGCGGCTATTCGCATTATTCGTGAAGTCGGCGTAGACACGGGCGGAGCGAACGTTCAATTCGGAATCGATCCCAAGACGGGGCGCATGGTTGCCATAGAAATGAACCCACGCGTCTCGCGCAGTTCCGCTTTGGCCTCCAAAGCCACCGGGTTTCCCATTGCAAAAGTGGCAACCAAACTCGCTGTCGGTTACACGCTCGACGAAATCTCAAATGACATAACGAAGAAAACATTGTCCTGCTTCGAGCCCAGCATCGACTATGTGGTCACTAAAATTCCTCGTTTCGCTTTTGAAAAGTTTCCTCGCTCCGATTCTAAACTGAGCCCATCAATGCGGTCGGTTGGCGAAGTAATGGCCATCGGAAGGACGTTTACTGAGTCCGTCCAAAAGGCTTTGCGGTCACTGGAAACCAAGCTTTGGGGCTTCCAACCCTTTGGTGATCGCCGTCGGCTGCGCTCCGGACAAAATTGGGTAGAAGGCATTCGAAATTACCTAAAAAATGCGAAGGCCGATCGACTACTTTGGCTGGCTCAGGCCATGCGCGAAGGAATCGCCATAGAAGAGATTCATGAGATCACGAAGGTAGATCCTTGGTTTCTGCGCCAGATACAGAAAGTGGTTCTTGAAGAGAATGAGATAGCACGTTGGAAAGGGCGAGTGGGGGGAGTGCCTGAAAAATCCATGCGCCGTTGGAAGCGGCTTGGGTTTTCGGATGCGGCCATCGGTCACTTCACTGATGAATCGGAAGAAGAAGTGCGTAAGGTTCGCCATGGCTTAGGTGTTAGGCCAAGCTACAAGATGGTCGATACCTGTGCGGCGGAATTTGAGTCCACAACGCCTTATCTCTACTCTACGTACGAGCTCACAAGCGATCCTGTGCCGGCCTCGTCGCGACCAAAAATAGTTATATTTGGCGGTGGCCCCAATCGAATTGGGCAGGGAATTGAATTTGACTATTGCTGTGTAAGAGCCTCGATGGCATTGCGCGAAGAAGGCTATGAAAGCATCATGGTCAATTGCAATCCTGAGACTGTTAGCACCGACTATGACGTTAGCGATAAGCTCTATTTCGAGCCTCTGTACTTCGAAGACATTCTTGAAATTTTAGACCGAGAGAAGCCGTTGGGCTCGGTAGTGCATTTTGGCGGGCAAACGCCTTTGAATTTGAGCCGTAAACTTGCCAAGTGCGATGTGCCGATTTTAGGAACGTCTGCACAGGCAATTGAGATAGCAGAAGATCGCGATAAGTTCCGGACTCTGTGTAACTCCCTGGGGATTGCGCAGCCAGATAGTAGGATCGTGAGTCGTCGAGAACAGGCGGCATTAGCGGCCGAAGAGCTGGGTTTTCCTTTGCTTGTCCGTCCCAGTTTTGTTTTAGGGGGCGGGGGAATGGAGATTCTCTACAATACCCGCGACTTCGATCGTTGGCTTTCCCGGGGTGTTGAAGTTACTGCGGAATCACCGCTTCTAATTGATCGATTTTTGAATAATGCCATTGAAGTGGACGTGGATGCGATCTGCGATGGCGAAGAAGTGCTGATTTGCGGCACGTTAGAACAAATTCAAGAAGCCGGCGTACACTCGGGTGATTCGGCGTGTGTGTTGCCGCCAGCGACGCTATCCGATGAGTTGGTGGAGGAGTTGAGTCGCCAGACTAAAGCCATGGCTCTGGCTTTGAAAGTACGCGGTCTAATCAATATTCAGTTTGCAATCGAGAACGGAAAAATATTTGTTCTCGAGGTAAATCCCAGAGCTTCTCGTACCGTGCCGTTCTCGAGTAAGGCCCACGGAATCGGTTACCCGTCTCTTGCAATGAAAGTCATGTTGGGAAGAAAACTGAGCGAATTCCCCGTGGAGCCCCGTTCGGGAGGGCTGGTGTACGTAAAAGAGGCAGTTTTTCCCTTTAGCCGTTTCCCCGGCACCGACATTGTTTTGGGGCCTGAAATGCGCTCCACGGGCGAAGTAATGGGCGTCGGAAAGAACTTTGCCGAGGCTTTTGGCAAGGCCATGATTGGGGCGGGTTTTAGGCTCCCCCTCTTGGGTAAGGCTTTCCTGAGCGTCAAGGACGCCGATAAGGCAGCACTTGTACCCATTGCCTCGCAGATTCGCGACCTCGGTTTTGAGTTGTGTGCCACTCGTGGCACCGCGGTTTTCCTGGAAAAACAAGGCTTTAGCGTTGCTGTGGTCAATAAGGTGAATGAAGGTCGTCCCCACGTGGTCGACCTCATCAAGAACGACGAGATTCAGCTTGTGATAAATACCTCAGCGCTTGGGGTTCATGAGGTGGGCGCAGCCTACGATTTACGCCGTGCAACATTAATGCGCAACTTGTGCTACTTTACGACCATTGCCTCAGCCCGCGCGGGGGCCCAAGCCATCTTGGAGTATAAACGCGCGAGGCTAGAGACCCATTGTTTGCAAGAGAGAGGTTGCAATGAGTAGCGTTCCGATGACCCCGCAGGGTAAGGCCAAACTGGAAGAAGAGCTCCGTCACCTGAAGCTCGTTGAAAGGCCGCGAATTATTCAGCAAATTGCCGAGGCTCGTGCCCATGGAGATTTGTCCGAAAATGCCGAGTATGACGCTGCCAAGGAAAAACAATCTTTTGCAGAGGGGCGCATCAAGGAAATTGAAGACAAAATTGCCCGCGCTCAGGTTGTCGACCCCAAAGAAATCCGCACCGATCGAATTGTATTTGGGGCCAAGGTTGAGTTGCTCGATGTCGACTTAGACGAAAAGAAAACCTATCAAATTGTCGGCGTAGATGAGGCGGATGTGCGCGAGGGACGTTTGTCGATTGAATCCCCGGTGGCTCGGCAACTCCTAAATAAAACGGCCGGAGACACCGTAACTGTCAGAGTTCCGAAGGGGACTACTGAGTACGAGGTCCTTTCGGTTAAATACGAATAGAATCCATGGACCTTTCAGCGCCGATCGGAACTATCAAGTACGTAGGTCCGCATATGGCGCGATTGCTTTCCAAAAAGGGCATTCGTACCGTCGAAGATGCCCTTTATTTCATTCCCAGAGCCTACGAAGATCGGCGCCGAATTACCCCAATTCGCGATTTGCGAGCAGGCGAATGGGCGACAGTTCTGGTAACGGCCCAAACTGGTCGACAAATTCGAATGCGAGGCGTGAATCGGTTTGAAGCTGCGGTCAGTGATAAAACCGGGGGCATGCGGCTGTTCTGGTTTCGAGCCTATCCAGCACTGAAGGAAGATTTTGCCGCTGGAAAAAAGCTCCTTGTCCACGGCGAGATAAGTTTTACTGGCGGTTTTGCGCGAATTAATCATCCAGATTACGAAGTAGTGAAGGAGGCTGAAGATGGCAGGCCTTTGCCTTCATTTCATTTTGGAAGAGTTGTTCCCATCTATAGCGAAACCGAGGGGCTGCACCAAAAGACAATTCGACGAATGATGGCTCAGGTACTTAAGAGCAGTCTCGCGGAATTAAACGAACCACTTCCAGAGGAAGTTCTGGCCAAGTTGGGACTCCCCTCACTTAGGGAGAGCTTTGTTTCTTTGCATTTCCCAAAAGATTTTCCACAAGACGGTCTTCCGGAATCAGCGGCCTATCAGCGAATTGCGTTTGAAGAATTTTTCGTGCTTCAACTTGGGCTAGGGTTGAAAAAACAAATTCGAAAGCGGGAGAAAGGGCGTCGGCTAGTTGAAAAACAGAATCTTTCCGGCCGATTTATTTCTGCGCTCCCTTTTGCTCTTACCGCAGACCAGCTCAGTGCCATTGCGACAATTCGCGAAGACCTTGCCAAAGATCAGCCTATGAGTCGCTTGGTCCAGGGGGACGTTGGTTCTGGCAAAACGGTCGTGGCTCTTGCTGCTGCTGCTATTGCATCAAGCGAAGGGGTTCAAACTGCCTTAATGGCTCCGACCGAGCTTCTGGCTCAGCAGCATTTTAGAACGGCCGAAAAGTTTTTGGCGCCGTTGGGAGTTAGGTGCCTATTGTTTTCGCAGGAAACAGCCTCCCAAAAGGAAACTCGTCAGGCTGTGGCAAGCGGCAATGCCGATTTGGTGATTGGCACCCATGCACTGTTTCAGGAACGAGCGATTTTTAAAGATCTCGGGCTCGTCATCGTAGACGAGCAGCACCGCTTTGGAGTCGAGCAACGCGGGGAACTGATGCGCAAGACTGTAAATGGAATTCCACACTTGCTGATGATGACGGCGACGCCCATCCCTCGCACTTTAGCGCTTACAATTTACGGTGATTTGGACTTGAGCTGGATAAAGCAAAAGCCCGCGAACCGGATTCCGATTCGGACGCGAATTCTAAAAGAAAAAGATCGCCCCGCACTTTATGAAAAAATTCGGCAGCTTTTGCAACAGGGACAACAGGCCTACATCATTTATCCTCTAGTGGTAGACTCGGAGAAGTTGGAGTTGAAGTCTGCAACGCAAATGCATCAGTCATTGAGCAAGGAGATTTTTCCCGAATTTAAGGTGGCTCTCTTGCATGGTCGCATGAAGGCTGAGGACAAGGATCAAATCCTAAGCGATTTTAAGGCGGGAAAGTATCAACTCCTCGTTTCTACTACGGTGATTGAAGTGGGGATTGATGTCCCGAATGCTACCTTGATGGCTATAGAGCACCCGGAACGTCTTGGTCTGTCGCAGCTCCACCAGTTACGCGGAAGGGTGGGCAGGGGAACATTGGCTTCGGAGTGTGTGCTTTTGGTAGAAGACAAGGTGCCGCCTCGGTTGCGAATCATGGAGGAAACTGAGGATGGTTTTGAGATAGCCGAGGAGGACTTAAAATTTCGTGGGCCCGGGGAGTTTCTTGGTACTCACCAAAGCGGACTTCCAGGATTTCGAGCGGGCCACCTCGTCCATGACGCACCGCTGCTATCGAGGGCCCGTGAAGAGGCCATGGCAATTCTGGAAGCGGATCCCGGCCTCAGTTCGCCCGCCAATAGTCGCATTCGTGCTGTGGTGGAAAGCCGTTGGAAAGACAAGATTGAGCGGCTGCAAGCCGGCTACTAAGCCTTAAGTGTTAGCGCACCAAGTCATGCCCCCTCCCTTCGCGGTTTTGCCCTGAAGTTTCCTCACCTAATTGCCGGAAACTTCCGAAAAGGGAGTGAGGCTATCCATGCTTGGCTCCTTGGGAATTCACTCCAAAAAATCACTCTTTGTAATTCACCCCTCTCCCCTGACTGAGGGTTTGACGTTGCCTGCGGATTGGCGCGTGCTTGGAGCAAAGACGAACGAAGAGCTGCTCAAAGCTTTGGAAACTGCACGAGAAGAAAAACTCCGTCTGGTTGTACTGGTAGGCGCTAGTCATTTCCTTTCTGTTCTAGAATTATTTAAGCGCCGACTGCGAGATGACAATTCGTTGAGCTACGGCGTGGTTGTGGTAGCTGAAAAGCCAGTGGAATTTCTTAGCCAGCGAAGCGGCTTCGCGGAACTACTAGAAGTGATGTCGGAGCCGGACTCGAAGAAGAATTTGGAGTTCCATCTACTGCGCGCCGTTAGGCAACTGGTGAGAGCCGAAGATATAGGCAAGCCGGGAGTGGATCGGCGGACGCTTGAACAGCTAAACGAAATTTTTATCGATCTATCTGCAGAGCGAAATCCTCAACGTTTGCTTGCGACAATCTTACGCAGAAGTTTGGATCTGACCGGAGCTACAGGTGGTACGCTCTACATGATTCAAGAGATTGATAGCGAGCTTCACTTTCGGATCAAGATTTCAGCAGAACGCGGAAAAGAAGTTCGTTTCTCCGAGCAGATGCTAAAGGTAGTGGAGAATAGTATCTGCGGGTATGTCGCCATCACGGCAAAGTCGCTGAATTTCCCAGATGTGGAAAAAATCAATTCGCTCCACATTCCCCAGTGGCAAAAGAGCGTCGACCACTTTGGAGATATTCCAACTAGATCTCTTCTCACGGTTCCTTTGAAGAACGGTAGGAATGAAATCACGGCGGTTCTCCAGCTAGCCAATAAGCGAGAGGTTGCCCACGAGAGCGAGAGCCAGATTTGTGCCTTTGAAATTGGGGACGAAAGCTTGTTGCAGTCTTTTGCAACTCAAGCAGCGATTTGTCTAGAAAACCTAGATTTGTATGCGGACATACAAAGGCTATTTGAAGGCTTTATCAAGGCGTCTATCACTGCCATTGAAGCTCGAGATCCAAGCACGGGCGGGCACTCGGAACGCGTTGCTAAGCTATGCGTGGGTTTAGCGAAGGCGACGAACGAAGTTACCACGGGAATATATCGCTCGGTCCATTTTAGAGACGATGAAATTCGAGAACTAGAATACGCAGCCTTGCTTCACGATTTCGGGAAAATTGGGGTGAGAGAAGAAGTTCTGGTTAAAGCAAAAAAGCTTCACACCTATCAGCTCGAAGCAATCAAAGAGCGCATAAAAATTTGCAAGGCGGCAGCGAAAATTGCGTTCCTAGAAAATCAGCTTAAACATGGACTCAACGCAAAGTGGGAGCGCGAATACGTAAGGCGCTTAGAGGAAATTGAATATTACTGGCAGGTCATCTTAGCTTCCAATGAGCCGAACGTGTTGAAACAGGAAAATCGAGCGGGCCTAGATCGAATTCGGCACGAGCAAATGCTTTTGCCAGATGGGACTCCTATTTCTGTTTTGACCGAGGAAGAGTATCAAGCACTCAGCGTGGCTCAAGGGTCACTTACTGAGAGTGAACGCTTGGAGATTGAGTCTCATGTGCGACATACGTACCAGTTTCTAAAAATGATTCCGTGGACCAAGGATTTTAGGCACCTTCCGGAAATCGCGTATTGCCACCACGAAAAGCTCAATGGAAGTGGTTACCCTCGAGGCCTGACGTCTCATGAGATTCCCCTGCAGTCGAAAATCATGACTATCTCTGATATCTACGACGCGCTTACCGCTGCGGATAGATGGTACAAAGAAGCCGTTCCGACTGAGAAAGCTATAGATATTTTGGCGGCGGAGGTTGCAGCCGGTCAGTTGGATCCAGTTTTATTTGAGATATTTGTTGAGAAAAAAATCTTTGAAGTCACTCGACCGCGTTCATCTCAAGTCGCTTAACCTTTGTTAGCTACCCGCCTTAGAAAATTCGCCACAATGCGCTTTCCGTCCTGGAGTTTGTTCTCCGGATCCGCTTCGCGAATTCCCTGGCTGTGCAAAAAACTCACAGTAGACTCTGGATGGGATTGAAATCCCCAAATAGGCAAAGTTTTGTGGGCGATAGCATCGATAGCCACCTCCGGACTGGAACCCACTATTTCGAAGTCTGGTGGGCAGGTGAGGACGGCCTCCTTGTGGGATACGGCGAGAAGCGCTTCGTTATTGGTGTGGTCCCATAAAGAGTGCGAGGAAAGGTTAACCTTTCTGAAGCCTAAATGCTTATGGCGATCGGCAAAGAGAAAATCTACCTTTCCACCGAAAAGGTGGGCGATGAGCTGGTGGCCGTAGCAGAGGCCCAATGCCGGAATGCCGGACCGAAGGCGCGGCAGAAGCCAGGAATTCATTGCGAGTTGCCAGGGATGTCCGTCGTTTACGCTGCTTGCGCTGCCTAAAATCACTATTGCCGCGATCTCGCCGCTAAGGTTGTTAAGCGAATCCATTCCCGCCAATTTGGGCAGGTGGTAGGAAAGCGGCAAGGGGCTTTGAAGTGCCAGCTGATTGAAGCAGTCTGTTTCCGCTAGGTTTACCGCAGGATCGATAATAGCGATGTGGCGTTTCACGAATTCCTTCTCCTTTAGGGGAAGAATTCGTCTAGCACTGAAAAGGGAGCTTTCGCAATGAAGAAAGGGCGTATGCGTTGATGCGCATACGCCCTTCATCAAAATGCTGGATCGTAAGTTGGTATTGGACTAGCAGCGGCGACAGCGGCCAAAAGCCCGGCCCCGAACCACTGTTCGCGTGCGGACGACGCTTCGGCAACGTACCATGCCGCAGCCACGCGCCCGAACTCGAACGACTTGGCGTGAGCGAAAAACTTGACGCGCGGGAATGTTAATCGCCACGCCACCCGAGACAAAGCCACCGCTCACAAAGCCGTGGTTACCTACCGGCATTGGCATCGGCATAGGCATCGGCATCGGCATCGGCATCGGCTGCGCTATCGGTGTAGGCATTGGTGCCGGCAAAGGCACTGGTTGTGCGATGGGAGTTGGCATTGGAACCGGTACCGGTGTCGGCACTGGAACGGGCCGAACTATCGGTTGGACCGGAGCGGCGAACCCTCCTGAAAACCCCATTTGGTAGTAAAAACCGCAGCCGCGAGCGCCGCAAGCGAACGCCTCTGAGGCACCCACAACAGACGCTAAAAATGCGAAATAAAGTCCTAACTTGCTCATACGTACCCTCTCTCGACCTTACGTGCCTTACGCGAAACGCGAGGCATTCATCGAGAATTCACTATCGCAAGTGCCGTGCCACACGTTTTGAGCAGGTTCAGGTCGCAGGCGCGGGGTAGGGGGACGGTGGCTTGTTAAACAGCGGTGACATTTTTTGGTACACTAGCTGTGTGCACAAACTACCTACCGATCTTGCTAGTGTCGTTACGGGCTGTACCGAGACCCACCTAACTCCCTTGGCAGGGGATCAGGTTCGCCTTCATCAAGCCGTAGCGGGTCCTTTTGAGCGGCTACAGAAAAAGGCCCACCGGGCCGGGTTTGGACTTGAAGCGGTGAGTGGCTTTCGTGGCTTTGAGGCGCAGCTTAAGATTTGGAATGAAAAAGCCCTGGGCAAGCGTCCCGTTCTCGATTCCCAGGGGAAGGCCCTAGATATCACTCGTCTGGCTCCTCGGGAGCTAGTCTATGCGATTTTGCATTGGTCTGCTCTACCGGGGGCCTCTCGTCATCATTGGGGATCTGACATTGACGTAATCGATCGCCTCGCCATGCCGCCTCGGTATCAGGTGCAATTAATCCCAGAAGAAACAGCGCCAGGGGGAATATTTCACGGACTTCACAAGTGGTTGGATCGCCACATGGGCGAAGAGGGATTTTTCAGGCCATACCAAGTAAACCTCGGTGGGGTACAACCTGAGCGCTGGCACTTAAGTCATGCACCGACGGCAGTGCCCCTTTACCAGGCCCATAGTGAAGGACTCTTGCGCGAGACTCTAAGGGCCTCCCCATTGGAGCTAAAAGAAGTTGTTCTGAATGAGTTGCCGGAAATATTCGAGCGCTTTTTTCTTAGGATTAGCGATGCGCCCTAACTTTGAACAAGTCGGTGAGGGTTTTTCTATCGAGATGCTGATGCAAGCTCGGGAGCGCACCTGGGATGCGGTTCGAGAAATCGCATCATGCATGCGACCTGGTATGCTCGAAGTCGAAGCGCAAGCGCTTGCGGAGGGCATTCTAGAAAAAAAAGGTGCGCAACGTTTGTGGCATAGGACGCACGTTCGTTTTGGCATAAACACATTGAAGACTTTTTCTGAAAGATCTCTGCCGGGTGTACGGCTCCAAGAGCGGGATGTTTTTTTTATAGATATTGGGCCGGTATGGGAGGGTTATGAGGGGGACGCCGGGGCAAGCTTTGTTTTGGGTGCTGATCCGCTTATGGAACGTTGTGTGAGCGACACGCATATTTTGTTCGAAAAAGTACGAACCCATTGGGGGACTCAGTCCTGTAGTGGCCGAGACCTATATAAGTTCGCGGTGCATGAAGCGCAGGAAATGGGTTGGCAGTTTTTACTGGCTGGAGCCAGTGGACATCGCATTTCGGACTTTCCCCATCGCCTGTATTACCAAGGCGGACTTGAAGAGCTCGAAGCGGTGCCTAAGAAGGATCGCTGGATTTTAGAAATCCACTTGCGTCACCCCACCCGCAACTTTGGTGCGTTCTACGAAGATCTACTTTGCTAGGCTGTTTTTCTACGCACTAGAGTGTTCCAGCTTCGATTGGCAAGTCGAACCGACTCGCCCTCCAAATTCAAAAGACTCACTCCCATTTTTGCGGTTTGAATTTCGCCGATTTCAGTAATCTGGCATCCAAGTTTTGTGAGCCGGTTTTTCCAACTCAACCACTTTCTTGGCTCAATCGCCGCCAGTAGGCCGAAGTCTTCGGGGCCGTAAAGTGCCCACCGCCTGGCGGAGAGAGCCAGATATTTCGAGGCTTCTAGTGCTTGGGGCGAAACGGGAATTTGGCTTTCAACTATTTTTGCTCCAACTTTATATTTCTCACAGAAGCGAAACAGGTCGGCCGCGAGGCCATCGATGCAGCATTCGATAGGGAAATTGGTCTTCCCCTTTACCAACATGCGAGCGGCACCAATAGGAGGCGAAGGACATAAGTGCCAGCGAACAATTTCAGGGTAATCGTTTACCGCGGTCCATCCAAATCGTCGCAGGCAGTGAAGGCCAGCTACCGCCTGTCCCGAAAAACCGGTTAGCGCGATTTTGAATCCCGGCCGAGGCGCTTTTGCCTGCGGTAGCCGCGTGCCAGTGCACAAGAGCGAAACAAAGAACTGAGTGGGGGATTGTACAGAGTTGCCTACTCGGAGATTCAAATCAAGAGCCCTCGCAGCAGTTTTAATCCCTCGAAAAACTTCGCTCACGAAACTGTCATTCGTCGCCGAGTTAACGCCGAGCGTTGCTTGTACCCCTTCCGGAAGAATGCCTTCAGTGAGGAGTCTAAACCCAGCATTGTTCATGACTTTCTTGCCCAAATCGAAAGGGGTTAAAAATGTTAAATCAAATCCAACGCCTTCCCCTTCGTGGTACAGGGCAGCCACTTGGTCGGTTTTTCCGATAGAGATAAACCTGAGTGCACCAGTCCCCGCAGCGCGCAAAGGACGAAGAGCCAATTCTGTCGCATCTCGAATTGAGAGAGTTTTTTGTTTCATAAGTACAAAGAAATTTTTTCGGCGAGTTGTACTAGAATTTTATCACGAACTGTGTAATTCACCGACGGTTGCATCGCTGGATTTCCCGCCAATTAATTGACAATTTTCTGATCAAAGTTAAACTGAAAGAGTAGCCTCTTTTTTAAATTTAAATCAAAAACATAGTTGGTACGGGTAACCCTCGGAGCAGAAGGGAAGCGGGGATGAATCGTGTTCTTATCTTCGAGCCAGACTCTTTGCGCCAGACCGCGTTGAAAGAGAGGCTTGAACAGAAGCACTATTGGGTAGTCACAGCTTCCTCCAGTGAAGAGGCGCTCGCTTTGGCTAAAAAGCAGCTCTTCCATGTTTGCATTTGGGCGCTGCAATCAAGCGCGGAAATTCCCCACCTTCAAGAAATTAAGGCTCTGCGTCCTTGGTCCGCTCTGGTTGTTAGCAGCGATTCGAGCGATCCGGGGCTAGTCGTTGCTTGTATTCGCGCAGGCGCATCGGACTTCTGGGTAAGAGACCTCGATCTCGATTCCCTTGCCACTAGAGTGGAAAACCTGTTGGCGCACGCGAACCCTGAAAGTGATGAAGACGATCTGTGTGAGTCTCCATTACCGGGTTTCATCGGTCGCCACCCACGAATTCGCGAGATCTTCCGGCTCATTGTCAGCATTAAGGACACCGACTCCACTATCTTAATTACCGGAGAGAGTGGAACGGGAAAGGAAGTCGTAGCAAGGTCCTTACACGATGCCAGCCAGAGGCGAAAGTATCCTTGGGTTGCGGTGAACTGTGGCGCAATTCCTCCAAGCCTGTTGGAGAGCGAGCTTTTTGGGCACGTCAAAGGGGCTTTTACCGGGGCTGTTCAGAACCGGTTGGGACGGTTTCAACTTGCTGGTAACGGAACTCTATTTCTCGATGAAATCAGCGACCTCCCATTTGATCTCCAAGCTAAGCTGTTGCGTGCCATTCAAATGCGAGAATTCGATCCCGTGGGCAGCGCGCAGAGTGTAAGTCTCGAAGCACGTATCATTGCCGCAACGAACCAGGATCTAGAAGTCGCAGTCAGTGAACGAAAGTTCCGCCAAGATCTTTACTACCGCTTGAATGTCATTCCGGTGTATTTGCCACCTTTGCGTCAGCGAAAGTCAGACATTCCTCTTCTGGTCGCTAGCTTCTTACGCCGCTTCGCCGAGGCAGCGAACAAGCCCGTCCGCGGAATTAATGAAGAAGCGATGAAAGTTTTGCTTCAGTATCACTGGCCGGGAAATGTTCGTGAGCTAGAGAATTTGATGGAGCGAGTGGTGGTGTTGAAGCGTGACTCAGGTCCCATCGAAATCAAAGATTTTCCTTCTGCCTATTTTACTAATGTGCGACTCGATCGATTCGTTGCAAGCGTCGCGTTGCCAGACGACGGCCTTGATTTTAATGAGGCAGTGAATGAGTTTGAAAATGAACTAATTCTTCAGGCCCTTCAAAAGACTGAGGGGAATAAGAACAAAGCGGCTACTCTGCTGAATTTAAATAGGACTACGTTGGTGGAAAAGCTCAAACGTAAAGGTCTCAGAATTGCGGGCTAACGGGCTTCGCTTTCGGCAGCTTTCCCATCTTCCCTAAACTGCTTCATGAAGTATTGAAGAATAGTGCTTCGCTTTGCTCCACCGGTAATCGACTTGATATCTTCGTAGATTGTCGGGTCGCTGATAAGTCCACCGAGGGTGCCTTCGCCTCGATCCACCTTGCCCAGAATTCCTTCCAGGTGACTGATTGCTTTGCCAAGCTTCTCGGAAGACTTCTCCTGCTTCAGATCATTGGACATGGTGGCGAGGTTCTTCGAAAGCACATTCAAGTTATGCATAAGGCTATCGAAGTCGCCGCCGTCCGAAAACTTCTTCGAGATTCCCCCCATGAGTTTTCCTCCCTGGGAGAGCAGGTCTTCGGGCTCGTCTGTCGCAATAGTATCGCCATGTTTCAAAACCGGCGAACTGTCTGAACCGAAGCTGATTTCGACATACTTATCCCCGAGAACTCCCTGGGTTCGAATTTGTGCAATGGAATCTTTGCGGATGTATTGTTCCACGGATCGTGAAATCGACATTTCCACGATGAGATCCTGCTTTTTATCGCCGCCGATGGAAATATTCTGTATCACCCCGATTCTCAAGCCCGCTAAGGCGACTTCAGATCCCATGTGCAGTCCCTTTACCTGCCTAAAAGTGCCGAAGATTCGGTACTGGCTCTTCAGGAGTCCACCGCCTCCGATGGTGAAAAGGACGGCCACAAATGCTACAAGTCCCACTATCACCATAATCCCGACGATGATGTTGTTGGCTATCTTCTTGTCCATTACATCGTTTCTCCGTGAATGAACCCGTTTAGTTCTTTATCGCTGCTGTGTTTGATTTCATCCGCCGTGCCAAGCGCCTGGATCTTGCCGCGTTTTATAAAGGCCACCCGATCGGTCACAGCAAAAATGCTGCTCATATCGTGGGTAACCAGAACAGACGTGGCTCCCTTAGCCTTGAGTTCCAAGATGATTCGAAGAATTTGCTTTGAGTTGTAAGGATCGAGTCCTGTGGTCGGTTCATCGTACAGAATAGCTTCGGGGCCCATAATGATACTTCTTGCTACTCCGACTCGACGTTGCATCCCACCGCTTAAATCGCTTGGGAATAATGCCTGGCTACCGTCGAGCCCTACCTGGCTTAATGCGGCTTTTACCTTTTTTTCAATCTCGGAATCGGAGAGCTTTCGGTGCTCTTTCAGTGGATAGGCCAAGTTTTCGAAAATCGTTAAACTATCAAAAAGAGCACCATACTGAAAAACGTAAGCAATCTCCTTGCGCACCTCGACCAATGCCTCTTCATCTAGCTTGGCAATATCCTGCCCTTTGAAAAGTATTTCTCCCCGATCTGGCTTTTCCAGCCCGATTAGGCAGCGAAGCAGAACGCTTTTGCCAGATCCGCTCCCACCCATGAGAGTTAAGATTTCGCCCTTGAATATTTTTAGGTCAATTCCTTCATGGACGATCTTGTTTCCAAATTTTTTATATATCCCTCTGGCTTCAATCAAGGGGACGTTCTTGTCTTCAGCAACTTCCCTCATTGCATGCCTCGCTCGTAAATCCACCAAACTTTCGTGAGCAAGAAATCCTGCACGACAATAAGGATGGACGAGGTAACCACAGCGCGAGTGGTGGACTGTCCCACACCCTGAGTTCCGCCCTCAGTGGACAGCCCATAGTAGCAACCGGCGATGGCAATGGTTAAACCAAACAGGAAAGTTTTAGTAAAACCCACCATGAAATCGATGGGGCGTAGGGCAACCAGGGCCTCATGAAAGTAGAATGTGGGATCGATATTCAGCTCGATATAGCCAATGAAAACCCCGCCGAGAATTCCGACGATATCCGCAAAAAGAGTGAGCATGGGAGCTAGAAGCAACATTGCTAGGACGCGGGGAACAACAATTCGCTTTATGGGGTCAGTGCCTAAGGCGCGGATTGCATCGATTTGTTGAGTAACTTTCATCGAGCCAATTTCCGCGGCTACCCCCGAGCCGACTCGTCCGGCTAGCATGAGGCAGGTTAAAATGGGTCCAAGCTCGCGCAGAATCGACAGGCCCACGATTTTGGGTACGTAGAGCTTTCCTCCAAAGCGTTCAAGTCCTAAACCGAATTGAAGTGTCATCACCATACCGGTGGAAAGTGCGGTGATCAGGGTGAGCGATAAAGACTTAAACCCAAGCTGGTAGCACTGTTCTGTAAAAAGGCGGAAGTAAAAAGGGCGTTGGAATGTCGCCCGGACAGTTGAATAGAGCAGGTTTACACCGCCGCCAAGGAAGTCAATGAACCCCAGAAACGCGTTAAGCGAGCGCTGACTGGTTTGATCTAAGAGTTGCTTAGTCTTTTCCATAGTGAAAGCCCGCGATATACGATTGAAATTCAGTGGAGTCCGAAGAAGGGATTTCCTTCGGGCTCATGAGTGAAAAATCAAAAACACATTTGTTTTTAACGAAAACAAAGATTTCTAAATGTATGCGACGCCCCTCAAGCCGCGCTTGTAGTCTTGTGTAGAGCCCGTCGTTCTGTCCAAGCTTCCTCTTTTCCCTGTGGACTACTGTCACATTTCGGGTGCCCATCAGCAGGTGTTTTGTAAGAATGTCCAACGGTGCTTCTGAATTTCTATTGCAACTGCTTACCAACGTAACAATATTTCCAGAGCTGAGCCGGTAAGCTTTGTCACTTTCCGCATGGGCGGTTTCGGTCCAGCTTTCTGGTTTTGAAACTTCGTAATTTTTCGCGTGCTGAATTTCCTTCTCGCCGCCCACCAAGGCACAGCTTGGAAGTGCGATGCAGATAAGGAGCAGGGCGATACCCTGAAATACAATGAAATTTAAACTCCAAGTCACGGTGCTCCCCTTCTCTACTTTATCGGCAATATCACGTCAAAATCCGCGGCGCACCGCAACGAAGACTCTTTGAGCGGCCGTAGAAAATAGCGCACCGCGTTCTTAAGGTCGACAATTCCTTGACGGGCCGACAGGAAAAACTCGTTTAAATCGAGCTAAGCAGTTGATGGGAGTCGGATTACTTCGGCACGGCCCTTGCTAGTAGTGGGGATAGTGCTCTATCCAAACTCCGCCCTTTTTATTTCTTCCCTTCTTGTACTAGCTTCTTCGGTTGCCAATGCGGGCCGAGAATTTAGTCACTGGGAGGAGTTCGATCTGCCGAACCCGGTGTGCGAACGGCCCATCTCCCTAGGCGTGGGTCGTGAGTCCTTTTTCGAGATAGCCAACGATGTTCCTGGACAATTTGAGTACAACCAAATTGTTGGCAACTATCGCAATCGTAAGTGGGAAGAAATGTCCCAAGGAATCGAGGATTTCAGGGCCAATTTCGAAAGCAATCCGCTCCGCGAAGCCGTGGCTTTCATCGAAGTTCAGGCGCTTTTCGAACAGGCCGGTGAATCCGACGAAGTCCGGGAGAAGCTTGCAGAGAAGAAACTGCGCAACACCCTTTTGCTGTATCCAAAGTCGGAGTTTGCGCCGGTAATCACGGCGACTGCGGCGGCCTATTGGCTTCGTACTAAGAACTATCAGAGAAGTTTGGGCGCGTATGAAGCAGCCGCAGCGGGATTCCCCAAAAACCCACTTTTCTGTACTTACCAAATGGGCATTGCCGAGAACCACTTTCAACTTCGACAGTGGAAGGAAGCAGAGTTCGCCCTGCAAAACGTACTAAAAACTTGTGGCAATTTCCGTCTTAGGTCTGCGGCTGTAATTCGAAAGGCGGATGCGGATTGGTTGCAGGGAAAAGCACCGGTAGAGAAGGAGTACGAGCGAATTTTGTCGGAGGAGAACCCCTTTGTGGAGCGGTTCTACCAACCCACTCTCGCGAATTTGGGCGAAATCAAATTCGGATCGGGAAAGTGGAGCGAAGCGAAAGCTTACTTCGATAGATACTTGCAAACGGAACGCGAAGAATCTCCCTGTAAGCCGTTTGTTATGAAACGCCTTGCAGATATTTCCGTGCAGTTGAGCAAACCCCACGGAATCAGCACGGGTTTGTACCTCGCTACTTTTGAAAAGTACCCGAACACCGATGTCGGTCGTTTGGCTTATGCGCATGCCTTGCTGAGTGATCCTGCTTTGAAGGCTGGAGCCGAGTTAGATCGTCGCATACGAATTGCAGATGAACAGGCCGAACTCATAAAAGACGAAGCGTTTCGGTCGAGAATCTATTTAGAAAAGGGCCTTACACTTTTGGACTTGGGCCATTCTTCGGGGTTGGAGTACGTATCAAAACTCCGTGGCAAAACGAGTTATAACTTTGAGCAGGGCCACAGTGGACGCTTTATTCGGGCCAAAATCACAAAGCTTTTTGAAGCTGGTGACTTGGTCTCGCTAGAGTCGGAAAAAGCCTACTCTGTGCTCGAGCAAATAGGTGCGGAGTGGCTCAAAGGGTCTGAGCAAGAACCCTGGGTTGCAAAAACGTACTCAAGGATTTCTTTGGCTGATTCGCTGCGGAAACTGGAATCTGGGAAAATTAATGATTCCGCGGAGAGGCTGCGCCTTTGGCAGAATTCTAAGTATTGGCCAGCGGGAGGCCCTAGTAAGGAAGTGCGGTCCCAAATTGGGAACCTCCTGCTAAGGAAAGTTTACCTCGACGACAAAGAGGCATCAGAAGCTTTTAAAATTAATGAAACCCGCTCGGCTTGGGCTCCGGTTTTGGAGCCGGACTACAAGATCGTTTTGTGGCTTGCGGAACTTTCAACGGGCAACAAGGACTCTAAAAAGGGCTGGATGAAGTGGGAGCGGGATTTAGCCGCAACAAGCCAGACTTTGCCTAAAGACCAAACCGACCTCTTTCGGCTCGCCTCCGCTAGGGGGCTACGCTGGCAAGGAAACTACGCAGCCGCCGCAGCCGCTTTGGAGGGCGTCAAGTCGCCTGAGTGGAAGAAGTCGTTGCTTGAAGAGAAGCTCGCGTTGGCCCGAGTACAGCATCAAGGGGAGCGGGTATTTGAGCTACTCAAATTTAAACTCGAATCCTCAGATGGTGCGACCAAAAAAGAAGTTCTCAAAGAAATGGCGCAAGTCGTAGCCGAAGAGAGCTTATGGTCGAAAGCGGTAGAGTTAAGCGATTTTGCAAAAAACTTGATTTCTGAGAGGACAGATTTAGCGGTCTTCTATCACCTGGCAGGACGCGCACTCTTTGAAACCAATCGCTGCAAGCAGGCCCTGCCCTACTTCGAGAATGCGCTTCGGATGAATCCTGAGTCTACTCAGGCGGCTGAATCTCGTTTTCGTACCGGAAAGTGCTTTCTCACAGAGAATAAGAAAGAAGCCGCTCGTCAGGAGTGGCAAAAAGTAGTCGATTTAAAAGATTCATTTTGGAGTCCCCTTGCGCAGGGAGAGATTAAGCTTCTTTCCCCCTAGTCGGCTGGAGAACTCATGTTGAAGAAAATTGAATTCGGTAACCGCGCTTTAATCGTGGGCGACAAGCTCATGGAAAAAACTCTCGAACTTGCCACTCGAGCAGCGGCTTCGAACATGCCTGTGCTGATCGTGGGCCCTAGTGGAACCGGCAAGGAAATGATCGCTCGGTACATTCATGAGCGCAGCCCAAGGCATAGAGCGCCTTTCGTTTCGGTGAACTGCGCGGCCATACCAGAAGGGTTGATGGAAGCGGAACTCTTTGGCTACGAACGCGGGGCATTTACCGGGGCGCTGGTCCAGCGCATTGGGAAATTTGAACGAGCCAATGGTGGCACACTTTTGTTGGATGAAGTAAGCGAAATGCCGGTTCACCTACAAGCCAAACTACTTCGAGTATTACAGGAAAATGAGATCGATCGGCTTGGTGGCGCACAGCCAATCCCGATACGCACGCGCATCATCGCAACAACGAACCAGGAACCATTAGAGCTGGTACAGAAGCAAACGTTTCGCTCCGACTTATATTACCGCCTTAATGTAATTCGCATTGATTGCGCCCCGTTAGGCGGCCGAAGTACGGCGATTGCTACCTTGGCTGAGGCCCTTTTGGATCGGTGCTGCGAGCAAAACGGATTGCCACCCAGAGAGTTCTCAGCCGACGCCATGGCGAAGCTGTGTGCGTACGGTTGGCCTGGAAATGTGCGTGAGCTCCAAAATGCGATTGAACGAGCCGTACTACTGGGCGACAGGTTAGTAGTAGACGCCGATGCGCTAGATTTACGCCCGCTTGTAGAACCTCCCGGCGCTTGGAAGGGAGATTTGGCTTCGGTGGAACAACGTCACATACTTTCGACTTTGGAATATTCCGATGGCAATCGAAGCGAAGCGGCTCGCCGCCTGGGAATCAGTGTCAGAACGCTGCACAACAAATTAAAAGAATTTAGTAGGTAGGAAAAAAGTTCCAGCAAGCGGCAGTCTTTTCCGCTCGGCAGTAGAGTTTCGTGCCTGAAAACCTGGTACTGAGTTTGCACCCTTATATGGATATCGGCATTTCCACCCAAAAACTTGAGTGAAAAATGAGTTCTCTCTTCGATACTTCAACGCGGGCCCTAGAAAAGTCTATGGACCTGTATATGACGCGACACAATGTGATCGCGGACAATATCGCGAATGCTGAGACGCCTTACTACAAGGCCCGCCAAGTGGATTTTGAAGGGCAGCTCCAACGAGCTGTTCAAGCTGAAGAAATGGGCCTTGCGGGAGTCGATATTGACGAAGTTAAGCCCAGCATTTCCCAGGATCCTGATTCTGAGTTGGGCCAGGATCTGAATTCCGTGGATATGGATAAAGAGATGGCCAAGATGACCAAGAATGACATCCAGTATTCTGCGGCTTCTCAAATGATTTCCAAAAAGTTTGCTCTACTGAAATACGCCCTTTCAGGAGGAAATGATCGATGAGTGATTTCTTCGACTCCCTGGATGTAAGCGCTTCTGCACTAAGTGCCGAACGATTGCGGATGAATGTCACCTCTAGCAATTTGGCGAATGCTCAAACCACTCGGACGCCCGAGGGCGGCCCGTACCGTCGAAAAGACGCTGTGTTTGAAGCGAAGCCTTTTGCTGCGGAGCTGTCCTCGCAAATGGACGCCCCACTACATCAAGTTAAAGTGACCGATGTAGTCTCTGACCCAAATCCACCCAAATTAGTTTTTCAGCCCGAGCATCCGGACGCCAATCCGGATGGTTACGTAGCCTATCCAAACGTTAATACCATGGAAGAAATGGTTAACCTCATTACAGCGAGTCGGACCTTCGAGGCGAATGTCACCGTCATAAACACTACTCGCAATATGATGAACAAGGCTTTGGATATCGGTAGGAGATAATAAATGGATATCAAATTTGACATGATGCCAAGGGCTTTCGCACCTGCCCCAATGGACAATCCCTCCACCAAGATATTTGAGGACAAGGGAACGGGCGGCAGTTCATTCCTATCGTACTTGGAAAAATCGATGGGAGAGGTCAATACCCTTTTGAATGATTCAGACAAGAAGGCCACTGAACTAGCGGTAGGAAAAACAGAGAGCCTTCACGAATCAATGATTGCCGCAGAAAAAGCGGAAACGGCCTTCAAGTTGATGGTTCAGTTCCGAGCGAAAGCTATGGAAGCCTACAACGAAATTATTCGCATGCAGGTCTGATTAAACTATGAATGAAATACTTACAAAAGCTTTGGGGATGGTCCGTGAGTGGTGGGCAAATCTCACGTCCAAGCAACGGGCCGGTCTTAGTATCGCCACTGCAACACTTGCGGTAGTGGGAATTGCTGCTTACATGATTGCGCAGCAAGATCCCTATCAGATTCTCTACGCCGATCTTCAGGCAGAAGAAGCTCGAGCCGTCGCGAAGAAGCTGGGGGAAGAGAAAGTCCCTCACCTTCTTTCTGCCGATCAGTCTACTGTGAGCGTTCCAAAAAGCTTTGCGGCTAAAGCCCGAATGGAGCTGGCGAAGGCGGGACTACCTGGCAGCAGCGTGGTTGGATTCGAAAAGTTCGACTCCGCGACGTTGGGCATGTCGAGCTACGTTCAAAGAATCCAATATGTTCGTGCAGTCCAAGGTGAACTCACTCGGTCGATCCAAGCGCTCTCCTCGGTAAAGCACGCCAGAGTCCATATTAGTATCCCACCGAAAAAGACCTTTCTTGAGGAAGAGGAGCCACCTAAGGGATCCGTCGTATTAGAGCTCAAGCGAGGCCAAAAACCCTCTAAGAGCGAAGTCAACGGAATTGCCCATCTGGTTGCTAGTGCGGTCGAAGGGCTCAAGGTTTCAAACGTTTCAATAGTTGATACCCAGGGAAATTTTCTTCACCGGCCGGAGAGTGAAGGGTCTTCTAATGGACTCTCGACTGCCCTGTTAGAAAATCAGCGGACAATGGAAGCGGAGTACGAAAGACGCGTTGAAGAGATCCTTTCCCCAGTTGTGGGTGTTGGGAAAGTACGCGCCAAAGTAGCCGCGGAAATAGATTCTTCGCGGGTGAACACCACCGAAGAGAGCTTTGATCCAGACAAAGCGGCAGTACGAAACGTTGTGCGAAATGACGAAGTTACCACGGGATCGAAACCCAACCCCGTGGGCATTGCGGGTAGTCGTTCTAATTTACCCGGTGCAGAAGCGGCTACTCCCGCAGTGCCGATGGCGAACACCAGCAGCGAGAAGAACGTTCAGAATACAAGTTATTCGATTCCAAGAAAAGTTCAGGTCACCGATAAGCCTTCCGGCAACCTCAAGCGCCTCACGGTTGCGGTCATCGTGGATGGCTACTACCAGAATGTAAAAGGCACCGAGCAATTTACTCCCCGCTCCGACGATGAGCTTCGTCGTTTGCAGGATCTAGTAGCGAATTCCGTGGGGTTCGATGCTCAGCGAAGAGATTCCATCACCGTATCTTGCTTGCCTTTCCGTACCACTGAGTTTGTGCCCGAAGAGGCTCCCGTAGTTCCGGTTTCTTGGTGGAACTCTCAGCCACTTCCTTTGAGGATTGGGATAGTGTCGCTGGCGGCCCTTATTCCTTTCTCACTCGGAATGCTTCTATTCCTGCGCAAAGGTCGAGCCGCAAAGAGTGCGGAATCACTTAGCACCTCCGGTTCAGCGCTCGCCGCGGCGGCAGCTGGGGAACCAAAGACCGTAGCCCAACTCCAAGCAGAGGCCGCGGCCGTGGCCTCTGGTCTGTCTCCCGCCGCAGTCGCAGCGCTCTCGGAAGGTAAGCCGGGCGTGGAAGCAGAACCTGTCGAAAAGCAGGAGGAGGAAGCGCTTCGTAAGCAGATAGTGGAGCGTCTAGGCGCAACGCCGAAAAAGGGTCTGGCTGTAATTGAAGAATGGCTGGAAGAGCCGGAACCCAGGTCTGAGAACAATGAAAAACTCTCGTTGCGCATGGCAATGGCAAGTTAGCGAGGAAATTCAATGAGCAAAGCAACAGCCAGCATTTCTCCAATAAAGGCAGCACGAAAAATCCAACTGAGTGGATTGGAGAAGACGGCAATTTTGATGAACGTCCTGGGCAAAGACAAGTCCTTTCAGATGATGAAAGAACTTAAAGATCCAGATGTGCGACGCCTTTTGAAGGTAATGGGTGAGATGAGAAAAGCGCCTATCGCGCTCATTAACTCAGTTTTAAAAGAGTTTTTGTACAAACTTTCGGAGCGTGAAGAAATTATTTTCGACGAGAACCTGGCTCTGCCCAACGTCATTAAAGAGGGTTTGGGAGAAGAGCGAGCCAAAGCAATATTCGGATCCCTAAAGGCCGCAAATATTATGGATCAGAAGAGTCTCAGTGTTTTGGAGACCGTTGAGCCCAAAGTTTTGGCTGAGCTTCTGGTCGAGGAACACCCACAGACGATTGCTTTGGTGGTCGCACATATGGACCTGGCCAAGCAGGTTACGGCTCTGCGTAGCTTTCCCGAAGCGATTAGGACGGAAGTGGTGCTTCGGATGGCAAGTTTGGAATACGTTTCGCCCGAAAAGGTCGGCGAACTCGACGACATGTTAAAGAAAGAATTAGCAACCGCTGGGAAGTCGAAGTCATCCAAGTTCGGCGGAGTAGTTGCTGTAGCGGAGCTGGTTAACTCCTTAGATAAGAAAACGATGAATGCCTTGATGGCCCGCATTGAAGAGAAAGACTCAATTCTTGCGGAGCAAATCAAGCAGAACATGTTGACCTTCGTGGACATTGCGAAGATTGATGACCGAGGGGTTCAGCTGATTCTTCGCGAGGTGCCAAGCGATAGATTGGTACTTGCACTAAAGAGTGCGCCCGAAGAAGTTCGAGAAAAAATATTTGCCGCGATGTCGGCCCGAGCCGCCGAAATGATGCGCGACGATCTTGGGGCTTTGGGTGCTCAAAAAGTATCTGATGTTGAGAGTGCGCAACGTCAAATCGTCGGCGTCATGAAGCGCCTACGTGAGGAAGGAAAAGTCGTCATTGGATTCAGCGAAGAACAAGAAGTCATCCCCTGATCGAGATTCCGAGTTTGCCGCATTCGGGACTCTAAAGCCGGGTAAGTTCAGTCTTTCTCCCAGTTTCTGGGAAAGTCTGTGCATGGATCCGGCATTAAAGAGTGAGTTCGACCGAGAGGTCACTAAGCGCGCGCAGGAACTGTTATTGAACGAAGCGGCTCCGCAGCGAAAAATCCTTTTTGATGAAGCCAAGAAAGAGGGCTATGAGCAGGGGCTCCGTGAAGGCAAGGCGAAATCAGATGAAGTTTGCCAGCGTCTTAACGTGCTTGGGGAAAGCTTGGTTAGAGAGAAAGAGAGTTTGCTCCGGGATCACGAGAAGATCTGGTGTGACGCAATTGAGTATCTGATGCGGCGGTTTTTGGTGCCCCTTTCGGCTGAAAGGCTGCAGTCTCTTGGAGATTGGATTGAAGAGTCTATCGGAGAACTTGCTAAAGAAGCCAAAATCCAAGTTGCACTGCCGTGTGAAGTTTTTGCTCAGGTAAAAGACGTTGTGCCTCCAGTCAAGTGGGAGTGGACAGAAGATCCGTCATTGAAACCAACTGATTTGCGAGTGGAAATCAAGGGCGGCGGAATTTTTTTCAGCCCTGACGTGCAGTGGCAGAAGTTTGAAGCAAAGCTCAATGAAGTATTTGGAGTAAAGGCAGAGTGACACACTTGCTAGAAAATGTTTGCGATTCGATTCGAAACGAGCCCTTCGCCCAGTTTTTTGGGGAGGTTCAGCGCGTGAGTCGAGATTCCGTGCGGCTTAACATGCCGGGGGCGCGCGTCGGTTCATTGTGCTTGATTCAAGGTGCCTCCGGACCAATCGCAGTGGAAATCGTGGGACTTCACCCAGAGGGGCACGTCGCAATGCCGCTCGATGATTTAAACGGCGTTCAGCTTGGAGATCGAGTTCTATTGGCCGAGGAGACTGGCTATATTCCTGTGGGTCCTGGTTTGCTGGGAGCCGTTGTCGACTCCACTCTTCGTTCCTATGAGGCACGGCCACTAGAGAACATGAATGATCGAGTTCCATTGTATGGGGTGCCACTCAACCCTATGGAGCGAGAACCCATTACCAAGCCGCTGGATCTGGGCGTTAGAGCAATTAACTCTTTCCTGACCTGTGGAGAAGGTCAGCGTTTGGGAATCTTCGCCGGTTCGGGTGTGGGTAAGAGCGTACTATTGGGTATGTTGGCTAGACATACATCGGCCGATGTCGTGGTTCTTGCCCTAATTGGCGAGCGCGGAAGAGAATTAAAAGATTTTTTAGAACGAGAGCTAAGCCCAGACGCCAGGCAGAAAATGGTTGTTGTGGCAGAGACGGCGGATACTTCTCCCGTTCGGCGAGTGCGCGGGGCCTATGCGGCAACAGCGATTGCTGAATATTTCCGGCGCAGGGGAAATAGCGTACTGCTTCTCATGGATTCCGTAACACGCTTCGCAATGGCGCAAAGAGAAATTGGGAGTTCTGCAGGTGAGGCGCCTACTTCAAAAGGTTACCCCGCTTCCGTTTTTAGCTCACTTGCAAAGCTGGTGGAGCGCGCGGGAAATTGGGGCTCAGCAGGAAGTATTACTGGGCTGTACACAGTTTTGGTTGAGGGAGACGACCTGGAAGATCCCGTAGCGGATGCGGCGCGCGCGATATTAGACGGCCATATTGTCTTATCCAGGAAGTTAGCCAATCGCGGGCATTATCCCTCCATAGATATCTTAGGAAGTATAAGTCGAGTGATGGACCCTGTTGTCTCGGTTGCTCATCGAAAAGCCGCCCGCCACCTTAAGGAGCTTCTCGCACGATACCGAGAAAACGAAGATGCTATTCAGTATCAGATGTACAACCGAGGTAGCGATCCCGAAATCGATGAATGCATCGAAATGTATCCAAAGATAAATGCATTTTTGAAGCAAGATAGGGAAGACGTCGCAAGGTTTTCCGCCTCTGAATCTGAGTTGTTGGAGCTTGCAGGCACTAGTGTATGAGGGGCTTTCAGTTCCGATTGCATAGAGCGCTTAGGTTTGCGCTCTTGCGAGAGAACCAGAAAAAGGGCCAAGTAGCCAACGCTCGTAAGCGAATTGCATTTTTGGAGAAGTATTTAGCGCAGCTTAGCGCAAAAATACGGACCTCGTTTGCTGAAAGTAATAAAGCAATCCATGGTCTTTCGGCTGAAGCGCATCGACAAGCGATTGTTCCTGCTATTGAAGAATCGAAGCGCCTTACGGTTTTGTTAGCCGAGGAATACGAAGCAATTGACGAGCGGAAAAAAGAACTAGTCCATTTGTCTCAGCGTCGCAGGTCCCTTGAAGCGCTCGAAGAAAAGCAGGCGGCCGAGTTTAAGTTGGAAAGGTCCCGCCGGGACCAAAAGAAAATCGATGAAGCAGTGAATCTAACTAGAAATAGACAGATTCCTGCTGGGAAAACCTAGAAACCAAAATGAAGAATAAGTTCTTGAAATGGGGTTTGGGAAGCTTGCTCCTTGGAAGCTTATGGGCCTATACGGTTCTAGACTCTCCAATGGCCGATGCTTCTGGTGGAGGCGCTGCCCCCGCTACTGCTCCTGCAGGAGGAACCAATTCCCATGCTGAGCTCCGAGAGCGCTACCGAAAGCGGATGGAAGAAATTGCAAAAGCAAAGGAAGAGGAAAAAGAACCCGAACCCGTAGTTCCACATACCTCAGAAAAAGACGTTCAAGAGCTCCACACTTTGCTCAAAGAGCGCGAGAAGAAAATTTCTGACCGAGAAGCGCAGCTGGAAGCAAAAGAGCGAGAGCTAAAGGAAAAGCAGGTCTTTCTTGAGGGGCAGCTTGGAAAATACGAAGCCACAGTAGCTAGATTGCGTGGCGAGCTGAAGGCATTAGAGACTGCCCGGGATGATAAGGTGGCCTCATTTCGACAAGTTTATGAAAAGATGGAAGCGAAAAAAGCGGCCAGAATTCTAGATGATTTGGATGTCGAGCTTTCAAGTAAAGTGCTGGCGGGAATGAAACAGTCCCAGGCAGCCGAGATCCTTTCAAAAATGGATCCTGAAAAAGCCAGGAAGATAACGAAGCGTTTCCTTGCGTCAGCTCCAAAGCCTTAGGTCAAAGGTGGCCACTATTTCGTGGTCACGAATCTGTGATTAAGAAGGAGGTGAATATGAGATGGCACTTATACACTCAGTAGTACCCACAATCGTTCCTGTGGGGCAGCCGGTGGAAGCCGGCCAGCTTGGGACAGACGGGTTAGATTTCTTAACCGCACTTCTGGGCCTCCAAGCAGACGCTCCGTTAGAGGAAGGACAAGCCAAGCTAGTCGAAGACTTGCTTGAGACACCGATTGAAACGTTGAACTTCGGCCAAGATGCGGCTCTGCCGATGGTAGCCGAGAAAACGATTCCAGTCGTGTTAGACCTTCCTGTTCCAGAGGCGAAAACAGCAAACACCGTCCCTGAAATAAACACTCAGTGGCAGAGTTTAATGGATACGCCACTCGCGGACGTCGACCCTATCAAACTTAAGCAGTTTGTTGCCGAAGTTTGGGGGAACGCAGAACAAGTACGCGAGGTCAAAGTTGAGGAGCTTGCGCCGAAAATGGTGGAAAAGCAGCAAGGGCTGCCCACACTGTCGCCGGCAGAGAAACTCGAAATTGGCCAGCACCACGTTCTCAAAAACCTGGCGGCAGCGAAACCGGAAGTCTTAACAGGAAAAGAGAAGCAAGAACGGCCGGAAACTATTTCGGTTCGATCTGAAGCTGCTCCCATCCAGTTTGAGGCTACCGCAAAGCAAGCCGTTCAGACAAAAGCAGAGAGGCGACCCTTTCAGGCTGATCCTGAGGTGGGGATGGCTTCTGCTGGTAGTTCCGCTCCCGATTTCTCGGATGTAGCTATCAAGCTAGATCCGACAAAGCCTGATGTGGCCGTTTCGCATGCCAAATGGGTCCCTCAAGTTCTCCCTAAAGTGGAAAACTTGGTGGAACAAGGCGGCGGCAAGATGACCCTTCAGTTGGATCCCCCCGAAATGGGAAAGTTGACCATTGAGGTCACCACACGAGGAAAAAACGTTGAGCTAGCGATTCATGCAGATAGCGAAGCAACGCGTTCAACTATCGAAGGTGGTCTCTCGGATCTGCGGCTTGCATTGCAAACGCAGGATCTTCAACTGACCCATGCCGAAGTACAGCACACTAGTGAATCATCATTTGGCTCACTACATTTCGGTCAAGGGAGTTCCTCTGGAAAAGAACAAGAATCGTCGAATGAAAGAGGTCACTCTTTCTTTGGACGGGAAGAACAAATGAGGTCTCGCACTCTTCTTCAAAACGAGAGTCCGGTGGCACGGAGCCGGAATGCGGGACGTTTAGACTTCCGTGTATAGACGGGAAAAAACATGAACGAGCTTACCGGCGCAATCCCAGCGCACTTGATGGATCGTCCCGACATGGCGGTGCCTGACAAAACCTCCATGGGTAAGGACGACTTCATGAAGTTGCTCATGGCCCAGCTTCAAAATCAGGACCCCTTAAACCCAATGGACCACAAGGAGTTCGCTGCCCAACTAGCTCAATTTGCGTCGCTCGAAAAGCTTTCGCATATTGGCTCGGGCATCGACAAACTTGAAGGCGGGATGGGGGAGGAAGCGAAGCTTCAGGCTCTGGGCATGATTGGTAAGAATGTAAAAGCCAATGGGGCGGAAGTCAGTCTCATTGAAAACCAGTCGGTCGATATTCGCCTTAACAACGAAGGCGGATTTCGGCCTACCAAGGTCTCCATTTTTGGTGGAGACGGTAAGCTTGTTCGTGAAATGGATGTAGATCCCAAGAAAGACGGTTCGACCGTGACATGGGATGGAAAAAATAACGAAGGTGCTGGCGCTCTTGCTGGAAAATACCAGTTTCGTGTAGCCGGCATTGGCCCCGACGGAAAAGCTAAGGAAATGGAAGCTAGTCTCCAGGGCAAAGTAATTGGTGTTGAGATGATCGACAAGAATCCGATGCTTCTTGTTGATACGCCCAACGGACAAACCAAGGTCGAACTTTCCAAAGTTCTCAATATTGGAGAGCAGGCAGGGAAAACCGAGAAGAAGGCATCGCCAGAAAAGCAAGCCACGGAGCAGTCACCCGCAGAAGACAAAGCTACACCCAGCTCAACATCGGACAGGTTTGAACTGGGATGGCCAGGGGCTTCAACGGCGGATAATCGTTCCGGGTGGGTGGGGTATCGGCCATGAGCATAACAGATATTTACCGAACACTGGGCCCTATCACTCCTGCTGAAGTCAGGCCGACAAATACTCCCGAGGCAGCGCCAACTAAGCCCGGAGAAATTTCGGATTTCGAGAAAGTTCTCTTTCAACACCAGCAGCCCGAGCGCTCAATCGCTCCGGCAGCAAAGGAAGCACTGAAATTTTCAGCGCACGCAGAAACGCGAATTCGATCCAGAGCGATTGAATGGAGTCCGGAGCTAGAGAAGCGCGTGGTTAGCGGAATTGATTCCGCTCGAGAAAAAGGCAGTCGAGAAGCTCTGATTCTAGCTGGGAATGTTGCTGTAATTGCCAATGTTCGATCGGGAACGGTGATTACCGCAATGGATGCATCGAACTTAAAAGAACGAATTTTTACAAATATCGACAGTGCGGTCCTCGTTTAGAGGGGCGCTGTAGGTAATTCAAACCACACCGAGGCTGGCCCATGCGACCCATGGAAGCCTTGGTTTACCTCAGGAGACCACCATGGGAGTCGTATCGTCAATGTCTACCGCCATTTCCGGCTTAGAAGCCAATGGCGAAATGTTGAGCGTCATCTCGGACAACATCGTAAATGCCAATACTACCGGATTTAAGAGCTCTCGAGCAGAGTTCCAGTCTTTGGTAATGGCAGATGTGATGCAATCGTCCGGCGGCGAGCAAATCGGCCAAGGGAGTAAGGTGGCCGGGGTTACTGGGCTGTTTAGTCAAGGTTCGGTTTCACGAACCAATCGAAGCACCGACATGGCAGTTAACGGCAACGGTTTCTTCGTTGTTAAAGGCGAAGAGGGTGTTGCTTTTACGCGTGACGGATCCTTCCGTTTCGATAAAGAGGGCTGGTTAACCACTTTGGGTGGCCAACGCGTTCAGGCTTATGCTGGCGACGGTAGCGGCAAAATTGGCGGTAAGGTCGATGACATTCGACTCGATTTTAAGGCCATCCCAGCAAAGTCTTCACAACAAATTGAACTCTTCGCCAACTTGGATGCGCGTATTCCGGTCGGCGCTCCGCTCGATATAAATCATCCGGAAGACACCGCCCATTTTACTACTGCGATGCAAGTTTTCGACTCAGTCGGAAATGCACACTCAGTCAGCATGTACTTCAATCGCACTGCGGAAAATATGTGGGAATGGACTGCAATGACTGACGGCGGTCAGCTTGCCGACGGCGTAGATGGCAAACCGACCACCATGGCAAAGGGAATGCTCACCTTTGACGCTCTTGGAAAGCTCCAAGACTCTAAGCAGGAGATGGTAAACACTACCTTCCGCAACGGGGCGGTGCCGCAGCAAGAAATGTACTTCAACTTCGGAGATCCCACCTCGAACAACGGAACGGGGATGAAGGGAACAACGATGTATGGCGCCAATAACCAGATTTTCCGAAACACCCAGGATGGCCACACGGCAGGGGTGCTTGCGGATACCGTTATTGACTCGGATGGCGTGATCACTGGGGTATATTCGAACGGTGAAAACCGTCTTTTAGGGCAAATCGCGATGGCGCGCTTCGATGCAACTGAGAAGCTCGCCAAAGTAGGGCAGAACCAGTTTGTGGAAACCCCGCAATCGGGCCAAGCTCTCATTGGGCGTCCTAAATCGAACGGTCGTGGAGCTGTTCAAACGCGCAGTCTCGAACATTCGAATGTCGACTTGGCAGCCGAGTTCGTTGAGATGATACGCGCGCAGCGTGGATTCCAAGCTAGCGCAAAATCCATCACGAGCGCCGACCAGATGTTGGAAGAAGTAATTAACTTGAACCGTCGTTAATAGCGAGACGGTAAAAAGCAATCCAAACTGATTTCCCCCGGGGGCTAAGGCTCCCGGGGTTTTTTTTTTAAATTAGAGAATGTATACGATACCGATTCCAGTGAACTCGTGGCTCAATTCCGCTCGGAAGCTAAGAAATTCGAAAAGATTCCAAAGAGCTCCCACCCCAAAGCGAGGATGAAAAGCGCGATAGTTCCCTGTTAAAAGGCCGCCTACTTCGCCGCCCAATCCGCCAAGTAAGTAAAATGACCAGTAGTCATTTTTATGAAAGTCCCAGCGCAAATGGACACTATAGGCGCTTGCGACCGTGCTTGAGACGAATATGGGGCCCGCCATAATTTCAAAGTGGGCTTGATCGTTAATATCATCGATAAAACCGTGTTGAGAGACTTTCACGGCGACCGCAGCGTTGAGGCCAAGTCCTACGGTAGATCCTAGAAGGGCTATTCCCGGCATAAAGGAAAACTGAAACATCGAATCGTAGGGTTTTCCCTTCCATTGCTCGGCTTCGGGCTCGAGATTGACAGCCGGCTTAGCGGGCGGCGCTGCAAAGGTGAGTTGAGAAAAAACCAATCCGGTACAAAGAAGCCATAAGAGTTTTCGCATAGTACAAAACTAAAATCCTTGAGGATTCTTGTCATCCGGGAAGTGTAAAATACTTCCATGAAACTCCTCCTCACCCTGCTTTTGCATTTACCAATAACGCACAGCGCCGATAAGTACTTGGCTTTCACCACGGACTATCCTCCATTCTACGATACGGTAGGATTCGACTGGATTTCACGACTCGAAGTTTTTCGTATCTTCGATGGCCAGTCCAAGAGTCACGCGTTTTCCCAAGGCAATCATCCCTACTCGGTACGTTGGGTTTCTCAGCCGCCCAAGGTTTCCGTACTCGAGGCAGGTGAGTTATTGGCTGAAGTTGAGCTGAGCGACCTGCTGAAGAAAGCAGAAGAGTATCAAGCGAGTCATTTGGGAAGTCCCCTACCACAGGCGCTTTTGACGGCAGAAGCAAAGGGTCCCCGCGGTAGACTTCGAGTGTATCTCGAGGCGCTTTCAGCAGAGCAATCGGGTGAGGGCGTCTTGATGGTGCATCACTTAAAGTGTGACGTCCTATTTGCAAGGCAGGAACCTAAAGCTCGCTGAGGCGAACGAAACGAAAGCCCTTGGACTTTAGCGCTGGCAAGATCCGTGCAGCGGCTTCCAGAGATTCGATCCGAATGCCTTCGCCATCATGCAAAAGTAAAATCGAGCCATTTCTTGTCCGCTCAATGGAGGATTCCGATATAGCGACGGGACTGCTGCGAAAATAGTCGGGAGGTTGAGGCGCAACATCATAGAGCGTATTTGCTCGGCCATTAAAGAGCAGCCAAAACGCAAGCAAGCCGAAGCGCTGCCCAAACGGCGCGCGGAATGCGATGGGCCCTGTATAGCCCAAGCTGCGAATCAGTTTATCGGTCGTAGAAACTTCGTTTTCAATCTCCCTCCAAGCCTCCCAGGCGAGCCGCTTATGGGTGTAGCTGTGATTGCCGATCTCGTGTCCAGCTTCAAGTACCTTGAGTGCTGTCGCCCGATGTATTTCAATGTTTCGACCGATGAAAAAAAAGGTCGCCGGGACTTTCTCTTTCTCTAGTAATTGCAGAAAGCGTTCCGTGTAAGGGGGATTTGGTCCGTCGTCGAGGGTGAGCGCAATGTGATTTTTGCCGCGATCGCCGTGGGTTTTAACCATCGACTGAGTTAGGCCAAGAAATGCAACCGTAACTAAAACGCCCGCGCTAGCTAATATTTTCCAGCGTGTAAATTTCTTTGAGGTTTCGATAGCGCTCAGCATAGTCAAGGCCGTAGCCGACTAAGAACTTATCATCCACTTCACGTCCAAGGTAGTGGACTTCAACCGGGACCTCGCGTCGGCTTGGTTTACTGAGAAGCGAACAAAGTTTTAAAGATCGGGGGTTAGACTTCTTTAGTCGATCGAAGAGGAACGCGAGTGTACGGCCTGAATCGACAATTTCATCGAGTACAAGAACGTGCTGGTTCGTTGGGGGCTTTTCTACATCCTTTAGAATCTGTACTGATCCGCTAGACTGGGTGCCCGAACCGTAGCTGGCCAAGCGAACAAAATCCATCCGAAGTGGGACTGTGATTTTTCGCATTAGGTCCGCAGCGAAAAAGGTCGCGCCCTTAAGGGTGACAATGACCAAGAGCTCTTCCCCAGGCCCCAGGAGCTTAGCGTAGTCGGACGAAACTCGAGCCGCTAGCGAGTCGTTGAGTTGGTCAATTTCTTTTTCGGAAAGGTAAACATGGAGATTTTTCATAAAACTACCCCAAGAAGGCTATAGCACGGGCTGGGGAGTGACTCAATTGGTTTGGGCGGCTTTTAAGAGCTGATCGTAGGTCTTTGGCGCAGGGCCCGTGCGGGTCTTATTTTCAATTCCGACCTCTTCAAACGCGGCTTCCGGGGGCTGATTGATGTCGATTATGTTCATGGTGCCGGGTTGAATGGCGTAGTCGGTGGGTTTCGCCATTTGGAGATCCGGAAAGCGTTTCTGCACGTCTTCGTAACCTTGTTCGGCGTTTTTTAGGTTGGCGTTGTAAGAATCGAGTTGTTCTTTCATGGTGAGCGCGCCTTCTTTTGGTTGGTTGTCATCGTACGAAATAGTCATTCGGGCTTTCTCATCGTCTTTAGAAAATTTCCATTTCGAGGGTAGTTCCGTAACGCTTTTTCCTGCTTGTGCCATGACCTGAAGCTGGAGGCGAGAGTCGCGTTGTAGTGCATCTTCTTTTTCAACTCCTTCCGACTTTAGAGCGATTGTCTCGTTGTCCTCGGGTTGAAAAGTCGGAGCCACTGTATCGTAAGGAGTTGAAGCAAGGGTTTTGCACTGCTTGGTCTGATTTTCAATGGATTCGACCATTTTTTGTCGGACTGTCGGATCGGAAACCCCCTGTAGTTTTTGATTCAGAGCCGCCATTTGGGCAGCCTTCCAATCTTCGCAGCGCGGTGCGCCCTCGGATAGAGAAGGGCGGTCACCATAAACTCCGCTTCGCACTCGACGTTGAGAAAGGTTCGCGAGCGTTGAGTTCCAAAGGGCTTGGGTAGCAGAGGCTGCGGCCTGACGGAGTAGAACCCCGTTTCCAAGTGTTTGGGGATCGTTGGCATTTTGCTCGCCCTTGGCCGAGCGCAAAATAGTTTGCGCGGCAGTCTCTCCGACTTTTTCAATCTCGGGTTTCGCCTCTTCTCGAAGTTCCCATCGCGATGCAGGTGTTTTTGTTTCCTCTGGGTCGGTGTTTGGGGCAGCGTTGGCGGCTGGCCCACCCTGAGGTTGCGATACTTCTTTGGTCGTAATTTTGTAGATCGATTTATACGAAACTCCCTGCGGCGTGGGTTTGTTCGCATTCTGGGCGTCTTGTTTCCCCAATTTCTGATCTAGGCTAAAAGCGGTTCGTTCCAATAGGGAAGATCCCCCAGCCGCACTGACTTTTCCGTGATCCGAGATGAAGGGTTGTAAGTAGACTTTTTTCGGTGGCTTACCGTTGCCTTGATCTTCCTCTAGGACTTTAAAGTAAGAGTAGTCGTGGTAGGTCAAATCGCTCTGGAAAGCTAATCCATCGTCTTGGTTGTAACGGGTTTTGCTTCCACCCTGAACCACTTTTCCGTCAGGCGTTCTGGCGCGGCCTTGGACGTTCTTGTCTTGGGTGAATTTTGAAAATTGATCAATAAACGCATTTCGGGCACGCTCTTCCGACTTGTCTGCGTCTTCGGGGGTAGCATGGGCAGGGGCGTAGGAAAGCGCCAATAAAAATACGGCTATTTTTCCCCCTATTGGAAACCGCACGGTCCCCTCCTAAGGAGGTTAAATAAGCAATCCAAAGGCCTACTTTTCGACGGATTATCTCAATGATTTCAAGGCAGTCAGCCGGGGCCTCTGTTTAGGTTTTTACCCCATGCCCACCCGTTTACACACTGTCTACAAAACAGACACCCCCGAAAGGTGTCCGTGGTATTTCGGGCCTGAAATACCACGGGCACCTTTTAGGAAAAGGGATTACTTTGTTTTCGCCATTTCTTTGATCGTTAGCAAGGTGAGCGGGCTTGAGAGTTGCGTTAGGACTGCATCCCAAACGAAAATATTGTCTGTAACCATGTCGTCGGCATCCCCTATTCCTTCAAGACGGCCAAACTCATGTGCGATGTCTCTTTCGCGTATGTCCTCTAGACCGGAAAAGAACTCATTGCAGACATTGATGGTTTGATGGACATACCCCAGCGTTGTGTTGACGTAAGCGACAGTCTCTCGTGATGTGCCGCAAGTCCCTACGCAGCGCAAGGCCACCGTGCCTTTATCGCAAGCCTTTAGTCGATTTGCTAAACGTTTTTGGTAAAAGACTTTGTTCTTCAAATACACCCGCATATTGGTGCCTTTTTGGTACATCACCTCGAGTTCTTTATCGTAAGTGCGAGCTATGTGAAGTGCGCGCCGCACTCGATCACAAGCGGCGGTTACGTCCTTCGTTAGAACCTGTTTTTTATGCGCGTCACATGCGCTGGTGGAAGTGGACCATTCTTCAGATTCGTCGTCATCGATTTCAAAAATCGGACCTTTGGCGTTCAGAACGCATGGCGTAACAACGAGGCCGCCAAGCAAAACAGTGAACAGAACGTAACGTATACCCATACTACCCATGATGATTACCCCCTATTTCGTCATAGCTAAGCTTTAAAGCGATGTCGAGTATTTCGGCGTTGGGGTTTAGCGCTGGGCGTTAGACAAGGGTCGGCGGCCGTTTCCGACTTCGTCTGCGAGGATTTCTTCCGGATCCATGAGTGAGAAACGGCCTTTCCTAACTTATACAAGTGTATAACTTAATAATGTCGTTTGTATAATGTCGGTCTGGCACCCTGTCAAGGCAAGGGGTTGCATCGAAGTGCTGTATTGGGGTATTAGCCAGGCCGTATTATGAACAAAAACATTTCCCCGGCCCTTTATTTTCAAGTGTTTGGCCTAAAGCCCGGACGGGGCGAGCAACGCCGTTTGGCCATCGTGGAAGCTTTCATCGATTGCCTCTGTACTGAAGGGTTAGACCGAACCACGTTTGATTCGGTGGGGAAAAAGCTGGGGATGACCCGTACCCATGTGGCCTATTTCTTTGCCAATCGCGATGAGCTCGTTTTCACCGCTATTCGCTTCGTTATTGCCACCGGCCAAGAAGTTACGGTCGCCCATTTGGAACAAGCCAAGTCCCCGCAAGCGCAACTGAAGGCGGCCATCGAGGGGCCTTTTGTATGGTTGGAAAAATACCCCCAGCACGCCGCCGTCATGTTGATGTTCTACTACCTTTGCAGCTACGAGCAGAAATACCGCGACCTTCAAACCTTGATCCAGCAAACGGGCGAAGCGCGCCTCCTGGCCTGCGTCGCTCCACTCACTGAGCTTCCCTCAGCGGCCGCTCGGAACTTGGCGCGCAATATTCAGGCTTTGATGGCGGGTCGAATCCAATATGCCTTTATTGGAGACTACGGGGCCTCGGTTTCCAAATTAGCATCGGAAACGGTGTCGGTCGCATTGGATTGGATTGCCAAAGCTCAGGTTAAACCAAAACGCTAAACCGGAGCAGCAGGGGCCGGGTTTTACATCGATGTAGCAGCTAACTCTCGTTGTACTAGCTCTCGGATAAGGTCCACGGTAGGTGCAACGGTAACCTTCTTACCGTTTATGAATATAGCCGGAGTCGAATCGATAGTGAGGCTACGTCCTTGTTCGATTCCTGCCAAAGTGTGTGCAAGCGCCTCAGGATTTGCGAGGCAATCGTCAAATTCTTTGCGTGAGAAAAGCTGCTTTACGCCTTCGTACACAAGGTCTCGGGTACTTGAGAGTTCCCTTGCTGAAAGCTTGAAGAAAACGCGGTCGTGGAAATCCCAAAACTTGCCCTTTTGTTGGGCGCAAAAGCCTAGGTGCGCGAGTGCGCAAGAATTTTGGTGGATGGGATTTTTCAGTAAAGGGTTGCAACTCATGTCGAGCGGGAAGTTTTTAAATACGACCTGAACTCTTCCTTCTTCCGGCGCCAGTGCTGTATGCATGGCAAAAGCAGCGCGTTGGCAATGCGGACATTCGAAATCGCTAAACACGACGACTTGGACTTTAGACTGAGGGTTTCCCCAAATCGGATCCGCTGGAAGAATGGGGATGCTGGTAGCGGGTCTCTGGTTCCAGGTTTCGAGAAAAACTTTCTTGGATTCTTCCATCCCCGCTACCCGCGCCGAGCCGGCACTTGCGGAAACGTACAAATACAGAGCAAAGGCCGAAGCTAGAACTCCCGAAAACGTTGCGGCGCTTGCGAAGGAAGGCAGTTTCCCCTTTTGATGCGTTGCTAGCACAGCTCGAAGCGATCGAGAACCAACAGGCGCCAATGCAAAGTTGGCAAGCAAGTGGCCGGCACTAAATAAATAGGTAAGGCAGCAAAATAGACAAAAATTGTTTAAGGCGAAGGCTTGAATGCCAAGCAACCCCAAATCAATCGCCAAGCTGAGCAAAGCTAGTCGTGCCATCCAAGCCTGGGCCGATCGAAAGGCCCTAGTCGTTGGTGGTTGAATTGCCCCCAAAAGAAAAAGGGCAAGAAAGTACAAAACCCCAAGAGCCGCCAGCGGAATCCCGAAAATCTCGGAGTACTGACTCCCATTCACTACATTGCAGTCGGCATGGGCTCCAAAACTACAAAAGGAGGGTCCATCTTGGATTCCAATTTTCAATCGGGTATGTTGAACCAGCAGATAGAGGCTAGTAGCCGCGCCTAAAAAAGCGAAAAGAAGTTGAAGAACGTACCAGCGCCGGGTTGTTCGTGAATCTGCCACCAACGACATTATTATCTAAGGCGCTTGGGCAGGCAAAGGGAAAGGCTCACAATGCCAAAGAAGAAGGATCCAAAGAGCGTTGAAAGCTGGGAAGCCGACCTCGACAAGATTGTCCATGAGTTGGCAAAGGAGCAAAAGCCCCACCAGTTGCCGGTAATTGGAGACATCTTCAGAACTGCCGCAAAGTTGGCTAAGGAGAACCCGGGCACTCTGAACCTAAAGATCACGGCAACCACCATTAAGGAGTTGCGTTTTTCTTTCAAAACCTTCTACCCGCATCGTCATAAACCAAAAATCACGATGTTTGGATCTGCCCGCGTTCCCGCGAATACGCCGCTCTATGCATTTGCCCGGGATTTTGCCAAAGAGGCCGCGAAACGCAGCTATATGATCATTACGGGTGGCGGCCCCGGAATCATGGCGGCAGGAAACGAAGGTGCGGAAGGGGACAGCGGGTTCGGGTTGAATATTCGTCTGCCCTTTGAGCAAGAGCACAATCCGTTCGTAGATGATGAGAACATGCTCATTCACTACAAATACTTCTTCACGAGAAAGCTTTTTCTCGTAAAGGAAGCCAGCGCTTTTGCCTTCTTTCCGGGTGGGTTTGGAACTTTTGACGAAGCGTTTGAGGTGATGACGCTAGTTCAAACTGGCAAAACCAATATGATTCCCATTGTGATGGTGGAGCCAGAGGGATTCGGTTTTTGGAAGGCAATGACCGACTTTCTCTACGGTACTGTTTTGGCTAAGGGATTTATTTCTGAAGCTGATAAGGGCCTCTGCCGCGTGTTTCACTCGGTGGATGCGGCATTGGATCATATTGATCACTTCTATAGCACGTACCATTCGATGCGCTTTGTTCGTGATACTGCTGTCGTACGATTGAAACGCAAACTTTCGGCAGAAGTTATCGCTCAGATTAATGAGAAGTTTGGTTACTTGGCACGCGGTGGCGCTTTCAAGCTGAGTGCTCCTTTGTCTGAGGAAGCAAACGAACCTGAGTTGGCCGAGTTGCCGCGGCTGGTCTTTCCCTTTGACCGTCGCGACTTTGGTAGCCTGAGAGCCCTCATCGACTTTATCAACGACAAGGCTATATAATGATGCTCAATGGACCAAGCAATTCAGTGCCGGATCTTCGACGATTGCTTGCCCTGGGAGCGTTCGTATTTTGAGATCTTCGCCGGAAGCCTGGCCGAGAGTGGGAATCTAACCTTTGTTTCCGACTCAGTCGCTACGGATCCAGCACTGCCACTTTGGTTGGTTTCCCGTAACTGGCGTGCCGCACTGAAGTCGGTAAACAAGAGGCACAAGGGCCCTGTTTTCGTCTCTTTGCTTGAAGCGCAGCCCGCAGACCGGTGGCTTGGTTTTTTTCCGCGCTATTGGAATCCGAGGGCTGATCTTAAGGTTTGCCTCATCGCACATGGAAACTACTCGAGTAGATTCTTTTCTGAGATGGAGCGGGTACCTAGGGGCAATCTAGTCGACCTAGCACTTCCCGGTTTAATGCTTCCCCTTCGTTCGCCCAGCAACACGGCAGCCCCTATAAAGGTAGGTTGTTTAGTGCCGCCTGGTGTTGAGGCTAATTTCAATTTTATAGTTAGCGTAGCCCACTTTGTTTCTCGGGCAGGAGCACGGGTCCAGTTCATGATTCCGTCAGCCGGTTCTTTTACGGCGCATCTCGAAGCCATGGCTCGGGATCTGGGGATTGAGTCTTTGTTTACCCGGCTTACCGGAACGGGTGAAGAAGTGGATCTTTTGCTCCATGCCCCACTCAAGGCGGAAAGTTTCTTGCCGGTACTTTGGCTGGGTGGGCAGGGCATAGCGGTGGTGTCCACCGAACTGCCTGGTGTGGAGGCCGTTCTTTCTGATTCTCGGGACGGTTTTATTTTGCCAGTTAACGAAGTGCGTCCAATGGGTGAACTCATTGTTCGCTTGTCTGAAGATGCAACGTTGCGCGAATCATTGGGTGTGTCATTGCGTCAAGGCTTGGCAAAGCGTTTCGCTTTGGATCGGATTCGTTCGCAGTACCTAACGCTATTTCAGTCCTGGAAGGGCAGCAATAGATCTCCGGTGGCGGCATACGCATGAGCACTCGAAAGGTGTTTTTATTTCTATTCGTTTTTGGAACAGCCGTTTCAGTCTTTTTCTATCGAGAGTGGATGCCCGATCTCGCTTGGTTGCGGATTACGGAAGTGGTTGTGGTGGTGGAAGCTCCGCTGACTGAGTCAGAAATTCGGGGGGCCCTTCCTCGCTTAGAGGGACAAAATCTTCTCGTTCTAGATGGGGATGATTTAATGAAACGGATTCTTCAGAATCCTTGGGTCTTGGCTGCGTCGGTGAAAAAAGAGTTCCCCAATCGAATTGTTCTATCGGCGCAGGTAAAGAAGCCAGTGGCTACTCGTCGGGATTCAAAAAAACTTATCTATCTTGATGAAAATGGATCTGAGATCGATCGATGGATTGCTACGCGGGGTGTGGATGTTGACTTGCCAGTGATTAGTTTCGATGCCAAGGACACCGCTGCACTTTGGAGCTCGAAGACTCTTGTCGGGATTGTTTTGTCTTTGCAAAAGGCGATTGCGCCAAAGCACCGCATTTCGGAAATAGTTGCAAGCGATCCGCCCTTTTTCAAAGTTTACCTAGTGAGCCCTCCCATGGAATCTTTGTTTAGTTTGATGACGTGGGAATCTCAAATCCCATTCTTTGTCGATTTGCTTAATCGCCCGCCGCGTCAAATCAGCCAAGCGTACAAAATCAATTTAGTTTTTCCAAAGAAAGCTGTTGTCAGCTTCCCACATTAGCACTAAGCTCAGGTTGAGACTTTCCTTAAGCTTTTTAGTTCTTTAAATCCGTTTTTGTATGGGGGTATTGCATGAGTACCCGAAAACCACCGCATGGGTCTGACGTCCTTGTGGGGATCGACTTCGGCACGACTAAGATCTGTGTTGTTGTAGGGCAGCCGACTGCCGACGGAATTGAAATCATCGGTATCGGCAAGCAGCCGTCACACGGAATTCGCAAGGGTGTTGTGGTGAATATTCCGCAAACCGTGGAAGCCGTGAAAAAAGCCGTTGAAATAGCAGAACTGATGTCGGGAGTGGAGATCACCTCAGCGTATGCGGGGATCGCAGGCGGCCACATTAAAGGTTTTAATAGCAACGGCGTGGTAGCGATTAAGGACCGCGAGGTTTCAGCGGTCGACGTTGACCGAGCAATTGATGCCGCGAAAGCCGTGGCAGTTCCGATGGATCGCGAAGTCATTCACGTTATTCCTCAAGAATTTAAAGTAAACGATCAAGAAGGCGTGAAAGACCCTGTAGGGATGTCTGGGGTAAGGCTGGAGTCCAGTGTCCACATAGTAACTGGCGCAGTTTCTTCGGCCCAGAACATCATTAAATGCGCGAACCAGGCTGGAATTAACGTAAGCGATATTGTCCTTGAGCCATTGGCGTCCGCAGAAGCAGCATTGACTGCGGATGAGCGGGAACTAGGCGTTGCACTGGTTGATATCGGAGGCGGTACCACGGACATAGCTATATTTGTGCGGGGTAGTGTGGTGCACACTGGCGTTATCGCCATGGGCGGAAACCATATCACCAACGATATTGCTGTCGGTTTGCGCACTTCCATCCAGGATGCTGAAGCGATCAAAATTGCTAGCGGCTGCGCAATGTCTTCTCTTCTACAAGAGGACACTGTTTTAGAAGTTTCAAGCGTAGGTGGACGCAAGGCGCGGGAAATTTCTCGCTCTGTTCTTACAAAGATTATCGAACCGAGAGTCGAAGAGATTTTTTCGCTCGTCGGTCGAGAAATCGCTGCCAGTGGTTACAAACACTTGCTTTCAACTGGAGTAGTTCTAACCGGCGGGGCTTCATTGCTCGAAGGCTCCACAGAACTAGCAGAGTTTATTTTGGAAGTACCCGTTCGCAGAGGCTTTCCGCAAGGGGTTGGAGGGCTGCTCGACGTTGTGAGCTCGCCTATCTATTCCACGGCGGTGGGGCTTATTCAGTACGGCATGAAGAATCGCTCCGAGGTGAAGTTTAGAATTCGCGACAGCGACGGGGTCTATTCCAAAGTGGTTACCCGCATGAAGGCTTGGCTAGGCGAAGTTTTTTGATTTCTCAATCTAAGGAGACAGCATGTTTGAAATTGTGGAAAAAGAGACTGTGCAGGGCGCAAAAATAAAAGTCATCGGGGTAGGTGGCGGCGGAACTAATGCTATTGCCACGATGATTCAGCTGGGCCTAAACGGAGTCGACTTCGTTGCGGCAAACACCGACAATCAGGCGCTTGCGACACACCCAGCGCCTTACCATATTCAACTTGGAACAGAGCTAACTAAGGGACTTGGAGCTGGAGCCAATCCAGACGTAGGCCGTCAAGCAGCTTTGGAAGATAGCGCTCGAATTGCAGAGATGCTCTACGGCGCGGACATGGTGTTTATCACCGCCGGAATGGGCGGCGGTACCGGCACAGGTGGCGCTCCAGTAATCGCCAACATTGCGAAAGAAGCGGGAGCGTTGACGGTTGGGGTTGTGACCAAGCCTTTCCACTTTGAAGGTAAGCGCCGAAGGCGGAATGCCGAAAAAGGAATCGAAGAGTTGAAGGCGGCAGTGGACACGTTGATTTGTATTCCTAATCAACGTTTGCTCTATGTGGCGAATGAAACCACCACGATGCTAGATTGCTTCCGCAAAGCCGATGAAGTCCTTTATCAAGCCGTGAAAGGGATCTCGGACTTAATCAATATTCGCGGGCTGATTAACCTCGATTTTGCCGATGTGCGCGCAGTAATGGCTAATAAAGGGCTCGCACTGATGGGAACTGGGAATGCTTCGGGCGAAAATCGCGCTATCGAGGCTGCGCGAAAAGCCATTGCTTCCCCACTTCTCGAGGATGTTTCGATCAACGGGGCAACCGGAATCATCATCAACATTACCGGCGGCTCTGACCTGACTCTTTTTGAGGTCAACGAAGCTAGCTCGTTGATTACTGAAGAAGCAGATGACGATGCCGAAATCATCTTCGGTTCAGTAATTGATGAATCGTTGAAGGACGAAGTGCGAGTCACTGTGATTGCAACGGGGTTCAACCCTGTGGTGCCTAAAGAGGTTGCTGCAGTAGTTGAAAAGAAGCACGAAGTAGAACAACCAGCCATCGCAACGGCTGAGTTGCAAGCTTCGCAAAACCTCGGAACTCCGGTGCAGCGCAAGGAAAACCTTTCGACCGATTTGAAGTCGGCGCGGCAACTTGCGCGTGAAATTGGGAAGCGTTTCTTCGAGAGTGAAGAATATGACATCCCGACTTTCTTGCGCAGGCAGCACGACTAGAGGTAGGTAATAGTTATGTTGACTCCTAAGAGCGTTATTTTGGTCGCCACCCTTTTCGGGGTGGCGACCTTTTGTTTTGGCAAATCAGCAAGCCATGGCGTTCAAGCCCATGGCACCCAGGCGCCGCGCCCTATTGCAAATCGCGGCCCTGGTATCTTGGATCCCAAGGCGGAAGAGGCAGACATCAAAAATTTTGATGAACTTGCTAAGGCTCTTCAGAGCCTCAACCGTTTGAATGGAGCTACCGGGGAATCAGGACCAAGCCCCGTGGGCGAACGAAAGCCTAATTCGCTTCGTTCAATGCAGGACTATTAAGGGGTTCTTCAAGGATCTATCGAGTCCCAGCTATAAGCTTCTTTTCTCTCATCATCGATCGATACCACTAGTTCTACTCGTCGATTGCGAGCGCGGCCTTCGGGGGTTGTGTTATCGGCGACCGGGTGTGTGTCGCCAAAGCCAGCGAGAGAGATTTTTGCGGGCGGAAAACCATCTGCTTGTACTAAAAACTGCACCACGTTGAAAGCGCGGGTCATCGACAATTGCCAGTTTGCTTCAGGGGTAATATTGGGGCTGGCATCGGAATGGCCCTCTACCTGCACGCTGTGTCCCATTTTCACAAGCCGTTTTCCAATCGCATAGAGGAACGGCAAGTTTGCCCTTTTTATGCGGTCGCTTCCCGGCTTAAAGAGCAGGTACTCACCAAGACGGATTCGAAATCCATTCTCGGATCGAACCACCTCGATTGCCCCAGGGGAAAGAGAAAGCCCAGTGGATTGTTTGAATAAGCCCCTAAGTTGTTGTGCTACTCGATCCAGTTGTTCATCTTGTTCTTGATTCGATTGTGTACCGCCATCAGAACCCGAAGCAGCCGCTCCACCGTCAGGGTTTCTTTCGAAAGGGCTAAACGGGGCGCCTTTTAGGGAAAAGAGTCCGCCCGCGTTGGCAAAGGCCTTTTGAATGTTTTCTAAGTTTTCTTGGTACTTTGATTTGTCAGATTGTCCCAAGGCGTAGAGCACCGTAAAGAACGCAAAGAGCAGGGTAATAAAGTCCGCGTAGCTTACCAGCCACCGCTCTAAGTTCTCATGTTCTTCGTGGTGCTTCTTACGGGCCATTGTTAGGCTGCTTTCTTAGCGTCGGCTCCGTGCCCATCTTTTTTGCCGCCGTGATCGCCAATCATATTGGTGAGCCGATCTTCAATCACGCGTGGGTTTAAGCCTTCTTGAATTCCGCACAGGCCCAGAAAAATAATTTCCATTTCGAGCATTTCGCCTTTTGCTACCTTTTTCAGTTTTCCGCCCAGTGGAATCAAAAGCAGGTTTGCCGCTCCTACTCCATACACAGTCGCCACGAAAGCGACTGCAATCCCAGATCCTAGTTTCGAAGAATCTGAAAGGTTGGACATCACGTGAATCAGCCCCATCACCGCTCCGATGATGCCGACCGTGGGGGAGAATCCACCCGCAGTTTCCCAAACTTTCGCAACTGCCGCTTTCTCATGTTCCGCGTGCGAAATGGAGTCTTCCATAATTGCCTTCAGGACTGCCGGGTCATAGCCGTCGATGATGCTGCGAAGGTTTTTGGAGAGAAAAGGGTTTTTGATTTTTCCGATAGAAGCTTCTAGGGACAGAATTCCGTCTTTACGAGCGGAAGCCGCAAGGCCGGCAATTTCTTTTACCAACGCGTGGTAGTCGGGATCTTTGCCGAAAAAAGCCGTTCCAAAAGATTTTAGTGCTGCGGCGAATTCTCCAGCCGTTGAAGCAAGCATGGTTGCTCCAAGGGTTCCACCGCCTACGATCAAAGCCGCAGTAGGCTGGATTAGGGAGCCAATGTGTCCCCCTTCCAGAAAGTTTCCCAAAAGGATAGCGCCGAAACCAAAAATGACGCCGAGCCAGTTAATTACCATGGGAGTCTCCTTTTCGGAGTGAGAGCTTGCCCTTTTGGTAGGCGTTAAATGCCTCTACCACTGTTTCTACGGGCTCTCGCACAATCAGCTTGTAACCAGTCGTGAGGGTAATGAGCGTGTCAGGTGTGTTTTCGACACTCTGAATCCATTCGGCATTTAACATGATGGGGCTTCCATCAAATTTCGTGACCAAGATCATAGGTTCCCTCAGCAATACACATCGGCTAAGAAATTGAAAAAGTTGAGGGAGATTAAGAACCTAGAATGCGCCGCAGCATAAGGACTGCTTCGAAGAACCTTCCGCCTTGCAGCCGCGCGGTGCGACGAGTAGTTTTAGATCATACGATGAAAATATATACAAAAAGCGGAGACAACGGCGTTACTGGGTTGATTGGCGGGCAACGCGTATTGAAAAGTTCCCCCCGGATCATTGCCTACGGCGAGATCGATGAGTTGAATTCAATTCTAGGAATTGTTCGAGCGCAGACGGTTCACAAGCCGGTTCAAGAAGCCTTGGCGCAAGTCCAGTTGGCCCTTTTTACGGTGGGCGCACAATTGGCGGCACCTAAGGGCGAAACCCAAGTGGAAATGATTACTTCAACGCATGTTGAATTCTTAGAGCGGCAAATTGACGTAATTTCCGCGCAGCTCCCCGAGTTGCGCAACTTCATATTGCCGGGTGGCGGAATGACGGCAGCTTTTCTGCATCTGGCGAGAACCGTGTGTCGTCGGGCCGAGCGTTCGATGGTGGCTTTGGCGGCTATGGAAGACGAGGTCGTCGATGGCTGGTTACTCATCTATGTGAACAGACTATCCGATTTTTTGTTCACAATGGCACGACTTGCAAACCAATTAGAATCTATCGACGATATTCCTTGGAAGCCGCGCCAGCGCTAAGGCGTTTTTCGACCCATCGGCATAAAAGCGAAAAAAACTTTTCACTTTCCCAATCTAGGTGAGGTTCGTGGTACACGCCGGGTAGGTAATGCAGTTCGCGGTTTGTGGATCCTAGAGACTGCAAAACCTCAAAGCTGCCTTCAGGCAAAATCACCGAGTCGGAGGTTCCGTGGAGTATTACAGTAGGAGCGGAAATTTTTTTACAAAGCCGCGGCACATCCTGCAGGGCCTTTAGAACCTCATCGCCCTGTTTCAGTGTGTTGAAGTGGGAAGCCAGAGGGTCTTGTCTATAAGCTCGTACTACGTTTTTATCTCGGGAGAGTCCGTCGGAAGAGGCGGAGTAGAGGCGGAGCGTTGGAAAAAAGGGCACGAGCACGCGTCCGAGCAAGATCTTCCACTGAGGAATTTCCCCACCTACTTTGTAGGCTGGGGCACTCAAAACTAAACCCGCCACCGGTCTTGAGTACTGGGCCAAGAAATGAATCGCTACTGCACCACCCATGCTATGTCCGAAAACAAAAAGGGGTAGCTCGGGAAGGTTTTGTTCAATCCACTTTGCCACTTCATTGGCATCGGCGACGTAGTCAGAAAAATTATTGATGTATTGTCGCTTGCCAGGGCTCTTGCCCGAACCCCGCAGATCGAAACGAATGACTTCCACGCCCATCGCATTGAGTGCATCGAAGGTGGGTTGGTGTCTGCCACTATGTTCACTGATTCCGTGAATGTGAAGTAGGCGCGCTTGAGGCTTCCCCGAAGTCGCCGGATGTTTCCAAGCTGCCAAGGTGCCTATGGGCAAAGCCTGCATGTGAACCGCCTATTCGCTTGGGGTTTCGGTCGCAGTCGGTGTGCGTTTTGAAGGACTGTCCTGAGGAAATCTGGCGTTTTCAGGGAAAATGTACGAGCGAATAGTACCAAGGAATTGCTTTCCCTCTACTACCTGGCCGTTATGGGTAACTCGAGACCCTGTGGAATTACCTAAAACGACTTTCACTTTTTTGGCAGCCTTGTAGGTGGCAGATTTGCCTTCGGCAAGAAAGTATTCGGTGGGAGGGTTATCGTCGATAACCACCTTTAGCCAAGTACGCGCCTTACCTTCCACTATAATTTCATGAGCGGGCGCCTGTTCGGCCGGTGTTACAGGGTTAGCTAGGGCAGGGCCAGCCACCGAAGCGGACGGAGCAGGTGTCGGCACCGCTGGTGCAACAATCGGTTCTGCAAGCTTTACCGCAGGTTCCTGGGTTGCCGCAGCAGGTTTACGTTCTTGATTTGCTACCACTGGCTCAACCGGAGAAATCGCAACGGGGGTGGCGGAAGGCTCAGATACAGAAGGGCTCGACGCTACTGGCGGATTGGAATCACGACCAATGCTGATAAGCAGAGCAGCCAATCCGACTACTGCAACTAATGAGATGGCCGTAACGATCTTGGCTCCCGAAGGGAGTCGAACCTGAGAGACTAAGTCTGGAGTCGCCCCTGCCGGAATGGGTGTCTTGCTATTTAAGTGGGGCGTCGACAGCCCCATTCCCATTGGAGGAGCAGAAGTTGCGAGTCCGTCGGGGTCAACTACGGGGGTGGTGCCGGTCGCTTCCCGAAAGCGATCAAGAACCTCAGACGTATTGAGTCCTACGTACTTTGCGTAGGCAACGATGAAGCCTCGAATGAACGGCTCAGGGGGAAGCTGTTCCCACTTGTCCGACTCGAGCATTTCGAGGGCGTGAAGGTGAATTTTCGTAATCGAGGCAATTTCCTCGAGTCGAATGCCTTTTTTTTCGCGTTGCGCCTTGAGGTGCGCGCCAAAACTTTCCATGAGTTACGATTCTTAAGGAGAAGGGGTTGTCTCGTCCAGCCAATTCGGCAGAAAATACAAAATTACTTAAGCCATTTCAACACTTCGGTTGAGCGTTCTACATAGGGACCCGACTTGTGCCGCTGAACTAGCTTTTCAAGCTCAGTTTTTGCCACTTTGCGTTGTCCCATTTTCATCAAAACCAAACCGAGTTTGTAGTGGCTTTCTTGGTACAAGGGGCAATTGGTCACAGCTTTTTCGTAATACCGCGAGGCTTTAGGATAGGTCTTTTGCTTCGCGTAGACATCGGCCATGTTCTTGCTGGCTAGGCAGAACATGGGAGAGATATCGAGGGCCTTTTGGTGGTTATCCAATGCTTCGCGGTAATTGCCCAAGCGGTAGTAGGCGTAGCCCATATTAGTGTAAGCGTTCTCAGGAGTAATATAGTTATCGTCCAAGAGCGCTTTCTTGAAATAGGGAATGGCATCGTTGAAGCGATCTTGTCGATTGTAGAGAACCCCTAAATTATTGAGTACTTCCGGATAGCGAGGCTGAATTTCTAACGCTTTGCGGAATGCCTCTTCGCTCTTGGCGTAGCGTTTTGTTTCCAAGTAAACGAGTGCAAGCAAGTTATAGGCGGCAGCAGTTGAAGGGTCTGCCTTTAACGACTCCATGGCTGCTTCAATGGCCTGGTTGTACTCTCGCTGATTGAGCAAGTCAGACGCCCGTTGCAGCTGGATACGCGACACTTCCTTTTGCTTTAGGCTGGTCGTCATTCCGGCACAGGCCGATAGCAAGGCTGCGAGGCAAACGACAAACGTCGCAAAAAGCTTACTGGTATTGGATGTCATGGCATTCTCCCGCATCCTTCTATTATAGCGCTGCTGGGTCTGAATGACAGGGCCTTTTGAAATCTGGGGACCATTCGATAGGTAGTCGCAGGTGCCGGCGGGCGGTGGCCGCAGATGGCTTGCAACTCCTTTTGAGTCGCCGATTGGCACTAGAAGTAGGTGAATAAGCCGCCGAGAGTTTCCCAGCCTTCATCGTAACGTTGTAGCTGAAGTTGCACGGCCCAATTTCTTGAAATCGAAGCCCGCCATTGGGTTCCTGCCTCGAAAAAAAGGTATGGGCTGCCCGCTTGCCAGCGTACGAGTCCGTATAGTCCCCCATTCAGCCAAGGGGTGAGGGAGAAACGGGCGCCAAAGCGCGGTCCAAGCGACGGTTTAATAAAAAAGCCTGAGAAATCCGGGGACCCCAGAAGTTCTGCTTCGGCAAGAACCCACAAGGTTGCGGGCAGGCTATCGACCGGTTTCCATGCGGCTCCCAGGCCACCAGCGACATTTGCTGCTCCGCACCGATTGCAGCTAGAGTTGCGCAGGCGGCGTCCTCCGACCTCAAACTTCCACGACAACTCCTCCCAGCTAGAGGAAAAGGGCCGAAGGCGCGCAATGCGAAACAAGTTCAACTCATCGATGAATATCTGACTGGTGGAGGGAAAAAACTGAAAGCGAACTCCGCCCAGCTCCATTTGAGTATGCTCGGGATAACCTGTTTGCCGGTCTAAAAAATCGTGGAGTCCGTAGCGGTAGTTCAGACCTACTCCCGCGCCCAAGCCGGCGTTGTATACGGTGTCCAAACCCAAACGCTGGGCGTCGTGTCCTAAGTCGGGAGTTTTGTCTGCGGCAAAAGCGGAAAGTGAAATTAGGTAAAAGAAAATGAAACGCATGGCCGAAGTGTAAAGTCTCCCCCGAGATACGGGAATTCTTTTCGTAGCATGATTTGCCAATGGCACTAGGAAGGCGGATCATGACTAAATCCATGAACTTGCTTGGGCGCAATTTCCTTATTCTCATTCTAGGTGCTGTCCTTTGTGGGTTTCACGGTTGTTTGAACGAAAAGGTGCATCAACAAAGTCTCCCGTCCCTTGCGGGCCTTCGCATTCGGCACGTTGATACGCGTTCGGGAACCGGCGGGGTATTTTGGGTGGCCGGCCACAACTCACCTGCAGTCCAGGTTCCGTGGGGGATGGTGAAACTTGGCCCCGATACCCAATCGATTGGTAAGCCGTTTGGGAAGTCGGGCTACCACTATGGCGATGTGCAGCTGAAGGGATTTTCTCACACTCGATTGGTCGGCAGCGATGTGTATGAAGGAGGAGTTCTAAGAGCGTTTCCTTCAAATTCAGTGCTAAGTTTTGCGCAAGCCTCGAGCTATGCACCAACCTTCTCACACAGAAATGAAGTGGCGGTGCCGGGCTACTATTCAGTGGATCTCGATGCGGGTGGCATAAAAGCTGAAGCGACTGCAACGGCTAGGGTGGGGCTGCACCGCTATACTTTTGCGGCCACTACCGAGCCGGTTGTGTACCTGGATTTAACGGGACATCTGAGTCGCAATGGGTCGGTGAAGTCGATCGTAGCGTCGGTGAATGGAGCTAAGGACCAAATTTCAGGTAGTTTAGTGCTTCGTGACGATTTTTCCAGTCGCTACAATGGCTTAAAAACCTATTTTCAAATTCAGCTTCCAGTGGCCGCTACGTCTTATCGTTTTCTTTCGGAAACTGGAGAATCGGCTTCGGTTCCTTCCGGTGATCCCACTAAAATTTTCTTGGAGCTGCGCTTTTCAGGTATCTCCCAAGTCGAAATGCGCGTCGCCCTTTCTTATGTAAGCAATGCCGGCGCCATTGCAAACCTCGCCGGCGAGGCACCTATTGCCGGGCCTAGTTTTGATACGGTGGTTACAAATACGCAAACCCAATGGGAAAACTTTTTGGGGCGAGCGGTGGCTACAACATCCAATAACGAAGATCTGCAAAAGTTCTACACGGCTCTCTACAATAGCGCGCGGATGCCCAGTTTGGCGGGCGATTACGACGCCGCTCAAAACGAAAACTACCTAGGATTCGATGGGGGAGCTCATAGCACAGCAGCTTTTTCGTACTACACCGATTTTTCCCTTTGGGACACTTTTCGAACCGTTCATCCGCTCTACTTGCTTATAGCCCGTACCGAGCAAGATCACATGGTGCGTTCTTTGTTGCGCATGGCTCAAGAAAGCGGCCGATTTCCTCGCTGGGCCGCTGGCGGAGGGCATGCTGATTCGATGTTGGGATTCCCAGCGGCGATTGTCTTAAGCGAGTCGTATCAAAAGGGGCTGACCACATTCGATGCTGCCGCTGCCTATGCATTGTTGGATCAACAGACTACGGCCGGAAGTGGTTTAGGTGGTCGAGAGTGTTTTGATTACTATTCGAATCTTGGCTACTGCCCACACGAAGCCATGTCCCATTCGGTGAGCTACACACTCGAGTACGCGTACGCTGACACTGCTTTGTCCTTATGGGCCACGACCTTGGGGGAGGCGGCTGATGCAGCCGCGTTTTCCAGTCGTGCACAAAACGCGTTTAATCACTGGAACAGCGAGAGTCAGGCATTTTTGCCAAAAGGTTTGGATGGAAGCTTTATGAAGGGGTGCAAATTAGACGAGCTTTCCTACGTTGCTTCCACCGCTTGTTCGAACCATTTCATCGAGGGAAGTGCGGTGCAGTACCGATGGTATCTGCCCCACTCGCCCAGCGCTCTGTTAGGACATATTTCCTCGGGTGCCGTGAATCTGTTAGAGGCGCTTTTTCAGAATGCGCCCCAGAGCATCGGCAGTCCGTTTCCTCCTGGCTACTACTGGCACGGTAATGAGCCGGGACTTGCGACGGTGATTTTCTTCAATCACCTGGGTAAGCCGGATCGAGCGCAGTATTGGAATGATTGGATTCGGCGAACGAAGTATGATGCCAGTTCGGTGGGTTTGGATGGCAACGACGATGGGGGTTCTTTGTCTTCTTGGTTTGTACTTTCAGCCGCGGGTTTTTTGCCGGTGGCCGGAACTGAAAAGTATGAAATTGTTTCACCTTTATTTGAAAGTCTTACGCTCGATTTGGGCGGCCCCACTCTGGCAATCACGAGCACGGGCGCAAGTACGGGGAAAAAATACGTTCGTGGAGCAACTCTGAACGGTGTGCCACTTACCGAGCCGCGTTTTCTTCACAGTCAGATCGCCGCTGGAGGCACGTTGGTGCTCCAGATGTCCGAAACTCCAGGGGCTTGGGAATGAGAAGAATTCTTTTTCTGCTTTTTTTCTTGTGCGGTTTTATTTCGCAAGCCGCATCCACCAGGACCGAACTTCAATTTGGATTTCCTGGATTGCTTGCCTTGCGTCTGGATAGGCCCATTAGCGAGCATTGGAATGTGGGTTTTAGTTTTGGACTAGTTCCTACTTTTCTAGTGAGCCCATTTTTTCGTCCGACACTTACCCAAGATATTAGCGATGAATACAATGTGGTTTTTGATCCTTCTGCGAACGCCTTCTCGGCAGGGTTTTCAGCCCAGTGGCAACCCAACTCCCCGGGACTTTTTGTTCGATTGGAAGTCTTAGCGAATATCGTTCACGGGGGTGCCAGTTCGTACGTGGTGAATAAATCGACTGAACAACGAGCTCCCTATATAAATTTAGATGTCACGGCGGTTATCCCGCGTTTTGTAGCGAGTGTCGGCACCCGCCTTTCCCACGGCGAAAGTTGGGATTTGACTGGGGGGCTGGGAGTTACGCTACTTATTTCTCAGCAAGTGGGAGTCTCTAAAACGGGTCCCGGGGCGGCCTATTTCGACGCGGTTCCTTCTGTCCGAGAATCCTTGCGTGATGGGGTAGACGAAGCATCCAATCAAGTGCGTTCTGTTTTATCTTCTACTTTCCTGGGGGCCGCGATCTTACCTGCACTTTGGGTTTCTGCAGTTTGGTAGCTTTCGGACCTCGCATTGCTCAAAACACCTTGTTACTGATAAAAGCTCTCCATGCTTTCGACTCGCTTTCAAGCCGTGGCGGCATTTTGCGTCTTTGGAATGGGCTTGGTTTACCTAACCCTAGTTCCACCCTTCCAGGCGCCTGATGAAATTAACCACCTATTGCGAGCCCACCAACTTGCAAGCGGTGAACGCTTGGTTTGGAAAAATGGGCGAATTGGAGCGGAGTTTGAGAAATCTTTTCTATTGGTCACCCGTTCTTTTGACGCACTCCCATTTCATTCGTACGCCCACACTAGTTACGAATATTGGTTGGAGTGCTGGCAAAATCCTTTTCACTCTCAGGCCTCTCATCAGGAAAAGGAATTCAAAGATCTCTACAATACGGCGCTTTATAGTGCGGTGCCTTATCTACCGCAGATCCCCGTTTTGTATTTTGCCCAGATGGCGCACCTGCACCCTCTGACGTTTTTGTATCTGGCCCGATTTGCCAGTCTGAGTGTTTGTTGTCTCTTGTTGGTATGGAGTCTACACCTTCTGCAAGGGTACTTTAGGTTTCAGCTAGCTGTTTTGACTTTGTTTTGTTTGCCGATGTCCCTTTCGCTCGCGGCATCGGCGAATCCCGACGGCTTTACGTTTGCGCTTGCAGCGGTAGTGGTGGCATTTGGTCTGCGGCCTATTTCAATTAAGGGGCTAATTGGTGCAAGTGCCGCGATTATTCTGCTTTCTTTGTGCAAACCCGTCTACTGGCCTTTGGGACTGCTTCTCCTTCCGGCAGTGCTTAACGCGAAACTCTCCTATCGTCGAAAAGCGTTCGTTGCACTTTGGGTGTGTTTGCTTGCTGTTGCGCCGTTCTTGTTGTGGTCCCTCGTTACGGGGAGTCGCTTTACCCAACCCTCGTTTTTTCCGGTGGATCCAAAAGTTCAGCTGAATCTCTTGATTCACAATCCTTGGACGGCAGTCGTAGTTTTTTCGCAAGACTTTGCAGCCCAAGTCCCTTTTCTCATTACTTCATTTATTGGAAATTTAGGTTGGCTCGATACGCCGCTACCCTTTCGGCAGATACTTCCTTGGTGTCTGCTCCTGATTTTTTCAGTTGCGGTAAGATTCGACGGAGAAACGCCTGCTTTTTCGAGGCTTCGGCCCTTGGCGTTTGGCTTGAGCGTTGCGGGTGTTCTGCTGGTTTGCCTGTCCATATATTTGGGGGCAACGCAGGTGGGTACTCTGCGCTTATCGCTATTGCAGGGACGTTATTTCTCGCCATTCGTTTTGGCTTTTCAGCTGGGCCTTCCTAGGTTTTTGCTACTGCGTTCTTGCCGAGCTCAAAGAGTGTTTTGGGGAGTAATGGCCTGTATCGTTTTGCTTAACGTTTTTGCATTCATTACTGTGAAGCGCCGCTATTGGGCGCTTAGCGAGAGCTTCGAGGGCCGGTCAGGGATTGCTACCAATGAAACAGAAGTGAAATATTTTGCGTCAGCGGAGACTGAAAGCTGATTGATCGCGACGAAAGCAGGGCGGTAAGGTGAAAGGAAAGGGCAATGTCATCAGTTACCCAGAAGCGCGTGCCAAGGGCCAGGGTAAAAAAAACTGGGTGAAGTGAAGGGCTACCACGAAAAAAAGTAGAGTCCCAGTTGCCGGGGATGAGATTTGCTAGAAACACTTGTGTAGAAACAAAGGGCTCCCAACTTCCTTTTAAGAGGCTGAGCGAGTGCCCACCGAAGTAGCTCATGCTACCGCCGCCGTAAGCTACTCCAATCTCCACCGCGGCTGAGAAGGGTTCATCTAGCCAGTAGGCGTAGTGGCCAGAAAGCGAAACGGTTGAGCCTTCGGTGTAAGAGGCTAGCGTCCATCTCGGCGAGAGGCCGTAGCGAACGCGCGCAACTGGTAGGATGGAAAGCGATCCGTTTCCCTTGCGGTATGTGCTTGCTTGGAGTCCAGCTTCCCATTTTTTTTCTCCGAGTGGCCGCGCAGGCCCTCCTTGAGTTAAGGGAGCAATGGCGCAGGAACTTAAAAGCAATAGACCAACAAAGTAGAGCGAGTAACGCACGTCAGAAAAACTTTACCCTGCTTTGCAAATAAGTAAACCAATTGACATTGATTGACGGCACTTTCTAAAATCTCGGCAATTGGGGAGTTTTCTTTGGGGGGAAAAATGACACGTTATATTATTCTGGCTTTTGTTACTTTCACGCTCATTGCGGCCAATGCGACTAGCACGAGGCCCGCTACCTTTCAGCTCGAGTTGGATTGCGGGGAAGAAATGTTTTGCGCCTCAGTAGCAGGCAAGCTATCGCGCGCGACGGCATCATTGAAGGGCCACACTTTCAACTACACGGGGATGGACTCGACTTGCTGCCAATTGGCGGGTGGAATTCGGGAACAGATTTGCGGTTTTAGTAGCGAAATGCTCGATCCTGTTGGTGTGATCGTTACCTGCCACTAAAAAGTACAGTTTTCGCCTGTGGAGCCATTAGCAGGCGTCTTTGATTTGAAAGTGAAGTAGGTAGTCCGACACTTTTATTGTGTCGCCATCTTGGAGCTCTACCGGACCTATCACCTTGCGGCGATTTAGCTCGGTATGAGGGTCTTTTGAGTCGATGGCTTCCAGCCAAAGGCCATTGTTTCTTCGAAAAATTCGAAGGTGCTTCGGCCAAACGCCCTTGGCGTCGGGAAGAGGAAGGTCGCATTGGCCAGAGCTTCCAATGACTGTTTCATCAGCGTTGAGAAAGAATTCTTTGGGTGAAGATTTTTTATCCACCTTAAATTCAACGCGCCCAATTCGTAGGGGGACTCTGCAAGTGGGGCAGTATCCCGTTTGTGAACTCGAATCGGCATACCCACAGAACTCACAAAACGTGCAACTAGCTGGGAAAAGGGTCTTTGGAAGTACGTTGATTTCAATGGGTTCAATCTTGGAACTCTTTCCAAAAGGCCAAAAGCTCTTTCTGGTGAGACGTTCTAGCTCATCTTTCACCTGGCGGGCGCGTTGGTAGCGCTGCGATGGGTCCACCGCCAAGCATTTGCGAATAATATCAAGTAGGCGCGGATCTCGTTTCGAGTTGTGAAGAGGACCTAGGTCTCCGAGTACCGGAGTTTCCCCCATGGCAGCTTCGTAAAGCAAAGCACCCAAGCTGTAGATATCGCCCGCAGGAGTAAAAGGTTTGGATTTATCTAAAAGGTCCGGCGGGGTGTAACCCTCGGACTCAAAAATGAGCGGATCGGGATCGGCGCGGTGGTAAAGCGTACCAAAGTCGATCAACTTGATTCGCGAGCTAATACCATCGAGCATTACGTTTTGGGGCTTAAGATCACGATAAACGTAACCATGTTGGTGGATTACATCGAGTGCATCGGCAATTTGGACGCCTAGATAAATCACAAGCCCGTCCTCTACCTGACCCTTCTCCTCGCGATAGTCTTGAACTGCCTTCGCGAGCTCTTTTCCGTTGATAAAGTCCATTACCAAGTAAAAGGCTTTGTTCCTTTCAAAGTATTCATACCCTTGTGGGAAAGCGGGGTGCTTGATTTTTCTTAGGAAAATCGCTTCGCGTTTGAAAGCATGGAGGAGTTGTTTTCGGAACTGATCATAGCTCGGTTGGTCGAGCATTTGTTTGATGAGGACTACTTTTCCATCGTCCATTCGAGTGGCTCGAAAAGTCGCACCAAATCCACTTTTTGCGATGGCTTCTTCGATAACGTAGTGGCGTCGGCCTTTTAGGCGGTCTCCAGGGGAGAGCAGTCCATCCGTCGCATCTCGGATTGTGGTGAATGAAGTTTGACGGAGTTTTCTTGCAACTTTCACGGGTGCAGCAGTGCCCCCGCACGCATCACAAAAGAGCGCGCCGGCAAGAAGCTTTTCTCCGCATGTGCTGCATTTTTGCATATGAAAGAGTTTCGGCGCTTCCCGCAGTTAGCAAGAAGCGCCGAATCCATTCGCGAATTAGCTTGCTATGAAATGAGCAAGCGAGTTTTCTTCGCCTCGTCCTTAATAGTCGCTAGCTCGTTCGATACCGATTTACCTGATCGGACGTCGTTTGCTAGCCGGGTCAGAGCACGAGTAACTCGGTCCTGACCTAAGTTGCTTGCAATTCGAGTGGTATTTTGGATAAGGCGAGTTGCCTTGTCCTTATCGCCACTTTCAAGGCTTGCTTGTATCTGTTGGCCGTTCAAATGTACTTGCAATACTTGGCTTGCCTTAAACACATCCTGGTCTACTTGCGTAAGTTCCGACTCGCGGTCGGTGGTACGCAGTTTTACCTGGAGGCTTTCGGTGGTATTGCCATCGTACTGGCCTTCAACTGTAAACAGAGGAACTTCAACACCATTCTCCCCTGGGCCCTGAGAGCTTGTCTGGACAAGGAACGCAGTTAGGTCCCGAGTCATGGAGCCAGCAGGGATTTCAAACGACTTGGCGTTTCCGGGAATATCGTAGATCACGATTTCCGGTGCTACGCGTGCAATGCGCATTACTCGTGCGCTGACGTTGCTAAACTTCAGCACGAGGTCGCCAACCACCGAAGATTGCAGTTTTTGCATTTCTGCGGCTAGTCCCTCTTTGAACTTGTCCATGGCGTTTGCGTGGTAATAGCTACCTCGCCCAAGCTCCGACAAGCGACTGATAAAGTCGGAATCGTAGTCGTCGGCCGAGCCAATCCCAATACCAGTAAGGGTAATGTGTTCTTGTTCAGCGACGATTTTTTCAAATTTATCGAACTTCTCTAAACGGTACCCTTGGTTGTCTGTCGGGAATCCATCGGTGAGCAACAAAACGTGATTTACTCGTTTGATTTTGTCCGCTTGGTCACGCGCTTCAAAGGCTTTGTAAGCTGTCCTAAGTCCTTGTTCCAAGTTGGTTACGCCAGAGGGGTTTTCGAGCTTCTGAATGGCGTCTTGCATGGCGCCACGATTTTCAGCAAGCGAGGCAAGAGGGAAAACTTCCCTTGCATTGGTACCAAAAAGTACAAGGCTAACACGGTCTTCGTCCTTTAGGGTTCCGACAAGCTCTGTCATGGCTTGCTTCACCATCGACCACTTGTCTCCGCCCATAGAGCTGGACGAATCAATAAGAAATAGGATATTTGCAGGAACTCGTTTGAGCGAGTTACTTGGTTCTAGTTCAAGCAGGGTAGTGGTGCTGAATTCTCCGTCTTTTGGGCGGGAATCAGAGCCATTCTTAGCGGTAATCTTCACGGGTCGTCTCCTTCTAGGAGCTTGCGCGCGTACTCCCGGGCTAGGAACACGGCAAGAGCCCCCTCGTCTCGAACGAGTGACTTTGCAAGGGGTGTGCCCCTTCTGAATACGCAGTGGAGTGGCAGGTGTTTATCTATAAAGTGCCGTTTTTCGGCGGTCCAGGCAGCAAAAAGGGGCTGTCTCGGCCGCAAAGTTTAAGCGCACTAGCGGGAAATTCGGCGCATCGTTTGCAAAGTACAAAGAGTGGAAATGAAGAATAAACTTCACTTTATTTGCCTGGTTTTTGGTCTAGGCTTTTCAAGCCCCGCTTGGGCCGCCAACCTTACTGTAGATTGTGCTTTTGGTCTTGCCCAATTGGTTTCCAAAGCAAGTTTCCCTATTGGTTTCCCAGGAGCTCGGCTGGATGCCGAGGCAAGCTTACTTGCCAGTAAGTTTAGTATTTCGGCAGGAAATGAACACGTTTCGGTCTTAGGGAACCTTGAGCAAATCCTGGTTCGCTACTCCTCAGACTCGTCCCGGATTTTGGATGAAAGCATGCTTGGTGAGTTTAGGAACTCCGTGGATCAACTTGTAGCTGGCTCGGGGGCCGGTTTTAGGATTCAATGGCCTAAAAATATTTCAGCTACGGTAGAGGAATTAAACGCCAGCGGCCCATACACCGGGAGATTGCGGGGTTCATACAACCCGCTCTACCCCATTTTGCAGTATCACTTGTATGGTGCATTAGTAGAATCGGATCGGTTTCCGGTTAGCGAGCCGCACGACCTTTTGAACCACCTTCCTTTTTTCCTTGCTGTGCCGGAAGCATGGCCAGTTTTGAAGCGACGATTTCAACTCTTTCGAAAATTGGACGAATTACTCGGAAGCGAGCGTTCGGCAAGGGGAGTAAAAAAATTCAAGGACGGTATTCGTTGGATGACCCACGAGGATATTCCCGTTCGATTTGGAAATGGCGGTGATGCTACCTTGATCTGCTTTGGTGGTGCAGCGTATGAATTGGCCCTCAATGCACATCTCAACTTTGCGGCGGACGACCGCTCTACATTTTCGGCTTGGGCTGCGGCATACCTTCACCCGGCCAGGTTGAGCCCTGTTCGTGAGCCGCGGCAGTATTCAGCGATATTTGCCAATCTTCCGGACTGGGCCAAGTTCGAAACCTCCCATCCGAAATCTATGGAACCGTATCTAGAAGCACTTCGAGATCGACGTCTATTGTCCGATGAACAAGCAGATGAATTTTGGGCGCAGCTCGCAAAGCACCTTGAGCCAGTGGTTACAGCCGATGCGAATCCTGAAGCGAGCTTCACCACACACGACAGAGCAGTGTTCTTTGAAAAAGTATTCAAGCGAGCCGCCACCTTCCCCGATCCCGTCGTTTTCTCAAAAGAGGCCCACCTCACTCTATACACACGCTCCCTAGATCTCCTGGAGAAATACCTAAACTGGCTAGAAAGTGCCCGTCGTATTTCGGGCCCAATCGGAAGCGGTCACCCAAGCGGCTCTACGCCGTAGTTCTTCCGAAGTTCGCGTAAGATCTTTTGTTGGTCATTACTTCTTGAGAACTTAAATTCGAATCGCCTTAAAGCATTTTCTATGAGTTGTTCGTGTTTTGGCTCGATAGGCTCATTCAGCCACGAGAGCATTTCGCTCGGTATGCGAGGTACGAAACGCTCCAACCCATCAGCGCGGCTGCAAATAGGGAGATCGGACCTGCCAACCCAAGTTTGTGAGAGTGTGCTGTAGGGGTAGAGTTCTGCTCTTTCGCAAATTCTTGCTCGGATGGGATTTCTAAGAACGTATTTCAAGACGTAAGCATAGGAGTAAGCGTCTTGTAGGATTGACCATTTGTAACGCGCCCCGAAAATTTTGTTAATGCGATTCGAGGCTCGGGCGATTCCACGACTGGCCTCAGTTAAGAAGTGCCTCATCGCCAATCCGACATTTTCGTTGGGTGTGCCGATAATTAGGTGGAAATGATTCCCCATAAGTACAAATGCGTAGTAGTCGCACCCAAAGAGTTCTTGGGTTCGAATTAAACACTTCGTAAAAATGTCCCATACTTCATCTAGCGGGAGCGTGAACCATTCCCGATTGTTCGCGCGGGCGCACACATGATAGGGGAAGATTGGACTGGTAATTAGTGGTTTTCTTGGCATGCGTCACCAGTTTGCATATGAAATGCCACCTTTTTGGGCTTTGGCGCGAGTATTAGGGGCCGAATTTCGGTTCGCGATGACCGATACCGAAAGGGCCCGGAATACGACGGGCACCTTTTAGGTAGAAGCTTGTGAGCAGGAGGGGGCCTACCGATTTTATGGCGTGGGCGTAAAACCAGGCGCGGAGGAAATGCGGAGTTAGATCGGAAACGCAGAGGGAGACGAAGTAGTAGCTCGTTACTAGCACCGTGGCTAATTGCCATTCAGAAGAGTGGTTAATGCGCGACTGAATTAGGACAAGCAATGGAAGCGGAAGGTAGATAATGAAACCGGTGCCTTGGCTCAACGGCGAGAACAGGACGCTGTAGGCGGCTCCGAGACCAAATACTGTAGCGAAACCTAAAATGGGGTCAGCTTTGCGAATGTAAAAGCAAATACCCACTGCGATGGCGAAGATAGCTCCGGCAATGGCACTTACCGTGTTTGCTGTTTCGAGTGCTATTTGAAGCCCGAGCGTTTTACTTACAAAGCCATAAACGTGATGAAAAATAGGCGCCATCCACGCGTTAGGGATGAACTCGGACAGCGAGCGTCTCCAAGTATAAATCTGTCCCCACAAATAGTCTGCATCTTGAAACAAAAAGGGCAGGAAAAATAAAACAGCAAAGCCGATTGAAGCGCTAGAAACATAAACCCAAAAACGCCTCTCTCGAGCGAGTCCCACCAACAAAAGTCCTAGTAAGGGAAGGCTCTGAAACTTCCAGTTTGCGACAATGAGCAATAGCGCGATGGCAAGACCGAAACGACGTTCCCAGCACAGTGCCAAAGAAAAAAAGAAAATCGCCAGAATAGAAATTTCCAACTTTTCAGCGAGGATCGCTCCATTGAGTTCCGACGAGAGCATTACCCAAATCAGTTGGCCACAGAAACCTTGGTCAAGAGCGTTGCCGGTTTGACGTTGGTAAATTTTTCTTAAGTACCAAATACTGAGGCCTAAAAAAACCAAAGAGGTGCCGACGTATAGGCCTCTTCCCCAAGCCGAGGGCAGGTAAGCAAAAATGGAGTAAAAAAATGCTGCGCACGAAGGTGAGTAAAAATAGCCAGAGCGCCCAATATCGAACGATGTGTCGTACATGGGGGCGGCCTGCCAAAAAGCTCTGGCGGCGGAAGAGAATAGTAGATAGTGCCCGCCGACCGGACGAAATAGCAATGCAAGGAAACTTAAAGCGCCCACTATCGCTAACCAAGCAAGTCCGAACTGGGGTCGTTTAATTAAGTGAAGGGAACGGCTAAACATGGGCGGCGCTCGCGATGGTTGCTGGAGCTATCCCTAGAGGGGCTACTACAGGGTCGGCAAGGTGGTAGTCATGACCAATAAGAGTCAACGATTCGCTGCCGCGGTAAATATCTTTCTTCGCTGAAACAAGTACCGAAACTTCACTCTGTCCCTCAAGACCATCGATGACATCGTTGAAGAATAAGACTTTTTGGGAGCGTCGCTTGTCATCGCCCAATAAGAGCGCTGTGTGTTTTCGTTCGCCCGTTTCTTTGTCGTTGTAAAATTGCACGCTGAGTATTTTGCCCTTTACGCGAAAGCGAGGCTCCTCAAATCCATTGCCATAGGGCTTCCACTTATCTACCTCCTTCGCTAGTCCAACCGAAATGAGCGATAGAGGTAAGTCGCAGTCGAACTTCATATTACTTTGCCACAGTTGCGGCTCTTTTAGTTTTGCCGACTGAGCATATTCAATAAGGCGATCCCGTATTGCATCTTCTTTCTCAATCTCAAAAGAAAAGCCGCCGGCCGCTTGATGGCCGCCGAATTTTAGAAACAGGTCGGCGCAATATCGCATGGCTTCGGTTACATCGAAGCCCGGAATAGAGCGCGCGGAACCCTTTCCAATTCCCTCTTTGCGTTGAAATAGCCAAGTGGGGCGCCAAAAGTGTTCTGCAATTCTGCTGGCAGCAATTCCTACGACCCCAGGATGCCAGTCACCGCCAAGAAAAAGCACCGGGTTTTCTCTGTGGAGTTCCCCAAGCTGAAGTGCCTCGTGCGTAATAGATTTTTGAATTCTTTTGCGCTCTTCGTTGCATTCACCCATGTAAGAAATTAAATCATCGGGCGACTCATCCAGGAACGCACGGATTACGTGCTCTGCGTGCCCCAGGCGGCCCACTGCATTGATTCGGGGACCCAGCCGAAATCCGACATCCTGCTCATCAAGACCTTCCTGTAGGCTTGCGGCTTCGCGTAGCCGCGAAAGTATTGGACGATTGCTTTTCATGAGCGCATTCACGCCCAATCGAGCGAGCTTGTGGTTTACTCCATTGAGTGGAACGACATCACAAATCGTGGCCATTCCAGCCAAAGCGACTAGATCGGTCCACAATTCGGGGGGAACCGAGAAGGTTTCAGCCAATCGGCGCAGTAATACAAAAGTGATTCCGCACCCGCAGAGCTCCTGATAAAGCGGGTCGGGATGCAGCTTGGGGTTAAGCGTAATGCAGTCGGGCATCTTCTCGGGCTGAATTTTGTGGTGATCGGTGCAAATAAATTCTACGCCCTTGCTCTTGCAGTAAGCGGCTTCCTCATTTGCTGTGATGCCCGTATCCATGGTGATGATGAGTTCTACTTTCTCCTCTTCCACCAAGTGTTTGACTGCCTTTAAATTGACCCCGTAACCTTCTTTGAACCGGCAGGGAATGTAGGTTAGGTAGTTTGAGAAACCGATGGCTTTAAGGAACCAAACCCAGCTCACGCAACTCATGGTGCCGTCGACATCGTAATCGGCATAGAGAGCGATGCGACGATTGTTCTGCAAAGCCTGAGTAAGTGCCCCGACGGCACCCTCTAGACCGTGATCCCCGTATTGGAGTTTGTCCACCACCTGAAACTTCCGGTTTTCCAGAAGTAATTCAGCAAGTTCATTAAAGTTCTGGGGCGTTCGCGGAGTTCTGATGTGCCAATGTTGGTATTTCTTTCCCACGCTTCATAGATAGCGGCTTTGGGGCGAATCGACAATGCAGGTTGTGGAAGCAAGCCGTTTGCTGGTAAGAGTGGCCGCTTGGAGATTCCATGAGCAAGGCTTTTGTCAAAGAAAACGATGACGCAGAAGAGGATAGGCCAGAGGCCGAGGGCCCCTTGCTGCCCCCGGGAACGAAGAACTACATGACACCGAAAGGTGCGCAGAAACTCAAAGATGAACTACGTCATCTGGTGAATGTGGAACGTCCGAAAATTACGGAGGTTGTCGCTTGGGCGGCCTCTCTGGGCGATCGCTCCGAGAATGCGGACTATATTTATGGAAAGCGACGACTCCGCGAAATTGATCGTCGTATTCGGTTTCTCACCAAACGTTTGGAGATTGCCGAAATCGTAGATCCGGCTTCCACTCAGGCCGACTCGGTTCGATTTGGTGCCACTGTTCGTGTGAGCCTAGATGGCGAAGAAGAAAAAACCTACGTGATCGTGGGAATTGATGAAACAGATGGAAAACTGGGGCGTATCAGCTGGATTTCTCCTTTGGGAAAGGCACTACTTCGCACCAAGGTAGGCGATGTGGTGGTTCTAAGGGCCCCCAAGGGTGATGTCGATGTAGAGGTTTTGGAAATTCGCTACGTCGCTATCGACTAGAGAATTTTTCCTCCAGAATATCCAGCGGCAAAGCTCCTTCTTCGAGGAGTCTATCGTGGAATTTTCGTAAGTGAAATTTAGGGCCGAGTCTTTTCTCCTCCGCTGCCCGAAGGGCCAGTATTCGCAGCTGCCCGATTTTATAACCAAGCGCCTGGGCCGGCATCACTAAGTACCGATCTACCTCTTGTTCTATGTCGTGATCGGACTTGCTGGCATTTTCACTAAAAAATGAAATAGCTTTCTCACGCGACCAACCTTTGGCGTGTATTCCCGTATCAACTACCAGCCGAATGCTCCGCCACATTTCGTAGGTAAGTCGCCCGTAGTCAGAGTAGGGATCCTGGTACAGCCCAAGTTCTGTTCCCAGGCTTTCAGAGTACAGGGCCCAACCTTCGACAAAAGCATTGTAAGCGTCGTTTTTTCGAAACTCAGGAACTCCTTCCATTTCCTGGGCGAGTGCCATTTGCAAATGGTGTCCGGGTACCGCTTCGTGTGCTGTGAGAGCTTCCATTTCCCATTTGGGGCGCGATTTTAAATCGTAGGTATTGGCAAAGAAAGTGCCGCCACGTCCCGCGGCGGGTGATCCGGGTTGGTAGTACGCGGTGGGTTGGGAAGGCGCTGCAAATTCGGGTATGGGCTGTACTCCATAGGTTAAACGAGGCAGCTTGCCAAAAAGCAGGGGAAGTTGGGGATCGATTCGTTTAGCAAGATCTCGGTAGCCTCGAATTAGTTCGTCTGCAGAGTTGTAGAAAAAGCGCTTGTCCGTTTTGAGAAAGTTTGAAAATTCCGATGGGGAACCAGAAAAGCCTGTTTGTTTTCTTAAGGCCGACATGGCCTCACGGATACGAGCCACCTCTTTTAGTCCGATGGAATGGATTTCATCGGGGGAGAGGGAAGTGGTGGTGGATTGCCTAACTTTAAATGCGTACCACTTTTTGCCCTGAGGCATTTCGGTCCAAGCAATACGTTTTCCACAGCGAGGCAAGTACTTCTGCACAAAATATTCCTGCAACTCAACAAAAGCCGGGCGCACCTCTTTGGAAAAAATCGCTTCCGCCTGTTTCTGGATCCGCTCTTTTTCTTTGGCTGGAATCGAAGCAGGGAGGTTTTGAAAAGGTTCTAAAACCGGGTTTTTCCAACCTTCCGCGGCAAGAAGCTCCTTTAGCTGCGCTGCCGCTTTTTCCATGGCAACTTTTGGATACAGAATATCCTGCTTAATACCTTCTTCTAGAAGTGTTCGGACTTCAGAGAGGAGCTTAGGAATGGCCGCAACCCGTGCCACCATCGCTTCCAAGTCTTGCACAGTGGATTTTGGATTGAGCGCAAGCGTTTGCGGAATCTCCGATTGCACACCCCACATCTGCGAAAGTGGCAGCAGGTATTCCTTAAACTCTAAAGACGCTTTGGCGTCTTCAAGTGAGCGTTCCGTGAGCCGCCAGTAGAGTCGCTCTCGGGCGTTAAGTTTCTTGGGGTCGAAACTTCGAAGCTCCTTAAGGTGCCGAGCATTTTCTTGTACTCGTCGGTTTTGGGCTTCAAGTGAACGGTCGGCCCAGCGAGCATTCTGGCCGGGATGTCCGACGCTAGTAGCAAGCTCAGGAGAGTCTTGCATTTGGTACAGCCAAAGACGGTCTAAAAAAGCTCGAAATGAAGCTTTGCTCCCCCCAAAGCAGGGTAAAGCAAGCGTTAGAACACATACAAGACCGAGCCGAAGAAGAGCTGTCATTTACAAACGCTAACGGAAAACGGATCTGCTCACAACTAGCGATTTTTAGTCTTTGGAGAGGTGTGTCAGTGGTTTATAACAGGGGGAGGAAACAACTGTGGATGAGCTCTCTATTAAACGCGCACAAAAACTTCTTGAAGCAGGACTTAAGTCCGTTGAAATCGGCGATATCGCGGATGCGAGGAAAAAGTTTCAGGCCTCGGCGGAAAACAATCCCACCGCTGATGCTCTCACCTATTGGGGATGGATGGAGCATCACGAAGGCAATACCGCATTCGCTATTGAGCTTTGCGAAAAAGCGATCGAGCTCGATCCGGGTTTTGGAAATCCCTACAACGATATTGGGTCGTATCTTATTCAAGAAGGCAATCTAGATGGAGCCATTGAATGGCTGGAAAAAGCGATAAAAGCAGAGCGCTACGAACCGCGCCAGTTCCCCCATATCAATCTAGGTCGAGTTTATTTGGCAAAAGGTTTGCCGCTTAAGGCAATACAACATTATCGGGCAGCTCTTGAATTCGATCCCGAGAATCCTGAGATTTTGAAGTCACTCCAAGAAATTTTGAGTTCACTCAATTGAATCTAGAAATCTGTCGCCTCTGTTCAGGCCAGACTCAGAGTCTGCCTGGCGTCTCGCTGGGCCGGCGCTTCTTACATTGCACTCAGTGCGATGGCGTTTTCGTACCCGCTTCTTACTTTCTTGGTGTTGAGCAAGAGAAGCAGCGGTATCAACAGCACCGCAACGATCCCACGCCTGAATACGAGAGTTTCCTGGGCAGGCTCGCGAACCCATTGCTTGGCGTACTTACCCAAAAATGCAAGGGGCTCGATTACGGTTGTGGCCCCGTACCGGTACTAGGCCAGATTCTTTCAAAGGCGGGACATGAGGTCGAAAGTTTTGATCCATTTTTCTCCCCGGTGCAGCTAGGCAAAGAGGCCAAGTACGATTTTATTACTTGTTCCGAGGCGGCCGAGCATTTTCATTTTCCCCATCGAGAGTTTGAAAAGTTCGACCTATGGCTTAAATCCGGAGGGTGTCTTGCTGTGATGACGCAGCTGCGCGAGAGCTGCGATGGTTTCATCGATTGGTATTATGTGCGCGATCCTACCCATGTTCAGTTTTATAGCCCAAAGACGATGCTCTGGATCGCAGCTAAATGGCATTGGACAGTGGAGTTCTTCCCGCAGAGCGTTGTTATTTTCCGGAAGGCTTCATGATCTGTTGTTGGAGCAGGGAAGTAAGATCGTTGCGCTGGTAGCCCGCTGGCATCGAAAAGGTGGAATCAGCGAGTGTTTCCTTGCTGACTTTCTCGACTAACATTTTCGAAACTAGTTTTCCTGCTCCATCATAAGACTCTGATTCAGCGACAAACCCAATATTCAGGGCTCCCTCTACGCTATCAAGGTAGCCGCGCTGCTCAGGAGGAATAAATCCAAGTGACGTCATGGTCTTTGCGAGAGTTACCAAGGGCTTGAAATCGGCGGGCGTAGCCCCAATTTCTTTCAGGGGGACAATACAAATTTGCCCAGTTTTTTTGTCTCCGGCTAATACGGAGTAGCGGGTGCAGTTCCATTTGCCGACCACGACGCTCGCACCCTTTTTGAATTGAACTTTTGTGGTGGGCGTTTGCTTCTGCTTCCTAAAGGCCGAAAATAGGGTGGTTAAACGATTTAAGTCGCTTTCACTGGCTTCTAAGAAAGATTTTTTTCCATGGTCGATCCACGCCAGCATTCCCTTGTCACCTCGGTAAATCAGGGAAGTCTGAGTGGAGGGTGAGGGCTGAAATTCCAGTTTGGTATTTGCACCCTGGTAAAACTGCCGTAGGGGGCTATCGGTTCCCCCTTGAGACACTTTCGCCGTAACAATAAAGCCCCCCAGCGAAGGGCTTGCTAAAAAGAGCGTAACGAGGAGGTAGTACATAGGCTTTCTTTATACTAGAGTTTCGGCATGTCGTCGTCATCTCAGAAAAGTCACCTACACACACTCAAGAAACTTGCCGTCTACTTATGGCCCGCGGGCCGAAACGATCTCAAACTCCGCGTAGTCTTAGCTTTAGCGGCTTTGATCCTGGCCAAGCTGGTAAACGTTTACGTTCCCTTTCTGTACAAGGGCGCCGTCGATGCGCTTTCCTCGACTGAGCAGCTTGTGGCCGTTCCGGCCTTCTTGGTCTTGGGTTATGGGGTGGCAAGGGTACTGGCTCAAGCCTTTGGCGAAACTCGCGACTATCTATTTTCAAAGGTTGGCCAACACGCCCAACGTTTAGTGGGATTAGAGACTTTCAAGCATCTACACCAACTGTCTTTGCGTTTTCACCTAGATCGACAAACAGGCGGTCTCGCTCGAGTTATCGATAAAGGTACGAACGGCATCGAGTTCTTTTTGAACTTCATGTTGTTTAATATTTTGCCGACCTTGCTTGAAATCGGTCTAGTCACGACCATTCTCGTGTATCGGTTTGATTGGTGGTTTGCAGCGACTGCGCTGGGAACTATCGCCTTATACATTGTTTACACGCTTACTATCACCGATTGGCGCGTACGGTACCGACGTGAAATGAATGAGAGAGATTCGGAAGCCAAGACAAAAGCGGTGGATAGCTTGTTGAACTATGAGACGGTGAAGTATTTCAACAACGAGCCATTGGAAGCCGCTCGATTCGACGTGGCTTTGGCGGGTTATGAACGCGCTGCTGTAATCAGTCAGGGAACACTATCACTGCTGAACGTTGGCCAGGGTGTAATTATCGGCGGCGGACTAATGGCGATGATGTGGATGGCCGGAGATGGAGTTGTCCAAAAGCGACTCACGGTCGGCGATTTTGTAATGGTAAACACGTTTCTGCTACAGCTCTACATTCCGCTGAATTTTCTGGGGTTCGTTTACCGCGAAATGAAGCAAGGTCTTATCGATATGGATAAGATGTTTGAGCTGGTAAGCGTGGAAGCGGAAATTAAAGATGCACCTGACGCAATAGATTTGCCCGCCGGCCCAGGGAAAGTGGATTTCGAGCATGTGGATTTCAGTTACCAAAAAGATCGGCAAATCTTAAAAGATGTCAGTTTCTCCATTCAGCCCGGACAAACAGTTGCCGTGGTTGGCCCGAGTGGCGCCGGGAAATCCACTCTCTCCCGAATTCTTTTTCGGTTCTACGATTTGCAAAAGGGCGAAGTACGCATCGATGGTTTGGCACTTTCCAAGCTCACGCAAAGAAGTTTGCGCCAAGCGATTGGCGTCGTTCCTCAGGATACCGTCTTGTTTAACGATACGATTGAATACAATATTCGTTACGGCAAACCCGACGCTACAGTCGAAGAAGTGCAACAAGCGGCTCGTCTTGCAAGGATACATGATTTTGTGCAGAGCCTTCCTCAGGGCTATGAGACCCGAGTCGGAGAACGGGGTTTAAAGTTGTCCGGCGGAGAAAAACAAAGGGTGGCGATTGCGCGCACCATCTTGAAGAATCCAAGGATCTTACTTTTTGATGAAGCCACTTCTGCGTTGGATTCTCATACGGAAAAGCAGATTCAGGTGTCCTTGAAAGAAGTTTCGAAAGACCGAACTACTCTGGTTATCGCCCATCGTCTATCGACGGTGATCGATGCAGATGAAATTCTGGTCCTTAATGAAGGGCGAATCGTCGAGAGGGGCAAGCACAGCGAGCTCTTAAAGCGCAACGGCGAATATGCAAGTATGTGGCGCAGGCAGCAAGAAGCGCAAAAGAGCGCTACTCTTCAGGGAACCTCGCAGGCCGACGCGTAGCTGGTTTTGGCTTTTCAAGGGCAAGCCTAAGGCGAGACGCAACTTCGGCGTGACCATTTCTCTCAGCTACTTGTACCGTTGAAATCGGTACAGCGGCGCCTTTGTCTAAGAGTAAGTTTACGCACTGCATATGTCCCCGCGAAGCAGCCAGGAGCAATGCAGTAAAGCCAGACCGACTGCGAAAATGCGGGTTCGCGCCCTTGTCTAAAAGCAACTTCACAATGGGCTTGTGTCCGTGCATGGCCGCTGCCATGAGGGCTGTAATACCTTCGTTCTGTTCGTCGCCGAAACCGCGTGCGTTGACGTCGGCTTGATTTTCAACCAAGAGTTCGACGATCCCTATTTGACCCGAAGCGGCAGCCAACATGAGCGTAGTCCATCCGCCGCTGTTTCGCTCGGTGGTGGAGGCTCCTGCCCGCAAAAGTATTTTTACAATCTCGGCTCCCTCGGTAACGGGTGAAGTGGGGGCCTGAAGTGCCAGCAAATATTCAATTAAAGCGGGTTCTGGAAAAACTTCCGTCGCACCCGTAGCCGTTGCGCCAAGCGCTATAAAAAATCGAACGGCCGGAAGGCTTCGGTGCTGGGCGCTTAGGACCAGAAGGTCATTTCGGTATCGGTGTAGGAACGCGGCAGTGGAAGCCAGCATCAGAAGGAAACTCAATAGGGAGGACAGTACCCATGCCCGAAAAGAGAGCTCGAAATTCCATTTGCCAATACGTGCCATCCCAAGCCGTATCGGTTATTTTGACGCTAGGCTTGAAAAGGGAGACCCATTGCCGACCAAACGAGATCTCAAGTATATGGCCCAGCGCGTTGTAGCGCTTCGGGGGCAAAGAAGTTTTTTGCAGCGGGCGCAGCGATGGTTTTGGATGCTCTACCATGAATTTTCTCGCAACGAGGTGCAGATTCGCGCTCAGTCGCTGGCATTTTTAACAGTGTTTTCTTTGTTGCCACTGATTGCCGGGGCGTTCTTCATTTTCACATTTTTAGCGCAGTTCGGGATGGTTCAAGACGCGATACTTCAAGGTATGGAGAGTTTTCTCGGTACCATTCCGGTAGAGGATAGGGCGTCTATCCAAGACTATATAGTGCACTTTAAAGACGCCTACCTAGCCAACCTTACCCACGCCAGCGGAACGGTGGGTATTTTTGCTTTGTTTGTTTTGATTTGGGTAGGGCTTCAGGTTTTCGACAACTTGGACTCGACTCTGAACTACGTATGGTCTTCCGATAGGGCACGTCCTTTTTTTGAGAAGGTCCGAAATTTCATCGTTATCTCCGTGGTGGCGCCTATTTTCCTGGTCGCCGGGTTTTCAATTCCGTTGGTTCTAACGAGGCTGGCCGTAACCAGATTCTTTCTAGAAAAGTTTACGGTGCTCGCAGTCCTTTTAAATGACATCATTCCTCCACTTCTCATTTTCACAACATTTCTTGCAATGTACCGGTATGTGCCAGTCAAGCGCGTAGGGTGGCGGTCAGCTTTCCGCGGGGCGCTGTTTGCAACTCTCTCCCTCGAAGTGGTGAACTTGGGGATGCGGTTTTATTTTCTTCTTGGTACGAATTCGGCTTACGGAAAGGCGGCCGTAGTTCCTTTGATTGGGTTTTGGATTTATGTGCTTTGGATTGTGGTGATTCTAGGCGCCGAAGTAAGCTTTCTTGTCCAAAATGAGCAAGAGGTTTTCGCTTCTCCGGAAGATCGTCGTAGTTTAAAGCACGGTCGAGCGCTGCTTATTATTCTTACCGAACTTTTTCGCGCCTTTCAGTCGGGAAATGGGGCTGTTTCATTTGAGGCCCTGGGTAGGCGATCTGGCATTGGCAATGCTGGTTTAAAACGCTGCCTTCGCTATTTGATTAAACAAGAATTAGTTTTTGAGAAGTGGAACTCGAAAACCCAAGAAAGCGATGGATTTGCTCTCGCTCGCGATGCAAAAGGTATTTCGGTCAAAGATTTGCTTGAAGGGTTTTTTGAGTTCGGTGAAGAAAGTACCGATACCGCTGTCGAGAAACTCTGGAGACAGAGCGTTGGGAAGTGGGTCTCGTTCTTTGAAAATACAAATATTGTGGATTTGGCTAAATGAAGCGTCAGTTGATTACTGTAGATTGTGAATACGTACATGCTCAATACGCGGCTTCCTTTCTTTTGGTCGAGGGCAAACAAGCTGCTTTCGTAGAAAACAACACGGCCCATGCTGTGCCTGTGCTCTTGGAGACGATCCATAAGGCAGGGCTAACGCCGGCCCAAGTGGAGTACGTTGTCATTACCCACGTCCACTTGGATCACGCAGGTGGAAGTTCTGCTTTGATGGCAGCTTGTCCAAATGCCACCTTGCTTGCACACCCAAGAGCGGCTCGGCACATAAAGGATCCCAGTCGACTGATTGCGGGAGCGTGTGCAGTGTACGGAAAAGAGCGCTTTGACCAACTGTATGGGGAAATCCTCCCTGTTCCAGCTAGTAGAGTAAGAGAAATGGCCGATGAGGAGGTTCTCCAATGGGGGAGTCGTCAGTGGACTTTCTTGCACACCCGTGGCCATGCCAATCACCACATGTGCCTTCGGGATTCGGCTCTGGAAGCCGTGTTTACCGGAGATGCTTTTGGTGTGGCCTATCCAACGCTTCAAGGCAATGACCCTTTTATTTTTCCCTCTACGAGTCCCACCGACTTTGATTCAGTGGCGGCCATTGAGTCGGTGAATCGGCTCGCGAATCTCGGCGTAGATAAGGCGTTGCTTACCCATTTTGGTGAAGTTACCGATTTAAAAGCCCGTGCTCGGGATTTGGTTGAGTGGTTGGAGTTCTCCCAGTCGGTCGTAGATCAGGCTAGGGGGCTCGGCGACGGGCGCGAGCAGTATTGCCAGCGTGCTGTGGATACGCGTTTCAAGGCAGAACTGGAGCGCCGTGGGCAAATGACGGCCACGCACTGGGAGTTGCTTCGGATCGATCGTGAATTAAATGCTGCGGGATTGGCTTATCGTGCTAAGTCGCTTGAATAGAATGCGCCATCCCGTTACGATCTAATTTCAACATGCCTGCGCGCCCTCAATACGATCTTATTGTAATAGGTTCCGGTCCCAGTGGGCAGCGTGCCGCCGTTCAAGCGGCAAAGTTGAAGAAAAAAGTCTTAGTCGTCGAGCGCGACTGGGTGGGTGGCAGCTGCTTGAGCACCGGCACTATCCCCAGCAAAACCTTGCGAGAAGCCGCGCTACTCTCAAATGCCTCTCATCCCGCCGATTTCTACGAAGTAATGAAACGGAAATTCTGGGTAGTCGAAGAGGAATCGAAGGTCATCCTAGAACAACTTTCTCGGAATCGCGTGGAGTTTCGCCAAGGCTTGGCTTCGTTTCTTTCGCCGCACGTGGTGAAGATCGAAAGCGCCACCGGCACTCACGAGGTAGAGGGAAGTTTTGTCGTTATTGGCACAGGAACTCGTCCGTTCCGACCGGCTGAGATCCCGTTTGACGACGAAATAGTTTTTGATAGCGACACGGTGTTGGGGCTTCGTGAAAAGCCCGCAACGATGGCGGTGTTGGGTGCGGGGGTTATTGGCGCTGAGTATGCGAGCATTTTTGCGCGTATGGGCGTTAAGGTAACTTTGATGGACGCTCGAGACCGTCTCTTGAGTTGGATGGATCCCGAGATCACCACAGCGCTGCAAAGGCAATTTGAATCCAATGGTATTGAGGTTCGGTTTGGTATTACCGAGAAACTGGTTCGCTTAAGTGCCGAGGGATCTGGGGCAGATATTGTCGTAAAGGGACGAACCCACAGTTTTGCGGCCGTGCTGGTGTGTATGGGGAGGCTGGGCAATACCGAGGGGTTGAATCTCCAAGCCGCCGGCTTAAAGCCCATAGAGCGATCCCTTTTAGCGGTAAATGAATCGTATCAAACCGAAGTCCCCCATATTTATGCTGTCGGAGATGTGATCGGCAGCCCAGGGCTTGCTTCTGCGTCCAGCGAGCAAGGGCGCCTAGCGGCGGCCCATGCCTTTGGCCTTCGCGACGGCAGCTTCCCCGATAGCTTTCCCTACGGGATTTACACAATTCCCGAGATTTCTTCGGTCGGTGCCCAAGAGCCCGATTTGAAGGCTAGGGGTCTTGCCTACGTGGTCGGCCGGGCCAAGTACAGTGAGTTGGCCCGCGGGAAAATAATCGGCGACGACCACGGTTTTTTGAAGCTTCTATTTGATGCTAAGACCCAAAAATTATTAGGGGTTCAGGTTATGGGGACCGGGGCCACTGAGCTCGTCCACATTGGTCAGGCGGCCTTTATTCTGGGGGCCGGGATCGACTTTTTTATGGATAATGTTTTTAATTACCCCACCTTAGCTGAAGCCTATAAAGTGGCTGCTTACAATGCCTACAACCAGCTAAAGTCTGCCTAGTTTAGCGGCGCAAGACGCACCACATCACAACCCGCAGAGCCTTGAAAATAGGGGCATCCGAAACCTGCCTGCTAAGCAGGGTTTTCCCTTGAGCCGGTGCTCGAAATGAGTTAGTAAGCCCGCAGTTCCACAGGCAAAATCTGGTGGGCTAAGAGGGCTTCAATGCGGCGGTTACTGGCACTCATGGTCGGGTTCCACCTTCTGGTAGCGAATTCTGCTGCCGTGCCTCTTGGGCTGTTTATCGCCGGCGATCAGCACTCCAGTTACCAAGCGATACCAGACTGGCTTTATACCCTTTCGGTCACCTGGAAACAGTTCAAACAAGAACACCCCAAGGGCGTCTTTCTATTGGTGATCCCTGGGGATTTTACCGGAGCGAATTCCGGAACTACGGTCTTTCCTCCCGGCACGCCGCTGAAGTCTGACCACGGTCGTTTGGGTTACGATGTATTGGCCCATCTTGGCAACATGCTTGATATTGTCTTAGTTCCGGGCAACCACGATCAATTCGACTGGGAAGATAATGGGGCAGATTTATTCATCGAGCACCATTCTGAACTTGCTCACGTTATCAACGAGAATCGAGAGTCGCCCCACAGGTTAGGACAGTTCACGACTCTCGCTGCCAATATTGTTCCAGGCCAAGATGGCAAAGGTCTCTTTGCTCCTTTTAGTGATTTTCAATTGGGTGAAAAGCGGGTCCGTTTTGTTGGGGGTGTGCTGGATGTTTTTTATGACAAGTCCAATTGCAAGCGCAATGGAACCCTGATTCAGGACGTTCGTTCAATGGCCGATGTCGCGATAGAGCAGTTGGATCAGGCTGTGAAGTCCGGGGTCACTGATCTCATCTTTGTTGTTCATGAGGCAATTGAAGGAGAGACGGGGCTAAAGGCAGTTGCAAAGAGCTTGAAAGAGTACATGAGGAAGAACCCCAAAGGTTTGGACTACTCCAAAGTAAGACTGCCGCTCTTTGTGGGAGCACATGATCATCAGCAGAAGACGGTGTATGAAGATGGAATTCACTTCATTCAATCCGGTTCCAATTTCAGTTCTACGTTTGTGGTTTTAAATGGCCGGTTAGGCATTGAACGCATTGCCCCCTATTCTTTGTTGGATCAACAAAAAATCGCCTCCTCCGCGAGGGGAAATTCAAGTTTCCAATTTCCCGCTTTTTTTGGGCTTGCTGAGGAGTCTGTGAGAAGGCGTCTGGACGAAATTAGGGAAGGTTCGATGCCTCGTAGACTTACTGATTTACCGGCGCCTTTTCTCGCGACGAAGCATGATTTTACTCAAGGAATCAATCCTTACGGCCAGCTGCTTGCGGATGTATTGGCGGAATATGGTGCCTCAACCAAAGAGCCACTTGGTTCTTCCAACCACATACTGGCGAACGTGGCCTTTCTAAGAAGTTCGGTCAATAGGCTTGAGCAAACAATTCCCGCCGGAGTATTCACTACGGAGCACATTCTAAAGATTTATCCTTTCATGGATAGGGCGGCGAGTTTCATCGTTACCGGCCGTGAGCTCGAGCTGCTTTTTGGAGCGGCACGCGAGGCCGAGAAAGCACGCGGGAAGTATTCCCCCCAGTTAAGCTCCAATCTTCGGGAAGTTCCCGATACGGGTCCCGACTACAAGTTGGAAGTATTAAATGAGACTAGTGGATGGCAGCGTGTAGAGCTCAGTGGTCAGTATCGGTTGACCGTAGATCCGTTTCAGGGTCGCAATATGGCGGGTCTGCCGATGTGGCAAAGGATTTTGGGTTTGAAGCCAGGAGATAAGCGGCACACTACGGGACATTTGTACATGAGCGAAATCTTGGAAAGGTATGCACCAAGCATTGCAGCCGGGTGTGCAGCAATTTTGTCCCAAAACGGTGACGGATCTTTAAGCTTTGAGGCAAGTGACGGTAAGTCTGGTGGTTCCTCACAACCGCCCTCACCCAAATAGCGTAGGGTGTCATTGCTTTTGCTCGAAAACATTTCAGCATTCGTCGAAAGATTCGAGTGGAGCTTAACGCTCCTCGGCTGGCTGGGCCTTGTTGCTTCACTCGCCGCCTCTATCCATGTAGTACTTCGCAAACGAGATGTCGGTTCTGCCATTGCTTGGATGGGTCTGATATGGCTTTCGCCCTTTTTGGGAGCTTTTTTTTACCTGCTCTTGGGTGTGAATCGCATTCAGCGGCGCGCACAGGCTTTGCGGCCTAGGGAAGGGCTTCCGCATCGAGAAAGCCTAGGCGAAAACATAAACATCGAATCGGCGAGCCTTCTTCGTCTGGGCGATTCTGTTACCGGCGTGCCAGCTGTGCCAGGTAACGCAATTCGCCTGCTTTCCAACGGAGAAGCGGCGTATCCGGCAATGCTGGCCGCTATCGAAAGTGCTCGTTACACACTTACCTTAGCCACGTATATTTTTGATCACGACGAAATCGGCTTGGCCTTTGCGGAAGCTCTGGAAAGAGCCGTAAAGCGAGGCGTCCAAGTTCGGGTTCTTATCGACGATATTGGTTCTCGTTACAGCCCGAAAAAAATGCCTTCGGTGCTTGCTAGTCGGGGGATTCCGGTTGCGCGTTTCTTGCCGATGTTTCGTCCTCGGTCTTTCTTTTTCTTAAATATGCGTCTGCATCGTAAGCTCTTGGTGGCGGACGGGATGTTGGCCTACACGGGTGGAATGAATATTCGCGTTAAGCACTGTATTGAGCGTGCTGGCGATGGAGCCGTGCAGGATATGCATTTTGAAGTACGCGGCCCCGTGGTGCGAGACCTTCAGCAAGTATTTGCCAGTGATTGGGCTTTTAGTACTCAAGAGGCACTTCGGGGGCCTGCTTGGTTTCCTCCGATTTCCGAGCAGGGATCGGTTTTGGCCCGCTGCGTGGAGGATGGTCCTGATGTGCACCTTGGCAATGCTCGTTGGATTTTGTTGGGTGCCATTGCGAGCGCGAAAAAGCGCATTCGCATAATGACGCCTTACTTTTTGCCCGATCCAACCTTAATCACCGCGCTCAACACTGCGGCCCTAAGGGGAATTCAAGTTCAGATTATCTTGCCCAAGGAAAACAACTTACCTTGGGTACATTGGGCGAGCGTGGGAACCATAGGCCAACTGGTTGAACGCGGCTGTGAGCTGTACTTTTCGCCGCCGCCTTTTGATCACTCTAAACTGATGACAGTTGACGAGCGCTGGGCCTTTTTTGGATCTGTAAACTGGGATGCTCGTAGCTTGAGGCTGAATTTTGAACTTAATGTCGAAGGCTATGACACAGCGCTCGCACGGCAGATTGATCAGCATATTGAAAGTTTTCTTCGATTCGCTCGTAGAGTTCGAATGCAAGAGCTCACGAGTCGCTCATTCCCAATTCGACTTCGTGATGGCTTCGCTCGCTTGTTTAGTCCCTACCTATAAGCACTGCTTTTGATTGGTATAAGGAAAAACCATTTGTCTTTTCGTCCGCGGGGGACCAATCTTTAGCCGTGGGGGTGGTATGCGTTTAAATTGGGGAGCGTTTACCGGTATTTTTCTTTTATTGGCTTCGTGCAATTACTACCAAGGTAAAATTGGCACAACATCTGGGCCAGGTCCCGGTGAGAAACTTACCTTTGCGGTAATCAATCAGTATATGACCACGCCGTTTTGTTTGCGTTGCCATAACAGTGAAGTCACGAAAGGTGGCGTGGATTTTAGCCTGCCTTACGAACAATATGTCAGCGATGGTTTGATCACTCCAGGTAATCCAAGCGATAGCCTGTATTTCACCGAGATTCGAGATGGCTCTATGCCGGAGAGTGGCCCAAAGCCTTCCGAGGCATTGATTAAGATGGTCAAGGCTTGGATCGAAAACGGTGCCCCTAAAGAATGATTTTCACGGCTAACTAGGAGAAACAAAATGCTACGACTATTCTTGGCGATCTTATTTGTTGCAGGTTCCTCATTCGGTGCGAAGGCCCCAGCGGGTGCGGAAGCTTCCAAAAAAACTGCTGCCCAGCAGGTAATGGATTTATCGAGTGCGACCTCCTCTATTGAATTTCTTGCAGTAGGCAAACCCAGCATGCTCAAGATCAGAGGAAAAGCAAAAGCCGACGAGAAGGCGAATCCATTGACCGGTCAAATGGCCCTAAACGGTAACAAGCTTTCTGTGAAGGCAAGCTTCGCATTGAATAGCTTGGAGACGGGTATAGGCCTTCGTGATCGGCACATGAAGGAGAAATACTTAGAGACGGAAAAGTTTCCCAAGGCAGATTTTGTTCTCACTGAAATGGCTTTGCCCGATGCTTTGACCAAAGGGGACGGCGAGGCAAAAGACGTTGCGTTCAAAGGTACACTCACCATTCACGGCGTGCCTCAAGAAGTGAGCGGAACGGCAAGTGTTCAACGCAAATCCGATAAGTTCGAATTTGCTTTCGAGTTTGGTACAAAGATTACTGGCCACAAAATTGAACTTCCCAGCTTCATGGGTGTGACTGTGGCAGAAGATGTCAAAGTAAGCGTGAATGTGGGTGGGCAGTTAAAATGAATCGTAGTTTCTTTGCGCTCGCGGCTTTAGTTTTGGCCGCGGGCCTTTCCCTTGAGAGCTTTGCCTATCCAGAGATGGTGCGGCACGGCTACGTCAATTGCACTTCCTGCCACAATAGTCCAAATGGCGGCGGAATTATCAATGGCTATGGCCGTGTACAGTCGGAGGAAGTTCTCAGTACTTGGTCTAGAGAAGGCGAAGGCGGAGTCGCGCATGGCTACTTGCCATCGATAGAGCCATTGAGCTTGGGCGGACAGTTTCGAGCGCTGCAATTGGTTCAGGAAAACGCCAATGCTCGATCGGGACGTTTCATGCTGATGCAGGCAGATTTCGAGGCGGCCTTTACTTGGAAGGCATTCGAAGTAGTTGCAACAGCAGGTTTTCAAGATGCCTCGGGCAATCCTTTTGTCAGCCGAAGGCACTATTTGATTTTCCGTCCAAACCCCGAGAGCCGTTGGATGTTTCGATTTGGCCGTTTTCAACCGGCCTACGGAATCAATGTGGCGGACCACGCAATTGCTACGAAAATGGGAATCGGACTGGGTCAGGGGACCGAGTCTTACAACTTAGAAGCAGCTTTTTTGGGTGAGCAGTGTGATTTTTTTGCCACTGCGGTATTTGGTCGGCCAGGCGAAGACCGCGATCGCGGATTGACGCTCCGTGGATCGTACAATCTCTCTGACAAGCACAAGCTCGGGGTGAGTTACTACTACGGCAATCATACTAATTCCACGCGTCACTTGGTTGGACCCTACGCCATACTAGGTTTTAGTGAGCATTTTTTCTTGTTGGCGGAGTTAGCTTTTCAGGCCTACACCTCGCCGACGGCGGGCGCGACTTTCGGTCCCGCTTCTTACGCGCGCTTGGACTATGAATTTGTTCGGGGGGTACACGGGTATTTGACAGGAGAATGGTCAAAGACCAATGCAGCGAATCCTTCAAAAGGTGCTTTTGGGATTGGTGCCCAGTTTTTTCCGCGGCCCCACTTTGAGCTTCGGGCCGAATACAACAAGCGCCAGGATTCGCTTACTGGCAATGCTCTGTCCGACTACGCTTGGTTTATGGCGCACTACTACCTGTAACTGCCAAGACGCTCAAGGCGGTCAATGCCGTCTTTATCGAGCACAGCGCGGTAGAACTCGAGAGTGCTCGTAGTCGGGTTTTCAGATAGCGCGTTAAGCGATCTTGAGCGCAAACCAATAGCGATATGAAAGTGGTACACACGCCTAGAACGAAAGTTTTTCAGTGTTCCTGATGGATCGAGTACCGCAAGATCTTTAAAAGGGTCGTCCATATATTTTAGATAGCGTTCTACATTGAGGCGCGTGTTTTCTTGTAGGGCCCATCCAGCCTCTTTAGCTGCTTGCGAGTGCACCGATATTACTTTTCGTAGGTGTAGGACATCTTCCGGTAGGTTACGTGCTACTTCGCCGGGCGAGGCCTCTTGTCTAAGTGCTAGAACGTGTTTAGGGATGGCTTCTTTGGTTGAGAGTGAGAACCATTCTTTGATGCTGCCAATCCTATTTCCGTCCGCATGCAGTTCTCTGTTTGAATCGGGAAGAAGCTTTTGAACCCTTCGGTGAAGCGATACTTTTGCGCGGTCTTTTATTCTGTCGCGTAGGACGTACGTCAGTACTGCAAAGCCCAGAAAGAAGGAGCCCGAGCTCGTGGAACTGGCAAGGTCGGGACGATTTAAGAATTGGACGGCCGCCCAACAAAAACCCGCAAGTGCCGTACCGAGTATGGCAGTGGTTTCCATAAAGCGACTAGAGGGAGAGTGCAGTGCTACATCGATGAACATGCGCGATTGGAAAAACTTTTTTAGATGGCCCAGCCGAATGACCGAGTGTTCCTGCTCCTCCGGCGTTACCGCTTGTTCAAGCCGCTCTGGGAACCTCTGTCGGTAGTTGGCCTCGGTCTTTTGTAGTTCCCCGAGGCCGCTATCGAAAGTAGCCAGAGCTGCGCGGTATTCTTCGGAGTCTGCCTTTTCCCGTGCGGCAGGTGGAGTCTCATCAAATGCGCGTCGAAGCTTGCTTAGGTACTGTACATAGAAATTACTTACGTACTCCTCCAGCAATTCCCTGATAGGAGTTTCGGGGCTTGCAGCACTCTCTAAAAGAGACCGAACCTTGGTAAGAAACTCATCCGTCTGTTTCACCTGGTTCCATAGTCTCAAAAGTTCTGGACCCCTTTGGGCGACTGGAATAGCAAGGGAATGGGCCATGAGAAGATCACGTCTGTGATGGGATCCACGGCGTTTTAAAACTTCGCTGATGAGGCTTCCAACCCGTTTGTATTCATTCCCCTCCGATTCCTCCAAAAGCGTGCAACGTATTCGCTCAAGGATTTCTTCCGGTTGTCCTTCGGAACTTTCGCTCCCACTTCCACGTGAAGGCAATGCTAGTCGAACTCTTGAGCGAAAGTCTTGGGCAAGTTCAGGTTTCTCCCAGCGAGAAACTTGAAACGAACTTGGGATGAAAATGAAGCAGTCGAGCTCTGTGCAGTAGTCGGAGGTCCCGGGCTCGACCCAAGCTTTGATTTCCAGGCTATGGTGATCGTGGCGTGAAAGCTTAGCGCCAGCAACGTAAGTGGCCTGCTCTTCGGTCCAGGTCGCAAGGGGCCGGATGAAAAGTTGAGGGAGAATTTTGATGTTCAATGTCAAGTGATGCTTTGATTATATTTTACAAGCGAGGCGAAGGCCACTGGGAAACTTCAGTCAGTTTGGCTAAGCTAGGAGGCAATGTCGGTGAGAAGAAAAGAAATCAGTGTCGTCTCCGGGTTAGTGTGCCTTTTCTCCCTTTTTCATGGCGCGGCGAGTCTGGGTGATGATGCGACGGTAGGAATGGTCGGAAGTTCATTCATTGAAGCCGGTGTACTCGCCTTTTTGGGTGGCTTGATACTGAACCTCATGCCATGCGTTTTTCCGGTGCTTTGTTTGAAAGTACTCAGTTTTGCACAAATGGGTGGCGCCCAGAAGAAAAAGATCTTCTATCACGCTGGTGCTTACACCTTGGGTATTTTGGTTTCCTTTTGGATATTAGCGGGAACCCTCATTGCGTTGCGCGCGGGCGGTCAGGCGCTGGGGTGGGGATTTCAGCTCCAGTCTCCGAGCTTTTTGGCGGCTTTGAGTTTTCTATTAGTCGCTATGGCGCTGAATTTGTTTGGCGTCTTTGAAGTGGGCGGTAGTTGGACCGGAGCAGGGCAGGGGCTTGCGGGAAAAGAAGGCGCTGCGGGGGCATTTTTTTCGGGCGTTCTTGCAACCGTAGTCGCTACCCCGTGTACGGCGCCGTTCATGGGCACTGCCATGGGATATGCGCTGACTCAACCCGCGGTTTTTGCATTGGGGATTTTTACCTTCTTGGGACTTGGACTGGCGTTTCCCTATTTGTTGTTGTCTGTTTCTCCTGCTCTGACAAACCGACTTCCACGCCCGGGAAGTTGGATGGTGGTTTTTAAGCAGGCCATGGCATTTCCTTTGCTCCTAACGGCGTTGTGGCTTTTGTCGGTATTGGCTCTGCAAAGTTCTCTAGACACCGTTTTTCAAATTCTTGCTGCCTTAATCCTGTTTTCGTTTGGCCTCTGGGTTTGGGGGCTTAGCTCAAGCAAGCAGATGGGGCGTCGGGCGTTTGCTATTCTTTGTGTGGGTTTATCCTTTTATTGGGTTGCGCAAGAAATTCGGCGTCCACACATGAAAGTCACCGGGGAGCACAAGGAGGGGGGGTGGTCGCCATACAGTGAATCTGATCTCCAAGCTGCTTTGGCTCGCGGTCAGGGAGTTTTTATCGATTTTACGGCAGCGTGGTGCATTAGCTGTCAGGTGAATGAACATGTCGCACTGTCCGTACCCAGGGTGATGGAAGCTTTCGCCGCAAAGAACATCATGCTGGTAAAGGCCGACTGGACGAATCAAGACGATGCCATTACCAAAAAGCTTGAAAGCTTTGAGCGAAATAGCGTTCCGTTGTACGTCTACTATCCTCCAGGCAACGCCACAAAGCCGGTGATCCTTCCCCAGATCCTTACCCCCGAAATCGTGCTGGGGGTTTTGAACGCGGGTCATTGAACCTTTTTTTGGGAAGCACGGCTCGAATTGTCGGTGACTATTGCCGTAGGCGCCGTGCTCTCTTAATCTAAGGGACTATGATGCACTTTCTCCAAAGTTCCCCAACGCCGTTTCACGCCGTCGAGTCGATAAAGAAAATATTGGCTGCATCCGGTTTTGTAGAGATTTCTGAATCCGAAGCTTGGAAACTCAAAGCGGGAGGAAAGTATTTTCTGACCCGCAATGGTTCTGCGCTAGTGGCCTTTCGGCTCGGCAAAAGTGCTCCGTGGCAGGATGGTTTTCGTCTGGTGGGCGCTCACACCGACAGCCCCTGCTTGAGACTGAGACCAAATCCAGAACTTGCCGACAAAAACTACCTTCGTTTTGGCGCCGAAATTTATGGTGGTGTATTGCTTTCCACTTGGTTTGATCGCGATTTGTCTTTGGCGGGTCGAGTTTCTTATGCTCGTTCAAAGGGAAAGGGAATCGCCTCCACTTTGATCGATTTCAAAAGACCCGTCGCCATTGTGCCTAACCTCGCGATCCATCTTAATCGTAGCGCGAATGAAAACAGAACCATCCAAAAGCAAACCGAAGTGGTCCCTTTGATGGGGCATTCCGGTCCAGGAGGGACCCTGGAAGACCTCTTAGTCGAACAGCTCAAAGCAAGCGGTGTAAAGGACGTTGCGCAGGTTTTGAGTCACGAGCTGTATTTCTACGATACTCAAGCGCCCGCTAAAGTCGGCCTTCACGGCGAATTTTTTGCCTCCAGCCGCTTAGATAATTTGTTGAGTTGTTGGGCCGGAGCCAACGCGATTGCAAACTCTAAGGGCGATGCCACGAGTGTGTTGGTTTGTAGTGATCACGAGGAAGTCGGCAGCGCCTCCGCTGCAGGCGCGCAAGGGCCTTTCCTCAAGTCAGTTCTTGAACGATTGTGCGAGACAGCGGAAGGGTTCCATAGGGCCATGGCTCGTTCTATTTTGGTGTCGACTGACAACGCCCATGGAATTCATCCCTCATACCCGGATCGGCACGATAGCCAACATGCGCCGATACTCAACAAAGGGCCCGCAATCAAGATCAACACCAATCAACGCTATGCAACCTCAAGCGAGACGGCTGCGATTTTTTCACAAGTGTGTGAAGAAGCAAAAGTTCCGGTGCAGAACTTTGTTGCACGAAATGATATGGGGTGTGGAAGTACGATTGGTCCCATCACTGCAACCCTCCTGGGGGTGCGTACAGTAGATGTCGGGGTTCCCACTTTCGCCATGCATTCCATCCGAGAACTCGCTGGCGTCGAAGACGTGGGTTACTTGGAAAAAGCGTTAGGGCGTTTCTTCCAATATACGGAGCACGAATAATGCCCTTTCTTGAAAAGGGAAGTGCGAAAATATTCTATGAAATCGAAGGAGACGCTCTAGCGCCTTGTATCACCTTGATCAATGGCTATAGCCGCTCCTCTTCCGATTTTCGTGCGATGGCGCGGTTTCTCGTTGAACGAGGAATGCGAATTTTGCGTTCTGACAATCGGGGCTGTGGAAAGACAGAAACTCCAGGTGTATTTACCCGCGATGAGATGATTGCGGATATTCGCGACATCTGGGATGCAGAAGGAATTTCGCGCTCCCACGTTTTGGGGATTTCTTATGGGGGTGTACTTTCCCAGCTGCTAGCCAATCAGTTCCCCGGTCGAGTTCGAAGTCTGATTCTAGTATCGACTACGCCCTCTTCCTTTTTTTTTGGCGTCGATAATCGACTTTCTTCTCAAGGGCCCGAGGAAATTAATAACAACTTAGCCAGGTATTTTTCGCCCCACTTTGCAAAGAAAAATCCCACGCTCTTCAAAGCCATGATCAAGGAGACGTCAAAAGTATTCCTGGATCCGAAGACTCGGGCTCAAGCTACTCTTCAACGAGAAGCACTCCATAAATTTGATTTTACGGCGCTCCTCCATTCTCTAAGTATTCCAACTCTGATTTTACATGGCGAGGATGATCAGGTGATTTCCTCAGATGCCGCAGAGGTCATGCACCGCGCGATTCGTGGAAGTGAGTTGCAGGTTTTCTCTCAGGTCGGGCATCTTTTCCTGGTGGAATCGCCCACCCTTTTTTATGACGCGGTCTGGAAGTTCCTTGAGCGCAACGCGTAAAAAATGAAACAGCGTGCCAATGGCAACTCTCGTTTATGCTGCCGACATCAGTAGTTCACCAAAGGAGAGAGTATGCAAATCATTCAGGCAGGTTTCTTTAGTTTGGTAGTAGCTGTGGGAATGGCTTCCAACGCGGTTGCGAAAGAAGCTACGCACCCAAATCACGAACACAAGCACGATGCAAAGTGTGGGCATACGGCCGTGAAGCACGTAGATCACGATGACTTTTCACACGACGGTCACCTACATGCCATGCACAATGGACACGTAGATGAACACGAAGCTGACTGCAAGCTTCATGCAAATCATACGCACCAACATGGTAAGAATTGCGGCCACAAAACCGTAAAACATGCAGACCATGTGGATTACTTGCACGATGGTCATGCCCATGCAGTGCACGGCGATCACGTAGACGATCACCAAGGGTAATTTAAATTAGAGCGGGGCGCCACTAAGGGAGAGCTCCTGGTGGCGCCTACTCAATTTTTCAGGAACCTTGTAAAAGCCGTTGTACCGAATACTTTTTTATCTTTCTTGTCGGCTCGCCAAGTTTTTTCTTCCACTCCCGCTTCGTTACACCCAAGTACTTTCGTAAATACCTTTGAAATACGAGCGCGACCAATGACGCGTGTTTGGACTTGTTGAGGCGGAGTTCTATGGCGGCTTCCGACTAAGAAACTGGTTGGTAGTGACCTTAAGTCGATTTGCATCTCTTTTGAAAAGCGGTTCCACTCGGCGGTTTGGAAAAATTTTGAATCAGGTTCAGCAAAATGGTGACACCAGTGCTCCGAATTTTCGGGTGCGAGCATTCCGCACGCAGCCTGGTGAGTACAAGGGGCAATGATTTCAAAATTCGACCGAAGCATTGAACGGGCTTCTACGATTGCTCCCGCCAGAGCTGGGGTGCCAGGTTCTACCCAAATAAATCCCTGGGCATTGCCAAGCACATTCAGAAACGTACTTTGCGAAGTACCGCGAAGTTCATTCCAAACATGGCTTGCCACTAGCCAATACGATGAAGGCAAAGCATCCGGTGAAGAGAGTACAGAAGCCTCTATGCCAAGTGCTTGAATTTTTTTGAGTGCAAAACTTCGAGCTAGTGGCGATTGGTCCCACAAAGAAACGTGGCGAACCTGTTTTCCTAAGTGCGCGATGATAGCGCTTGAGGCCGTGGCGGTACCACAACCCCAGTCGAGAAGGTGTAAGGGCCCTTCCTCTTTGAGTCGGCTACTCGTTTCACGAAGTACGGCATTCCACTTGGCTTCAATACGAGGGGCAAAGGCCAAGTCATAGTGGTCGAGTTCAACGTCCGACTTCCAATAGTCTCCTGGCGACGGTTCTAAAAACCGCTCCCTGAGTCGTTTCAGTACCGACCAATCGATGTCCTTCCATTCCATGCAGAAGCCTCTATAGTACGTCCATGACGGTGAAACAACGTATTGAAGCAAAGCTCGCGAGTGTTCTACAGCCCCAGCACCTTGAGGTGTTGAACGAGAGCGCCAATCACAGTGTTCCAGCTGGGTCCGAGACCCATTTTAAAGTGTTAGTAGTCACAAAAAGTTTCGAAGGTAAGAACTTAGTGCTTCGACATCGAATGGTCTATTCTCTTCTTGAGCAGGAAATGAAATCTGGCGTTCATGCCCTGGCTTTGCATACCCATACACCGGAAGAATGGGTGAACTACCAAGGAAACCGAAAGTCTCCGCCTTGTTTGGGCGGTGAAAAAGGTAAGGAAGATAAAAGTTAGTTGCAGTACATCTGGGTGCATACAGCAACAGAGTTGCCATTAGCATCTTGTCGACAAACGCAGGTATTGCAGCCGTCGGAAGATTGAAAGCTAGTTCCCACCACACACTGATAAGCCGAACCCGTCGCTGCGATATTCATCGAGGTAGTCTCTCGTCCGCAGGCAACAAGGCCTAGAACCAGAAGTACCAAGAGGCTGTAGTTACGAGCTTTCATATGTATTCTATAGAGCAAGCTCGGTGCCATTGCTCCAAGGCTTCTTGGGGCGCCCCCCGCTGTACAGCATTTGATCGCCCAAAACACGGGATCGGCTAAGTGTCTGAAACATTAGGTAAAAGAGTGTCTAGGGTTGCTAGGGGAGGGGGGTGTTGAAATCTATCGCGTTTTCAAGCACTTGCATTAAATCGAGCGGCTCACTAAGGTGCCGCGATGGAAAGTTTTGATGGCCCGCGTGCCGGCAGACCCTGCGTGGTTCTGGCCCCTATGGAGGGCGTTACGGACGCTCCGATGCGAGCGCTTCAGACGCACTCCGGGGCATTCTCCTTTTGTGTGTCGGAGTTTCTGCGTATTTCTCAGTCCGATCTTCCGGCTCGCGTATTTTACTCCCACCTTCCCGAGCTTTCGGCCGGTTGTCGCACTCCCTCAGGTACGCCTGTGCAATTGCAACTCTTGGGTGGCGATGCCGAGCGCCTTGCGAGAATGGCCGCTTTGGCTGTTGGCCTAGGTGTTAAGGCGATTGATCTCAATTTTGGTTGTCCTGCACCGACGGTCAACCGTCACGATGGGGGAGCGACGCTTCTCAAGTACCCGCATCGAATTCGCGAAATCGTCAGCGCGGTGCGAGCTGCGTGTCCCGCCTCTGTACCCGTATCGGCGAAATTGCGACTGGGTTGGGAGAGTACAACTCCGATTTTTGAAAATGCAGTGCAGGCCGCAGAAGGCGGTGCCAGTTGGATAACGATTCACGGGCGCACCCGAATGGCGGGTTATGCTCCACCCATTCATTGGGAGCCCATTGGGAAAGTTCGGGCACTTTTGCATCCCTTGCCGGTCGTGGCGAACGGCGATATTTGGACTTTGGATGATTTTCGACGGTGTCGAGACATCACGGGGTGTGAGCACTACATGTTGGGACGGGGCGCTTTAGTAGATCCTAACTTGGCCTCTAACGTTTGCGCTGAATTGGGACTGTTATCGTCCTCGGGAAATCCGTTTGGAAAGCGGCCCGAAGACTGGCTCGTGCTCTTTGAGCGATTCGGGGAATTTACAGGTCGCCAACCTGCTGATTCTCTCCGTGTGGCGCGCCGGATCAAGCAGTGGTCGGGAATGGTGCACCGATTCGGAGGATTGCAGTGGTTTGATACTATCAAGCAGCTTCCCGACTTCGATGCTATCCGGGAGGCTTTGAGGGGATCTGCGTGTTAGGTAAAACGTTTTTTAACTTCGTCGGTTCTGTTGCGCTGATTTTGGGAGTGATTGGCGTGTTCTTGCCTGTCCTTCCCACTACCCCGTTTATTTTGCTGGCCGCGTACTGCTTTTCAAAAGGTTCGGACCGAATGCACCAGTGGTTACTCACAAGCCCCGTTTTTGGGCCGCTCATTCGGGAGTGGCGGGATGGTGGGGTGATCCGCCCGTCGGCAAAGCGGCTAGCTACTTTCTTTATTCTTTTGAGTTTTGGGTCTTTGACATTTTTTTCGAGGCTTCCCTGGCCGGCAAAGGTTTTTTTGGATCTTTTGGCTTTAAGTGTATTGGGCTTTATCTGGTCGCGACCCTCGGCTAAGGTGGAGCCCAGGTAGGAGTAGTCATGGCGAAGTATTTAAGCATAGACACCGAGGCGACTGGTTTGACCGACGAGTGCGTGCTTATTCAGTTGGCGTTTGTTCCGGTAGACACCGTTCAACGCCGCGTTGTCCGAGAGCTCGGAGTGGAATGGCTCGTACAGTGCGCAAGTTTTGAAGATCTCAAGCCGACCCTCAATGCGTGGGTAGTAGAAAACAACGAGGGATTGATTCGGGACGCGCATTCCAAAGGTGTCCCGCCCGCTGCCTTGCCGGCCTTGGTGAAACAGTATCTTGAAACGGCGGAAATGAAGGCATTTTTCGGCGATAGCCGCCCCGTGTTTTTGGGCAAGTCGCTTAGCGCATTGGATATCCCGCTTATGGGGCGAACTCTTGGGACGGATTTTATGCGCGATCATTTTCACCACCACACTCTTGATGTCACTTGTGTTGCAAGAGCTTTGGTAGACGCGGGCGTGTTGCCACCAGGAACCGAGTCTTCCAGCAAGTTGATGAAGTTTTTTGGACTTAGAGAACAACCGGCCCACACGGCACTTTCTGATGCCTTAGATATGGGCGAAATATATTTGAAACTTCTGGAAAAACTTCCGGCGGTTTCGAAAGCATAAGGAGAAAAAAATGTCTCAAGACCTACAAGAAGAACTCGAACGGCTCAGGGCTGAGAACGAGGCGCTGAAAAAAACCACGTCGAAGGGTTTGTCCCTTCGAGTGAGCGAGAAGGGCGGCCTCTCAGTGTATGGTTTGGGACGTTTCCCTGTTACTCTATACAAGGAGCAGTGGACTAAGCTGCTGGATATGGCCGACGATATTCGTGCTTTTCTAAAGGCCAATGAGTCGAGTTTAAAGTCTAAAGACGCCGCAAAGTAAGCAAAGCCTCTTGGGGGCTCGTTCTAGGAAGAAGATGCGCTTATTCGATCGTAAGTTCGGTAAGGAGTTTCTTTCTACGGTCCCCACGGATCCGGGCGTTTACACATTCTCTACTTCCTGTGGGAAGACCGTCTACGTTGGGAAGGCAAAGAATCTTCGCCGGCGTTTGAGCCAATACCGCCTTGCCCGGGGCGGGAAGATGCGAAAAATAATTAAGGCGGCCGATGCGCTTGAGTTTGAGCTTTGTGATACCGAACTTGACGCTTTGTTGCTCGAGCTTCGCGAGATTCAGAACGAGAAGCCAAAGCTAAACGTCGCCGGCGCCTTTAGCTATCGTTATCCCTTGGTGGGGTGTCGGTCGAGTGGCGTGGATTTTTACCTTTGTTTTACCACCACACCGGACGCTTTTTCGGACTACGCATTTTTTGGCGCCTTTCGATCTCGCTTTGTAACGGCTGAAGCCTTTTTCTCTTTAGTGAGACTCTTGCGTTTTGTCGGGCATCCTATTCGTTCGAAGGAAGTAGAACGCAAGGCGTACTCTTACGAGTTTGGCCTGCGGCGTCTACCTACCCCTTGGCCAGGGCTGATCCACGATTTTCTTAAGGGGAAATCTGCGCAGTTCTTGGAGGCTCTTTTTCTAAAGCTACTTGAAAACGCAGGCGCCAGAGCAAAGTCAGACGACATACAACGGGGCATTGATGCGCTAAAGTTGTTTTGGGAACAAGAATGCGAGCCTCTTGCAAAGGCAATTGATACGATAGGCTTTCAAATTTACCCGGTACCTCAGTCGGAGCGCGATCCGCTTTTTGTTCGCGCAGGTTTTGAAAATAGGAAGGAACCCAAATGAATCTTCTTGCGGTGTGGAATCGATTTGAAAAGTTTCCTGGTGGCTCGGTGCTCTTTAGCAAGATGCTAGGTTTCAAAATCCCCTATTCCGGGTCTATTGGCGCCCGGGTTCTGCTTTTGGAAAAAGGCCATTCTATTTTAGAAATGCGGGATCGAAGGCGAGTTCGCAATCACCTTAATTGCTTACACGCCGTAGCCTTGATGAACCTTGCCGAGCTTACTTCTGGGTTGGCAATGGTAGCTGGTTTGCCAAAGAGTCTACGAGCCATATTGACCGGCTTTCAAATGGAGTTTGTCAAAAAGGCCCGTGGCACAATTACCGCGGAGTGTCATAGCGGAGTGCCAAGCGAGATGGTGAAAAAAGAATATTTTGTCACCGTGGAGTTAAAAAATGGGGCCGGTGAAGTAGTGTGCCGAGCCAAAGCGACTTGGATGGTCGGTCCCGCCTAAGTTCTTTACACGCAACGATTTAACGCGCGGCAATAATTATGTGGTGTGGCCGGAACCCTAAAATAATGCGCGTAGTCAAAACCTTGTTTGGTTCCTAACGCAAAAGCCCTTGCCGGCGATTGGGATCGTCACTTACACAGAATAAACGGGTTAAGGGGGATAAATGGGTGGAATCGGTTTCGTAGTCCGTTCTCTGTCCTGGCAGGTAGGCCTGCTAGTGCTTCTTCTTGCCAGTCCTGCTTCGGTGCAGGCCAAAACGCGCTACTTAGTCGATTTCGATGGAACTACGGTAAATGATCACCCGCCCGAGCCAGGGTGGCGCACCTACTGGACACTCAAGCGAATCGATCAGCTGCACTCTTCGATGCAGCCCAACCCCACAAAGCTAATTACTCAAAGCGGGGAATCCATTGAATCTCCTCCCACTCTCGATATTTCATTTGCGGAGTACCGCAGACTCGCACCGCTTCTTGGTAAGGGCGAGGGACTGGTGGGGGATTTAAATTCAGTAGAATTGGATCCCGATACCCAACATCCGAATCGTCCAAAGAAAATCATCCCAGGCTACTATCGCGTCAGTTCCGATATTTCCTATGCACATTTTCGTCCGGGTATTGATGGTACGAACTGGCTACTGCGCGACTATGAAGCTGCGAAAGCCAGGCAGACCGAATCAAAGGGAAAGCAAACTTGGCAGGGACCAGCGTTTCCTCTTCTTCAGGCTGCGGCCGCTGATGAATTTATTTTATTCTCCGCTCGAGGCCATGAGTTAGGCGAGTTTCATGCCTTGCTGGCCCAGATGCAAAAAGATGGCTACTTGCCACAAAAAGGTGAGTTCAAACCTAGGGCCCACTTTTTAGCCGATCCCAGTGCAATCGTTTTTGGAAGAGATCTGGGGCCAAAGAAAGTGCAGGCCGTGCTTGCAGAGGCCCAGCAGCTTCTCAATGGGCCTTTTACACCGCACCAAGAGCTCGTGACGGATATTTTTCAGGCAAAGCAAGGAACTCAAAAGCCCTTACACGTACTTATTGTCGCGGAAGATGACCCACGATTCACTGTGGCTATTAGCAATGCACTTGAAAATCTATCCATGGATCTTCACTACGCGCAGAACATGAAGTTTGTACTTTTTCACACGGGAGATGCTGCAGAGGTGGCGTCTGGTCGATGGCCGTACCGTTGGACTGTGTTTGATCGTGGTTTTGGCCGAGAGGCATTGCCTGAAGAAATTCAGCAATGGCTCAAGCTTCCATCTGGGAGCTCTTGCGTCGCTCAGCTTATGGGTAAGTAGGGTATTGGGGAGTAATCAGTGAAGTACTTAGTAGTTGTTTTTGCTTTCTTAGGTTTTATCTTTTATCCGCAAAATAGCTTAGCCGTAAAAAAAATGGCGAAACGCGCCGTAGAGTCGGACGGTGCGGGTTGCGCGAGAGAGTTGAAAAGAGCGGGCAAGAAGCTTGCTTTTAAGCAAGTTTGGAATCAGGAAAGTGTCGACGGTACCTTTCAGAATATCGCTGACCTTAACGGAGTGGTGATTTGGGAAACCGCCGAGTTCTGCAAACGTCACAAACGCCTCCCTTTGTCGACGGAACTAGTTAAGAAAGTCCGTGCCCATAAAACCACCGTTCCAACTGCTGCCCATAGTCTTTTGGATGAAATGGAAGAAGATTTCGATGCCTACTTCAATATGAGTGGTGCGCCAAAGAGTATCCATGAAGTTTTGGATTTGGCAGTGAAAGAAATCCCGGAACACTTTGAGCCTTTTCGAGTATCCATTCGCAAGAAAGTCATAGTTTTCTTCCGGAACACTTTGCGGATGCCGAGCCTGGAAGAGTTGGCGACAGATCTAAAGGTCGAGAGTGCCTACCTCGCCGCGGTGATGGGGGATCCCGCGACTTTGGTGGCACAAGCAAAGCTTGAGCACACAAGCGAGTTCCTCGCAGCGCAAGAGAAGATTCTCAAAGCATTTATGCGCGCGGTCCGGCAGACCGATAGGCCCGATCACCGGAAAACCCAACCCAATACCCCAACCGTAGAGCAAGTTTTTGCTGCGCTTTTGCGGAGCGAATCCAAGGGAGCTGTCTTAGAAAATCATTTGCGGGGGGATTTTGTTCAATCGGACCTGGAGCGTTTATTGGGAATGGAAAGTCCAGTCCAAGTGGCGGGGCCAAAGCCCCTTTTTGAACTGCCGGTGCTATTTCCTGAAGGCATCAAGGAGCTCGAGGCGCAAGCTCGCTTGGCCCACCCGGGCGCATTTAGAAATTATCTCTCCGATATAGATTTCGATATGACCCGCGCGGAGCGTGCTCGTGAGGCGATTGAGAATAGCCCCGGGTTTTTTATTACCTCAGCCACTGCGGGTATACCGCTCGTCGAAGAAATGTATGCGCTCATGCTCAAACGTGCTGAGGAACGCAACTATCCCATCCTTGTTTTGCCAACCAATCAAATTCTGGAGGGTTTGGACAAACGTCTATTGGAGAACCCCCGTGTTCACGTCATAACCAACACGATTTCCAATTCTGCCCTGAAGATTTGGCAGTTGCCCATTTTGGCCAAGAACAAGAACCCCTTTGCCTCGTTAGATCAGTATGGGCAATTCATTCCGGGACAGCTTGTTTTGGTAGGGCACCCGCAGCTCGCTCATCGAATAGTTCCGACTGGAAGCGATCATATTAAGGAAACTGCTCAGTGGTCGCCAGGATCGTTAAGCCAAGCGGTGTACCCTTATCGCATGCCTCAGCAAGGTCGCACTAGTGGCTTAGCTGGAAACTACCATCGCAATAGCTTCTTGGTTGTTGAGAAGGCGGATGGCCAAGCCGGTCCCATGGGCGAGGGCGTTCGAAATGCTTGGCACGTTCGGCCTGTCGAGTACACCGACGATAGGGTTTACCAGGGGACGGCCGGATTTAACGACATGGGCCGACGGTATTCCGTTGTGCTCAACGAGAAAAATACCCCCGTTTTTTCAGAAACTGCCTTTGAACCACAAGCGCTTATTGTGGGAGATCTTCACGACTACGTAGCCGACCAACGTATGCTCTCTCTGTACAGGGACGTTTTACAAAGTTTCCCGAGCTTGCGTGAGGTGTATATTCACGATCCTATTGACGGGTTTTCACACAATCACCACGAGGCGCAACGGACTAGTTTGCTCATTCAAAAGTTTCGCCGAGGGGAACTGGATTTTCAGCATGAGATGATGGGGCTGGTGCAAACAACGAATGCATTTCTGTCAATTCGTCCCAATATTCGCGTCAAGTTTCCAGACTCCAACCATAGTTATTGGGGACGGACCTTGATTGATCGCAGGACCGAGACGCAATCAGTAGTAAATGGGGCTTTCCTCGCGGAACTCACGCACGCAAAGGTGAATTATGGTGTGGAAGATCCTTTAGAGTGGGTCTTTCACCATCGAAATGCGTACATCAATAGCCTGCCGGCGCACCTTCGCCGGGGGTACGAGGAGAGTTCGGTTTTGGTAAGCGACCCCTTGCGGGTTCAGGTAATTCCGTTTGGGCAGGCCGATACAATTGGGCCTAGCCACAGGCCGGTGCACTTGAACTTCCATGGGCACCAGGGTGCCAATGGGGCGCGCGGTTCTTTATTGAGTCATGCGCGTGGGAGCCAAAACTCGGTGGTTGGCGATTCACACCAGTCGGCAATTCTCGGTGGTCTGATGAATGTAGGCACTTCCACTCCTAAGAGGGTGGGTTACAACAATGGTGGTTACAGTGCTTGGGTTAACTCCTTTGCCGTTGTTTACCCAGACGGAACGAAACAACTTTTGACCTACTCCTCGCAGACGGGAACCTATATGCAGCGGCAGGGTAAGGGTGTGCTAGCCTCGGCCGATTTCTTTGGCAATGACCCTTTGGCGGTCAAACCGACAGACAATCAGCTACTTCCTAATGCAGAAGTCATGGATGCACATAGCTGGTTGATAGATATTCTGAAGGGCAAAATCGCAAAGTAGGCACGAACCCACCCTCGAGTGAGGCTTTGGGGTGGGATTCTTCGGTGCCTTACTTGATCTAACCCACCCAATTTGGTAGGTAGGCCCCCTCTCAAAGGAGCCCTCGTGCCAGGTTTGCTGTTTCAGGTCTTAATTTTCGCAGTGTCCATTGGAGGGCTCTTGTATGCCTCCAATGAGGCTTCTCCAGATTCGAAACCTTTAACAATCTGCGGACATAGCTTAGAGGAGCTCTCAGACTTAGGGGCGCGTGCTCACGTAGCCACGACCGCTTCACCCTACGATGCCTTCTCCGGATTCTCTTTCCCGACTTTGGCGGCTTTTTCATCTGTTCTAGCCACGGGCGAGGACCGCATCCAGCGAGTGGGGGCAACTCGAATGGGATTGGGCGATCTCCATTATTTCGATACGAATCGTGAGCCTGGTAACAAGGGATACTCCGATTTGGCAGTGGCCTATGCATCGGGCCAGATGGTCGCCGCTACCGTAGATCAATCAGGGGAAGTCTCTCTTCAAGTTAACTACAGGGCACAAATTACACGTGATTTGGGAGGAAACGGGGACAGTGCATTTAAAGCCTTAGTACTCCCTTCAGCGAGGGCCTCGGGTCAAACAGAATTCAATGAGCCTTTTCGGTCGGTCGCACTCCACGCAACGGACACCGAAGGGCAACTAGAACTTGTTGGGCTGACCGACAACGGCCTATACCACGCCTTCTTTCAAGTAGATGCCCGTCTCAGCGGCCCGGCCCATTGGAAGAAGCTAGGCGACGTTTCGGGCGCGCGCTGGGTGAGGAGTTTAGGTTGGGGCAACGGGTATGTGTTGGGTTCCTTAAAGGGAGATGTATGGCAGGGTAATTACAGTGATTCGGGCTTCTCTCTATCCCCGCTCCCCTCTGCAGTTGGATCGGGCGGTTGGTTGCTTTCAATTTCGGCCTACCTAGGTGACGCAGGTAAATTGAGAATTGCAGCCTTGACCCAGCAGGGTCCCGAGGCAGCGCCGAAAGTACAAATGTACAAGCAGTACTCTGCGAGCTCGAAAGCAGGGACTTGGGAGCCTTTGGCACTCGCATTTCCCAACGGCGAGACGCCCGTTGCTCTCGCGCTTTCGGGGTTGGCTGAGACTCCCCCGGGTTATCTCGAAGAGTCGCGTCGTAGGGCCATGCTCAACGTAGATGGGTATTTCACTGAGTCGGTCGGTGAAGGGACCGAAGTACGCCGTCTGCTACTCGTTTGTAAGAGTGAACAGGGCTTTCGCCTGCGTGGGGTGCAGCGGTGGGTTTCTGGAACACCCGCCATTAGCCAGTTTCCTTGGTTTTACTCTGGGCCATCTAACCCCACTGTGGTTCGAGATATGACTCAAGCAGGATTCGATATGGATCTGCTGAGGCAGCATAAACTTGATTTTGTTTTTGATGTCGGACATGGAGCAAGTCGGCTGGCTGCTTTTTTGGAAGATGGCCATGGTTTTACTGCCTACGACTCCAAAGTGCCGGAACTCTATAGAGGAAGTCCTCAGCAAGTCGTTGCCCAGTGGCTACGCCGGTTGGAGCTTCGTAAAGACCTAAATACCCCGAAGTCTAAGGTGGCTGAAGAACTTGCAGGATTAGGAATTTCCTCTGCAAGGTCACAGCTATTGGCTTACGAGCTTATTAAGTTAGATGAAGAAATCGACGACGGAAATCCACTTTCAGAGTCGTTGAAACTTGATCCCACGGATTCTGAATGGCTATCCGACTTTCAGGCGAAGCTGCGTGCTCGTAGAACGTCTTTCAACCTTAGAGCCGATAGACTAGTCACAGGGCTTGAGGCTTTTGAGAAGAAAGTAAATCATCTCAGCCTTCTGGACCAAGGTTCACAGGAAGACGCGGCTCGGTGGGATGCTTGGGAGGAGTATTTTTCCTATAGCGAAGGCGAAATGTCGCCGGCTTACCTTGTTTACCTCGCTTCCCACGAATATTTGAAACGGCCGTTTCGCTACGTCTTTGCCGATTTCAAAAAGTACGTTCAGGGTAAAGAGGCATCGGTAACAGAGTTGGAGTTCAATGATTTAAAATTCATCGACCTATTCGCTGAATTTCTTGAAACCCAAGATCCGCTTCAAAGTGTGAGCAATTCTCAGTCTCTCATCGATTTCTTCAACGCCCCTTGGACCGCGGCACCTTAGGTGCGGGTGGCGAGGCATTGGCCGGATCTTCTGGCCAGCTATGCCGAGGGTAATTGCGGCAGAGTTCCCGCTTAACGGCGGGGTAGGTGTTTTTCCAAAAGCCCGCCAGATCCGTAGTGACTTGTACCGCACGGTAGTTTGGCGCTAGTAAGTGCACAGTGAGGGGAACTTTACCGCCGAGCAAGGCCGGGCTTTCCTTCATACCAAAGAAATCCTGAAGTCTCGATTCAATCCAAGGTGGACGTCCTAGGGAGTAGTGGACTTTCACCTTTCTCCCTCCGCCAAGCTCAATATGCGGCGGAAGGCTGCGTCCAAATTTCTCAATAGGCAGTAGCGCGCTTTCCCAATCCAGTTGCTGCAACTCGTCTAGTCGGGTTTTTCCCAAAAGCGTAGTACGCAACCTCTCGAATATAGAATTTGCCGTTTCACTCCCCAAGAACTGCTGCGCTAAGGCATGGCGTGCGAAAACACCTTCCAGTACTTCTCGCCCGCAGACGGGAAGCAAGTGTTCAATCCAGTCGTGGGCCGAATAACCCTCTGCTTCCTTTTTTCGAATTCCCAAAACCGCCTGGAGCAGAACTTCCGCTGCCGCCTCGTAGTCGGAAATGGGCGTCTGCGTTTGCTCAACTACTAATTGACCGTATAGCAAACGGCTCTGCGCGGTGACCCGATTTCGTTTGTCATCCCACGATAGCGCTGAAGCTTCGTCGGTAAGCAACGACGGGGTTAAGCCCATTAGCCATTCGGGTTCAATGGCAATAAGCGCCTCGCCGCGAGTTTGAACGCGCGCCTGTCCATGGGCTTTTGTTTCTCTTGCACCCAAAACCAGGAAATACTCTGAATTGCCAAGCGACTGTGCGTCGGTGGCTTTAATGCTGCCCCCGCCACACAGAACCAGATCCTCGCGGGAGCCGGCCCGCAGTTTCGCTACTCTGTCGGGGAAGGCTGCCAAGGCCGATTGCGCCAGCTCTGATTGATTAAACTCTTTGCGAGGGGCCGAGGGAAAATAGGAGGCAATCTGCTTTGTCACTCGTTCCGGGGGAGTTTGCTTTTGCATGCTCGCGAATGCATCGGAACCTGTGAGAAGGCCTTCCGACAATAGAGAGGCTAGGTGTATTCCCCAGCCTAAACATTGTCGAGTTTGTGCCTCTAGAACCAGGCGCGCGAGCCGTGGATGTAGGGGAAGTCTAGCCATCTTCTCGCCAAGTTCGGTTAACCCGGCTCCGCTCGCCTGGTTTTGTATTGCGCCTAGGCAAAATAGCAGCTCTCTGCCACTTTGTAGCGAGCCTTCGGCAGGTCGTTCAAACCACTCAAATCCATTTTCATCTACTTGGCCTAGAGTTTTCAGTTCAAGCAGTGTCTGCGCCATATCGGCACGTAAAATTTCCGGGGTATCTTGGGCCGGGCGTTGATCGAAGTCGGCTTGGGAGTAGAGTCTAAAACACAGACCTGGCCCAGTTCGACAAGCACGGCCGGCCCTTTGGGTGGCAGACGCCTTGCTGATGGGTTTTGTCTGCAGCGAGGGCATTCCCGACCATGGAGAGTAGCTAGCCTGCCGGTGCAGGCCGGAGTCGATGACGACTTCAACGCCCTCTATGGTGAGCGAAGACTCCGCGATATTCGTCGATAGAATTACTTTTGTTTTACTGTTCGGGCTGACAGCGACATCTTGTTCCTCTTTTGAAAGGTCTCCGTGCAGTGGCACTACCAGCAGGCCTAGCTCACGGGCCATGGGAAGAAGGCTTTGCTCGCAACGACGAATATCCGCAGTTCCTGGCAGAAAAACCAAGAAATCTCCTCCTCGGTAGAGGGGATCCCCTAGGGCCATTTTTAAGGCCCGTGGCACGGCCTCGTCCAGACGCATTTCATTTTGCGGAGAGTAATTTCTGACCGTGAGCTTGTGGTGGGGTGCTTCGATATCTAAGACGTCGGGGTGATCGAGGTATTCTTCCAGGCGCTGGGTCTCTAGCGTGGCCGACATCACAAGGAGGCGTAGGTCGGGGCGTCGAGTTCGCTGAAGTCTGCGCAGCGCTGCTAAGGCGAGGTCCCCCTGCAGGTGGCGTTCGTGAAATTCATCTAGCACGATGGCTGCGACCTGGGGGAGCTCCGGCTGGGATATAAGGTGGCGTAGAATCATTCCTTCGGTAAAAAACCTGAGGCGCGTCTTTGGACCGCCCACTTTTTCGTGACGGAATTGGTAACCAACAGTCTCGCCGATGTTTTCGCCTCGCTCTTCAGCTACGCGGCGAGCGGCTAGCTTTGCGGCAAGGCGCCGAGGTTCAAGGACCCATATTTCTCGCCCCGGCCCACAAAAACTCGACGTCAAAAGCGCCGCAGGAACGCGGGTCGTTTTGCCGGTCCCTGGCTGGGCTTTGAGTAGCAAGTTCGGCTTTTTTACCAATCTCTCTACGATTTGGGTGAGGTAAGGGTCTATGGGCAATGCAATCAAGCTTCACTCCGCCAGCGCAATCCTAAATTCACGATGCGCCAGAGTAAATCAACATAAGACAGCCCGCCCTTTTCTGCCGACTGGGCAAAGTCTTCTTTCTGCCCAATGTGGGGGTTGGGATTGGCTTCAATTAAGTGCACGGTGCCGTCGGGAGCAAGTCGCAGATCCATACGAGCATAGCCATTTAAACCAAGTACGCGGTAAGCGCGACGACTGATTTCTCGGACTTTATTGGCCAGGTCGGAGGGTAAGTCTTTTGTTTCCCCTGAATAGATGCCGTGCTTTTGGCGGTATTCGCCGTTCCACTTCACTCGTCTAGTGGCAATTGGCCAAGTTTGGTGGTTGGGGAAAAACATTTCCCATATTGGAAATGTTTCCGTTCGAACATTTCCTAAAACGCCGACGTAAAGTTCCCGACCCTCGATGTAGGTTTCGGCAATTGCGTCGGTGCCTATGTGTTCGTGGATAAAGTGAACGCGGTCTTCAAGCTTTTGGTCGTCGGTCACAATCGAAGCCTGAGAGATACCTAGCGACGCTTCCTCATTTACCGACTTCACTATTAGCGGGAACTTTAGCGCACTTGGCCGTCGGACGGGAGCGCCTCTTGGGAAAACTTCAAACCCGGGTGTTGCTACGTTATGGAAAGAAAGAATTTTCTTAGCGAGCGATTTGTCCCGCGCCAACATGAGGCCGCGTGGATTGCAGCCAGTGTAAGGTATTTTTAGAAGTTCCAAATAGCTCACAATGTTCTGATCAAAAAAACCTACGCCATCAAATTCTTCGGTGAGATTAAAAACAATGTGCGGTCGGAACTCATAAGCTCGACGTCGAACTTCGCCGACGTTGTCTAACAGTCCCACGCAGCTGACTTCGTGCCCTAAACTTTCTAACGCCTGCACTACATCGTACTCAGCCTGCCAATCGGCTTCTTTCAACTCAGTGGGCGTGGGATTTTTCGGCGGAACAAGGCTGGCGTGAGTAAGAAGCATAACGCGCAAACGCCTGGGATTTAGAGCCATTTTTGTCTCGTGGAAGATGGGTTCTTTTAAGGATCAGATAGCGATTTGGTACCAGCCTGCTTTTACGCACCTTAAAGCATGGCGTGTAAGAAGTAGGGGGATGCCGTTTTCGGAGGGGCCAGGAATGCGCCCTGCTTGAAGCTTGAGTCGTTCCGACCGGGTAATAAAGTCTTGGACTACCCGGTTAACGCGATGCGCTGGTTCGCCGCTCATGTCAGCTACTTTACGAACTAGCTTAGGTCTTATTTTACGCAAAAAACGTGGCGCTGTCATGGAAGAGCGCGAAGGCGCTTTTTCGGAGAAAACTCTGAGCAGTGGGCGGTCTATTTCAGGCGCTTCCAATCGGAAGTGGCGTCGGTTCTTCTGGTAGTGAGCAGCAAGCGTTTGATCGAGTTGGTGTATGGGCTCAAAGGGACGGCGCTTGCCATGGGTAGGCACCTTTCCGGCGAGTGATCGCATTAGCCGGTCCATGAATTCTAGTTTATCTAGGGCGGGCCAGCCCCGATACCTGCGGCGCCACTGGGAGCGTGGCGTAAGCCACACTGCGAAAGTCTCGGCAAAGTCCTCGTCTGGGTGGCTTTGGGCATAACCGTCGCCTAAGTGCCTCACAAAACGGCGGCTATAGGGCTGGGGCGAGTAGTACTTTGGGTAACGGGTATCCGAACGGCCGAACACCGACTGCACCTGTTCGTTCTCACACAAGCCAAACGCATTTTGGACTACGTGCCCCGCTTCATGGCGCAAAATCTTAAGCGTTCGTTCAGGACTCTCGGCGAGAAGGCCTCGCATTTGGCGATCGTCTAGTTCCTTGAGTCGGGGGTGCGCAAGATAGAACGGAACCGCAATGCCCAGAAAGCCTTCCGGTGTGAACCACTCGTTAGAAAACCAAAAGTGAGGCCGAACTCGCAGACTCCGAGCGTTAAGCTCGCCTCGTAAACGCTGGACGAGCGGGTAGACAGGCGACTCTTTGAAATCCACCGTTAGGTCGCAAAAGCGCTTTGTTAAAAGGGCCTCGTCCGAGAGCCTTTCCCACTTGGTCATGCCACGGGGTTAAACTATAAACTCAATGTGGGCAAGCCTCTTCGAGGGTCAGATCGAGCGAAACATCCGCAAAGCTTGCTAGGAAATGGTGGTTACAAAGTTCCAAAAGCTTCTGGAACGCGCCTTTGCGCTTCTCTGATAGGAAAGTAAACCGCTTGGGCTCGGCGGAAGTGATTCGAACGTTCTTTCCCTCGGCCTTAAGGGTCGCGGCAAAGGTCAGTTCCACGGGTTTGCCCTGGAAAGTAAATTGGAGGATCAACGGAGAAACCCACTGAGTTTGCTTTGGGGCCCAGGTGGGAAGCGTAAACTTAAAGGGAAGCACGGTCTGGCCCGCCTCTTCGACGGCAAATACGTGCTTGAGTACCCGGTAGTCTCGTGGGGCCACGCCCGAGTTCCAAGAAGATAGATCTAAAAATCCTTCGCCTGCTAGTTTCCCCGAGCCTTCGACGGCGGTGGCGGTGAAGCGAGAAAACTTCCCCTTAACCGCAAGGTTTTTCTCCTTCGTGGCAGCAGCCTCAACTGTACTGCTCGCTGCTACTTTCCAACGGCTTTCCCCTGCCTTACACGCAGGTGCCTTGGTAGTGGCGACCTTTTCCCACTCTGATTTTGAATGCTTGTCATTGGGTGCGGACTCTTCGGCGACTGGAGTTTTCTTAGGGTCCCATTTTGCATTTTCTATTTGGTCTTGAACGGGATTGGCGAAAACGAAGCAGGGCACGAAACACAAAGTCCAGAGAGTTTTCATCATTGGTAAAGGACACCAGTGCGCCCTCACTTCGTCAACCCTAGCTGCGAGCAGGGCTTTCAAATTACCGCTTCTAGGAGCAAAATAGGGTCCACTATGGCAAAAGCAAAAAAAGCCTCCTCGGGCAAAAAAAAGACAACGAAAAAAAAGTCCAAGCCCTCGGCGTTAGAGGCGCTGAGTACCACTGCAAAGGCGTTTGTGGCGGAAGTACAAAAGCGGGTTACTAAAGCGCTCGAGACTCCAGAGTCCGCGGATCAGCAGAAGGCCGATTACGCAAAAATGCGCAAAGAATGGGTAAAGAAGCGACTTAGCCGATCGGCCTTGGGCAAAAAATTACTGGTTAAATCGGCTTATTCAAAGCGAGGTAAGCCGCAGAAATAGAAAGCAGAATAATTCCCCAAAAAAGCGCCGTAGGGTTTTTTGCGCGAAGTCTTGGAATCAAGCCCATGAAAGCGCCCAGGGCGAGCCAGATACCGATTTTTAAAGTAATCCAAGTCGGGACGGGCCAGTGAATTTGAAGTTTAGCCATCATGCCGAACCCAGCCACGAAAAGAAGTAACATTCCTAGGCCATGGGTGATGGCAAGGAATCGCTTGCTCAATTTGCCCGAAGCGGGGACGATCAAAGCACCCAGGGAAACAAGCACCATGACGAGCCCAGCAAAGTGTAAGATTTTATAAGTTTGGTAAGTCAGCATGCCGAGTTCTTAGCTCAGATAACGGGAGATGGCTACGTTGGAAAATTTTAAAATATGGATCAAGCGCCTGCAGTCGTTTGCAGACCGTCCTTGGTACTTTCCTGTGCTGGGTATTTTGGCGGGGTTGGATCTGTTTATTCTCGTAGTCCCTACCGACGCCCTTTTAGTGTCTTCGGTGATCTTGCAACCCCGGCGCTGGGTTTCTGCCTTTGTATGGATTGGTTTGGGGGCCGCAGTGGGGGCATTGGTTTTAGCCGGTGTAGTGCAATGGGAGGGGCCTCATGCAATGCAGATATGGTTCCCGGAATCCTTTAATTCCTCTTCCTGGCAAATGGTTCAGGGTTTCATCGACCGCTGGGGATTAGTTGCATTGTTCCTTTTGGCTGCAAGCCCCTTGGTACAGTTTCCGGCGGTTGCCGTAGCGGCGCTTTCCGGAATGGCTTTGACCAAGATTTTTCTTGTGTGCCTTTTGGGTCGGAGTCTAAAGGCCGCTGTCATTTCCTACTTAGCCTCTCATGCCCCCGCTTTATTGATGCGCCTGCCTTTCCTAAAGGAAGAGCTCGCTTTTCTGGAGCTGGAGACGCGGAAAAAAAAGTCTCGCGCAGCTTCCCGCTGACATCTGTCTACAGTTTATTTCCTCTTTTGGTTGTGTCTGCCCGCAATGGTTGTTACCGTTCTGGCCGATTCTATTTTCCGGGAGGGATTTTGCGTAAAATAACTTGGCTCTTTTTGGTTTTGTTTCAGTTTGCCGCTCAGGCCGATGAAGGCATGTGGGTGTACAACAACCTTCCCGTTAAACAGATTCAAGATCGTTACGGCTTTACGGTGACCGACGCTTGGCGGGACCACCTTATGAAGTCCTCGGTGCGCTTTAACTCCGGCGGATCGGGCTCGTTTATTTCTAGTAACGGGTTGGTGCTTACTAACCATCACGTAGCTGCACCCACTCTGCAGAAGATTCCCAAGGGAAAAATCGACTTCTACACGGATCTTTTCTTGGCGCGTACTCCCGCTGAAGAAATTCCGCTTAAAGGACTAGAGCTCAACCAGCTCGTTTCCATTGAAGAGGTTACCGCCGAAGTCCAAAAGTCGGTTAGTTCACAAATGAATTCCGCGCAGGCGAATGACGCACGCCGTGCTGCTATTGCAAAAATCGAGAAAGAATCGTTTGAAAAGACGGGTTTTCGAAGTGATGTGGTTACTTTGTACCAGGGCGGTCAGTACCATCTCTACCGTTACAAAGTTTACACGGATGTGCGTTTGGTCTTTACGCCAGAACTCCAAATCGCTTTTTTTGGTGGCGACCCAGAGAACTTTGAATTTCCTCGCTATAACTTAGATATGGCCATATTTCGTGTTTACGAAAATGGAGCCCCAGCGAAGACTGACAATTTCTTTAAATGGGCGCCAAAGGGCGTTGCCGAGAACGATTTGATTTTCGTTTCTGGCCACCCAGGTACCACCAATCGAATGTACTCGACTGCCGCTTTAGAGTTTCTGCGTGATCATCGTTTCACCTACATGCTCGACTGGTTGTTACGACGGGAAAGCGTTTTGTCGGTGTTTTCCGGGTATGGCGTAGAGCAAAGAAGCCACGCTCAGGAAGATCTATTCAGTGTTCAGAATTCTAGAAAGGTCTACCTCGGCATGCTTAAGGGCCTCCAAGAAGAGTCCTTTTTCGAGCGTAAACAAGCCGAGGAATACCGCTTGCGAGCCGACATTTTGGCGAGCCCACGAAGCAAAGAGCTTTCTGGTGCGTGGACCCGGTTGGTGAATGCTCAAAACGTGCACGCGAAAATTCTCAAGCGCCGTGGAATCCTTGAGACCGGACATGGATTTGACTCGAGGCTTTTTAAAATCGCTCGTACGCTGGTTCGTCTAGCCCAGGAAAACGGCAAGCCAAATTCCGATCGTTTGCCGGCTTATCGGGACTCAGGCCGGAGCTCGTTGGAGCAGTCTCTGTATTCCGATGAAGCGATTTTTAAAGATTTGGAAATCGCCTTGTTGACCCATTCCCTCTCCTTTTTTGCTCAGGAGTTTGGATACGAACATCCTTTGGTAAAAGAGGTTCTTGCAGGGCGCAGTGCTGCTGCAGTGGCAGCTTCCGTAGTAAACGGAACTACGCTTGAGAATGTGAACGTTCGCAAGGTCATTGCGGCGGGCGGATTGGCAGAAATCAAGGCAAGCAAAGACCCAATGATCCGTATGGCACTGGCCGTGGATAAGGCTGCCCGCGCTGTGGAAAAACAATACCAGGAGAAGGTTGCTGAAGAGGAAAAACAAGCCTATGCACAAATTGCCAGTGGCGTCTTCGCCATGCGCGGTGCAGACACCTACCCTGATGCAACTTTTACACTTCGATTGGCCTATGGAACGGTGAAGGGATACTCGCCAGATGGTGGTGCAAAGGTAGAACCTTTTACGACCCTAGGGGGAGCGTTTGCGCACGAAGCTAAGCACGGCGCGATTTTTCCGTGGGTTCTTCCAGAGACTTGGACTCGTGCCAAGTCGACTCTTAGCCCAAGTGTCTCCTTCAACTTTGTGTCGACTGCCGATATCATCGGCGGAAATTCGGGCAGCCCCGTTCTTAACAAAGACGGTGAGTTGGTTGGGTTGATTTTCGATGGCAACATCGACTCACTCACGGCCAACTACATGTACGATGACAAGGTCTCGCGCGCCATTTCAGTGGATGCTGCTGGGATGTGGGAAGCAATGAAGGTGGTTTATGGTGCTACCGAGCTTCTCAATGAAATTGGAAAATAAGAAAGGTCATCAAATGCGTCTAGATTTGGGTTTGCTTCTCTTGCGCGTGGGCGCAGGTGGGATGCTTCTATTTGCTCACGGCCTAGGTAAGCTAAACAACTTTTCGACCTATTCTGAGCAGTTTCCTGATCCCTTGGGAATGGGCGCCGTTCTTACTTTGATAGTCGCCATTTTTGCCGAAGTGTTTTGTGCGGCTTTGGTTATGCTGGGCCTATCCACTCGACTTGCCTGCTTACCGATAGTCGGCACTTTAGTGACGGCTGCGGTAGTAGTGCATGCTGCGGATCCCTGGAGCAAGAAGGAATTCGCCTTGCTCTATGCGCTTCCGTTTATTGCGCTGCTTTTCACAGGCCCGGGCACATTCTCGCTCGATGCCATGATGAAGCTCAGGCACTCAGGCCGTCCGTAGGCTTTTACCAAATAACTTGCGTGGTAGTGCAGCTGCCGGTGTTTCCGTAGCTGTCTTTTACGTTAAGCTGAATTTGGTAGCTTCCAGCGTAATACATCATCAGCTGTGCGCTCGTCGAGTTCTGCCAGCTTCCCGTGTACGTCGAAACCGGTGTCGAGTTTTGCATAACGGTCAGTGAATCCACCCAACGTGTACCTTGTCCACCGGAGATCGCTGCCCACGTGGTGAAGTACTGATAGGTGTAAGCAGGGTTTACCGAAGTGTAGGCGTTGCAGGTCAGCGTCGGTACTACTGGCGCGCTAATTTCAATTGTATCGGAAAGAACTGCTCCAGCTTGGCAGAGCGCTCCGCTTGTAGTCGATTTGGCTTGCAGGAGAACGTTCTTGATTCCGGGCACAGAGTAAACGATGGAGCGAGAGCTGTTGGAACTTGCCACGGTTACTCCATCGCTGTGAGTTGCAAAGTAGGTAATGAGTAAGCTCTCACCATTTGCTGCTACCACACTGAAGTTTACAGTCTGGCCGGGGTAGAGCAGTCCAGAGGGGTGAACAATCGAACAAGCTAAGCTGGAGTTCGCTACAAAACCAAGGCTAATCACACTAGTGGCAGTTTGGCTGCCAGCAGTGGCTGTGACCACAACATCGAAAGCCGATTGAGCCACCGATGATGTCACTGTTGCTGTGTTGCCGCTCCAGCTCAAAGTGACTCCAGAGCGAGTGGTCGAGAAAACGTAGGTTGGTGTCGCGCTGAATCCTGCGGGAGTCGCGGTCAGTGTAATGCTATTTCCAACGACTACTGAAGTTGCAGGCGAAGCAATTACGCTTACCGATGGAGCCGCAACAGCGTTAATGGACTGTGAACAGGTGATGGCCGTGCCGGTGTTGTCAGTAAGTTTTACTGAAGGGGTGCGAAGTCCGACGGTGTTAAATTTTGCAGTAGCAGTTGCTGTCGTGGAAGACGCCGAAGCGAGTGCTGTTACAATCGTGCTGTCTGCGCCAGGGGTAAACTGAGAAAACGCATAGGGAGCGGTACCGCCGGAAGCAGTCGCAAGAAAGCTTACATTCTGTCCCACCACTGGCGAAGAAGGTGTGCCGGCAAGAGTACATGCCAAGTTAGAAGGAACGGTTCCTGCGGGAGCAATAGTGACAGAGAAGCCGCATTGGCCAACTAGTCCGAGGTTGTCTTTCATCATGACCGTGTCGTTCACGGTGATGTTCGATGCGGTGGTGTTCGTATAGGTACGAGAAATTACCGTATCGGGATTGAAAGTCGTGGTGGAATCAAAAATCTGATAGGGCGCGACGCCGCCGCTTGCTTTCACCTGAATGGGCACAGCCGCACCGGATGCGATAATGGAACCAGCCGCAGGATCGACAACCGCCGAGCAAGTGAGTTTTACTTTGTTGAGGGAGGCGTCGAGGTTCGGGAGTTTAATTGAGCAAGCCGAAAGTAGTCCGGCCACCGCTGCCACAACAAGCATTCCAAAATTTCCAATTCGCATGAGTCGAGCTCCTTAAGCCAAAGTCCCTCAGGGCTCAAGTGCAACATGCGCGCCGGGCTGCTGTCCTCCTAAGGTATGCAATCGTGTGAAAGAACTTTGCGCATGTACCGGAAGAATACCCGAGGCGGAAAACAAAGCCTCTAGAGCGGGAAATGCAATTGGAGTGTCTACATGCAAGTCACGAACGCAGCCAAATAACAGTCGAACACCGGGCAATTACAGCCCCTAACGCTTTTGACTCGATGTACCGATACATAAGATTGGGAAACTACGTCCTGTCTGGCTACAAGCCTTGCGGAGTAGATTTGATCGGAAACGCCCCGTGGGAGGCTAATCCGGTATCACTCTTTGTCCTGGGTTGAGAAGGGATCCATGACGCTTCCGGCTAAAATACGGATACTTCTAATGGCAGCCGGCTTGATTGCCGGCCTTGCTGTTGGCGAAGTGCCCCCGAGCTCTACTTTCCGAGTGAAGTCGGAACGCGGTATTAGATCCCGAACCCATCGCGACCAGGCTGTTGCGAAGGAAGGAAGCTCTGGTCAATCGGCAACCCCAGCTCAGATGGGGAAAGATTACTCTGAGCTAGATCCCACTACTAGGGATGCGCTGGACGATGTGTTTTCAAACGGTAGGTCGCTAGCGACTCCAGAATCCCAACAAGAGCTGATTCGCAAGTTAAGTGAGCGCAAACAACCGGTCGAGGATGTCTACCAGCTACAAGAGTTCGCTTTGCGGTACGAAGTCGCGAAAAATGTTTTGGGAACTTATCGGTTAGAAGACCAAGCGGAAGCGGCGGAAGCGTTCGATTTTGCCACTTCGAAGGTCACGTTGGGTGCGCTACTCGAGAGAATTACTAAGTTAGAAACAGCGCGCGCAAAGGCGTCGCAGATTGGGTTAGGGCGGAATCTGTTGCGCGCTGAGGAGAATACGGGTGCCTCTCAGCCGTCTAGCTTCTATCAGGACCAGTATAATCTTCTCACTAAAGAATTGGACAAGCGGCGGAAGGAATGGAATGCGGCGGGTCGGCCCGGAATCACGGCAGAATACTTGGGATTCAAGACCAAGTTCGAAACCCAGGCTGTCCCCTTCAACGATATCGATTTCGAGCACTATTTTTTTGCCTTCAAGCTCGCTGATTCCTTCGGGCAGATTCTACCGCCGGGACATCGCCTAACTCTGGAGAAGTTTCAAGCGATTGAAGCTGAACAAAAACTGAAGATTTTCGATCGGCCCCGGTACCTCTCAGACCTACTTAATCTTTATGAAAAGAATAAGCTAACTCCAAGCGACCTGGATTTCATTTCGGATTATCAGGCTCTGTTAACGCCCGGTTCGCCAGGCGATCTCACGTTATTGCTCAGTCAGGCCAGAATGCCAGAAAAGGATCGAGATCCTTTCTTTCGAAAGCCGCCGACGGAGCAAAGTACTGGCGAGTTCCTTGCTAAAAGAAAATTCTATGGTGGCATCCTTCCCTTACCCGCTGCCCCGGGAAAAACGAAAGACAGTTCCACCTACCCGCTTGCGATTAATTCGCCGGATCCCGATCTAGCGTTAAAAGTTCTTGCGCGGCTGCTTCAGTCAAAACTTCCTCTAGAAGAGGTCTATGGTTTGTTGAGTACGGAAAACCCCTTGAAGTCCTTTGAGACGACAATGGAGGCTTACCGTTTTGCGGGAAGTCTGGAGAACGGATTGGCTCTTTCAGAGCAGGACGCCTTGGACGTGGCTGTCGCTTTGGCCAGATCCCCGAATCCCCGAAATGCCCTCGGTGATTTGAAACGAGCTGCCAGACGTGCGTTCCAAACGGCACCCGACGGCTCGTCTCTAGAGAAGGAGATCCGCGACCTGCTAGAGCCGCTAGAGCAATGGGATCAACAATTTCAAGGAGTCGCTTTCTATCCGCGGGCGGTACTAGCAAAAAGTGAACTTAGGCCGCAAAAAACCCGGGAGCGGGCGTCGCCTTCAGACGCCATTGAATCGGCAGCATTGAAAGCTTTGGAGCAAGAAGAATTGGCAATGGCTTTAGAGGCTCGAGGTAAAAGTGGCCGAGAGCGGGCGGATTTTCTAAGGTCACATTTTGGAGGCGGTTGGAGCGACGTTACCGAATTTTTCGGTACGTTGTCCGCCAACGAATTGCCCGAATACCTTGCATTCGCTAAGGCTTTAGCAGCGGCCGGATTTCCGTGGGATGCCGTGGGGGCATATCTTCGAGAGATCCGCACGAGTCAGAAGCCGGTCCCTCTGTTAGATGTAGCAAAGTTTGCAGCCACAGTGGACGGGGTATCCAAGCAGGTCGGTTTGAGTGGGGATATGGGAAAGCGCCTCGCGGCGGGAATTTTCTTATCCGGCGCTGCAAAACCGAATTATTCCGAGGTAAAAACCGCGCTTGAGCAGGCGTTGGTTCCCTTGGACAAGGAAGCGCGTGTTGTCGATGCTCTTAGGGATCAAGAGGGACTCGCGCGCTACCCCCGGGTTTTTTCTCTGTTTGAGGGTGCTGGTCACTCACGTGATTTGCGTGAGGAAGTGGTAAGAAAATACGAGGATCGAGTCAAAAAAGAAGTGGAGTGGGCACTTCAAACGAGAAATCTTTCACCTTGGCGATTGCAAGGAGAGGTAGAAAGCCGGCTGAGTCTAGAGAAATCGAAACTCACTTCCAGAAGATTAAAAAAGTTAAGAGAAAGCCTTTTGGGCCTAAGCGGCCAAGAACTCGAGAAGAAGGTTACTCGAATGATGCAAGAGTTGTCGGCCGAACGGGATCCGAAATTCCTTGCAAGGCATTCTTTGCTCGCAGCCGACGATCCGAAGCGTGCCGTGCTCGAGGCCATTTTACTCAGAGAACTTTTACCCTATTTTCCCACCGATCCGACACCGGCGTTTTCACTGGCACAGCAGCTTGGGCGCGGTGAAGTCGATAGCGCCCTGACTGCGCTAGACGCACTTATCTACGCGCAACAACGCCTTAAGCTGCCCCCCGATGGTTCGGCTAGGTTTGTAGAAAAAATCATGGAGGCAGCAACGCCTTCCGAGGCATTAGAGAAACACCGTGCTAGCCTAAACTTGGCACCACTCACCCTTGGCAAGACGCCTTGGGCCGAGGCAGCTAAAGCCTTTGATGATGCGGACACCATGTCGGGAATGCCTGAAGGAACCACCGCCAATTTGGCAAAGCAAGGAAAGTTAGGGACGGAAGGGTTTCCTTCGGCTGTCGCTGCTCCTCCAGTGGTTGCCAATTCTACGCCGCCATCTTCGGATCTGGGCGAGAAACCAAAGATTCCCGCTCCGAGTCCCGAACCTAACTCGGCGAATTGGGCTCATCGTGGGGCCGTGCTCGGGGGAGCGGTGGTTGCGGCTGAGTTGGTGCGGCGTTATAGCGGATGGGGGAAAAGTTCGAAAAGTTGCGAGGCTAACTATCTTGCGTTGCAAAGACCTCGAAGGGACTTACATCGCGATGAACGCAGTGTTGGGCAATCTGAAAGGGTAGTAGAGGACGAAGAGGCGCTATTTTTCGCCGAAGTCGATACTCATCGTCCTACCGAAGCGGCTGAAGACCTAATGCCGAAACTCCAACAAGGACACGCGGCAGAAATTCTTGCTCCGTTGCCTATGAGGAAGAGAAAGGGCAATAAGGCGGCTCTAAGCTTGGAAGATGTACTTGCTCTCAGGCCCAAAGAGCGATCGGCCGCACTTCGAGTTTTGTACCGTGAACATCCCGAACTTTTGGCGGCTCATCTAGCGACACCAAACCCCGGGATCAAACCGGCGGTGCTTGAGGCCTACGGATTAAAAAATCACCCTGGGGCCGAACGGTTGCTTGGCTTGCCGAACTTAAAGGCAGACACGGCGCTTAAGTTAATGGAGCTCGCTGGTCGTGGCGTCGAAAGAAATTCCCGAACGTTTCGAGAGGCGTTGTCTCTGGTGCCCCAGGAAGACCGCGTGGAACTAGCGAGGGCCCTTATGGCACCGCTAGAGGCAGCAAAGTTTGGGGTTTTCAGCGATGCGGCACTAGAAGTTTTGTATTCATCCGATCCATCCCTTCTAAAGGCGCACCTTGAGTTTGCTTCTGAAAAAATTCAGGAAAGGATTGCCAAAAACTTTTCAATCCCGGTTGACCAGCTAGTCTTCCTTGGGAGTTTTCGCGGCGGTACGGCTAAAAGCTTTCACCGACTACTGAGCGCCTCTCGCGATGCTTTTGAGCGAGGGACGAAAGAAGGGATTGAAACCGTCTTACGTCTGACGGAACCCGAGAATGTTTTGACAATATTGAACTTCGAAAATAGCCATGGGGATTCTCTGAAGGCGGTACTAGGGAAAATGCCTTCAAGCGATCAACACCAAATTCTCGACAAGGTCTTTGGTAAGGACCCTCGTAAGTTAGTGAAGGTTATTGAGAGCAAATCAAAGTACTTTCCAGATGTCCTAGCTCGCGCCTATTCCGTCTCAGATACGGAGGCACTTCAGCGATTGCTTTCGATACCAAGTTCTAGTCCGCACCAGCTACTGACTCGAATGAGAAATGCTTCCAGAGCATTTAAACTTAACCCCGCTGAAATTGAAACTCTGCTAACTACTGTTTCTCAGGCAGATCGGAGTCGCCTTGCCGAAGTGTTGGCGGGAGCCACCGACAAGAGCTTTTCGAACAGCTTCGCTTTGGGTAAGCAGTTGCTGCATGGGTTCCACCAGAAAAGCCGAGAAATGCGACAATTCGTGGTCGATGTTGCGAGCCATGTACCAGAATCTTACGCTGGTGGAGACGTAGCTCGGGCAATTGCTAAGGCGGCCAAGTTTTCAGGTTTCGCTGATGAAACAGAGCCTTCGGGAATTTCTCGATGGTTGCGGAGCAACGAAACCGACTCGGGCGCTAAGGCCGCGTTGCTTCGGTTGTGCCACCGCCTGAGTATTGTTCAAGAAACCGATCTGGACACCATAATTCCCAAAGACCAGCGCCGTGACGTCATTGCAAAACTTGGGGAAGCCTCTGTGCCGATGGCGGCATTTGCCGATTGGTCTGGGGAAGAGGGAAAAGTGGGGCGGATTAAAGAACTTCTCGACAATAGCTTCCAGACACTTGGACGGGATAGCGAGGGCTGGCTCGTGGAAGTGGCGGTTGCACCCGTTAGTTGGGGTTTGCTATCGGCTTCGGAAGGTACAGTGCGCGTGCCCTCTAGCGGCGATTCGAAGGATTCCCCAATAGTCCATAGATACGAAAGGCAGAGACTGCTTGGGCAGTTGAATAAATTCGACGATCAGTGGGACTATCGCCGTTTGACTGCGGCGGAGTGGGAGCTTTTGCAGAAGAACGAAGATCCTGCGGATGCCTACGCTAAGGTAAACAGAAAAGCCGCAGAGGCTGTTGCATTGCGCGAAAACCCTGACGAAATCATACCACGTGACGCGGCTGGCCCGCTTCGTCTGGTAAGAATGCGTAAATGACAACAATACTTTGAAAACCCAATTGCTTTGCGGTTGCTGGGCCCTTTTAGTCGTTGGAGTGGCTTGCCACTAGGAACATTTGCGAAGTTCTTGAGAATAGCGCTCTAAAGGAATCTACCGCTGCAAAGATACCGCAGAGAACTCCGTGGAGTGGGTGTTGATCGATGGGCCGTTCGGGTCCAAGCCGTACCCAACCGCGTTGGTGCGCTTGCATCAGTAACGTAGAGGCCCAGAAGGTTGCGCCCTGGGTGCATTGTAGATTCAGTGTTTGTAAGTGCGAACGCGTTAGGATTTGTTTTAGGCTCTCGGGGGTAAAAAGCACCCAGTGTCGAGGGCAATGGTAGGCGCCCCAGTTTTTATGTCTTAGTAGCCGGCCCTCCCAACAGTCGGCATTGGGCGTTTTTATCAGGATCAATCCTTTTTTTGAAAGCAGGGACTTGGCTTTTTCTAATAGCGCCGCCGGATTTTCTACATGCTCTATGAGGTTGAGCAACAAAATCAGATCGTACTTTTTCTCAGTAGCAAAAGACTCCAAAGTTCCCGCATGGCCAAGGTGGCCCGCCTGTTTTGCTTTTTGAACAGCAGCTTCACTCGTGTCCACCACCGTCGTTTCTTGCACTCTGGCGTCTGAAGCTTTCATCAGTTCAAGCATCCACCCCGTGCCCCCTCCTACATCGAGTACTGAAAGGGTACTGCCTGGAATTTTCGCCAGTAGCTTTCTTAGTCGGCGCTGATCGAGCCATTGTTTTACTCTTTGAAGTGGCGAGTGAGTGGCTAAATCGAAAGCGTAGTAGTTGGGCGGATAAATGCTTGCAAGCGATTCTGTGGGTACCGGAGAAATGCTCAGAGCACGGCACTTTTCACACTGGTAGTAAGAATAGGAACTACTGGTAGTGAAGTACTCTAAGTCAGTGGCTCTTGCCCAGGCTACGGTTGCGTGGCTGCCGCAGCTGAGGCACAAGGGGATGTCTTTTTTGGGTGTCATGAAGAAATATCTCCTTGAAGACAGAAAAGTACGACTGGGTAGATTCGACAAGATCGTCACGCAGATGAGTTGTAAGCAGGAACGCTTCTACTTCCTCAAAGCAAGTATAGGAAAGGCTTGGATCCCAGTGGTGCAGGGCATGCGACCTAAAACCTGCCGCACCAAAAATGGACGCGAATATGGAGCGACGAAAAACTCGACTCGCTTTTTGTATGGGATCTGTCCGATGTTCCAGCAATTGGCGTAGAGCTCCAAAAAACGGGGTAAAGCAAAATACCCCTAGAAACCAGCTTGCTGCAAAAACATACGCTCCAAAGTACAGGCCTAATCCTAGCGTCGAAAAGTGCAGAGCGGCGCCTAGTAGAAAAAACGCACGGTTTTTCTTTCGTACTTCTGCACTGATATTTACTGAAGGGGTTTGGCTACGATTAAGCAATACGCTCACGACGCGTTCTCCACATAGAGATCGAATCAAGTAACCCAGCGTGAGCTCTTGTTGGTAAGAGTTTTCGGTGTCGGCCGGCGTGCCGAGGTAAGTATGGTGTGCCATGTGGATTTGTCGGTAGAACTCAATACACGACAGCAAAAGCGGCCCCATGAAAATATTCGCGATTTTGTCGTTGCGGCGACGCGACGGCGAAAGCAAGTAGTGAGTGGCTTCGTGATAAAAAAGATGAATATAAGAAATTATCAGCCCTATTGCGGCTCCGCCGACTAGCGTTTCAAGCGCTATCGAAAGTGGATTTTTTGGCGATAGGAAGGTGAGCACAGCACCCACCAAAATCAAACCCGCCCAGCCTAAAGCAATTTCGATAGCCACTCGACGGTAATTGGGCGCAAGCTGTGCTCTAAACTGCGTGTAGCTAACCCCCGTGTTTGAATGCACACTATCCTTACGTACCGCTTCTAGGTTGGCCAGTGGTGGAATGGTCATCTGAGTGGAATCGATTTTATCAGATCCCTTGGTTATTGTTGATTCTGCAATGGGACTTGGCTAGGTTCGCGCGTTTGGAGGACTCCGCATGCTTCGCTGTACCGGATGGGACAATCTCTTTCTTGGGCTGCTGTGCCGCTTCTGTATAAAGGTGGAGCGGTTGGTTCACCTGGCCCTAAGGCTTACAAGCCTACGCAAGCCCGTCAAGAACTAGCGAGTATTCTGTTTTTATTTTCAAGTATTTACCTTATTCCTCCCGTACGTGCTAAGCGGGTCGACAGAAATCTTGTATACACGTTTCGGTCTTGGGTTTTTCTCTCAAATAATCCATGGGTTACCTGCGTGTTTTGTGGCCTTTTTGGCTCGGCATATGCAGTACACTAGAGAGAATGGTTTTGCGCGCTTACATATTGGTGTGCCTGGCGGGTGTGGGTTGGGCGGGGAGTGGGTTGGCTAGCGGGAACTGTGCAAATGGCATGTGTGGTTCTGGCGCGAATTCGACGCCGACCCCCTATCAGGATCCAGCGGTACTCACAGCACCAGCAAGAGCGGGTTTTGAAAACGCTTCAAAAACGCACGATTCAACAGAGGCTGCAAAAACTGCGGCGGAAAAGGCTTTGGAGGAAGCTCAAAAAGCGGAAGCTGAAGCTATCCAAAAGGCTGCCTTCGCTAAGAAGGGTTTAGAGAAGGCTGAATTGCAAAAGGCAAAAGAAGCAACTGAGAACCGAAAGGCCAAAGAACAAGCCCTCAAAGAAGCAAGCGAAAAACATGAATTGGCCGAGGCTGAGCTCGTGCAATCTGCGGTTTCGCTAAAACAAGCGATGAACCTTAGTAAAGCCCTCACTTCTTGCTCGGGCGGTGGATGTAGCGGAAAACCTGGCGGTTCAGGCGGTGGTGCCGGGGGTGGCTCGGGTTCTGGTTCGGGCGGCATGCCCATGATGCCCCCGTCGCAAAGTCCGTCTTCCCCATCGTCGGGGTCTGGTGGCGACAAAGGTTCTTCGGGCTCTCAGTCACAGTCGGCGCAAAGCCCAGCAGCAGCACCGGCTGCTGCTTCTCAGCCGATTGCTTCGTCAGAAGTCACCGACCTAGGCAATCAAGAATTAATGAAACGAATTGCCGACCTGACCTCATCGAGCTCCACATCGAGTACTCAGTCGACCACCACACCCACAAAAGATCCCGCAGGCGATGTTGTGGCGGCCGTACAAACAAACAATGCTTCACAAATTACCGCCTTGCAGGCAAGTGCGGCCGAAGAAATTGCCGCGTCCACAACAAGTCCAAAGGCGACTCCAAAAAGTGTAGCCGCTCGTGTACAATCCGGTGGTACATCAAGCAGCTCACCTTCGGGCGGGCTTGGCGCGGCATTCTCGGCTCCCATTGGGGCCGGGTCCCCTCAGGGCTCGTCGTCACAGTCGAGCAGTCTTCCAAAGAGCACCGTAGCGGAAGTGGGCCACCCCGGCGGCAGTTCTCGAAGAGGAATCGCCAGTGGAACAGTCGCGTCTTCCACCGGATCTGTTTCAGAGAACTCCGGCGCAAGCGGTGGCGGGGGAGTGGATCTTGCTTCTCTCTTAGGTGGGGGAGCGGGTGCACCAATCGAAGGGGGATCTGAGATCAATCCCTCACTCTCAAGTTTGGGCAGTGGCGGGGGTAATGGATCCGGTCGCTCGCCTTCGAGTTTTAGCCGGCTTACCAACCCCAGCGCACCTCTATTGCCCGGTGCACTGCGAGCTGTGATGTCGAACAATAAGCTGGTGCCGGGTTCCGCTCGACCCCTGGTAGCGCAAGCCAAAACCAAGTAATTACTTTGTGGTTCTTAAGCTAACCAAGTGCTGCTGAACATCAAACGGCTGTAGGTTTTCCACTAGGAAATACCGCCCATTCGAACTTCGTCCTTCAATCGATAGCGGCACTTCGCCTACTTTCGTACGCGTGAGTTTTGCGGTCTTTGTGCTCAGTACCACCTGGCCCTTGATAAGAGAGTTTGCGTACACGGTTAAATCGTCGCTAATTTGCGGCGAGCCAACCAGGGGCGGAATCTCTTTCTTTGCCAGAAGTGGAAGCACTTCCTGGGTATTGTTGGTGTAGCTGAGCAAGATCACCTGTGCCGGAGTAGTCTGGCCCCAAGTATTATCGCGCTTTATTACAGCAAGGCAGGCCGACTTCACTCCACTCTCGGGCAAACGGTTTGAGCCACAGTGAGTAGGAGTTATCGAGAACTCGGCAATGCGAGGAGGTTCCACTCCTTCGGTTACCGAATACGTCGCCTCGCAACCACCGGATCCTCCGGGGCCACGTACAAAACCCACAGCCACGTAGTCGCCCTTGTTTGAACGACTCACGTTGAGCTTTCCATTGGGAAAAGCCACCGGATTTCCGTCGATACTTGCAAAGTCCACTACGCCACTAGCTTGTAGCTCAATGGAAATTGCTTCGTCCACTAACGCGGAGCCTGGAACTGCCGTGAGTGTGCAGCTAGGCTTTGTTGGAGGAGGGGCCCCGGGCGTTACAGTATAACTAGCAGTGCAAGTCCCGGTCTTGCCGGCCGAATTTTTCACAGTCCCAGTGGCCGTAAAATTTCCTGCGGTCGAGGGGGTTACCCGCTTTTCGCCATTGGGCACATTCACTATCGTGCCGTCGATATCCGCGCTTGTAGCATTTTGCGCGCTAAGCGAAAGAGCGAGTGATCCAAATACCGGCACAGTGCCAGGGTTTGCAGTAAGCGTGCAGGTGGGGTCGGCTGGGGGAGGTGTGCCATTGCAGTCGGCGTTGATGCCGCAGATATCGACCCCATTCGACGTTGCCACGCTTTTTACAAAGTTCTTACTCTCATCCAAGTCGAGTCGGGTGCAGTAGTTGGTGTCTTTGATATTGCCCTTAGAATTAATGGCCAAAAGTAAGTAGCCCGCCTGCTTTTTTACAAACGTTGGACCTCCGGAATCTCCAAAACACAGGGCGGCTCCGCCCGGCTTGCGGGATACTACATCGTAGGGAAGTGAAAACCCCGTCACCACACTTCGTCCCATGCGCAATATCCCATCATTGCCGCCCGTGCCGGGAGAAGCTACGCAACCATAGCCCAATAGCGTGAGCTCAGTCTGCAGAGCCGCTGTGCCACCAATGGTCATGGGTACCGCACCGGCAATATCTTGGGAGACGATTCCGACGGATATATCGTGATCCTCGGCTTCGTACTTTGGACTGCGATTCATTTTGGCGGAGTAAGATTTGCCCTTGAAAGTAAAGTTCGCTGTTGCCCCGTCGTCAGCGCAGTGACCTGCGGTGATGATTGCCCGTGGTCCCACGATGGTTGCAGTGCAAGCACCGCCGTTTGAAGTAATGCGCACTACCTCAAGCCAAGTGCCCGCTGGAACAGGTGTGCCGTTAATGAGGGTGGGGACGATGGCGCGGGCCAGGAGCGAAGTACTAACGACCAAAGAAAGAGGCACTAGGCGGGCAATCATAGAATCTCCTTTGTCTTAAGTGTCGGCAAGAAGGCGCGAATGGGAGAAGACGCAAGGGAAGGAACTAAGAAGTACCTGCCTCGTGCGCTGCGCCCTTCAATGGCGGTGGGGATTTCCCCGGGAAGTATTTTCGTAATCGTGGCTTTGCGTGTGTCGAGTACAGGAACGGCAGTACCTTTTGCGAGAAGCCCTGTGTAAGCCGTCCATTCTTCCTTAGAGGTTGCACTCGATTTCGCAAGTGGAGCCAGGACTTCTTGTGAATTGTCGGAATAGGTAAGTAAAAGCGCTTGGGTGATTTTGACGTCATTCCACGAAGGATCTTTTTTCACCATCGCAATGCAGGCCGACTTAATGCCGCTTTCTGGGTACTGATTGTTTCCACAGTGGGTAGGGGTGAGGGAAAACTCTGCTATGGGGGGAGGGGTAGTGCCATCCTCCACGGTGTAGTTCACAAAACAATTTGCCGAGCCAGAACTTGCGCGAACAAATCCGGTGGCGGAGTAGGCCTTTGCTACAGTGTGAGACACATTAATGCGACCCACCGGAGAAGGAACTTGGTTTCCATTGATACTGGTGTAAACCGGATTGCCGGTAGTAGTTATCTCCAAAACTATGTTTTCATTTACCTGTGCCGTGCTGGGCGTTGCGGTGATTCTGCAAGTGGGGCGGAGTGGATCGGGAATGACGTCTTCACTTACTGTGTAGGAGGCTTGGCAGCTTGCCGTTTGTCCTGCGGCATTGGCCACTTGGGCTGTGGCCGTAAAGCTCCCTTTTGCAGTAGTGGTGATGCGCCGCTCTCCATTGGGGACATTTACCGCAACGCCATCGATGCTCGCTGAAACTGCATTTGTCGACGATAGAACCAAGGAAACTGACTCATTCACTTTCACCGAGCTAGGGTTTGCACTGAGCCGACAGGAGGGCGCAAGTGGAGTGGGGTCGGTATTGCAATCAGAGTTGATTCCACAAATGACGAGGCCTTGGCTCTGTGCTTGGTCTTTTAAGAAGGTTTGCGCTTCGGTTCGGTCGAGTCGTGTGTGGTAGTTTGTATCTTTTTTATTTCCAAGCGAACTTACGCCAATGAGTAGCGGAGCATTTGTTGTGCCTAGTAGCAACGGGCCGCCATCATCTCCAAAGCAAAGCGCGACTCCGCCGGGAGTGCGGGTAGCGACTTTAAAACCTGAGTAGCCAATGGTGGTGCTCTTTCCAATGCGAAGAATATTGTCGGGAGTGGCAGGAGCCGGAAACTCCGTACAACCGTAACCCAGCATAGTGACTTCTTTTGAGAGTTCCGCTGTGCCGCCGATTTTCTGCGGTGTGACGCCCGTGATGTCTTCTGTTGTAACCACAATCGCAAGATCGATGTCTTTGGCAGGGTAGAGATTGTGTTGAGTGACTTTGCCGGTGAAGGTTTTGCCATCGGTTTTGAAGTTTACTGTTTCGTTGGCTTTAAAACAGTGTGCAGCACTGATGACTGTGCGAGGGCCCACAACAGTGCCCGTGCAAGTGCTTGTGCCAAACTCAAAGAGCACTACCTGTTTCCATTCGGCCGGATTTGCCACGGTGCCCCGAATCAGCGTGGGGACTACCGTCCGAGCGGTGAGGGGCGTGCACAGCAGGGCCATCGCTAAGAGCAAAGAGCCTTCGCGTCGCATTGAGAATCTCCAGATTGGGTGGGTAAATAAGAAGACGTTAGTAATAGTTTAACACTGAGTCGTGGTAACGGCGAACCCTTGTGGGTGCTGTCTTAGCAGCTGTGAACAAAGTCCGATGCGGGCGGCTTCCTTCTAAATACCGCGGGTGGTCAGGCGCGGTCACTCTGACGGGGATTCTCAAGGAGTTGCAAGTCAGCTGGGTCCACCGTCCGCTGGCCCCTCCGGCTGCCGCGCGACATGGACGCCCCCCGGGTTTTTATTTGTAAGTTTTTTAAGATAG
>CAZTRP010000002.1:246473-309829 GCA_964616705.1 uncultured Pseudobdellovibrionaceae bacterium
ATTTGGATATGTTGGCTGGGTTGCAAGCGGACGGTGGACCCAGCTGACTTGCAAATCATTTAAAGCGGGCTCTCGGGAAAGTGTTTCTGGTGGATTGGGTGCCAACTTCTAGAAGAAAGAAATATGCGCGTGCTATTGCTGTGCGTTGTTTTTTTATTTCTTAGCGTCCCGACAACAGGCCTAGAATTCCATCTCGCACTGGGCCGGCGGAAGCTTCCATTGGAGCAATTGCATTTTCCGCTTTGGAAGCTACCGAGCGTTCAACGCGAGTTGCGGCTTCCGGACTCAGCGTGCTGTCCTTGTGCTGAGCAAGAAACACTGCGTCTTCGGCGCGCATTCTAGGTGCTGAGCAAATGCTGAGAGTTTCTTTTGCTCCACTTGCTTTGCAGCTATCGCCAATCCAACCCACCCACCCCATTAGGCCTTTGCCCTCGGGATTTTTAATGACAGTCTCTTTGCCCGCCAAGGGTGCTTCGTTGCCGCCTTTTGCAAGTTGCGCTTTGATAGAGCTTTCATCGACTTCGCTACCTGCAGATCCCTCTGCGCTGCCACCGCCATCACCGCCGACGCCGGATTGGGTAGTTTCAATACGTGGTCGAGCGGCTTCACCTTCGGGAGGTTCGACGCCCACGGATGCGAGGGATGCGCCGTCGCCACCGCTTTGCGCGCCAGAATTTCCGGCACCTTGCCCGCCTCCGCCCATCATGCCCGAGCCCGTTGAATTGCCCGAGCCAGAACTGCCTGCGCTATTTGCGGACGCAGCGTTTTTGCTTAGCGAATCGGGAATGGAAGTAGGTCCCGATAGCGAGGGAAGTTTTCCCGACGCAACGGTTGCAGGAGAGATAAAGCCTGAGTTTGGATCTTTTTCAGGCATTTTGAAATCAAATGGTTTTGCAAACTCAGTAGAACCCGGCGCAAATCCTCGTCGAGAATCATTGCCAAAGGCCGAAGCAACACTTGCTAGATTCGCGCTTTCACTAGGCGCCTGAGGTAATTCAAATTGAGGCGCTTGCGAAAGTTCAGGAAGCTTAGGCGCTTCTCCACCACCATGACCACTGCCAGATCCCGACCCACCGCCAGAGCCTCCACCGCCTCCGCCACCATTCATGGGCATTGCTTGATTTGCCATCATGGCGATTTCTTCGGCTTGTTGCTCTAAATCAGCAATAGTTTGACGGTGCGTTGCGATTTGTTCGTCAATGGACTTGATGTTTTGGTCAATGGCTAGCGCGCCTTGGACGGATTTTTCTAGTTCACTGTGGGCGGCTTTGACTTGCTTGAGAACCTTTTCAAAGTTCGACACCACAGTTTCCGCGTTGGCGGAATTTAACGAGATGAAGGCCAGCAAGGTTAAATAGTGTAGGGTTTTCATTAGCTGCGTTCCTCGGAGATTCCGGATGCTTTATGTTCAAGGCTAGGTAGGTGCGGAGAGATACTGCATTGTCCCTCAGGTTCACAATCTGCAGGAGGCACATCCGCTTTGACTGAGACTGGTTTGGCGCTAAGTTGATCCAATAAGTTAGCAATGTCTTTTCGATGGGCTATTTCGTGGGGTTCTCTTCCTTTGGACTTTGCTGCTGGTTCTTCTCCTGATGAAGTGGAAACTGCCGCCGTCGAGGTGAAACTCAATTCGAATTGGTCGGCAATTTGCCGGTCTTTTTCCGCTGGTTCAGTCGAGTTCTTAGAGGCTGCTGCTGTGCTAGTTGCCTCCGCAAGCGAGACGGTCGATGCATCCACTAAATCCTTTAGTTTCTCTAACCGGCGTTCAAGGCGTTCGGCGTCGTTGCCGGTTTCCGAGGCAATAAGGGCGCCATCTTTTTCAGCTACGACCTCAAGGTATTTGGCAACGAGCGAACCAGCAGCATTTGCGTAGGGTGCGGTGGCGTCCGCTTGGGTGAATTCCGTTTTGGTACTGGCTTCGACAAGTTGCGGGAGCTTGTTAATTTCCTTCACTAGTTTCTTTAGGTTTTTTCTCGCTTCCTCTTGGGATTTTTCAAGAGCAGCGATTTCTTTTTGCTGATTCGCTATATCACGTTGTATCTGCTGAGTTGCCTGCGCCGCCTGTGTTTGTGCGGGATTGTTAAAGTTCCCAAACCGTCCATTTCCCATTCCGCCCATTCCATTGATCGCCATTTGGTTCGGAGCGGCCATATTCTCTGCGAAGGCGGCTGTGCCTAGTCCCACTGCGATGCTCAAACTCAATAAACCTATATTCGAAATGCGTAACACCTTATCCCCCTGGACAGGCGGTCGTAGACCGTTTGTTCTAATACATTGCAAGCGGGGGGCCGATTTTCCAGGCACGGGGAGGGGGCCCAGAACGCGTAGCAAATGGCAGTCTGTCTAATTTTTATACACTGAGCCCTTTTTGGGCTTTATGAGCCACTTGGCTCTCTAAACAGGGAGGCTTGATTCACCTGTTGCGGTATGGTAAGCGCCTGCGGATCCGCTACGAAAAGATTTCGGGTTGTGGCGGGAATGATCGTATTTAGAGAGGGAAGAGTGATGAGGTCTTTGAAAGTTGTCTGTTTGCTGTCTATCTGCGGCTCTGTATTTTCTTATGGTGACTGTGGTTGGGCGAAGGGACGTACCTCCATGGAGCAAATCAGCGCGACCCCGGACTACACCCAGTGCTCCTCAGAGGAGCTGGAAAGAGGGTTATCTGGGGTCACCACCGCAATCGGGAGAATTCTTGGCAGCCGCAGGGAGCTGACCACTGTTACCCGCGCCACTGACGAATTGAACTCGCGCCTATTTAATAAAGTTGTGGAACAACTTAAGCAGAGAAATGATTTTCTCCTATTGAAGCTAGCCCACTTGGAAATTACCGCAGCCCTAGAAAAAAGGAAAAAATCCGAATAAAAAAGTGCCCGTCGTATTTTGGGCACCTTTCATCCCTTTCACCACTGCAAAGATTTGCAAGTCAGCTGGGTCTACCGCCTGCTGGCACCTCCGGCTGCCTAGCGAATGGGCGTCGAGCGGGCAACTATCTGATCAAAGCCAAACGCCGGCTTCCGCGAGCCGAGCGGGAGGAAAACAAATAGAAATTCAAAGTCCCGAGGCGGACCATTCGCTAGGCAGCCGGAGGTGCCAGCAGGCGGTAGACCCAGCTGACTTGCAACTCCTTTCTTCTTCCAATCGCCAAAACCGTTTAAGATTACTGCTCCAAGGAGACTCCATGAAAAATTTCCACGTCTCGACCATTGGCCTAGCGCTTTTCTGCCTTCCCGCGCTGGCCGCAAATTCGATGTTCACCACCACTCTGGAACCCATTGTCGGTTACGAGCGAGTACAGAAGCTCGTACCTACCGCACATAGTCGCGATAGATTGGTCTACGGCGCTCGCGCAACACTGGGAATTCCCTTCTTATCGCTCGAAGCGGAGTACACTCGGTCTACCGACACCGAAAGCTTTGCGGATACGCTCACCACTATCACCGACACTGACGACAAGGCGCGTCTTGGGCTGCGTACGCGGTACCAGCTTTTGGGTCTCGCCTCTTTGTTTGTGCGCGGCGGAGTACAGGCGCGACAAACGCGTCACCAAACTACAGTTGTCGCGGTGAGCACCACTACCACCGACCCGATTGTCTACAATCCCTACTTGGGCGCCGGAGCTCAAGTTCATTTTGGCTCGCAGTTTTCCCTTACTGCAGATGTGACCACCGTGTTTCGGAGTTTTCCTAGTTTTACGGACAACGACTATATGGTTACTGCCGGTTTTGTGGTTTCCTTCCCCTAGATGGCAAGTTTAGTAGGCAAAACTGTATTGGTAACCGGCGCTTCTTCTGGAATAGGCGAGGCTCTCGCTCGTGAGTACGCGCGACGCGGGGCGGGGGTGGTTTTGGTGGCCCGGCGCCTTGTTCGCTTAAACGCCCTCGCGAAAGAGCTTAGCTCCTACGGTATTCCGGTTTTCCCGATTGAGGCAGATGTCTCTCAAAGCCACTCGCTCAATAGTGCACTAGCTCCCGTTTTGGCCCAGCTTTCTTCCCTCGATATTGTCATCGCCAACGCAGGTTTTGGTGTCTCCGGTTCGGTAGAAACTTTGGCGGTGGAAGATTATGAGCGGCAATTCCAAACAAATGTCTTTGGTGTGCTCCGTACGTTCTACGCCACATTGGAAGCGCTAAAAAAGAGCCGCGGACGATTCGCTATAGTGGGAAGCGTGAACGGTTATTTGGCCCTTCCCGGTAACTCGGCCTATGCGATGAGCAAATACGCGGTTCGGGCCTTGGCCGAGTCGCTAGGACACGAAATGAAGCCCCACGGGGTGAGTGTGACCCACCTTGCGCCTGGGTTCGTTACCTCCGAGATTCGCCGGGTGAACAATCGAGCAGAACTTCGTGAGTCAGCGCGGGATCCCATACCAAGCTGGTTGCAATATCCAACCCCGAAGGCGGCCCGGGTAATCGTTCGGGCAATTGAAAAACGCCTGCCAGAACGGTCGGTTACGGCGCATGGTTGGTGGGCCATTCGGCTCGCAAGGCACTTCCCGCGCCTACTTCGTTGGTGCATCGGTACGCTTGGGGTTTCAGCCCGTCGGCAACCTCAATAGCAAACTCAGCAATAAATGTTCAGTCTGGTTCTCCTAGTCTGGGCCTTTTGAAAAAAATTAAAATTCTTTCTTGACGCGAAACAGCATTCGGGTTGCAAAGGCAGTGGACGCACTGCATAGTCCACCTGTTTCGGGTAAACTCCGGGACGCATAAATGAAGGAGAGAATGTATGTTACCTTCTCAAATGTCAGAAACCGCTAAACCAGCAACGGTCGCTCAACCTGTGAAGAAAAGCACTCGCGGCTTTGCCTCCATGAATCCCGAGCGCCAGCGGGAGATCGCCCGAAAAGGCGGACGCGCTGCTCATGAAAAAGGGACGGCTCACGAGTTTACTTCGGAAGAAGCTCGAGTCGCCGGACGCAAAGGTGGCCAAACTGTGAGCCAAGATCGGGCCCACATGGCCTTGATTGGTCGGGAAGGCGGCCAGGCGCGAGGGGCCAAGGCGGCAACTAAGCGCTCGCCGAGCCTTGTCCAGCAGGCGTCTTAATTTTCCGTTTCCAAGTCTTGGAAAAGGTAGGTTAGACTAATATATTCTTAATGCTCTTCCCGGGGCGTTTCCTGGGAGGCGCATAAATAACGTGACCCCATTAGAGGAGACATCCAATGAAAACATTATTTTCTAGCTTGATCGCTTTGGCTTTTGCCTTCAACGTAACTGCATTCGGCAACGAACACGAAGCTACTGAAGCTGCTGCTGCTGAGCACGGCGCTGCTGCTGCTGAACACGGTGCCAAAGCTGCTGAGCACGGCGCAAAAAAGGCCGAGCACCATGCAAAAAAGGCTGCAAAAAAGGCTGAAAAGGCTGCAAAAGCTACTGCCGAAACTCCAAAAGAATAATTTAGCTCTCTGAGCTTGATTTGAAGGAGGGATCTGGGAAACCAGGTCCCTTTTTTATTTCCCTTTTGGAATCCAGAGCAAGCTAGAAGGTGGGCGGTTTAGCTGCTGTCGGCGTTGCCGGCGGGTGTGAACGTAGCGGGCCATTCCCAATAGAGCCACGAATAATGCTGAAATCAACACGAAGTAGGAACTGGAGGCTGCGTCCGGGGCTGGCTGCCGGAGGGAGGCCTCCATCGCTTGGGTCCAATTCGAAGTGGCATAGGTGAGCGGACTTCCGGTGCTCAGTAACAGAACTACGACCAGAAGAGATAAGCAGCGCACCATACTTTCCCTTCGGGGATTTTTGATCAACGCTTAATAGATTTTTTGAATTTGAAATTAAATTTCTTGCGCCCACAAGTCGGATATCGACTCGCGCTTGCGAATGAGTTCTGGTTCGCCAGAACTCACCATTACTTCGGCCGCACGCGGACGGCTATTGTAGGTCGAGGCCATGGTGGAACCATAGGCTCCGCACACCCCAACTATCAAAAGATCTCCCGATTCGATTGGCGAAAGCTCGCGATCTAGCCCGAGGAAGTCCCCGGTTTCGCAAACCGGCCCCACAATGTCTACTTTTCGAGTCGGGCCCGTGCGGGCAATCACCGGAGAAATAGGGTGGTAGGCTTCGTACAGGCTGGGGCGGATTAAATCGTTCATAGCGGCATCCACCACCACAAACGTCTTTTCCGGCGTCGCCTTTACCGCAATGGTACGAGTAAGAAGCTGCCCGGCTTCAGCAACGAGCCACCGGCCAGGCTCAAGAACCAACGTAAACCCTGCTTTTTGGACCGGGCCTAAAACGGCGGCCGCATATTCTGCGACACTTGGCGGAGTTTCGTCGTCGTAGCGCACAGCAAGTCCTCCGCCCAGATCGAGCCGAGTAAATTCTGTGCGTCCCTCTTTGAGTGCGGTGCCTAGGCTCACCATCCGCTCGGCAGCGCTACGGAAAACAGAAATGTCCGTGAGTTGGCTGCCTAGGTGGCAGCTTAGGCCCACCAAGGAGAGCCCCGGGAGCGAACGCGCAAGCTGGGCAGCCTCGGTTATCTGGTTCTCGGCAATGCCAAACTTGGTGGCATATAGGCCGGTCGCTATATAGGGGTTGGTATCCACCGGGATATTCGGATTTACGCGAAGAAGTACCTTCGCTGGTGTAGCGCTGTCTTTGGCTGCAGCACCAATTCTTGCGATTTCGCCCAGGCTTTCGGTATTGAAATAGACGCCGTGCTTTAGGCCCAGGGCAATTTCCCAGTCTTGCTTGCCCACGCCCGAGAACACTATTTGATTCCCCTTGGCTCCCGCTCGCAAAGCGCGCTCTAGTTCTCCCCCTGAAACGACATCGGCTCCAAATCCGTGTTGGAAAATGCGGCGTAAGATCGCGCCGGTGCTATTGGCTTTCACAGCAAAGCAAGCCTGGGTGGAGCTGCCAGCAAATGCCTGCTTGAGGGCGCTACATTGGGCATCGAGTTTATCGGCCGAATAAACAAAACAGGGTGTGCCGAAAGTGTCTGCAATACGAGTAAGAAGTGCCGGGCTAAACATGGTGGCAAACTCTACAAGCGCTTCTTGCGCACGGCAAGGCTGCGCTGCTGTGTGTTAGCGAGAGCGGTGGATTAGCGCGACGGACAGAGCAAAGAACGGTATAATTTTAAGAACCTTCGGAGGCGTAATGGCCGGGTCCCACTTGCTTTATCTCCCTGCGATGTTGGTCGTTTTTCTTGCCAGTGCTGTCGACGCGGCGAGCCCTGCCAGGGTGTTGTTGAATGAAAATCGTTTGGACGAAGCCGTCACAGTTTGTCGCCAAGTTGAAGCACTCTCCACTATCGACACCGATAATTTTGCCGCCTGCGCATGGGTATTCTTTCGTACCGACAAAGATGAGTCGGCAGAGCGCTTTCTTGAGAAAATTCGCAAGGGTGCTGCAACGCCGGAGTACCCTCTCTTGCTCGCACTTTCTCAAATACGCAAAAAGAACTTCGAAGCAGCCAAGGCGTCTCTCACTTCTCTTGCCAATGAGTATCGCGGAGGCCCCTTAGCCTCCACCGTTCAAGAACTAAGCGCGGAAATGTACGAGGCCATGGGCCAGTACGATACGGCCGCATTTATTTACAAGCAAATCGCCAACGAAGATCCCTCTAGAGCGCGTGCTCATTGGAGCCTAGCGCGCTACTACCTTGGAAAGGGTGAAGTGCCCCGTGCCATTACCCATCTAGAAGCGACCGCAAAGCATTGGCCGAAGCACTTGGGTAGTCGCTACAATCTGGCCGTTTTGAAGATTCAAGAGGGAGCACTCCCCGAAGCCGCTAAGTGGCTGGCTGAGTGCTACAAGATCAATCGCGCCGATCCTGGGGTATTAGAACAACTCGGCCTACTGTTTGAGAAAAAGGGCTCGATAGCTGAAGCGGTTCGCTATTGGCAAAGAGCCGTCTCGATTTCCAAAGACACCCCTATAGCGGCTGAAAAACTTGCGCTGTACACCACACAGGCCATTGACGCGCTGATGGAAAGCAATCAATACGAAAAGGCGCTCGCTCAAGTCGAAAGCTACGGCAAGTCCGTGGACAAAGATCCCAAGCTGCTTTTTCGGCGTGGGGTGATTCACCGAAACCTGGCTCACTACGACTTAGCCATTCGCGACCTTAAGGCCTATCGCAAAATCGGGGCGGACGACGGAGTGTCGGCCCGCGAACTCGGCATTTGCTATGCGAGCCTGAAACAATTAGATCAAGCAGGAGCGAATTTTGTTCGAGCCCTTGAGCTTGAGCCCGAAAATGGGTTGAACTATGCCTGGTTGGCCTTCGTGCTGGAGTCCAAGGGTAGGTTCAGCGAAGCTCGCGAAGCCTGGAAGCGGTCGATACAGTACCTAACCCAGCCTGATGAATTAGAGCGGGCGCGCCGCCGTTTAGCCGCAGTGGAAAAACGGATTCCCGCCCCAAAGAAGGAAAACGCGGTTGAGCAAGAAGAGCCCAAAGAAGAAGAAATCTCCGCCAGTGAAGAAAGCAGCGCCTCGCCGCGCGCGCAAGTCCCCCGGAATTAAAAAGCCTAAGGCCCCCGCCGTGCCTCAGCCCGCCAAAACCCAGTGGTTTCAGGTAGAGCTCAGGGTCGCACAACCCCTCAAAGAAGCCATCGCAAACCAGCTTTTCGAGTGGGGTGCCCAAGGTGTCGCAGAAGACACTCTGGGAGAAGACACCGTATTGCGAGCGTACTTTGAGGAAGACAAGCGCGATCTCGTAGAAGAAGAAATCGAACCCTTTATTCACAGCTTATCGAATTATTTTCCGGGCACCGGCACGGGTGCGACAAAAGTAGTTTGGAACGACGTAGAAGATGAAAACTGGATCGATTCCCACAAGCGTTTTTATGAAGCACAAAAGCTGACCCGCCTGTTTTTCCTTAAACCCATATGGGATGACACCACGCCAGTGCCCGAGGGCATGGTGCCTCTTATTTTGGAGCCGGGGCAAGCGTTTGGAACCGGCCTACATGCCAGTACGCGCCTGTGCATCCGGCTGCTTGAGTACTTCGTTGAGTTGCACGTTAAGCCGAGCGCCATTCATGCGCTCGATGTCGGAACGGGGACCGGGATTTTGGCCATGGTATTGTCCAAACTCGGAGTGAGCGATGTAATCGCCACCGACAATGATCCCATCGCTTTGGAAGTGGCCGCGACAAACATCGAGGTCAATAAATGCAGCAACATTCAACTCACCGACGTCGCGCTCGAAGATATTGACGGACCCTTTGAAATTATTGTCTCCAATATCTTGCTTGAAACACACCGCGAGTTAGCACTGCACTATCGCCGACTTCTTCGATCGCGCGGGCAAATTATTTTGTCTGGACTCTTGGGCCATCAGAAAAATGAAATAGTCGATATTATGCAAAATGCGGGGTTTGTGCTCGAGGCCAGTGAGTCGTCACAAGATTGGATCGCTCTAGCATTTACTCCGCAAACAGATTTGCATTCTAGCTAGATTTCGGCGACCGTGTGGCCCATGAAAGCGCTCTGGCTAATGCTATTGGTTGGCAATGTGGTTTCGGCTGCCTCACCAACACTCACTGTTTATACCTACGATTCATTCGTCGGGCCCGGAACTCTGGGCGAATTCATGGCCCAAGAATCGCTGCGCCACACCGGCTGTGAAACCAAGTACCGTACCTTCTCCACAGCGGGCGAGGCCTTGGGGCAGCTTCAGCTAGAGGGAGCGAGCTCTTCAGCCGACTTAGTGGTGGGTGTCGATCAGGCTCTGCTCGGTTCTGCGCAGAAGTCCGGCAAGTTTCTTCCTTGGGAAAAAGCCCTTACCCAAGAATTGGATCCCGAACTTCTTGTCGATAGCTCACTTGAATGGCTCCCATTTGACTATGGGTATTTGGCTTTGGTTTACGACGATCGAAGAAAAGATCTTCCACCTTCTGGAATGACACTCAAGGAGTTTTCGCTAAACTCCAAGTACCGAAAACGTCTGGTCTTAGAGGATCCTTCCACGTCTAGTTTGGGAAGAAGCCTCTTGGTTTGGACACAGATTCTGTACCCACCCAAAGAGTGGGAAGAATATTGGAAGGCCATGTCTCAACAAACGCTTACCGTCGCCCCGGGTTGGACTGCGAGTTATGGGGCATTTCTGAACGGTGAGGCAGATTTTGTTTTTTCCTACACCACGAGTCCTGCGTACCACATAGAAAAAGAAAATAACTCCCACATTCGCGCGTTGATTTTTCCTGAGGGAAATTATCGTCAGGTGGAAATGGTGGGACGTACGAAAGCATCTAAGCATGCCACTTGTGGCGAGCGTTGGGTGAAGCGCTTACTCAGTGCCACTGGGCAATCCGAAGTTCCACTTCGCCAGTGGATGTACCCAGCTCACCGCACTGTTGCTTTGCCAAAGAGTTTTCAGGGTCTTGCTAAGCCGAAAAAGGTTCTGTCGGATTTAAAGAAGGCATCCGAATTGGGAAGGGCCGAAGTGAAAGCGTGGACACGTCTTTGGCTCGGGGGCAAATGATCCGCGGCGGCGTGCTCGTGGGATGGTTCTTGCTTCTTCTTTCTCTATCTGCCTTAGTGCTCGCCTTTTATTTTCCTCTTGGTGCGGTTTTGCTTAAAGCCTTGCGGGCAGGGGCTAGTGCCGAGGTTTATGACACCTACTTCATAAAAGTAATTGAGTTCACGTACGGCCAGGCACTTCTTTGCGCGAGTCTAGCCGGAGTTTTTGGTTTGGTTGGAGCCTGGACGGCTGCATCGGGAAGTGGCGCCCTATGGCGTTTTTCTATGGCGCTGGGTACTCTGCCTTTTTCCCTGCCGCCGGTGATTGTAGTTTTGGGATTACTCGGCGTTTGGGGTAAGCGTGGGCTTTTTGCGGTTTTGCTAAGTGAGTGGGGAATAGAGTGGCAAGGAATTTACGGATGGACCGGGATTGTCATTGCTCACGTATTTTTCAATTTTCCCATTTTTGTTCGATTGGTCGGTCAGTCGCTTAGCTCTCAAGATGCAGAGCTTGAGAAAGTAGCCCTGTCCCTCGGGCTTTCGCGTTGGCGGTGTTTTTGGCAGGTGACTTGGCCAAAGGTGCGCTCGGCATTTTGGTCGGCTTGGATCTTGGCTTTCTTATATTGCTCAACGAGTTTTTTGATTGTCTTGGTTTTGGGTGGGGGACCCGCCTTTTCTACTATTGAAGTCGCAGTTTTTCGCGCATTGAAGTTAGATCAAGACCTTTGGTTTGCGGCAAGTCTGGGGGCTATCCAGTTTGTCGTGGGATGTTTGGCACTTTGTCTTCTGTCCCGATTTCACACGAGAGTACCTTCCACATCTTTTTTATCTGGCCCTGGATATTTTCTGTACCGTTCAAGATGGCAGGGGAGTATCAGTCTTTTTTATTTTTGTGCGTTGTTTTTCTTGGTGGGCCTGCCTTTGCTTTGGATTTGCTACAAGGGGATGTTCGCTATTCTTCCGCTACACCAATGGTTTGCCGATGTGGGACGTAGTCTTTTCCAGGCGGTTTCAGCAGGAGCTTTAGCAACGGCTGTGGCATTGAGCTGGGAACTTGCGGGGCGATTGACTGGTTTTACGCCGATTCGATCTCTAGGAAGCTTGATGTGTACTTTACCGGTTGCGCTCTCTAGCCTTTTAGTTCTGCTGGGTTGGCGAATACTATACTTGGATTGGTTTAGTGACGGTGACGCCTACTGGTTTGCCATTGTGGTAGTGCAAGCGGTTGTTGCACTTCCTGTTGTAGCCCGGTGTGTTCGTGAGGGGTTTGGGCGTTTATCGGAGCAGCAGCGTCGTGCCGCCTCCTCTCTCGGTGCCTCCTGGTGGATGCAAGTGTGGTGGGTGGACTTGCCTAGTGTTCGTTCCGACTTGGTCATGGCGTGTCTGCTGGGTGTCGTGATTGCATTGGGCGAAGCAGGCGCTGTTTTACTTTTTAACAGCGACACCACCGCAAATTTAACATTTCGGGTTTACCAGAACATGAGCCATTACCGATTTGAACAAGCCTATGGAGCGGCGCTGGCGCTTTTGATTACGACCGCGATGGTATTGGGCGCGACGAGCTTCTTTGAGAAAAAAGGCGCAACATGAGCGGACTGCAAGTAAGGGGACTAGAAGTAGTTCGCGGGAGTTTTAAGGTAACCCTCGATGATTTGCATGTCCGTCCCGGAACTGTCACCGGTTTGGTGGGGCGTAGCGGTTCGGGTAAATCCACTTTGTTAGATGCGCTCTCGGGCTTTCTCCCTTCGGTTGGTAAGATTTTGGTCGACGGTCGAGAGGTTCAGGATTTGCCGGCTGAAAAACGCCGAATTGCGCTTTTGTTTCAGCGGCCGAGTTTGTTTACTCATTTAAACTTGGTTCAGAATGTGGCCTTTGGTTTGCGCGTGCAGGGGGTTGAAAAGAAAGACCACCTGGAGCGCGCAGCAGGATGGTTAAGTAGGGTTGGGCTTTCAGGATTTGAAACGCGCTTCGGCCATGAATTGTCCGAGGGGCAGGCCCAGCGCGTGGCTTTCGCTAGGGCGCTGATTGTGGGATTTCCGGTGATATTGCTTGATGAACCCTTTTCAGCGCTGGATCCTCAAACTAGAACTGAGACTCGGAAGCTGCTTAAAGAACTCGTGGAGCAAACCCAAGTCGCAGCTCTATTGGTTTCCCATTTTCCGGAAGACGTCGAGGCTTTGGCCACTCAAGTGCTGCTGCAGGAAAATGGAAAAACCACTTTGAGTTTAGCGGGGCGCTATTAGGGTGATTCCGGATTCGGTACCTTTAGCCAGTTTTCGAAGCGTTGATGTAAAGTTAGCGTGCCGTCGTGTTTTGCGTCCGTAGGAAAGCGAGCATATTTATTAAAAGGGCCAAAGAGACCAGCAAGTTCCCTGCATATTGCTTCTCTGCGCGCGGGGGAGGGTTCTGATTCCACAAGGGCTTTTGCGACGTCCGAGTAGAGCTCGTAGACGGTGTGTTTAGAAGCCTTAACTGCTTTAGCTGCTAGTGGGAAGCTTCGGCGCGAGAAGGCAATATGCGCGAAAGCATCCAAAGCGCTAGGCTCGAGCTTTCTCGATTCCTTTAATTCAACTAGTCGATCTATGAGCAGAGAATCTGAAGCGGCTCGTTCAACCGCCTCACGTAGTAGGCCAACTTGCTGGGTAAACCGAGAAACAGGGAGGCGCCCTCTCTGAAAAGGAGTGTCAACTGAAGCATCGCCTATGGCTTTTTCTAGGAACGCGTCTAGTACAGTTTTGTCCTGGGTCGAAATTTGGACGGCAATCCTCTCAAGTTTGCTCCAGCCAATTATGTGCCTTACACAGATTTCGTCACCCTTCTGAAACTGGTCGGCCGCCTCTGCCGCTGGCATGAAAAGGGGCAAAAACGTAGACGAAAACAATACAGCAATGGCAGAAATGGCTCTGTTTTTCACGGCCCAGCTCATAACCCAGTGCAAGCGCCCGATCAAGCCGAACCTGCATTTAGCCTAATTGTTAGTATAAGCTGCCACTTGCCAGGCACGAAGTGCGGGCCGCTTGGACTCCACTCTGGCCCGGGAAGGCTGCAGAGGTGCGGCAGGGTCGATTTCCCAGTGGCTGGGGTGTTCTCGTAGGGCTTGGAGCAGGGAAAGGTGCATGGAGTGCCCGCCCCGGAAACTCACCATCTCGCCCTCAATCCAGCATCCCATCAAGGCTAAGTCGCCAATGGCATCAAGGAGCTTGTGTCTCACGCACTCGTCGCTATAGCGCGCGCCTTCGGGGTTTACGATGCCTTCGTCCGAGAAAGCCAAAACATTCTCCACCGAGGCCCCTAGCGCCAGCTGGTTTTTTCGAAGGCGCTCGACATCTTTCAAAAAACCAAAGGTTCGGGCTGCACAAATTTCTTCGATAAATCCGCCCGGTGTTACTTCGAGTGCGAAAGTTTGTAGGCCAATGGAAGGGTGGGGGAAATCTACCGAAGTAGTGAGGCGAAGGCGCTCGCGCGGAAGCAGTTCGCAAATTACGCCATCTCGAAACACTTTCACCGGCTTGAGTACTCGCAAAACTGGATTTGAGAAGGGCTGAAAATCGATGCCCGACTCTAAGATCGCTTCAATAAACGGATTGGCGCTGCCATCTAATATGGGAATTTCAGGTCCATTCACTTTTGCGCAGACGTTGGTGATACCTAGAGCGTAGAGCGCCGCCATGAGGTGCTCTACGGTGCCCACCCGAGCTTCGGGCCTATCACGCAATCCAAGGCTGGTCGCCAGCGACGTTGCTACCACAGCGTCGAAATGCGCAAATATTCGCACCGGGCGGTCAAGATCGGTGCGTTCAAATACCACGCCGTGATTTGGCGGCGCAGGTTCAAGGTCGAGACGAGTGACAGTCCCAGAGTGCAGTCCTACGCCCTCAAGCGTCACCGTTCGGCGAAGCGTCTTTTGGATGCGGTAGGCTTGGGTCGATGAAAAGTAGTCTTCCATAGAAGCTGTACACTAAAGCAATCTATGTACCAGCTCTCGTCGATTCGTGAAAGCTTGTCCAGTGGACTTCTTCAGATGGCCAGGCGTGTTATCAGGTAGGGGAAAAGCTACACTAGTCCCTGGCTTTGTGGGGATTTCCCCACAGAGCACGCCGCTTTCCAAGGGGTCTATCGCCGGGTAGGATAGAAGCCTATGTCCGGAAAAATTCGAAAAGTCGTGATACCAGCTGCAGGACTTGGAACCCGAGGCCTTCCCTTTACCAAGGAAGTTCCGAAAGAGTTGATTCCTGTAATCGATATTCCTGCCCTGAACTTTATTGTCGATGAATGCGTTGAAGCGGGCATTGAAGAAGTGATCTTCGTGACCAGCAAGGGCAAGTCTGCCATGGAGGATTACTTTGATCCTTCGCCTGCTTTAGAAAGCTATCTTCGCTCAAAGGGCAAAAATGACTTAGCCGATCGAATTCATAAAATTGGCACTATGGTGAATGTCCTGAGTGTTCGTCAGAAAGAGGCGAAGGGACTTGGTCATGCAGTATTGTGCGCTAAGCCGCTGCTTAATAACGAACCCTTCGCAGTATGTTTGGGAGATGAGATTTTTGCTCCGTGGGCACCTCAAGGCAGACATGGTTTAAAGCGCTTGGTGGATGTCGCCGAGAAGTCTCAGTCTTCCGTCATTGGAGTAATGCAGGTTCCTCGCGAAGAAACGAAATTCTACGGAATTATCGATACTGCAGACAAAGCACTGGCGCCAGGTTTGGCGGTCCCAGTTCGGCGAACCGTGGAAAAGCCACAACCTGAGGCGGCTCCGAGTTTGAATGCAATAATTGGACGCTACGTCTTTCAATCGGAGATTTTAGAAGCGCTGGAGGGTGTCACTGCCGGAGTAAGCGGGGAGATCCAACTGACCGACGCTCTTGATACGCTTGCCAGCCGAGGGCGTTTGCAGGCGATGCTTTTTGAGGACCGTAGGTACGATTTGGGAAATCCTCTTTACTACGTACTCAGTCAGGTCGACTCTGCTTTGCATCGCCCCGAGCTCGCAGCGCGCCTTAGGCCGCTACTACTCAGTTTATTGGAGCAACGATGAGACGAAGTTTTCCCGTTTTGTTACTTCTCGCCTTGGGTGCTGCAAGCGTCCAAGCTTTTATTCCTCCTGTTTCCGAACTGCTTAACGAGGTTTTCTCAGGAAGAAAGCCTGCTGAGGCGCTGGAGCTGCAATTTCGGCATCAGGTGCAGGTTCGGGACGGAGAGTTTCTGGAGGTGATCGAAACTTTCTCAGGTGGCAGAAACGATGGAATAGTTCAATGGTCGCAGGCGGGCCAGCCGTCGGTGTTTTGCGATTGGAATGCCAAAGAGTATATGTTTCGAAATGGGAAATCGATTCCGTCTCGGACTTCTGCTTTTATCGAATACTTTCTTGCTGCAAATGGGAGCGAATACCAATCGCGCCTACTCAAAGAGAAGTTTTTGCGACGTGATCAACTGGCGCAGTTTAAAGCGAGCTTTAACCCAACGGGAGATCCAAAAACTTGGGAAACCAAAGCGAATTATTTGCTCCATGACGATGTATCTATTCAAAAACTACCGCGTGAGTTTGCAGTGGCTGTCTTGGGTACGAACACCGCAGACGAGAAAAGAGCTTTCTATATTTCTAGGCGTGGGCATGGAATCAGTCGTTTGGAATGGCTTTCGAATGGTGAAAGCGCTGCTTGGGACTTTGCCGGTTTTGCTCCTATACAAGGGCTTGGCCATTTGCCTCGAGTGTTTTCTCTGCAAATCAATGGTTCTGAGCGGGTGAAATCCACTTTGGTTCTTGCCAAGTCGGTTCGTCGCGATTCCATTGCGACTACTCGTGCGGCTTCACGGCAGCCTTCTAGCGCTCAAGCGCCGACCTCGGTTTTGGAAGAAGCTATTCGTTTGATTGTGCGTTACCGATGACCGAACCCCGTATTGTAGATGTAGCCGTTCCTGTTCGGGTGGATTCATCCTTCCACTATTTGCTTGAAGAATCGAGCGGTGGACAGCTTCAAGTAGGAAGCGTTGTTGAAGTTCTCTTTAATCGTCGGCAGACCCACGCATTTGTGTTGGGATTTCCGGAAAAAAGCGATGTTCCCGCTCAGAAGCTAAAACCCATACAGAGCGTGCTGTTAAAGGAGCCTCTTTTTGATTCGGCGATGCTCGGTTTCTTCCGTTGGGTGTCAGACTACTATTGTCACCCATTGGGCGAGGTCATCGCGGCTGCGGTTCCGAAGCAATACATTACTGCTACTGACGAGCAAAAATTGCGTGCTCTGAAGCTAAAGCCGCTCGAGTTTGAGGGGCTGGGTACCGCTGCAATACCCGAGCTCACCCCCGATCAGGCAAATGCGCTTGCCGAGATTGACCGCAACCGAAATCGCCCAGTTTTACTACATGGTGTGACTGGCAGCGGTAAGACGGAAGTGTATTTGCGCGTTTTAGAGAGTGTTCTGGCAGAAGGAAAGGGCGGGATGATTTTAGTTCCCGAAATTGCCCTCACTCCACAGTTGTTGGGTCGTTTCGCATCGCGCTTTCCAGGCAAGGTTGCCGTACTGCACAGTGATCTCACCCCTCGCGAGCGTTTGTCGCAGTGGGAGCGATTGCGCCAGGGCATAGCCACGGTGGTCATTGGGGCCCGGTCTGCCGTGTTTGCCCCCGTAAAAAACCTTGGCCTGATTCTGGTTGATGAAGAACACGAAACTACCTTTAAGCAAGAAGACACGCTTCGCTACCATGCACGCGATGTCGCCGTGGTGAGGGGACGAATGCTTGGGGCTCGGGTGATACTGGGCTCGGCAACTCCGTCGTTGGAAAGCTATGCCAACACTCAGAACGGGCGCTATGCGTATGTACGACTTCCCAAGCGCGTTCAAGAACGGCCTATGCCTTTAGTTACTATGGTTGATTTGCGCGACAAAGCGGAGTGGCAGAGCGCGGAGTCGCCCTGGCTCAGTCGTAAGTTGGTGGCACGGCTCAGAGATGTTCACGCAAAAGGTCAGCAGTCTTTGCTGTACTTAAATAGATTGGGCTACGCGCACTTTTTGTTTTGCGAAGATTGTGGACACACTTGGCGTTGTCGCCAATGCGACGTTGCACTTACTTACTACAAGCACCCACCACTACTGAAGTGCCACTACTGTGGGTCCAGCCACGAAGTTCCCCTTTCGTGCGAGATTTGTTCTGGCGCAAGCTTGAAAACTTTAGGTGTGGGAACCGAGCAAGTTGAAAAAGAGTTGAAGGCTTTAATGCCTGAAGCGCGCATCTGTCGGATGGATAGAAGCGTAATTACCACGCGTGCCGAACTTGAAGGCTTGCTGACCACTATCGCGAATCGGGAAGTGGATATTGTCATCGGAACTCAAATGCTCGCAAAGGGGCATGACTTTCCGGGTATTGCGTTGGTGGGAATTTTAATGGCCGATGCCACACTAAATATTCCCGACTTTCGTGCGGCCGAGCGGACATTCCAAATTATCACTCAGGTTTCAGGACGGGCTGGCCGGGGAGATATTCGTGGCGAAGTGATTGTTCAAAGTCTGAACCCAGATGCGCCTGTTTTGCACCAGGCTATTGAGGGGGCGTCCGAGGAATTTTACCGTTCTGAGATTGAGGCACGAACCCAGCTTGGTTTTCCTCCCTTTACTCGTTTGGCGATGTTGCGCTTTCAGCACAAAAACGCGCAGACTGTGCAGCGAATTGCCGAGCAGGTTGTTTTTTATCTCAGTAGTCGAAGGAATGAAGCGATTCAGATTCTGGGACCCTCGGAGGCACCGCTTTCTCGTTTGAAGAATCTGTACCGCTGGCATTGCCTTATTAAGAGCAATTCAGTTCGAGATCTTCAGCAGACGCTTCACTTAGCACAGGAATACTGTGACCACTTAAAAAGCAGTGTTCAAATGGCTGTCGACGTAGATCCTGTCAACTGCATGTAGCGCCTCTCAAGTAACCAAGGCAATGAGAGCGCGGTAGATGTGCGCCACGGGCGCCCCAATGAGTTGCAATCCTCCGGTGAGTAATAGAGCAAGTAAGAGGTAGCCCGAATAGGGGGCGAGTCGGTAGACCTTCGCTGCCCATCGCGCGGGCATCAAGGCCTGGAGCACATTAAAGCCATCCAGGGGTGGAATGGGGATCAGGTTAAACACAGCCAAAAACAAATTCACTTGGATACCAAGCAGCGCCAAAATTTGAAGGGCTTGGGAAAACTCATATCCACCAATTTCCAAAGGCGTTCGCACGGATACGGCGAGAAGGCCTGTGGCCACTCCGGCCAAAAGCAAGTTTGAGAGTGGGCCCGCGGCAGCCACGTAGGCCATGCCTCGTCGGGGATTCTTAAAGTAGCTCATATCGACAGGAACAGGCTTCGCCCAGCCAATAAAGGGAAGCCCGTAGTAAATACAAAGGCTCGGCAAGATGAGCGTTCCAAAGAGATCGGCATGGGCTAATGGGTGCAGGGTGAGTCTTCCGGCGAGTTTTGCTGTGGGGTCTCCTAGTCGGTATGCCACCCACCCATGGGCGTATTCGTGAAGGCACAAGCAAAATAGAAAAACCGGAACGAGCACCAAAACGTTCATTAATCCATGCGTCATTTCCGCATTCTGTCACTGTAGTTGAAGAAAAACCACGCCCATGATGAAATGAATCAATCACCCACTCTTCTCTCTAACCAAGGGCCGATCCATGAAGCGCCGCGTTGCCATCGTTGCGATATTTTTCGCCGAGTTAGTCTGTGCCAATCTTCGAGCTGATGCCCCAGAGGTCGGGGGGGCGCAGAATACGCACGAGAAAGAAATTCAATCCGTAGTGCGAAATAAGCGCTACTACAAGAGCGGAAAGATTGAGCTTGGCCTTTCGGGTGGAATGCTGCCGTACGACTCACTTTTTGATCAGTATGTTTTGGGCGGCAAACTGACTTGGCACATTGGCGATCATTACGCTTGGGAAGTTCTAGATTTTCAGCTCCCGTTCGGTGCGGCGACCAACTTCATAAAGAGCAATGTCTCGGATGCTTCAAAGAACATCGCTGATCTTCAAGCCTTGAAACTTAAGACGGTACTAGGGTCTTCGTTTGTCGCATCGCCCTTTTACGGAAAAATCCATCTCTGGGGGGCGACCGTCGTGTATTTGGATATATACGTGGCGCTCGGCTTAGGGCTTGTGAATACAGAAACCCTAAAATACTCACACTCGGCTGGTACTTATACTTCTTCCCAAGTGGCTACCGGTTGGGATCCATCTTTGAACTACGGCGCGGGGTTCAAATTTTTTATTAATAACTCGTTCACCTTGTTCTTCGATATGCGCAACTACATGAGCCATTCTCAAATGTACGGTAAGCGTGGCCTGAGCAGTAACTTCACCGCGACCGTCGGCCTTTCCCTTTTCTTGCCGAGCTTTGGCTGATTTTTGCATTGCGACTGAACAACCAAGCAGTTACCGCGCTTCCCACCAACATCACAATCGAAAGCCATTGGCCCATGCTTAGGCCAAGAAGCAAGAACCCTAAGTGAGCGTCCGGTTGACGGTAGAACTCTACGATGAACCTTGCCAGGGTGTAGCCAAACAAAAAGGTGAGGGCGATAATCCCATCGGTCTTCACTCGGCGCTTTAGGAACCACAGCACACCCGCAAGTACGACGCCCTCAAGAAAAAATTCATAAAGTTGAGAAGGGTGGCGCGGCTGAGGCCCCGCGGTCGGGAATACCATTGCCCAAGGTACGTCGGTGACGCGACCATAGAGCTCGCCGTTTATAAAGTTACCCAGTCGGCCCATCGCGAGGCCAATGGGAGTGCACAACGCCATAGCGTCAGCAAGATTCCAAAATGGCAAACCTTGCTGCCGACAAAAAAGAAGTGCCGCCACAATGACGCCTAGAAGCCCACCGTGAAATGAAAGCCCTCCTTGGTATATTTTGAAAAGGTAGAGCGGGTCGCTAGTGAAGCCAGCAGGATCATAGACGACACAATAAAGTACTCGTGCTCCAACTACCGCACCCACGAGCGCCCATACAATAAACTGTTCGACTTGATCTTGGGAAAATCGGTACCGATCCTCACGAGCGAGACGCCCAAGAATATACCGCGCTACAAGGAACGCACCGACGTACAGAAGTGAGTACCAACGAATTTGAAAAGGGCCCCAGATATGAAGAAGTACGGGGTCGATTCCGGGATGATTCCAATATTGATTCATAGGCGGATGGTACCAGGAAATTCTAAAAAGAGCAGGTGGGCTGTTTCGAAAATGAGTTGAGTGGCTCGAACCTGTTTAGGTGTTGGAAAGCTGACATATTCTCACAGTCTACTCGTTGTGGCTCGAGCCCAATTGCGTGGCATAAGGCGTGCTTAAGCAATACCTCGAGGTAATTGCCAGTGAGTGTATTCAGTAAGAGTATTTTCCTGTTGGCGGTCTGTGTGTCCCCGTTGTTTGCCGGAGGACCTCCCCCGCTAATGCCTAAGGCGATTGCGCAGGAAACGCAAGTTTCTTCGGGGGAAGTGGGCCACGAAGTTTTTCCCGTGCGTTTAGGAATCCAAGTGGGAGCAGTGGCCTACTCGCGGCCGGGGCAATTGGCTTCGGTGGCTGATACGTATTTAGGAGCGCGATTGTTTTCGCGTTTTGCTCTATTGGACCGCATTTACCTGATTCCTAGTTTGGGATTCTATCGTCTCGCCAATGCTCCACAACTGGGCTTGGGTGCACCGAACTTAGTGGAAGCGGCGGTGCAGTTGCACCTTGCGCTATTGCGACTCGGTCCCGTGGCTATCATGGCTGGTTTGAACCAGAAAGTGGGAATGGAATTCTGGGCCGATGCTCAAGGCGTACGAGGAAATTGGATGTACCGCTTGGGACCCGGCGTAAACGTTAATTTACGTCTGAGCCCCTCGTGGAGTATTTTGGTAGGTGCGGATTATGCTTTTGGATTAAATTCAATTCTGCTTCCCCAGTGGTCGGGACACGCTGGCTTACTCATCGCGTTGTGAGTTTGTACTTTTCTCGTGGGTTTGCTGTGATAAAGTTTTTTCGTGAAAAAGCAAACCGATTTTAAAAAAGCCTACTTTGATTCAATTAAGCTTCTCGGGGTGCCGCTGGTCGCATTCCTTGTTTTGCGATTTTTCCTTCGCGACATTCTGCAATTCCGAGTCGGATTCTTGGGCTTCACGGATTTTGATTTAATTCCTCCAGGCTTGTGTGCAGGTTTTCTTTTGTTTCAGAATTTCTTCCGGAGTTCACCTGTTTCATTGCGGCCTACTTTTAAGAGAGTGATTTCCTACTTGAGTTTTATCGCGGTCTTTTTGCTGGTTTCGGTTCTTGCGAAACACATGCAACTAAAGGCAGGCAGTGTTGGGTATTGGTTTTGGCTCGCATACGGAGTTGGCTTGGTGCTGGGTTCTATTTTCGTCTGTGTTCCACTTTCCTATTTTTATTCCCACTCCCGGCGCGTTCTGATTATTCCAGCGATTGGACTTGCACTATCTAAAGTTGTTTGGGTTCACGTTGCGTCGCCTCTGTGGGAGCCGACTGCGAAGCTCACTGGGAAAGTTTCTTATGGGGTTCTGAGTTTAATGGTTGGAAATTTAGACACGCATATTCGCATCGTGGGCGAGCGAACATACACGCAGATCTTACACCCTTTGTATTCCGTCGCAGTGGGAGCCGGTTGCTCGGGTCTTGAGGGAATGTTTTTCTTTTCTTCGATTTGGGCGTTCTTGGCTTTGATCAAGGGCGAACCTATCCGCAGCTTTCGGTGGTTTGTTTCGCTTCTGGGCGGTTTGGTTCTATTTTATTTCCTGAACGTCTTGCGCATTATGATCTTTTTCTTGGTCGCTCTGGGCAGCGTTTATTACTTCGGTTCCAGCGCCTATTCTATTTTGGGTGGCCCCCTCCACGTGATTCTGGGGTGGTTCATGTACACACTTGCGGTCTATTGGTACTGGGATGCTTTTCAGGCTGCAGTCACAGTCGCTAAAGCATACAAACCAAGCCCCAACGGACTTGTGTCGACGTAAGGAGAAGGGCCGGCTCATGAGATTTTATTTCTTTGTTTTTGCCTTGAGTTTGTTTCTCTATCTGCCGTGTGTTGTTCATGCCGCCTGCGCAAGTGGCGGCGTATGCACCGATACAGGCAGTGCTTGGAGTTGCCCGATAAAGGGAAATGGTGGATCCGGTACCTGGCAGTACTACTGTGCCGGGGGTGGCGATAACGCGACGATGAAAACTAGCGCGTCGTGTTCTTCGTCTGGCTCCGGTACTTGTGATTGCGGTGCTGTTGATACTGGCAGTCCATGTGCCGGATGTGGGTACCAAGGGGTATTGCGTCAGGGCGGCTACTGCTGGTCAAACAACTCCTGCTCTTCCGCATGCAGCGGCATCCCCGAATTCCCTGAGGAATTGGGCTTTTTAAATGTCCTAGGCGGGCTGGTGGTGTGTGGTCTTTTTGCGAAGATCAAGTCACGGCGGCGTAGCGCGGTTTTGCGCTGACTACGACGAGATCCTTTGGGCTCCGCCCTCTGGATAAATTCTGTCGCGTACACGACAGAATTTAGCTGATTGAGCTGCTGGATCCGCTTTGAGCTGCCTTCTCAAACGACTCTTCGCGACGTTCTTCCGCTTCCATCTCAGATTTGCAATTGATGCAAAGGTCGGTAACTGGACGGGCCTGTAGGCGTTTAACGCCGATGGCTTCGCCGCAGGAAACGCATGTGCCATAGCTGCCATCGCTGATCTTCTTCAGCGCTTCTTGGACTTTCCCGATGAGCTTGCGCTCACGGTCCTTGATTCGGATTTCAAAACTACGTTCTGTTTCGAAGCTGGCTTGGTCGTTAATATCGGCAAGCGCTGGGGTGGTCATGGGTTGCGCCAAGTTGCGGGCGAGATCACCCTGCAGGTCTTTTAGTTGCTTTTCTAGGAGCGCCTTTAAACTCGAAAGTTCTGTTTTTTTCATGACTTACCCACCCTTAGTTGCTTATCCCTACAGTTACATAGGTTTAAGGGTTACCTTCCTTAATTCACACTTTGATGTCAACTCTCTAGCCGCGATTGGGTGGGTCTATAGCAAAATGGGGAGGGGGAATCTACGCCTAATTTGGCACTGGCGAGAAACGAACTAAACGGGAGCCGCCCTTAAGACAAGATATGTGCGTCGGGGCCACATAAAGGGGGAGGAGGCGAGTCTTAGGACCGCTCCCGTTTTTTCGTTCTAGGGGCGCACCTTCTTGGTGCCCCCTACGAGCTCTTCACTACCCTCCGTGCACCGAGCTGGTGCGTGGGATGGTGTACCGAACTGGAGCGACTGGGGTCGAACCAGGGGTGTACGTGTAAGTCGGTGTCGGCGTTACGACCGGAGGAACCACAGGTCCCGTTGGGCATTGGCCGAAATTGCTGCTGCAGCCACCCCAAGGCGGAGCCACTGGGGGGATTGTAGCATTTACGTTAATCGTCGTTCCGCCGGTGTAAGGATTCTGCGACGGGAACGTCGAGTAACTTGGATAAGTCATTGGGTAACTTGGGTAGTAGTAGCTCGGGTACGAAGGGTAGGTCGAGATTTGCGACCCGCCACAAGTGCTTCCGTAGTATCCGTAGCTGCTAGCGCAAGGGTTTTGCATCGTTTGCCAGTAGCTCGTGTCGCAACCTAAATTGCAACCGTTGTAGCCCATATTGTAAGGGCTGTAGCTGCTGCCACACCCAGTGCCACAATTTCCGTAGCTGCCATAACCACCGAGGTTAAGGTTGATGTTCACAGTGAGCGGGTTGTAGTAAGCAGAGCTCGCGTACCCGCCGTAGCCACCATACAAATTCGCACAATCGTAACCGCTCGAAGTACCCCAGAGGCTTCCGGCCGAACCACCCCAAGTGGTTCCATAAATAGTTCCGCTTCCGTAGCCCCCGCCCATGTAACCGCCGAGCGAGTACATATCGGTTCCAAAACCGTAGAGGGATGCGCCACCGGTACCGTAAAGTCCGGCCCAGGAAGGATCGCTGTAGCCGCCAGTCGTGTAGCTACCGTATCCGTAGCCGTACCCATACCCATAGCTCTCTGCTTTGGCAGGGGTCGCCGACATCCACAAACCGAGAACTAAAAAAATTCCTATCAAGTGCTTCATCAGCAAGTCTCCACATCCGCAATTGAGTGCTCTAAAAACAAGGAGCACACATTCATTGTCGGTAGGGATAAGAGCAAGGGGTGTGCCAGTAAGCGGCGTCACGTGCTCGGCGCCGAGGGCGTCTGTAGACAAAAGAGCTTCACCCGTACACTGGAGGTCTGATTTTGTCGTTCCCCTAGTCAGAAAACCTTTATGCGGCGCTCCGCCTTTATTTTTGAGGAGCTACGCTGTACAGTGGAAGTACATCTGGTGACCGAAAAAAGCCGCTCTCAGCGGTTCCCCAGGGAGGTTTGTTTGAGAAACTCTTTTTGTTTTGTTTTCGCTGCTTTTTTGTCAGCTGTATCCTTTGCGGGTTCGACAGAATTTGTGCCGCTTCAGCAGCGGGCGCAGGGCCAATCGCTCACTGGAGCGTCGCTATTAAACGATAGTATTTTTGCTAATCCGGCCTCCAGCGCATTTACCAACGCTTACTCCATAGATGGTACCTTCCTAAACCCGAAAACATTTGCTGTATCCGTCTTGGATACAAAGACCTCGGGCATGGGCGGGGGAGTCGCCTATTTTCGTATGGGCCGCCCGGGTAGCGCTCAAGTCCTTCAAGGGGGCAAGATTGGCTTGTCGGCCCGGCTATCGGAGAACTTTGGTTTCGGCCTCATGGGAAAAGCAATTTGGGGTCCGGATCTTGCCGGAACAAGCGCTCGCTATTCCGATCTCGATCTTGGCTTGATAGCGAATTTTGAGTTGGTTCAGTTTGGGCTGAGTATGCAAAATACTTTTGGTGGCAATGCTGCCATGGGAGAGAGCCGCGAGTACTCATTTGGAACCCGCTTGAATTGGGAGCAGACGATGTTCTTCTCTGCTTCTATGAACGGTAAGGTTTCGGACTTCAATCCGGTGCAGTTTGGTTTTGGTGCGGAATATGTGTCGCCCTATTATTTTTCAATCAAGGGAGGCTACCGACTAAGGCCTTCCGAGCAGAAGTCCTATTGGAGCGCGGGCCTGAGTATTTTGTCGCCCAAAATGTCTATTCACTACGCAGTAGAGTTCCCGAATATGCCGGGTTCTACCTCCGAACACAGTGTCGGAACTACGTTTCTCTTCTAACCCGCTGTAGGCGCACAAATGCGCGCCGCGTTTGAGTTTTCCTCGGTAAATACCGATCCGCTGTAGAATGCGCCGAATTTTATTTTTTTGCGGTATTTTTGCCTGCTTGGCCGTTCCGGCAGAGTCGGGGCAGCTAACTCTTGTGCCCCAGGGCCGCTTGTTCCCTATAACTTTTGCTGATCCCAGAGAAATTCGCACTGCTGTCGGCTTTTCTGGCGACGCATCTATTCAGGCGATTGTGGGCAGCTACCTTTCGCTGTTTTCAGTGAGTCCTTCGGAGTCGAGTTGGCGTTTTCAGTTTGGCCTAGAGGGGCGCGGGCTTTTCTCGATGCGTCAGGCGGGAGGGCGATTTCCGCTAGAGACCGTAGATGGCACACTTGGCGCGTACTTTGAAGCGGCTTCCGGAGACTGGCACTACCAGCTTCGCTATACCCATGTTTCGGCGCATTTGGCCGATGGTAGCTCAGGGTCGGCCTTTCCTTACAGTCGCGAATCTCTTAGCTTTCGCTCGGGCTACTGTCCCAACGAAAACCTTCATTTGTATGTGGGCTTACACAAGATAGTTCATACGATGCCGAAAGTCTTTCCCTGGGCATTGCAGATAGGTGCAAACTACTTTGTGCCGGTGAACTGGCCGCTATCGCCATTTATCGGAAGTGACTTGCGTTGGCAGGAGGAGTCTCCCACCAATCCTTCATTTTCGCTTCAGTTGGGATTTGCTCTTCACGAAGCATCGGCCGCCGCACGTAGTTTTCGTATGTACTACTCTTACTACACGGGCGCCGATGTACGAGGGCAGTTCTACCGCTCGCTCCGAACCTTCCATTCCTTCGGCCTCGAATTTCCTCTCTGACTACGGAACCGGAATCGGCACTGTTTTGGGCAGCACTTTCTTAACTTCCGAGGCGATAGTTCGTATACCTGGATTGATTGCTTTGTAAGAGACTTCGCCGTTCGTATCCACTACGACGACACTAGGGATTCTGGGATCTGCAAAAAAATCCCGGCCCGCGTCGTGGGGAGAGGCAGCGACGATGACTTTAGCAGCCGTCTTTGCAAGCCCGTGTTTGTCTCTCCATTCTTGAAGAAATTTCTTGTTCGGAGCATCAGTGCTGTTCCAACCAGAAGCCGATAGGCTGAGAAATACTACTGGCTTGCCCTTAAATTGTGCGGTTTCCCGCGAGAGCTCCGAGAACTCCTGATTGCAAGGTGGGCAGAAGCCTCCATTGTACAATAAAACGCGTACCTTATTCGCGATAGCCGCGTCTTCAAGGCAAATGGTGTTATCTGCGACATCTTTCCAGCAGTAGTTTTTTGGGCTTTCCCCAATTTCAACAAGCCCCATTGCTGTATGCCCGATAAAAAGCGCCGCCGCGAAGGTAAGCAAGTGTTTCATCTGGAAGGCTCTCCTAGTTTTCAGAAAGTGAACCGCTCTATTCATTATGGAGTCATTGTCCCTTTGTTTACACACCTGTTTGCAATTTAGCTAACGGGCGTTAAGACTCCGTGCGTTGCCTGTCTTGGATTCGAGCTGCCTAAATTCTTCAATTTGCGTGGGAAATATACCGATAAAAGGCGAGTGCTAACTTTTGGGAGTTCACTTCATGGCTAGGTGCGTAATAGTTCGCTTCTTCACATTGGCGACGGTTTTTCTTCACTTCGCTGGGTCGACGTACGCTGACCCTCAGAAGGACTACAGTGAATTAAGCTTAGATGAACTCCTAAAAACCCCAACAAAAGTCGCTGGGAAAACGGAAGAAAGCAGGTTCACCAGTCCCGCGGTAGTTACGGTAATCACGGCTGCTGAAATTGCACAAATAGGTGCGCGAAATTTGATCGATATCCTCATCTTGGTCCCCGGACTAGATTTCGGCACAGATACACAAAGCACCGTTGGGCTTGGCGTTCGCGGAAACTGGGCGCACGAAGGCAAGTTTCTGTTACAAGTCGATGGCGTCGCGATGAACGAAAACATGTACGGAACGGTTCCCTTGGAGAACCGTTTCCCGATCGAGCAAATTCAGAAAATTGAAATTGTACGTGGCCCAGGGTCGGTAGTTTATGGCGGCAATGCCGAGTTTGCGGTGATAAATATCACCACCAAAGGAGCATCGGAACTCGGAGGTTTTTCCGTTCATGGGAGCTATGGACAGACCAGCCGAGACTTCGCGCGCCGTACGCTGGGAGTTTCTTACGGCAAGAAGTTTGGCGAAACGGAAGTAGTGATCCACTCACATTTTGGTCAGTCCAAACAGTCGGATCGAAACTACCGAGATTCGAACGGCGCCACGATCAACCTTGCTCGCGCATCTGCATTGGATCCAATGGGCGCAAACATTTACGTAAAGAGGGGTCAACTTGAACTTCGTTCTATTCTTGAGAAGTACCACACCTTGGACCAAACAGCCTATGGCGTAAACTTATCAAAGCCGGTCGCAACAGATTTTGAAACCTATTCACTTTCGGCGCGCTACGGTATTCCCCTTTCCGACCAGCTAAAACTCACCCCGGAGCTAAGTTATCAATACCAGGCTCCATGGCGAGTCACCGATCCGGTGGGGGGCGAAATTCCCGGTGTGCTGTACGACAAATCGGATCAGCGGGTAAAGATTGGTTTGCTCCTAGAACACCAAGTATCAGACGAAGTCGGAATTCTTTACGGGCTTGAGGGCTACGAAGATTTTTCAAGAGATAATCGCGGAACGTTCCAAAATGGCCGTCAGCTCGTGGATTACACTGATATCAGCCTTTTCTCTGAGGCCAAATGGAAGGCGGCGTTTTTTAACCTGCATGCGGGGCTGCGTTATGAATACCATAGTGCCTTTTCGTCGTCTTTTGCGCCTCGGATCGCATTGCTACGATCTATTGGCGATTGGAACTTTAAGTTGCTTTATTCGAGGGCATTTCACAACCCAACTATTGAAAACATCAATACCAACGCCGCAATACGCCCTGAAAAAACAGGAGTGGCGGAAATCGAAGTTTCACGCCAGCTTTCTAGCACAATGTTTGTTTCTGCCAATCTTTTCAATATTCGGGTGGATGATCCGATTGTCTACAACTACGCGGGTGCAGACAGCTACAGGAACTTCGGTAAAACGGGCACCTATGGAATTGAGTTTGAAGCAAAATACAAGGGACGCCTAGGGGCATTAGGCTTAAACTATTCCTACTATCGAAAAGACTACGACGATGTTGCTTACTACCAAGCTCCTGGGGATAATTCCTTACACCTGGCCTTCCCCGGCCACAAGGCCACGCTAAATGCGCACATTCCTCTTACCAATCAAGTTTCATTTAGTCCCACTTTGATTTTTTTCAGTAATCGTGTCGGCCACACTTTTGATGGAACCGGACTTTCCGCGCAGACATTCCCGAGTCAGCTAATGGCAAACATCTACTTTTCCTACAAGGACGCGTTCACAAAGAACCTAAATTTGAGTTTTGGGGTGATGAACCTTTTTGATACCGAGCGTATCTATATTCAGCCCTACAATGGTGGGCACGCTCCTCTGCCAGGTCAATCGCGCGAATACCTCTTGAAGGTAGATTACAAGGTAGAGCTCTAAATCCATGTTCAAAACTGCGAACATTCTTAGCATGCTTCTTCTGCTGGTATGCCTAGGTTTGGGCGATGGTGCGGCCATTGCTGCTGGTGCTGACGCTGACGCCGAGCTTGTGCGGCTCGAGTCCGCGTTCCTGTATCAGTTCACCAAGTTCCTGGAGTGGGAGCAACCTGGGGAGGGAGATTTTGTCATTGTCGTGGTCGGACGGGATAGGTTTATCGAGGCCCTCAACGGCTATGCTAAGCAGGGGAAGAAATTCTCGGGTCGATCGCTGCGGGTAGTTTCCGCTTCCGCGAGAGCGTCCGTGGCGCGAGTCGACATGTTGTTGATTGATACCGATAGCACGCCCGAAATCACAAAAGCGCTTAGTGACAACAGAAACTGTGGCTGTATCTCAGTTACAACGAAGGCGGGACAAACGAAGATCGGCGCGGCCATTAGCTTTGTGCGCCGTGAGGACAGCACGGTTGGATTTACGATAAATCCCGATGCTGCCGTAAAAAACAAAGTAACTATCGGGTCGCAACTCCGAAACCTCGCGCAGAGTGAGGGGGAGGATTAATGCAGACCATCCCCATTTTTAGAAGGACTCTTAAAGCTCACTTGAAATCTGCCCTTGTTCCCCTTGCCGTTGGCGCGGTGGCTTTTTTAGTTACCAGCACGGCTACGATCTTGAACTCCTTTGAGGAACATTTGGACGTTTCGTCAAAGATTCTATCTGACACCTTGTATGCAAGTGTTGCCTTTCAGGACAAAAAAGAAGCCGCCCGTGTTTTAGCAACCTTGAGGGGAAACCCGTCGGTTACGGGTGCCTACGTAGTAGATGAAAACGGAGTTAAGTTTTCGGAATTTGGCGAGTCGTTCGTGGGCCTAAAGCAAGCTGGGGCTGAGTCAATGGATTCGGTTCTTTCTTTGCATTCATATTCTCTGCGCCAAGCTATCGAGTTAAACGGAGATCGAGTGGGAACGCTCTATCTGCGTGCGTCAACGGGAGTTTTGTTTATTCAGTTAGTGGAGTACTTGACGGTTCTATTTCTCACCGTTGCTCTTTGTGTGGCGATCAGCATTCTTCGTGCTAGGTCGGAGGCCACCCAAATTTCACTTCCGCTACGTAGGCTCTCGGCGGTTCTCAATGCGATGCAAAGCGAAGGGATTCACCGCTTGGGATCTAAAGAATCGGCCGTGGAGACTTCGCTTAACGCCCACCAAAGTATTACTGAGATTGAAGAGCTCTATCGCCATTTCGGCAGTTTGGTTGCTGAACTTAGGAAGAGCTTTGGGAAGTTAGAGGCTGTTAATAGCGAGCTTGAAGAAAGAGTGCACCTGCGTACAAAGGAGCTTGTGCTTTCGTCCAAAATGGCATCGCTCGGGGAAATGGCAGGCGGGGTTGCGCACGAGATCAATAACCCGCTTGCAATAATACGCGGCAAAGCCAGCTTTCTCATGAAGCTTGAGGCCGCTGGCGAAGTGAACCAAGAAAACTTGCGAGGGTCGCTTCAGAAAATTGTCGAAACTGCGGACCGGATTGCTAAAATCGTCAGTGGATTAAGGTCGTTTTCTCGCAACGCAGAGAAAGACCCATGGCAGTATGTCCAGCTCGACCAAATTGTTTCCGACACTCTTAGCTTGTGTGCTGAACGATTTAAGCACCATGGAATTGAGTTGAGAGTAGATGCGGTTCCCAATTTGCTTTTAGAATGTCGTGCGACTCAAGTGTCCCAAGTTTTATTGAACTTACTGAACAATGCGCACGACGCGATAGAAAAATCCGGCGATCGGTGGGTGCATCTGAGCTTTATTCCCACTGCCGACAAGATCCAGATGTGTGTTACCGACTCGGGTAATGGGATTCCGCCTGCAGTCGCTGATAAGCTGATGATGCCTTTTTTCACAACGAAAGAAGTGGGAAAAGGGACGGGCTTGGGACTTAGCATCTCTCGCGGCATAGTAGAGGATCATGGGGGAACCCTTTCGCTGGATCGCGCATGCCGAAATACTCGCTTTGTGATGGATCTACCACTGCGCCAAACAGTCCCACAGGGAGCTGCAGCATGAAGCTAAGCGGAAAAACCATTTTGGTTGTAGATGATGAGCCGTACCTTAGAGAAATTTTGTGCGATGAGCTCAGGCTGGAGGGAGCCACTGTGCTCGAAGCCGAAGATGGAAAAGCCGGACTGGCTGTGGCTGAATCCCAAAAGGTCGACGCCGTAATTTCCGATATCCGAATGCCAGGTGGAAGCGGTGTGGAGCTGCTTGAGCAAATTCGAGCGAAGCATCAAGACCTTCCGGCCGTAATGCTCGTGTCGGGTTTTTCAGATTTCTCCTTAGACGAAGCTTACGACAAAGGGGCCGAGGCTGTTTTCTCGAAGCCTTTTGACATGGAGGCAATTGTAAAGTCTCTCACCGAGACTCTCGGCGATCCACAGACCAAGTGGCACCGTAAGATTGCTCGTTCACCCTCCGACTTCACGGTCGAACTACGATTGGAAGGACAAACCGATCTCTTAAGAGGAAGTGCTTTCAACGTGGGTAGAGGTGGAATGTTCGTTCGTTTAAATGAGACGCCGCCTCCCGTTGGCAGCCAAATATGGTTCCGTGTTTTCCTCGAAATCCCCGGCGGAGGCGCGTTAGAGGGTATGGCGATATGCCGGTGGCGCCGAGAGGTGGACTTGCCGGGACAGCCTAAGGGAATGGGGGTAGAGTTCCAAGGCCTTACTCCCTCCGCTTCAAGATTGCTGCGGCATACTACCGATTCCCTGCGAACCCGTGCCTACATTCCCAACAAGTAGATGTCTCCTTGAAATTTCCTAGAGGGTGAGCGACGCTAGGGGATATGCCAAAGCTCTTATCCATCGTGGTGCCCGTGTATAACGAAGCAGGCCATTTGCGCCAAGTCGTCGATGCTTTCATGGCATTGAAATACCCTCTGGCCATTGAGTGGGTGTTTGTTGATGACTGCTCGAAAGACGGTTCTAGGGAAATTCTAGTCCAGCTCTCCAAACAGTACGGATTTACGCTGCTACTTCAGGAAAAAAATCAGGGTAAGGGGGCCGCAGTAGCGCGCGGTTTTCAGGCTGCCAAGGGCGATCTGATCATGATTCAGGACGCGGATTTTGAATACGACCCGAGGGATGTACCTGCTTTATTGCAGCCACTTATCGACAATAGAGCCGATGTCGTTTTTGGAAGTCGTTTCAAACCAAACTGCCCGCAGGTGCACCGTACCTATCACTCCTATGTAAATAGGACGCTTACTTTCCTAAGTAATTTGCTTTCGGGGCTTTATCTTACCGATATGGAGACCTGCTACAAAGTAGGCCGGGCCGATATATTTCAAGCTATGGTTTTAAGGTCTAAACGATTTGGAGTCGAAGTAGAAATCGTCGCTTATATTGCTAAAACGGCTGCTCGAGTTTTCGAGCTCCCCATCCACTACTACCCACGCACGCAGTTGCAGGGGAAGAAAATCAACTGGCGCGATGGAGTAGCGGCATTGTTCCACTTGGTTTCGTTCAACTTGCTCACTTCGCCTGAGAAAGCATTTCGTGCTTTGCCGGAGCGCTATTTTTCTAGATCTTCTGCCGGTTGGGCAACGGGGACCACCTTTTCCAAGGTGTGAAGTTTTACATTCCAAATAGCAAGCGTCGGCGGAGAGCTGAAGTGTACCCATACGCGGCGTCCATCTTCACTCACTCCCATTCTGGTTGTGGTATTGGGGGTTTTGGGGTCGATGGCAATGGGAACTTCGTAAGTAGCGATGGTTTTGCCAGTTTTTGCGTTCAATAACTTTACCGTGCCTTTCTCACTTCGCACCAAGACACCTTGGTTGTTTAGAAAGGCAAGGTCCGAAATAAACGAGTCAGCTCTTCCACCAAGACCATCAAAGGCATTTATCACCCATCGAGGCGCACTTTCACCCGAATGTAGAAGGAAGATAGTGCCCGTCAAACCCCCGGCCAATAGCAAAGTTCCATCCGACGAAAACTGGACGCGCGCAGCGGTTTTGATTTCGTTGGAACGGAAAACGAGTTTTGCCCGTGGGACTTTCTCCGGGTTCAAAGGGCGGACTTTAAGTACTTCATAAATTCCGACGGTTCCATCGGCGAGTCCAAGGGCGACTCGCCACTTGTCGCTATCAGAAACGACAGAATTTGAATAAATTCCCGAAGTCTTAATAACTCCAAAATGTAAAATTTCTCCGGTTTTGGAGTCGGCTACCGCCCAATGTTGATCTGCTGTCAGAACAAAAACCCCGTCAGCAAATGTTAAAGAAGCTCCAGACTGAAAACCGGGAAGCTTAAGCAGCTTAATAAAATCGAAATCAAAATAAGATGAGTTCGAAAGATCGTAGATTCTTGCGCTGAGCTTTGTGATTACTCCGATATACCGCCCATCTGGGGAAACAGCCGAAGTGACGACCGGCCCAAGAGGTCCTTCGAGAGAAACGGGGGCGGCATCGCTATTGAGTTCCCATATTCGGATAACATTGCGTTGCTGATTATGATCTGGGGGTTTTTGTCTTACTTTCTTCCCGCTGGCGCTATCCACGACAGGGCGAAAGGCGTTGGGGGAATTGACGGTAATTACTGTGCCGGGTTTCGGTGTGAAAAGTGCGTTTTCTTCGGTTGCAGCCGCGAGCCATTCCCAGCGGGATGGGTCTTGGAAATTGAGAAGTGCGAATTGGCAAAGTCCCATAGGTGCGGGATCCACACTTGGGGTAGGTTCCTCCACGGGGCTTTCAGAAGCCTTGGATTTCAGGGCAAACGCCAGTAGCAGTATGGCTAGAAAATATCGACTGGAACCTGGGGCTATCATCGCGGCACCTTCTTTACCATTTCGGGGAAGGACCTAAACATATTCCGCGATAAAGTGGAATAGGAACTTCGCTATTGGCTAGCTTCCTAGGTAGAACTCAGGCGCAGGACCCGTGATTTGAGGTGCTTCCTTTTGATGTAGGTGCCTAGCGACGATGGCCAAGATATCGCGACTAAATCGGCCCTTGCTAAAGGCTAACGCACGCTCACGGCACGCTTGGGGGGTGAAGTTCTCTTTTTGGGCTTCAAAGCGCACTATAGCGTCTGCGAGACCTTCTGGGTTTTGGGTGTAGAAAAAAAGACCCGTTTTGCCATTTTCCACCGTTTCGAGGGCTCCGCCGGCTCCATAGGCGATGACCGGAGTACCACTCGCCATTGCTTCGAGCGGAGTAATGCCAAAGTCCTCCATTCCCGGGAATAGAAAAGCCCGGGCCCCAGCATAGAGATCCGGAAGCTCCTCGTCCGGTAGGTTTCCAAGAAACGTCGTATTACCACCCGCGTGCAATTTGAGCTTCTTGGCATCCTGGCCACCGCCGACAATATACAATTTTCGATTGAGTTGTTCACAAGCCTGTATGGCCAACTCGACTTTCTTATAAGGCGCAAAAGCCGATACCACTAAATAGTAATCGCCTCGTTCCCCATGGGTAGGACGAAACCTTTCCGTGTCGACAAAGGGGAATACTACGTCTGCGGACCGGCGGTAGTACTTTTCAATTCGTTCAGCGACAAAGTGGGAAATTGCAATGAATTCATCGACCCTTGCGCTAGACGTCACGTCCCATATTCTCAAATAGTGTAGAAAAGGAGAAACAATGGCTTGTTTAAATCCAGTGCCAAAGTATTGGTGCCTTTGGTCCCATGCATAGCGCATGGTGGTGTAGCAATAGCTTATGTGCAAGGAACCCGGATCGGGGATCACCCCCTTGGCCACGCAATGACTGGAAGACAAAACCAGATCAAAGCCTTCGAGGCGAAAATTCTCTATAGCGCTTGGAAATAGCGGCAATAAATAACGATAAAATTTCTCGATGCGCGGAATGCGATTTAAATACGACGTGTGAATTTTACGTTTCTCAATTGCCGGGAAGGTCGTTCCCTTTTTATGGACTAGCGTAAATATTTCAGCCTGGGGAAAGACTTCGCAAAGTGCCTCAAGGACTCGTTCGCCTCCGCGTGGGCTGAGTAGCCAGTCGTGAACAATCGCGACTTTTAATTTTGAAATATCAGTAGGCATGGCGATTTACGAATCCTTTGGTAAGAGTAAGGCAAAGAATTTTGACGTCGAAAAGATGAGACCAATGGCCGATGTAGTACAAATCGTGTTTGATTCGCTCATTGAGAGACGTATTCCCTCTCCATCCATTTACCTGAGCCCACCCCGTGATTCCCGATTTCATTTTGTGGCGCAACATGTACTTCGGAATTTCTTTTTTGAATTGATCCACAAACTCGGGCCGTTCAGGGCGAGGGCCCACTAGGCTCATCTCGCCTTTAAGGACATTCCAAAACTGGGGTAATTCATCTAGGCTTGTTTTTCGAAGCCACTTGCCTATCTTGGTTGTGCGAGGATCATTTTCTTTCGCCCAAACCGGTCCTGTAGCTGCTTCAGCATCGGTTCTCATGGTACGAAACTTATAGATATTGAAGCGTCTTCCATCTGCGCCGATACGTTCTTGGCTGAAAAATATGGGGCCGGGACCTGAGAGTCGGACCAATACCGCAAGGAACAAGTACAGAGGGGCACCTACCACTAGAAAAGCGAAAGCGCCTATAATATCTAAAATTCTCTTCACCGCGCGATCGGATGAACCGGTGGGGGCTTGGTTGAAAGCTAATAGCGGAATTCCTGCTTCGTCTTGCGCATGGTAGGTGAACGTACTGTACTTGCCAAAATCCGGTAGCACCTTTACTTCGACCAATTCATCAGACAAAACCTCCAAAGTTTTTCCGTACAAATGGCTGGCCGTCTCGGGAAACGAAACTACTACTTGGTCCGGTTTGGTTTCTGCGAGCGAAGCAATGAGATTACCTTCTTCTCCGAGTTTCACATGTCCCACCCATTCCACCGGGTAGGGATTGCGTTTTTGGATCTGGGCGACGTACATCTCCAGCAGGTCACCGCCCCCCACGAGCAAAACGCGAATGCGACGAACGTAGGAAGAAAGAAAGAAGCGCCAAAGTCGGTGGCAGAGCGCTCGCTCAAGTACCAAGAAGACGGTGAGTACCGTGGCAAAAAGGACTAGGAAAATTCTGGAGTAGTCTCCTTCTTGCAGAAAGTAACAAGCCGCGACAAAGCACAGTGTTCCCAGTAAGGCTCCCTGGACTAATTTGCGCACCGCACGAAATCCAAACTGAATTCGATCTGCTCGGTACGCCCCAACGACATGGAGCAGCAAAGACACTCCCATAACGAGCGGAAGCGTAGCGCGGGAGTAGTAAGAAAACTCCGGAACTGAGCCCGAAATAGGAAACCATGAAGTGGAAAAGCGAAAATACCAGCACGCGTACCAGGCCGCCAAAGTCGTTGCTGCGTCAAGGAGCTTAAGCAGCGTTGTGAATAGGAATACCGCTTGGGAATAGCCCGCCATAGCTGGGGTAATTACCACTAAGCAGGCTATCTTGCGAGTGTCGACGGAGCGTGCTTTTTTCTTTGAGATTCACGCAGAAAAAGCTATCATTATAAGGTACTTAGCCGCACGCATTTTTCTTTTCTTCAAAACGGAGGCCCAGTGACCAAGTCCGAACTCATTGAAGTGTTGGCTCGCAAAGCTAACCTCACCAAGAAAAAGTCGGAAGAGCTGGTAAACACCATCTTTGATTCTTTTTTTCAATCGATGGTGAAAGGGGATCGAATTGAGATCCGCGGGTTTGGTAGCTGGTTTGTTAAAAGCTACAAGTCCTATGTAGGCCGAAATCCAAAGACCTCAGCTGATGTTTTCGTTCCTGAGAAGAAATTGCCATTTTTCAAAGTAGGCAAAGAACTAAAAAAGCGGATCGACTCGTAAGCACCACCACTGCAAGGGGGCTGGCCCCCTCGCAGTGATTGTGAACAGAATTTCCGTCTACCCTACCTTGGCAGAGATTTTTATTAGCGCCCAGATGGTTCCCATCCCCACCACCGTTACTACAAGCACTGAACCGATTGTAAAGACACCGAAGTGGTTCGGCGCAATCATCGCAAACAGCATGGGCCCGGAAAGATAGGCATTGGTTCTAGAAAAAAGCAGCGCCCGTTTTGCAAGCACTGGCATCTCGGCTGGGGTCTGACCGGCCTTCAGGAACCCGATAATTTTTTTCTGCGCTGGCCAAATCACAAACCAGACATTGAACCACATGATGGTGCCCAGGGTGCCGCCGAATAAAATCCAGAGCGCCATACCGCTAAAGCCGCCATCAGCCCCATACCAGAGGTGTAGGTGAGAGTATTTGTAGAGCAACAAGAACCAACCAACGACCATTGTTACCATCGCCGCCCATCGGAACCACCAAAGCGCTCGAAGTAGCAGGGGAGGGTTTACTTTGGGTTTGAGTTCTTTCTCAAGCACCCCTTGAAAGGGAACGTTCACAAAGTTGAAAAAATAAAGAAGTCCGATCCAAGTGATTCCAGCCAGAACATGCAACCAGCGTAGAAAGAATGCCAAATAAGGATAGACGGTAAAATCGCCCATAAGTCCTCCGTTTTTCGAATTGCTAAAACTTCAATCGCTTATTCCAGCATTTATCTGCTACGTCTGTCACACCTTTTCTCCGTCGTTCATAGACTGAACACTTTCGGTCCACACCCAAACCACATTCCCGCACGATTTGCTTGGCAGGAGAAATGCTAATAATAGAGTCAGGGGGAAAATCGTGCCTACTTGGGCGAAAACTTGGATCATGCTGAACTTGCTGGCTGGCTTTACGTTGGGCACAGCGAACGCCGAAGATGGAGCTGCCCTATTTGGTACGGCGGCGATACTCGGTGCTGTAACTCCAATGGTGGTGGCAGGGGCGCAATCGAGTGCAGATCGCTACACGGCGCAACTCAGTGCGCAAACCTCCATGTACAACACCGACCGATTTGCGGGATTGGCCGAGTATCAGGCGGCCATGCAATCGTCGACAGCACTCGCGCTAGCGGGAATGCAGGCAAATCTGAATAGTTTCAATCAGGGACAAACGACCAGCCGTCTCGCTATGCAGTTAGCGGCAATGGACCGCGCGGCAGAGCAGAATCGTCAAATGAATCTTTATTCTCTACAAATGGACTATGCACTCAAGAATCGTCAGCTTGATTTTCAGGCGCAGATAGCTGCTCAGCAAGCTTCACTTAGTAGAATTGCGTCGGGCGGCTCACCTTTTACGATGGTAAATTCCGGGGACGCACTGGGGGTTCAAGGATACGGAATTGCTGCGCGCGGGGGTGCACAAGCTTTGAATGCCACATCGGCTTCGGATCGTTTGCTCTCCAGCGTTCAAACCTCGCTGCCCTCAGGTACAGGCTTTTCCTCCGCACGAGGATTGTCAGGGGTTAAATCATCACTTGCCGTTGGTTCTTCTCGCACCCGCAAATTCGTTTCTAGCGGCCCAGTACTGGCGGTTTCCGTGCCTGCGGTCCGACGGGCTATTGCACGCACCGATTGGCCGAGGCACTTAGCCTCCACGCCCGCTGAAGCCGCTGCCGCTCCTTCGGCCCCCGTGTCTAGCCACCATTCGCACTAATCTAATTATTTGATATCACTAATAAATATAGGGCAGCGACCCATTTTTGGCAGCTTGTCTGAAGTTTGGGCAGTTTTCTTGTTTGGGTTTCAAGGCCTTAGCTCCAGTGGGTTAAACCCGCCAGAAAATCAGTCAGTTTTTGCCGCAGGCTGCGCCAATTTCCCCTTAAGCTTCAACTATTTGAATACCACTGGGATACGCCCGAAGTTGGCAAGCGGTGTGCACTACTAGGCATCAAGCAGGAGTAGAATGCGAAACGGGAGTTACATAGCCATGAGCCGCCTTACCCGCAGAGTTTCTGTGTTGGTCGTAGCGGTATTCCTAACGGCGTTTTCAGTAAACGCCCAAGCCACTTCGCTAAACGCCTTGATGGGAATGCCTGCTTTTACAAACCTAGTTTTAACTATCGCCCGGGTAAACCAAGCGATGCGCAGTGCCGCACAAAACCCGATGGATGATTTTCGCCGTAAAAACGTTCGTACCGCTATTAGCGCAATGCCCGCAGCGATTGCTGGGCTTGCAAATGAATTCCAGGCCGGACGTTTGCACAACGGTGATCTTAAATTTGTTCAAAGCTTGCTCGGCGGTTTTGTGGATGTGAATGCCGCGGACAACTACAAGAAGTTTTTGCAAAGCCCTAGCGCTTCGCTCATTCCTCAAGTCGGTTCAGCATTGCCAGCGAACTTGATGCGGGCACCAGCCGAGAGCGTAAGTTCCGGCGCAGGGTATAGCCAAAGAATTGAGTACGATGATTCCGCTGCAAAACGAGGCGTCGCAAGTGATGCTGCTTCGGTTGTGACAGCGAATGACGATACTGCAGGTTTAGAGTCGGTGGGTGTAGTCCGAGATAATACCAGGGCAAGCCAGTCCGTCGCCGCTGAAGCGGCTCGCGACTTGGCTTCCCTGGAATCGCAAGCCCGCGAATACCGAATTCAGTCTCAGCCCCGGTACTGGCAGTTTGGTCGCCTGATGCATCACGCAGAAGCGTTGTTAATTCATTCAGCACGAGCTGAAGGGGACAATTGCCCTGACTGCAAAAAAGGTGGAGCCGGTGGTGGACCTGGTGGCGGAGGTGGTGACGCTGCGACTGTATTGTTCGGATTGGCAGCCATGATGGGCGCAATTGCACCAATGGTAACAGCGGGAATGCAAGCTAATGCCGACAAAGAAATTGCCCAACAACAGGCCTCGGCACAAATGTACATCACGGACCGCACGGTACAGAACTCGGAGCGACTTGCACAGATTCAGCAACAAACAGCTCTGCAGACGGCACAGTTGCAGTCCCAGGTTGCAGCGCAAAACAATCAAGGCGTAAGCGATCGTCTTCAATTGCAATTGGCTTCATTGGAAAAAGCTCGGCAGGATTCCCAAGCGATGGAGCTTCAGCGCATGCAGATGGAACAAGAATACAACAACCGTCGAATTGAATTAGCTCAAGCTCAAGCGCAACAAAATCTCGCTTTGGCACAACAGACGATCGGATCTCAGCTAACTCAAGCGGGTTTGAGTCAAGGCATGGCTCCTAGCATGGGTGGAACTGGCCTTAGTGTCACTCCTACCGCGTCTACTCTTGCAAGCACTCTAGCCAGTGCTTCCACTGCGAGCGACGGTGGAATTGGCTCTGGACTTGGATTTACCTCGGAAGCCTCAACAGGCGGACAGCGTTTGCTGGCTTCGTTGAGTCCAGCTTCGGAACAAACAAGAGGGTTTGCTGCAAATTCCGCTGAAGGGGAAGCAAATACCGATCAAGAAGTAGCAGGGAGTCGCAAGGGGACTGTTACAGCGATTCAAAGTCGCTTACTCGCAGCTCTGCGAACTCGGCCGACCGCACCTTTGGTAAGTGGTTCAAGCCGCAGGGGCATGGTGAAGAGCGACATTACCAGCTTTATTGGCCAGCCAGTGGCGTCGACTTCTCAAGCTTCATTCGCTCAGTACCAAAGCCAGGCCTTAGTGCCTCACGCCGCAGGAAGCTCACAAGCTTCTGCAGCGACTGCACGGGGCATGGTGGGTTCGGGGCATGCAGGTGGGGCTTACAACGCTCCGTAAGTTTAGAACGCTTCGTTTTTCTCAGGGGTCAGTTAATTCGGGGGAGGCACTCAGCTTCCCCCGTTGTTTTTCTCGCCAATCTGCCTGTATTCTCGGTGTGCACCCTAAAGGGCCTGATATCGAGGGCTTAACTCTAGCCTGGGCCGGGCCGTATACACCTAAGGCAAAAAAACAGGGTTAGTCACAGTTATTTAGCAGTAATTACAGTTAGTTAGATTCGCTCCTTTGGCCAGGTTCGTGCATGGTTAAGGGGTATGCGTCTTGTTTCTCCATTTTACGCCCTGTCCCTGAAGGTAGCCTTAGCTGGTTACCTTGCGACCTCTGTGGCGCTTGCTGAAAGCGTCGAACCGGTTTTCGGGCTTTCGAATTTATTGCCGTCTGCGCCGGGCATTGCCGAAGCGATTCGTCCCCAAGCTGCAGTTTCAGAATCTGATCTTCAAACACCCGCTCGAAGAAACGCACCTTTGGCGCCTTCACCGGAAGTAGTGGCCCCAGCAAATCGCCACCAGGCAGAGGAAGTCGCTCAACCTGATTTTGATTGGCGCGCAATCGTTGCTGAAGCGGTTCGCAAACCGCCAGTTGCCGTAAACAGTTCTGATAAGCCAGTTGCAGCGAACGAGGTATCCGAGATTACTGATGCGTCTCCGCAGGGGCGCCTTGTGGCCGCTGCCCAAGCGCGGCGTGTTGGCCAAGCTCCAGCGATTGAAAAAGTTTCTATATCGGTGTCTGACCTAAGCCTCTTTCGTGCACGCGCCCTTGCGTCAGAGAACGACCTTCCAGCCCCGAAGATTTTGGAGCCTGAATATCCTCGCCATAGTAAGAGCACCCGCTCGGACCAAGCTTCTTCTCACGCACAAGACTATTCGAACGAATGACCTTTTGGGTTTGAAGGGGTATCTTAAATCTAATGCCTTCTTCTCCCTCAACTTCTGTGATCTTTCCGGTTTACCAAGGCATCACTTTTTTGCGAGAGGCCGTGGAGTCGGTACTTTCCCAAGAGGCAATTCCATTTGAGTTAGTAATTGGAGATGACGGTTCCACCGATGGAAGCCGGGCTTATTTGGAAAGTCTCCGAGATCCACGTGTTCGTTTTTTTCCTGCTAAAGGACGTCAGGGGCTGTTTCGCCATCTGAATCAGCTCATTTCCCGTTCTCGAGGCCAGCTTGTACGATTTTTCTGCCAAGACGATGTGATGGAGCCGGGCTGTCTGAAAACTGAGTGGAACTTTTTTGAATCCCATCCCGATGTCGCGATCTCGATGACTAAGTACCGAACTGTCGATGCGCAAGGAACAATTGGACCAGTTGGTGAACTGGAAGACCTCCCTGAGGTCCTCTCGCGCAGTCTTGCCGTGCAGCAGCTTTTTTACCACGGTTGCATTGCGGGAAATCTCTCTACTGTGTGTTTGCGTTCATCGGTGTTGCACAGTGTGGGTGGGTTTAACGAAGAGTTTCGTGTTTCGGGCGATTATGATTTGTGGGCGCGATTTGCACAGGTTTCGCCAATCGGAATTGTTCGCCGGCCACTCGTTCGCGTCAGAACTCACGCCAAGCAACTCAGTCGCGCGCGCCAATCTGCGGTGCCTTTCGTTTTGGAAAATTCCTTAGTCCGCAAGAATCTATTGACGCATTTGCCAAAACAAGTGCAGTCGGCAGCTTGTAAATTTGAAAGACGTCGACACCATGTTTTGGATTGGCACTTAGCGCTTCGGTGTCTGATTGCCGGTCGGTGGCAAGATGCGTTTACGATCTTGCAGTCCATGGGATTGCTTGGTAGCTCACGGGCCTTTCTCGCTTGGGTTTGGACGATGAATAACCGTCGTCGTCCCCAGGCTCCCTGGATTCTTTCCGACGGCTTGTAAAGGCAAGCCCCATCGGCGCGCTCCCCTAGAGTTCTATCTTTATTTCGTTTCATCCGGCATTCCCACTGCATGCCTTGGGTATTTGTTTTTGTGGCTTCAATCTTCTCTGGGCAAATCGCCCTAAGAAGTTGCGATCGATTCTACTCCGGCAGTCTTCGAGTAACTTTCTTTGATGTCGGCCAGGGAGATTCGGCGCTTATTCGGTTTCCGGGTGGTTCTGCTTGGGTAGTCGACGGCGGCGGTGGATGGGGAGACTGGGATGTAGGAAAGAGGGACCTTTTCTTGGAACTAGCACGTATGGGAGTGCTGACTCTGGATGTTGCGGTTTTGAGTCATCCCGATGCAGATCATGGGAAGGGACTGCGGGGACTAATGCAAAATCTTCTAGTGAAGGAGTTGCGTTGGAATGGAATATTTCGCTTTGAAGAACATGCCTTGATGCGAGAATTGAAGTCCAGTGCTGCAATTAAGGGCACCCTCTTGCGTTCAATCGACGCCGCTCAAAGGGAAAATGTAGAGGGAGTAAAGGTTAGTTTAGTCCCGTTTCGCACCTCTGTGGCCAAGAATGAGAATCCATTAAGTGTATGGCTCGAATTTGGAGGTTGTAGGGTTTTGATGGGCGGAGATGCAGAAAAAATAGCGGAGCGAGCGTTGGTTGCATGGGATTCGCGGCCGGTGGAAATTTTAAAGGTGAATCACCATGGAAGTCGTTCGTCCTCCACTCCGGCATTTCTAAGGGCTCTGCGTCCACGGTGGAGTGTTGTCTCTGTTGGGGCGAACAATCGCTATGGACATCCGGCGCCCGAAGTAATGGCTCGATTGAAAAAAATCGGAAGTGATATCAGACGAACCGACCAGCAGGGATACGTAGAGTTTAACATTCAATCCAATGGCGAAGTGACGTGCACTTCATCCGAGGGGCCCTGTGGAGAATCGAACTGCCCTAGGTCTTAGTGAGTTGCATCTTTTTAAGCTCAAGGAGCGTATCTCGCATTTGAGCGGCCTTTTCGAATTCCAAATCCTTGGCAGCCTTTTTCATAAGCTTTTCTATTTTCTCGATCTCTTTTGGAAGCGTTTTAGGATCTACGCTGTACTTGGATTTCTTCTCGGCTACTTTTACCTCGTAGTAGTCCATATTCTCCATCTTGTAGAGCGGATCTTGAATGTTCTTCTTGATGCTTTCTGGGGTAATGCCGTTTGCAGCATTAAACTCCGTTTGAATTTTCCTGCGGCGATTGGTCTCGCTGATGGCAAACTCCATTGATTTGGTCATGTTGTCTGCATACAACAGTACTGTGCCTTCAACATTTCGAGCGGCGCGGCCGATTGTCTGAATAAGCGATGTGCGCGAACGCAAGAAGCCTTCTTTGTCGGCATCCAGTATCGCCACCAAAGAACATTCAGGGATATCTAAACCCTCGCGCAGCAAGTTGATTCCAATAAGCACATCCAGATTGCCCATTCTAAGTTGACGAATAATTTCCACTCGCTCAATCGCGTCAATGTCTGAGTGTAGGTACTGCACACGCAGCCCCATCTTTTGGTAGTACTCAGCCAAGTCTTCTGCCATGCGCTTGGTAAGGGTTGTTACCAGGACCCGTTCTCCCTTTTCGACCCGTTTTCGAATTTCTCCATAAAGATCATCCACGCTGCCACGGGCTGGTTTTAGGATGATGGTGGGATCAATTAGGCCCGTCGGGCGAATGATTTGTTGCACCACGTTGTCGCGTGCATGTTCAAGCTCGTACTTTCCTGGAGTCGCGGAAACGTAGACGACTTGTTTTATCAACGACTCAAACTCGGAAAAATTCAATGGCCGGTTATCCAAGGCAGAAGGCAGGCGAAAGCCATGTTCCACCAAAACTTCCTTGCGGGCGCGATCTCCGCGAAACATTCCCCCAATCTGGGGGACGGTGACATGGCTTTCGTCGATAAAAAGCAAGAAGTCGTTCGCGAAATACTCTAGCAAAGTAGGTGGGGCAGCGCCTGGAGTTCGTCCGGTTAGGTGTCGGCTGTAGTTCTCTACGCCGTTGCAATAGCCCATCTCTTCCATCATTTCGATGTCGTAGTAGGTGCGGCTTTCAAGCCGTTGCGCTTCAACAAGTTTCCCAAGAGATTTTAGTTGTGCAAGTCGCTCTAGCAACTCCTCCTGAATTCCTCGGATTGCGCGCTTAAGCTGGTCTTTTTCGGTAACGTAATGGCTTCCTGGGTAAATGGTGAGTTTTTCAAGCTTCTCTACGGTTCGGCCGGTGACGGGATCGATCTTGCTGATTTTCTCAAGAGTCTCTCCCCAGAATTCAACTCGGTAAGCATGTGCCTCTTCGGAGGCCGGAAAAATTTCAATGACATCGCCACGGACTCGGAAAGTTCCGCGGTGAAAATCGTAGTCGTTTCGTTCGTACTGAGTTTCTACTAAGTGCAAAAGTAGTTCGTCGCGGCGTTGTTCGGCGCCAACCTCAAGGTCAATCAACATCTCACGGTAGATTTCTGGTGAACCTAGGCCATAGATGCACGAAACGCTCGCAACAATAATTACGTCACGTCGAGATAAAAGCGATGCAGTGGCCGAATGGCGGAGCTGATCGATTTGATCGTTTATTGAAGAATCTTTTTCAATATAAGTATCGGACGAAGGAACGTAGGCCTCGGGCTGGTAGTAATCGTAGTAACTTACAAAATACTCCACGGCATTGTGGGGAAAAAGCTGTTTCAACTCTCCGTACAGCTGCGCAGCAAGGGTTTTGTTCGGTGCCATCACTAGGGCGGGTCTTTGTAGGTTGTTGATCGTATGAGCAACGGTAAAAGTTTTGCCGCTTCCGGTGACTCCCAAAAGGACATTGTGACGGCGCCCGGCCTTAAGTTCCTTGGTAAGAGTTTCAATCGCCGCTGGCTGATCGCCACGGGGCTGAAAATCACTGACAAGTTTGAAATCGGGCATAGATCCAGAGTATAGCCTGAGACATGAGATTAGAAAGTATCCAATCCAAGACAGTCGCAATACTAGGCTACGGAAACCAGGGGCGCGCCCACGCACTGAATCTGCGCGATTCTGGAGTCCATGTGGTGGTTGGGGCACGGTCGGAGGGGAAGGCGTGGCAGCAGGCCAGCGCAGATGGGTTTGCTCCAGTGAGTTTTGAAGATGCCGTAGAACAGGCACAGGTGGTGATGTTTTTGCTCCCGGATCAGCTTATTGCGCCAGCATTTCGGGATCTTTCGCCGTTGCTAGAAATCAATTCTCGCTGGATTGGCTTTGCCCATGGCTTTGCCTATCACTTTGGGGGAGTACCGCGGCTTGCGAATTGTGAATATTTTTTGGTAGCCCCGAAGGGAGCTGGAAGCATGCTTCGCGCTCGCTTTGAGCAAGGCGGCGGGCTGCCAACTACCTATGCTGTGGGCGAGGGAGCGTCGCCGGCCACAAGATCCATTGCTGAAACCTACGCAAGGGCGATTGCTGGGAATACGGGATTTATTCGTGAAACGACGTTTCAGTTTGAAACCGAAGGCGATTTATTCGGAGAACAAGTAGTTTTGGTGGGCGGCCTCATGGAATTGATGCACGCCGCGTTTGATACTCTGGTTCGAAACGGCCATAGCAGCGAAATGGCTTTCTTTGATGTGTGCCAAGAACTACAGGTAACGGTCGATTTGTTTTTGAAATACGGGCCTACCGTCATGGCCGAAAAGATTAGTCCTACCGCACTCTACGGCGCCGCGACTCGTGGCCCACGAGTAATTAACGCAGAGTCAAAAGCGCAAATGCAGAAGATTTTCGACGAAGTTCGCTCAGGCAGCTTCGCGAGAGAGCTTCTGAGTGAGTTTGAAAATGGAGCCGGCGAATTGAAATCGGCTAAACTCAAATACGCAGGAAGTGACTGGGAAAAGGCTTACCAACACTGGTCCGAGCAAGAGTAATTACTTTTCTTCTGGGTAGCCGAGCTCGCGCCACCTGCGAATGCCGCCGTCCATGGAGATTACTTTCTTGTAACCCATTTTCTTTAGCGATTCTCCCGCGAGTGCTGAGCGAAATCCTCCGCCACAGTACAGAACAATTTCGGCGCTTTTATCCGGGATGGCCGTTTCAATATCTCTTTCAATAATACCTTTACCAAGATGAACGGCGCCCTTTGCGTGACCCGCTAACCATTCACTGTCTTCACGTACGTCCACGAAGTGAAACGTCGCACCAGCATCTAGTCGCTTCTTAACCTCTTCAGGTGTGGTTTCTTCAATGGCGCGTTTCGCCTCGTTCACTATCTCTAAGAAACCTGGATTGTGTGCAGCCATCGTTTGTCTACTCCGGATGCAATTCTTCGTAGGCGTTTTTTAGGTCCGGGAATGTTTTTTTCAGCTTTTCCGAAGGTTCTTGCTTAAGGAGCTCCTTAGCCTTTTCTAGGTCTTGAGTCTCTGTTCCAAGTAGCGCATTCCCCTTTTCTGTTTTGAAGCCGGCGTCGGCCCAAAGGGCCAATAGTGCAAGGGCCCGCTTCTTCGCTAGCTTGTAGATAGACCCCTTCTTTGGTGAAATCGTCTCCGCGAGGATGCTCAACTGGTCTAGTTGCATCTTGGAAACTTCTTCGAGCGCTTGCTTGGGGTCCGTAAGGCCGGAAGCCACTTTTTCAAAAAGGGCAACTATTTCAGGGAGCTCCTTTTGGGGAACTTCATCTTCAAAATAGACAATCTTGGGTACGGGGCCACGTCCGTGCATTGCAGTGGCGGCTTTGGAGAACTCCACCATGAGTTTTCTTGCCTTCTCTAGGCCCTTGTCATCCAGAGCCCGTATGGCTTCCGGATTGAGGTAAAGTTCTTTACTGCGCGAGGTGTTTCGAATCGAAATCGGCCAGAGGCCAAGAGTTTGTAGCTCGTGGCGAGTGTACAAGGCTGCGGTGTAGTCATCGTCATTCTGAATGGCCCAAATGGAAAGCTGGGTCTGATCTGCCGCGAAATGGTAATGGGCGATTGCTTTGGTTGTTTCTTCGTCGTTCTCCGCCGCGACAGTGATGCTTTCAACGGTCTCGCCGAGTTCGAGCCAACTCGAAGATTCTGAATAGCCATCTAATTTAGACTCATTATGCAAGATGAGCGCTAAGGCGAGTGGAGTTTTTGAGGAGGCCTGCGACAGGTCACGAAGCGTTTGTTGGTATTCTCCGAGGGTGGCAATGACTTCGTCGGTAGCCGCTTTTTTGAACAAGTCTTCGTCTTGCTCAAGAATTCCGTAGTGTCGCTCATCGTCAGTAGGAATAATTATTCCCAGTCCGGTGAGTTTAGTTTCCAGGGCCTGTAGGCGTTCTCTGTCCTTCAGAATCGAGGCCTTACCGACTTTTATCTCTTGAATCTTTTCATCAATTTGGGCGCGAATATCGCTTCCGCGCAGCTGAGTCTCCGCAAGGTCTTTTTCAAGAATTTCGAGCGCTTTCACAACCTGTGCTCGGCGCTCTGGCTCGGCTCCGGCTGTTTGGCTTGTTTGCTCAAAGTTTTTTAGAGCAGCGGACTGCTTATTTCCTGAATTCACAACGGCATCTAGAACGGCGAATTCTTGAGCCATTTCATCTTTGAAACGTTTTCGGATTTCCGCTTCCTTGGCGTCGCTTAGAACTTCGCACTCTAAATATTCCAGCCCATCTTCAACGTCTTTTTTGAATTCGCAGCCGGAGTCTTTTAGGCCTTGGTGCGCCAACTCCATTGGGTTTGCAGAAAAAGGGGTAGCGCCCGAGGGCGGTACAGGTTTAGAACAAGCGAGCACAACCGTAAGCAGGAACCAAGACAAGCGTTTCATTTTTTCTCCCCTGACACTAAGTGTCTAGTCGAGAGAGGGGCGAAATCCAAGTGAGGTTTTGTGGGCAGTTACAATATCCCCGACAGGAATCGAACCTGTAATTAGGGATTAGGAATCCCTCGTTATATCCATTTAACTACGGGGACGAACAGGAAGCCGAATCTACTAACCTCGTCCCCACAGGTCAAACCCTCTAACCGATTCTCCTCAATGATGTATTGGGTGTTTACAGGGTTCTGGTGCTGGGTGGGGCCAGGTGTCTCTATTTCAACTACTTAACCGAACCGGATTTTGAACGGGAGGAGGCTGTCTATGTTTTGAACAATAATAGTTCAGAGTATCAAGGGGTTTGCTCACTTCCTGTCCGGGCTGTAAAAAACTTTCGCAGCTGTCACTGTTAGTCGCAGCTGCCCAAACTTTTGACACTTAAGAAATTGAAACCTGGTTTCAACGGTTTAACTCCAGTGCTCAGACCTGGTCTTTCGCTTGCAATTTAATTGGATTGTTCAGGGGTATCGAAGACAAAAATCCGGGCTTTAGACCGTAGTGACTGACGGGATAGTTCCGCATTTTTCTCAATAGGCAATTCGGGGTTACTTATGATGCACGTTGGGCGGATTCTTCTGCCAATCTTTCTTTTGGTAAACGCCTTCTTGGCGATGGGGTGTGCGAAGACTACTTATTCTACCGATTCCATCCCCGCCGCTGCAGGACGTTTTAGCGCTGTGACTAGCGCCTATCCTGGAGTCGTGATGGTGATCACTCCAAGTGGTTCTGGTCTCTGTACTGGGGTGATGGTGAGCCAGTTTGCCGTACTTACCGCAACTCACTGTGTTCTATCGCCAGGAGAGTACACAGTACGAACCTCTTTAAGCGAATTCTATACCTCTCATATCGAACGCCATGGGGTTGGAGACGTGAACGATACTCAGGACATTAGCCTACTTATTTTCACCGAACCTCTTACTCCTAACATCGCCGATGTTTACTCCATCGCCGATCGCGCCGCCGTCGGCGATGCTGTTACGGTTGTTGGTTTCGGTTGCAATAGCATTGAGCGCCGCACGGGAGCCGGGGTAAAACGAGAAGGCACCAATCGTATCGCAGCGAAAACAGATTATCTTGAGCTTCTAACACCCAAGCCCGAAGCCGCGCGCCGAATTATCGGTGATAGCAATCAAGCCGGTACCTGCTTCGGTGATTCCGGTGGCCCGATGTTTCGCCAAGTCAACCCGGACGGGCTGGAAGTTGCTGGTGTGACTCATGCCGGTGGAACATTCGACTCCTACTATGTAAGCGAGTTCACAAACGTAGCCGACAACTCGGGAAATCGAGATTTTCTGGCGCGCATGAACACGCGCTACGGCTTAGGGATCGACGGAATTTAGTACGGTTTTCGGTTCTCATGGGTTTTAAAAACGGGTTGGCCGAAGGGGCGCGTAGGCTTATCTCGTTTGGCGTACGATTTGCTTTGCTTAGAGGCTGTGTGGAAATTCGTCCTAGCAGCATTGGTAGCAAGAATGGTTTTGGCGGAAGTTCTCCCCCGAGCTCTTTCGTCAAATGCCCCGATCACAGTCACTCCGGAACGCGTCGTCCTCCCCATAGGCGCTAACCGGACAATAAAAGTCACTGGCCTGCGCCGAGCGGCCTTGGCAAACCCCAAGGTCGCTCGAGCGCGGGCTGTGCCTCCCGACGGATTGCTGCTTACTGCGCAGGCACTCGGCCGAACGTTCCTTCATACCTGGTCCAGCAATGGCAGCGAACGATCCTTCTCTATCGAAGTAGTGGCTCCGGAGCTGATGAAAGAAGCACAAGGCCGCGTGGTGCAAGTGTCGTTGCAGTTCTTGGAAATGGATCGCTCGGTCCGGCAGAGCGCTGGGGTGCATTGGCCAGATCAGATTTCACTTTCTCCCAGTGCTTTGATTCAAGGAATCGGAAATGTTGCGAGTACTTCGTATTCGGCGGGCATCACGGCTTCTCGTGGTTGGATCCAGCAGCTAGTTCAGGAAGGAAAAGCTAAGTTGTTAGCAAGCCCAGATCTTTACGTGCGTCTTGGAGAGGAGGCGGAGTTTAGCAGTGGTGGGGAGATCCCTGTTCCCAGCACGGTGGAAAGCTTTGGTAAGGTGCAAAAGCATGTCGAATGGAAACAGTTCGGCACCGCTGTAAAGGTGAGGCCGCAGAGTCTGGATACCTATCATCTAAATTCCGAAGTAAGCGTTGAAATGTCGGACCTGAATCAAGGACAGGCTATTGGAGGAGTTCCGGCTTTGAATCGGCGTAGGCTCTCAACGAAAGTGAATTCTGTCGATGGTGAAACTATTTTGCTCTCAGGGCTATTGCGCCAGCTGGCCTCGACTCAGCACGAAGGGGTTCCGGTGTTAAAGGACCTCCCAATACTCGGGGCGATCTTTGGTGCGAGTTCATCCTCTTCGGAGTCTCATGAAGTTCTTATGGCGATGACGCTTTCGATGTCGACTCCAATGGCTACCCGCGCTCGTTGGGAGGAATTTGAGCAGAGGTTTGGACAGAGCGTTCCATGAGTGGTGATGTATTGGCCAGGCAATTCTTGGGGCCTTCCGCATTGCTGCTTCCCTGGATGCGCGATCCTCTTGCTACAGATCTTTTAATCAACGGGACCGATTCGTGTTTTGTTGAACGTCAGGGCAAAATGGAGGGCATTGCCAACCCGTTCACGGCATCGGCGCAACTCATGGACTTCATTGAGCGCATTTTAGTTCCATTGGGGAAGCGGGTCGATGCGGCTCGGCCCTATGTAGATGGATCGCTTGCTGACGGGAGTCGGTTTCATTTGATTTTGCCGCCCTTGGCACGGGGTGGACCACAAATCAGTATTCGCAAACGTGCAGCGCCTGGGGGTGTGGCTTTAGAAACCTTTGGCGCGGGAGAAGTTGTTCAAAAACTGAAAGACGATTTCTGTCGCGGAAAAAATATTCTTATTTCCGGAGGAACAGGCGCTGGCAAGACAACACTCTTAAGCTGTTTGCTGGATTCTGTTCCCGTTGACGAGCGCTTGATAGTTGTAGAGGAGACAGCCGAGATCGTGCTCTGCCATCCCCATGCGGTTTTCTTAGAGGCGCGCCAAGCTACTCCAGATGGAGTGGGGGAGGTGAGTCTACGCACATTGATTCGAAATGCTCTAAGGATGCGCCCCAGTCGTCTTGTCCTGGGGGAGTGCCGGGGTAACGAGGCTTGGGAATTGTTGCAGGCGATGAATACGGGCCATAGGGGGAGTGCCTGTACCTTGCATGCGAATTCACCCATCGAAGCTTTGCGCCGATTAGAAACGCTTGTGTTGATGGCAGGAATGGCGGCTCCGCACTTAGCCGTGAGAGAGTGGATTTCCGGTGCCGTTGGTATAGTTGTTCAAGTTGAAAGGGTGGGAAGCGAGCGGAAAATTACAGCAATGCTGGAGATTTTGGGAATGGAAGGTGAGCGCTATAGAATTCACCCTTACGATTTTAATTGAGTGCGCCCGTTTTTTGAAACTGGGATGCCCACTTTCCCAGCCGACTTACGCAGGTTTCGGCTGTCTGAAATTCCGGCTTTTGAACAACGCCCGCGCCGATTTCGAGTTCAGCCATTACAGGCGCTAGGTGGTGGTTTAAAATCCATTCATTTATCCAACGAAGTTCATTTGCCGCATGAGTAGTGGCAAGTTCAGTGAAAAGAAGCTCCACATTCACTGTCTCACCAAAGGAATCTACTACCCGTGCAAGGCTGCTGCCGGCCAGGTTAGCGCTTGCGGTAGTTACTCCAGTGGTAATTACATTATCGGCCACGACCCCGGCTCCCAGGAGTGTGGGGGAAACTAGGCCGGCCAGGGTGCTGCCTACCACTACTGTCGGTTTGACCACTATATTGGCAAGTATATCGCTTCCCTTTAGGAGCAGCATAAGGCCAGGGTGGTTATCTGCCCATTTTGGAAGAATCCCATCGGCGACGGCTTGAAAAGTCTGAGTTGTGTCCCTTTCCGTCTTATATGCCTCCTTCAATGTGGCCAATAGGCGCCCCTGCGCCGCGGGTGACAGAAGTTGTTGCGATTCGGGTGAGAGCAGGTGTGCCGATTCCAAAACGATGGGCGCTAGTTCTTGAAAGATCGTCGCTACGATTTGATCGATAGCAAGGTTTTGTGCCTCTTGGTATTTCAGTAGTGCATTCTTTTCTTCGAGGGGCCTAGTGTTTGGAATCAGTCTATTGAGGCTAAGGTACTCGGTCCATTTCTGGATTGAGCGCGTCAAAGCGCTACGGTGCTTCGCATCCCACCAACGCAATATTGCTCCATTCATGAAGCCGGCCGGTGGGGTGGGCAGTGTGTGTTGAATAACGTCGTCGGAACGAAGGCGTTTCAACACGTTCGAGTACGTCTGGCTGCGGCCGCGCACCACCCCCAAGTAACGAGAAAGCCCACCTTCTCCTTCTAGAGCCTGAACCAGCGCCCCAACCTGGGATTGCGCCTTGAGCGTTGCAACGTTAAGTGCTCTGAGGTCATCGTGAAGCGAACTGGGCGTGCGCGACAATGAGAAATTCCGCCCACCAGTTGTGGCCTCCGAAAGATTTCCTTGAACGCGAAAAAAGCTCTGTTTCCCTTGCTCGGCGGCATCGAGGTCGAAAGGCGAAACGTACGCCGCCGCGGGGGTAATTCCGGATTTAGTGCAGAAAGTGTTTAGCCAGTCGATCCATTGGCCCCGGTCTATCTGCGCGGTGTGGACCTTGTTGACTATCAGAACCACCGGCTTGTTCGATTGGGCCACGACCTTCTGGGAGAATTCGATGATGGAATGGTCTGCATGTTTCTCGGGCGTGATCATCATGACGACGACATCGGAAAGACGGGCGACATCCCAAGCTTTGCGCCAGTTCGCCAAATTATCGGAATCGAAGTCGGGTGTATCGACCAGCAAAATATCTTCTGGCAAGTTCGGTACTTCACGAACAAGCAGCTTCTGAGTCTCGCCCGTGTCCTCAGTGGCAGCAACCGCTGTGGTGTGGGGAACGATCTGCATTCCTGGAAAGAGTGCTTGTAGAACACGAGGATCATTTAACTTTTTCGGGACTGCGACCACATTTTGTTTCGTCGCTGCCGCAACATGGTGGGTTGTGCTCAGGTTTCCTTGCCGGGCGACATTATTGAAAACGGTGCTTTTCCCGCCCTTCGTGGGTCCCGCAAAAACCACGCTGATGGCTCGACGAGTTTGAAACTGAGGGAGTAACTTGTCGCCCAGGAGTTTTTTCCACAACAGTAGATTTTCATTTCCTTTGAGGCCTGTTTTGGAAGCGAGGCTTTCAAGTGCCACGGCGTTGGCAACGAGCAGCTCAATTTCAGCAACCAGAGCTGGGAAGCTACGAAGGTCGTGAATCGAATCGGAGGAAGCAGGGCCATTGGGGGCAGGCACTTGGCCGGAGCCGAAATTCTTCCAAAGCTCCTCTAGCCCAAAAATGCCGTAGACCGGGCCACAGATCCAGCACCCAAAAAGCAGACCCAAACCGATTACTCGACTGTGCATTTTTTTACCCCGCCAAGACCTTTTCAGACACTGAAACGGAGCTAATGCAAAGTGTCAATTGAAAGCATTCCCGAGCCTTTGCAGGGGCCAAGAAACCAGCCCTTGCGGCCCGCAGGCTTTTGTGCCAAATTACCGGGCTTGTTGACCCTAGAAGTTTAGAGGATAGCCATGAAGCCAGGCATTCACCCTGAGTACTACGAAACCACGATTCGCTGCACTTGCGGCAACGAAATCCAAACCCGCGCAACGAAGAAGGATATTCGTATCGAAACCTGCTCTGCTTGCCACCCTTTGTTTACGGGTAAGGCTCGTATGATGGATACTGAAGGCCGCGTGCAGCGCTTTATGAAGAAGTACGGCACGACCAAAGACACAAAGCGCCCGTACTAAGCGTTAATATTTCATGTTCGCAAAACTAGAAGGGGTTGAGACGCACTTCGAAGACATCGAAGTCCGTCTTACTTCACCCGAGACAGCTTCACAGCCCGCGCTCTTTCAGAAACTCAGTAAAGAGCATAGCGGCTTGCAGCCATTGGTCCACGCCTATCGCGAATATAAAAAACTCAAGTCCCATTTTGTTCAAAACCAGCAGGTTATTCAGGAAGAAAGCGGCGAGTTAAAGGAGCTCGCCCTCGAAGAGAACAAAGAACTAGAGGGGAAAATTTCAGAACTGGAGCAGCAGCTAAAGATATTGCTCCTTCCCAAAGACCCCAACGACGACCGAAACAGCATTCTTGAAATTCGGGCCGGTGCCGGCGGCGATGAAGCCGGGATATTCGCCAACGACCTCTTCAAGATGTATTCCCGGTATGCCGAACGGATGGGGTGGCGCATCGAACTGCTCACTTTAAGCGAGAACGATGTCGGTGGCCTAAAAGAAGTCGTGGCTTTGATCCAGGGCGATAAAGTGTACAGTCGCTTGAAACACGAGAGCGGCGTTCATCGAGTGCAGCGGGTCCCAAAAACGGAAACCCAAGGGCGCGTGCATACTAGCACGGTTACTGTGGCCATCTTGCCCGAGGCGGATGAAGTAGAAGTGCACGTGGATCCCAATGAGTTACGCATCGATGTGTTTCGCAGCTCTGGCCCCGGTGGTCAGAGCGTGAATACAACCGACTCTGCTGTACGTATCACTCATATTCCTTCTGGCATGGTAGTGGTTTGCCGCGACGAAAAATCTCAACACAAGAATAAAGCAAAAGCCATGAAGGTGCTCATGTCCCGCATGCTTGATAAGAAGCAGCAGGAGCAGCACGATCGCATTTCCGCAGATCGCCTAAGCCAAGTAGGGTCTGGCGATCGGAGCGAGAAAATTCGTACGTACAATTTTCCACAAGGTCGTGTAACCGATCACCGCATTGGGCTAACACTTCACCAAATCGATTCTTTCATGGGCGGCGAAATTGGTGAAATGATCTCGGCCCTGATTGCTTTCTATCAATCTGAAGCCCTTAAAACGCAAACGTGAACTACCGTCAGTTTATTGAAGACGGAAAGCGGCGCCTTGAAGTGGCCGCGGCCGAATGCTCCGACCCTCTCAGGCACATAAAACTCTTCGTTGAGGGTGTGCTTGAAGTTGATTCTGGAGAACTCTTTCGTCGTCTGGACGCTGAAATTTCCCAAGTCGATCACGAACGCTTAGAGCGTTTGTTGCAGCGCCGTTTGGCAGGGGAGCCCCTTCAATATATTTTGGGTTACGAGTGGTTTTGGGAGTCCCGATTCGAAGTGGGGCCTGGGGTGCTAATTCCTCGGCCCGAAACGGAGCTCTTAGTCGAAATGGCGCTGGCCCACATGCCAAAGCAATCCTTGCGAGTGGCTGAACTGGGGGCCGGATCGGGCGCCATTGGAATTAGTCTGCTTAAAGAACGACCCCAATGGGAATGGGTGGCCTGGGAAAAGAGCCCCGAGGCGTTTCACTTTGCCGAGAAGAATCTCCGGCGGTTGCTCCCTCAGGGCAACTATCAGCTCCAACCCGGTGACTTCTTTGATGGAATTGCCTCTAGCGGACCCTTCCATTGGTTTGTTTCGAACCCGCCGTATGTGCGCCGGGCCGATTTGCCTGGTCTTTCCGAAGAAGTACGCAAAGAGCCTTGGCTAGCTTTAGATGGCGGAGAAACCGGGTTTGAGGTAGTGAACCGTCTCATTGATTGCGCAGCGAAGTCTTTGATTTCGGGTGGCGGTCTTTTGGTGGAGATTGGTTCGGATCAAGGTAGCTTGGCGCGCGCTGCTTTAGAGCGTTGCGGGTTTGACAATCCCCGTATCGAAAAGGACCTCGCGGGCCTGGACCGAGTGGCGTATGGTTGCAAACGTTAAGGAGTATCGATGGACGCTTTAATCATTGAAGGGCCAAGCCGTCTAGCGGGCGAGGTCCACATTAGCGGCTCTAAGAACGCCGCCCTTCCTTTACTTTTTAGCTCATTACTTTTTGATAAGCCCATTCGTTTTGAAAACGTCCCAAGGCTTTGGGACATCGAAACGACGCTGAAACTCTTGCGGGAAATTGGTTCGGAATCCAACTGGGACCGCGAAGCCGGCACTGTCGATATTTTCCCTGCCATCTTAAAACCTGTGGCTCCTTACGAACTTGTTAGGCAGATGCGCGCAGGAATTTTGGCTCTGGGGCCCTTGATTGCTCGCCACGGAGTGGCTGAGGTGAGTTTGCCTGGTGGGTGTGCCATTGGAGCGAGGCCTGTCGATTTTCATTTGGCGGCTTTAGAAAAAATGGGCGTCGAGGTGCGAGTCGATGCTGGGTACATTCATGCTCGTGTGCGCCACGAATTAAAAGGGGCAGACATTTTGTTTCCCCAGGTGTCGGTAACAGGCACCGAAAACATCATGATTGTCGCGTGTAGGGCTGAGGGAGTTACTACGCTCCACAACGCAGCCCAAGAGCCCGAAGTGGTTGCACTCGGCGAGTTTCTCATTCGGGCAGGCGCTCAAATTGAAGGTTTGGGTACTCCGGAAATTCGTATCACTGGCGGGCCGTTACGTGTTCCGGCCGAGCCGGTAAGAATCTGTCCCGATCGTATCGAGACAGGAACTTGGATAGCGATTGCCGCTGCTACGCGCAGCGCCCTGGATATTGTCGACGCAGATATTTCGCAACTCCAGTCTACTGTGGACGTATTTCGGCGCATGGGGCTGGGGATTGAGGTTCTAGATTCCGGTACACGATTACGGGTTACTCCGAGTGAAAAGTACCATGCCGTAGAAGTAGAAACACAACCCTATCCCGGCTTTGCTACAGATATGCAGGCTCAATTGATGGCCGCTCTTTGCTTGGCTGACGGGGAAAGTATTCTAAAAGAAACGATTTTTGAAAATCGTTTTATGCACGTTGCTGAGTTAAGACGGCTTGGTGCAAAAATTGAAATCCAAGGCAAGCAAGCCAAGGTCTTTGGTCCTGCGGAACTTCGGGGTGCGCCTATTATGGCAACCGATTTACGGGCTAGTGCTTCGTTGGTTGTGGCCGCTCTGGCAGCAACGGGTGAAAGTAAGATCTCTCGTATTTACCACCTGGATCGGGGCTATCAGAAACTGGATTTGAAACTTTCCCAACTAGGAGCAAAAATTCGGCGTGTTCAGGAGTAGAGAATTCGGATTTCTTGCGCTTGCTATAGCAAGTTTGCACGGCGTTGCCCTTGGAGTTCCCAGTAGCTCCCTGCTTATCAGCGAAATAGCTCCTACCAAAATACGCGCTCGTATTTCTTTTGCTCCGGCATACCTCGCACGGCAAAACACTGGCTATCTTACTGGCCATTTAAGCTTCGAGCGCGATTCTTCCTTGGCGGGTTTGATGTTCGGAGGAAATGAACGGGGTTGGCACTTTGGTGCCGAGGGGCAGACCACTCTGTGGCGCTTCGCCCGCCGCACGGGACTTGCGCTGGGTATCTCAAGTCTGTATGCCAGCGACGAGGCAAGGGGCTATTTTATCGTCGATTCCGGTCTATTTGTTTCCCATTCGGTAGATTGGAACGTGGGCGATTTCATTCCCTATTTGGGCGGAGTTGTTTCAGTTCCTATTGCTTTGGGGAGCGGGCAGTCTCCTATTCGACTTCGGCCGGCTGCGGGACTGGCTGTCGAGTCCAAAGGCGGAGCGCGCTTTTGGGGGCAATGGACTGTCGGTGTGGCAGGAGAATTCGGTGATTGGATTTTGGGCTATTCTTTTCCCCTGGATCTAGCCGAGCACTAGGGACAAATCCCGGTGTGTGGTTCGGTTCCGGGGAGAAAATATTCCTGTTGAGGGTCCAGGCAACCAGACGAGTTTTTGCTCCGATCGACCTTGAGGCCTCTTAGCCCTTCTGGTGGTTGAAACTCCTCGTTGCCTAAAAAAGGCCTAGCCTTTTTCATGAAGCTAGCCCACATCGGTACGGCAGCCGATGCTCCCGTAAGGCCCAGCTTTTCTTGTTCGTCGTATCCCATCCAAATCAGCGCCAATACCGACGGAGAGAACCCGACAAACCAAGTATCGCGTCCTTCGTTGGTAGTTCCTGTTTTTCCCGCAAAATCCCGGTGGGGCATTCCGGCCGCTGCTGCACCTTGAGCCGTTCCGTGGGTGAAAGTGCCCCGCATCAGGTGGACCGTTTGAAACGCGGCTATGGGTGATAGCGCCTCGGTGGTTTCCTTGGGCATTTGATAGAGTTGATTTCCATTTCCATCGTAAACTTCCAGCAAAGATCGCAGGTTGCAGCGCTGCCCCAGCCCAGCCAAGGTAGTGAAGGCCTCAGCCAACTCCAACGGGTTTACTTCTACTCCGCCAAGTGAGATCGCCGGTACGGACGGAAGCGGAGACTGAATGCCGGCACTGGCGAGGACTTCACGGATTTTGTCTAGGCCAACTGTCTCCGCGAGTCGGGCAGTTGGAACGTTAATCGACTTTTCAAGTACTTCTCTGGCTCGGACTGGGCCACGAAAATCTCCATCGTAATTCTTGGGCGCCCAAGTTTGGTTGTCGTACGTCCACTCAAAAGGAGAGTCATCGAGTTCGGTTAAGGCTGTGAGAGGGGGATCAATAGGTTTTGCAAAGCCCGCTAGAAAAACAAAAGGTTTAAACAAAGAGCCTGGTTGTCGTCGACCTTGAGTTACTCGATTGAACTGGGTTTGGCGGTAGCTGCGTCCTCCCTGAAGAGCAAGCAGCGAACAGTTTTTTACGTCAATCGCGATCAGTGCGCCCTGAAGGTGTATTCCCTTGCTTTCCTTTGCGGCAATGTCGGGCGCCATGGTTTTAAGTCGTTCAATATTTGCAGTGAGCACTTCCGAGGCGGCAGATTGCAGATAAGGATTTAGTGGCAAGTAGAGCGAAAGTGTATCTGAGTCGAGCCGGGTTCGAAGTTCGGGAGTGAGGCGGCTTAGTACCAAATCGATTGCATAATCGACATCGGAAAGGGTTCCGGAAGACGAAACTCCCAGGGGTTCATTTTTCGCGTCTTCGTATTCGTCGGCCAGAATAAAGTCAGCGTCGAGCATTTTTTTTAGCACAAGGTTTCGCCTGCTGAGTGACTTCTCAGGATGCCGACGAGGGTCGTGCGCGTTCGGCGCTTGAATGATCGCTGCAAGCATGGCGCTTTGGGCTAGAGACAGGCGCGATACGGGACGATTGAAATAATACTGTGCCCCTTCGGATATTCCGTGAATTTCATGAGGGCCCCATTGCCCCATGTACACTTCATTCAAATAAGCTTCTAGGATGGCTTCCTTTGAGTGGCGGGCTTCGGTAATTAGCGCGAATACAGCTTCTTTTACTTTTCGCGAAACGGCTTTTTCATTGGAGAAAAAGAGGTTCTTCATTAATTGCTGAGTGATCGTGCTGCCGCCTTCTACAAATTTTCTTGCCCACAGATCTTTATAAAGGGCCCGAAGTGTGCTTCGCAGACTTACTCCGTGGTGCTCTAGGAAGCGGACATCTTCTATGGCAATAGCCGCCATGCGCATGGAGACGGGCATTTCTGAGAGAGAAACCGCGTTCTGGGTGCGCAGGCGACCGGCGAAGTAACTTGCTATTTTCTTAGGCGGCATTTCCAGCCGAGGCAATTCCTGTCCGCTATCAACCGATTGAATGGTTTTTATTGCAAGGCTATCGGGTGGGCCTTCAAGCAAGATTCGTACTTTGATTTGAGCCAGCCCATGTCCCGGCCCTTCAAATGAGGGCCGAAAAAGTGTGAGTTCACCCGTGGATCCTGAAGCCTTCCAGGCATATTCCCCTGGAATTAGGCTGTCTGGTTGGGAACGGCTCAAAAGGCCTTGGCTCTGAAGCACGCTGTGCAGTTCTGCGGCGGAGAAGGTTTGGCCCGGCTCTAATGGGGGGTAGAAGCCGTAAAATGCAGAGGCTTGAGACGAGCGCAGCTGGGCAATTCGATTGTCTATACGATGAGTGAGCACACCCGCATAGGCTATGAGGAGGGCGACCAAAACGCCTAAGGCGAGTCCGACCGATAGAAATATAAGAACCAAGCGTTTGCGTAAGGAAGTCGACATAGTAATTGAATTCAACGGCGGGCCACTTTACTCTTCCCGCATGCGATTAAAGCCTTTTCAGGTTAAGATGGTTAGCCAAAAAATTCTCCAGGCTCTTACGAGTCGCCAATTAGCCATTCTAAAAAAGTCTGAGCCAGAAGTCCTGAAGAAAATGGAAGAGATATTCATTGCGGACTTACGGGTTGAAGACGACATCAATCGAGAAGCCGAAAAGATTCTAGAGACGTACACGGCGAAAATGGGTGACAAAATTGATCGTCAAAAAATGTTTTTGATGATCAAAAAACAGCTCATCAAAGACAAAAATGCTGTCATTTGAAGTGGAGATGCAATGATTTCCGAAGAAAAAACAATTCACATTGTTCACTTGCTTATCGATGGGCTGGAAAAGGCGGGTTTCGTATCTTACCCTGACAAAACGGCGGCGATGAAAGAAGCCAAGCGAGCCGCCCTAGTTTATCAAAGCCAGATGGAAGCTTGTGGAGACAATGCCCGCAAGCGAATTTCCACGCAGAAGAATGCGCCCCCGGAAAATAGCCGCCAGTGGGACACTTTGTATGAGAAGTATTACGAAGAAGAACTTCGAAAAAAGGGAGGGTGACGGGACCTTGGTCCTTGGGTTATGAAGTCTTTCATCATGAGATCGAATACTTTATCGTTGTTTTTGGCATTTACGCTAGCGCACGCAGCCTACTCGGCTACGGTGAATTTTGGAGGCAATTTCCGAACGGAAATGTCTTCTTATTCGAACTTGAGTCTTGCCCCAGGGGCGGGTTCGACGCAGAGCAAGGTGTTTATCGCATCGCGCGCCCTTCTCACTCCCAATTTAATCGTCGACGACCATTTTAGTGTGAAGTCGCAGTGGTCTTTGTTGACCTCGCCGAATTTCACCCCCGACGCAACTCAGCCGCTGGGTGTGGGGCAAGGAAGCTATATTCTTGGAGATCCCAACACGACCTCCCTTTTTCTCAGTCGGGCTTGGCTTGAGTGGACGTCGGATATTGGCGTCTTTCGATTGGGCCGAATGCCAGTCGCTTGGGGATACGGGGTTCTCTATGACGCAGGGGATAATGTCTGGGATGATTTTCAGACGACTTTTGATCGTCTCGAGTACCGCCTCCACTTGGGCTACGTGGTTGGAGCGCTGGCTTATTCGAAGAGCCGTAAGCTCTCCGTTTTCGGCAATGAGAACGATCAGTTCTTCTATTCTGCTCTTTTGCGCTACGACAATCCTGAGATGGAAGTAGAGGCGGGCCTGTTGGCGGAAAAACAACAACGTGCTGGCAACCAGGCGGGTGAGCTTGCTACTTCCAGCGCCAATCCGTACCACCAGCGTGGTTCAAACGCTTTTCCGTTGGCCCAGAAAATGGCTTACCCAATGGATAACTGGGTTTTTGATGCCTACCTAAGAAAGACGAGTGGGTACCTTTCTTACGGTGGAGAAATTTCTTACGGAACGGGTACCGCACTTGATTTTGGCGATGATGGAACAGCAGATAGTTTCGCCGCTTTCGCGTTCTTGCTCAACGCTACTTTCGACTATCGAAAGACAAAAACCTTCCTCGAGTTAGTTTATGTTTCCGGGGATGCAAATCTAAGAGACGGGCTCACCGGTTTTGTTCTTACGCACCGAAACAAGCGGCCGGGTTTGATCCTGGGCCGGGAACTTTTGGGAACCTATTCGGGAAACAATGTCGCCTTGGGAACTCCATTTGCTTATGGCAATCAAGATTCGTTCTCGGGCGTGCTTTATCTCCGTCCGGGGTTTCGGGTGGATTGGTCTCCGAGCCTGACTTCTTCTTTGGAAGTGGTTATTGCCCGAAAGGCAGCTGTTCAGGCGGGTGAAGCGGCCGATCTCGGAGTGGAGTTTGATCTTGGCTCAGACTACGCTCTTTATAAGAACTTTCGCGTAGGGGCGGATTTCGGGCTCTTATTCGCAGGCGCGGGCCTTCGCGTAGCATCTCCGAGCGTTCCATTCGCGTTGCGCGCTACCGGCGCTTTGACCTTCTAGAAATGAACTGGCGGGCTGCAGTAATACTTTTATTCTGCGCCCCAGGGTTTTCTAAGACGGCGTCACAGGCGGCCGCGGAATATTACTACCGCCTTCAAGATTACACCCAAGCCCTCCCTCTCTGGACGGAGGTGCTTCAATCTGACTCTCGGAACCTTCTTGCTATTTCCCGCGTTGCGGAACTTCGTCTTTGGAGCCAAGGACGTTCAGGTATTTCTGAGTTTTTCGCAAAGGTGCTCGAACCGGGCCATCTTTCAAAAGATGCGCGGTCTTTCGTTAAGGCAAAGTACCGAGAGTTACAAAGCGTGTTTCTTTTGGATGCAAGCCAGAATCTCTATCTACAGGCTAAACAACGTGCTGTAGTTTCTGACCTCGCAGGGGCCTTAGAGCACGTGGGGCGAGCCGAAGCCTCTGAGCCGGGGCAGCTTCTGGTACTTGAATATAAGGCCGAGTTGCAGAGGCAGTTGGGAAGCTGGGATGCGTATTTGGCCAGCTTACGACAAGTTCATACGAGCTTTCCATTCGACCCAGCAAATATTTCTTCATTGGCTGAGGCCCAGTTTTACCATTCCGAATTTTCCGAAGTAGGGAACACGCTGGCTCAGCTGGACGAACCATTGAATCTGGCTCAGCAGTGCCTCCGGCTTGCGGCTTCGGTAGAAGAGGGGAAGGGAAGCGAAATTCTCGGTTCTCTTCGATCTATTGCACTCGATCGGCGGCTTGGGGATAAGGTGCCACCCATCCTCTTTTATTCATTGGCGTTGGCGCACCAGCAAGAGGATCAAACAAACTCTGTTGAAGTGAAGCGCTGGTACCGGCGTTTCGTTGAATCCGCGCAGACTGGCTCCGAAACGAAATGGGATCCGTACCGGCTCAAAGAGCGGACGGTTGCCGCTACGAAATACTTAGCGGGAAGTTAGTCCGCTGTGGGTGCATTCTGAATAAGGAGTTGCAAGTCAGCTGGCGCCCCCGCCCGCGGGGGCGGGGGCGGGGGGGGGGCGTGG
>CAZTRP010000003.1:0-17679 GCA_964616705.1 uncultured Pseudobdellovibrionaceae bacterium
AATACCTCAGCCGATCATGCTTATGAAGTGAGCGAGGCGATTGTTCGGCGCGGAGATCTAGATAGCCTTGAGGCGCGTAAGCAGTACCTACGGCTTTTGATCGAACGCCGACGGGATTTCGACGAGCTTTTCGTGGGACGGAGCCAGCCTTTCAAAGCTACCTACGATCTCAATTTGAGTGAGACGGAAGGTGAGTACGCTTTGCTTCGGGCACTTGGCTTGGAGCGAGTAGAGATTGCGCAGGCCACTGGCCAAAACCTGCGGGCGATTGCGTCTCGGAAAGAACGCATTGCAAACAAGCTTCAGGCGCTTTTCCATGACCAACCTACGGTGCGATTACTCCGCCCGTATTTTTGCATGGTAGGTGATTCTCGGGATCAGCTGCGGGCCGTGGTGAGTGATCCGACGGGCGAGACGTACCTGATCCGCCTTTTGATCCATTCGGAATTGCACCGTGGGCGGAGAATCCAAAATAGGGTAATCGAAGTAAGCCGAACAGAAGTCGCCAAGCAAATTCATTTTATGGACGGGCAGGTTCGTAAAATCATGACTATGCGAGTACTGGAAGGAAAGAGCTCACAGGAGATTGCAAGTCAGCTCGGTGTTCGAATCGATACGGTGCGTAAGCAAATGGCTTTAGGTTCTTTTCAATTGGGAATCGCAGTCCGCCAGCCCGAACTGAATCTTTTCAATTTAAAGCTGCTAGACGAACCGCGGAAATTGTAGTCGCTGATCCAAGCTCCCACTTCTCAGTCGAAAATCTTTGCTCCATTCAAGCTCCGAAATTCGTGAAATATCCAGCCGATCTCTTTTGCTTTCACAGAAACAAGCTCTCCCCGAATGCAAAAAGGCATTTTCCGAGTTTCTTTTTTGATTTCATTTTTTAATTGAATGCATTCCGATTTTTCAATTCCGTGCCTTTGCCCGTAATCGTGGATGAGGCCGCCGGTCTCAAAAACTATTTGCATCTCTGCTTTCGGTCCTTCCAAATCGTTGTTTCCCAAATTGTCGCAATAGATCGAGAATCTGATTGGGTTTCCGCAAACCCAAAAAAAAGCGCTTGCTCCATTCTTGCCGCCTAGCTGATTGACGTTCTCGAAAATAGGAACCCCATCGCTGGTGGCGACCGGCCAGTTGCTGGGCTCCCCAAGAAGTTCAAAGCTAAGCAGTTGGACCAAAGAAAACAGTATGATTGTACCGATACTCATTCTTCCATTAGCTCGGTGAGAAACTTTCGAAATATCTGCATTCCTTTTTGTTTGGTCTTAGGGTTTTTGAGGCGTCGGCGAAGGTAGTCTTTATATTCTTCGACCGCCTCCTCCCAATTGGCTTCTCGCCCTAAACGCCTGCTCGCGAGTTCTTGTTTGCGAAATAGCCAGCGCACACCTGCGGCGATATTCAGGCTCGGATCAAATATGTCGGAGTCTTGAAACTCGAATATATGTTCCCTAAGCTCTCCGCGAAAACCGTTTAGCGCCTTCCTAGTGACAGGCATAAGCTGCATCAGCCCGCGGGCAGAACTCTTACGTTCTTTTCCTTCGCTCGCGTTGAACGACGACTCCGAAGCAATTAGAGCCTTTATGATGTTCGGATCAAGCGGGCTTTTGGGTTGCAGTAACGCGTTCCAATATTGCGTCCAGCCGCCGATAAGACTGTCGTATTTGGTTCCGATTGAACCAAAACCTAAGTTTTGTGGGGAGGGCCGCTCCGACAGGGTTCCAAAAAAGGTTTCTGCAATATCTTGCGTCTCATGCAGCGTGAGTGTGTCTTTTGCGGACTCTCGGCTCTCTCTGCAGTGGTCTCTTCGACTATGTGCGCGAACCAAATGGCCGTCTCGTGGATGCTCCTTTACGACTGCTTCGCGAACATAGAATTCTCCAGGCGGGCATATTTTCCATGGGTGTACTGGATGATTGAAATGCGCGAGCGCTTGGTCAAGAGCGAGTTCTAGTCGGGGCAGGTCATTAGATATCGTATTCCAGATAATCGCCGGACTGACCCCGAAATACTCATGCACGAGGATATTTCGCATCCCGACAATTTCTTTCCATGGGATGCCCGGGACTTGATGTCGAATTGAACTAGGAATGGTCGCCGCGGCGTCACCGAGTACTTGAAAGTTTCGAAGGCATGCATCAAATGTCTGCAAGTGTTTGGCAAAATCGGACTCTGACTGAAGGGCTTCACAATATTTGCGGATTCGTCCGATCGAATCTTTCATATGCAAAAGGCGAGTTTTCCACCTCTTATGCGGCACGGATTGAGTCTCTCTCTACGTCCCCTCTCACTGACTCGGAGAGGCCGTCACGGGTAACCAGGTCGACCTTGCGCTTCAGTAGCTCCTCAAGATGGTTCTTTAGTCTGACAAACTCGAAAAGACCAACATTGGGGGACGAGAAGTCTACAAGGATGTCGACGTCGCTATTTCGGTCCGATTTGCCTCTTGCGAAAGACCCAAAAATATAAAGGGCGCTAACCTGATGTTCCTTCTTTAGCGCTGCCGCGTTATTCCTGAGTTTAACAAGGACGCTCTTGGTGGTCATTTGGGCTCCCCTTGTCATTCTAATAGCCCAACCTCCCACCTAAAACAAGAATCCAAGGCGGGCTCTTGCCGCGCTACTTATCTTCGTTTAGCGTCCCTCCCGACCATGAGGGACTTTTGAATTCGCGCACTGCTTGGTTAGTCACGGCGCTCTTGGGATTGTTGGTGGGGTTGTATGTTCTCAAGGAACGGCTCACCCCCGGCAAAACCCTGCATGTTTATTCGTGGAGCAGCTACTTTCCCGAGGAAGAGCTTCTCGCCTTCGGCCAAGCCCACGGACTCACCGTGGAAGTCAGCTACTTTGCCAGCAACGAGGAACTTTTCGCCAAGATGGTGGCGGGAGCCAGCGGCTACGATGTGATTCTGCCGTCGGACTATATGGTCACCCGCATGGTCCGGCGAGGAATGCTCCTGCCGTTGGATAAATCCCAGTTGCCCAACTTGCACCATCTCGATCCTTCCACTACGAACCCGGCCTACGATCCCGGGCTGCAGTATTCCATCCCGTATACGTTGGGAAACACCGGCATATTGATCAATACCGACAAAGTGAAAGTGCCGGCCGATGGCGTGAGTTGGAGTATGTTGCTGGAGTCCCCGGATCCCCGCCGCACTTGTTTGTTGGACGATATGCGTGAGGTTTTTGCAGGGGCTTTGATGTGGAAGGGGCGTGACCCCAACGAAAAAGATCCGGCCGCGCTCACCGAGGCGGGTAAGCAGCTGCAAAAAACCAAAAAGGACATCGCGCTCTTTTCCTCCGAACCAGCGCCTTTGTTGCTCAAGGGCGAAGTTTACATCGCCCATGCTTTTACCAACCACGCGGTGCAAACAGCGGCAGAAAACCCCGCCATCAAGTTTTTCTTCCCCAAGGAAGGCGCTATTACCTGGACGGATAACCTAGCGATCCCCAAAAGCGCGAAAAACGTGAAAGAGGCGCACGCCTTCTTAAACTTCTTCTTGGCGCCAGAGAACGCGTTGGCTGCCACCCGCATAACCGGGCTGGGTACACCCAATCGTTCCGCCTACCTTCTGCTGTCCGCCGAGGAGCGAGAGGACCCCGTTCTCTATCCCTCCAAGTCCGAGAGGGGGCGGTTGCACTTTCTGGATGATTCATTGGGAGAAACCATGCAGTTCCTCAGTCGCCTGTGGACCGAGATGAAATCGATCTGAGCCCTCGTTTTCTATTGTGTGGGGGGCTTCCTTACCCTATTTATCAATGAATGTTTTTGGAACTCACAGACGTCTCGAAAAGCTTCGGTGAATTCGATCTCCAGCCGCTCACCCTATCCATCGGCAAAGGGGAGTTTTTTTCGCTGTTGGGTCCCAGTGGTTGCGGTAAGACCACCGTGCTTCGCCTTATTGGCGGTTTTGAAACGCCGAGTGGCGGCAAAATTTCCTTGAACGGCCGCGACATCACCCATTTGCCCCCGCACCAGCGCAGCACCCACACTGTTTTTCAGCGTTACGCTTTGTTTCCCCACCTCTGTGTGTACGACAATGTGGCCTTCAGCCTACGGCTGAAGAAAGTGTCGAGCGCCGAGATCGACCGGCGCGTTTTGGAGGCCCTCAAGCTTGTCGAAATCGAACACCTGAAAGACCGCCGCACCCATCAGCTAAGTGGCGGGCAATCTCAGCGCGTAGCACTGGCCCGAGCTCTGGTGAACGAACCCGAAGTCTTGCTGCTGGACGAACCGCTTTCTGCTCTCGATCCCGATTTACGCATGAAGATGCGCGAGGAGCTGAAGGCGCTCTGTCGCAAGGTGGGTTCGACTTTTATTTTGGTCACCCACGACCAAGAGGAAGCCCTGCAGCTTTCCGACCGAATGGCAGTCATGCGCAACGGGAAGTGCCTGCAGGTCGGCACGCCCAAAGCGATCTACGAGGATCCTGCCTCTGCATTTGTGGCCCGCTTTATCGGGCCTGTGAATGAAATTCGCGGGGAATTGGTAGGTGAGGAAAACGACTCCTTGGCTATGTCTTCCAGCCTCGGAAATTTTCGTATCCGCAAAAATGGCGTCCCGGTTGCCCGAGAAGTTTCCATCATCCTGCGCCCGGAGAAGATGCGCCTTTTACGCCAGCGCTCCAATACCCAGGAAAATATCCTGGAAGGGTCGATCCAGGATTTCTGCTACTTGGGGTCGCGCACCGAATACAGTGTGAACCTTAACGGCAGCACGTTCAAAGTATTCGAACAAGAGCTCGATCGCTCCAAAAAGAAAAACCTCAATATCGGCGACCGTGTGTACCTTAGCTGGAAGGCGGAAGACGCCATTGCTCTCAACCCTGGCGAGTTGCATTGACGCATGAACAGCGCGGTGCTTAAGCTTCGGCTTCTCCCCACCCGGATGTTTCCGCGGATTCCCTCTGGTGGTTGGTTCTTCGTCGGGTGGTTGTTCCTACTCACCCTCGTTCCATTTCTCATCATCTTGACGATTAGCTTTCTTTCTCGGTCCGAGGTGGGGCTCATCGAGTTTCGTTTTACTTTAGAAAACTACGACCGTTGCTTCCAGTGGCTCTACGCCAAGGTGCTTTGGAAAACTTTCGCGTTGGCCGGCACGGCCACGTTTGGTTGCCTGATCTTGGGTTTCCCTGTTGCTTACTACCTGGCCCGTTCGCAAGGGTCGCGGCGGCAAGTGGGGCTAATCCTTTTATTCATTCCGTTTTGGACCTGCTTTATTTTGCGGGTGTACGGCTTGGTTTCCGTACTGGGGAGCAACGGGCTTTTGAACCGTTTCCTGATGGAAATTGGCCTGGTCGACGAGCCAGTCCGGATTCTCTACACCCGCGTGGGGGTATTCCTCGGGTTGGTTTACAACTACCTACCGTTTTTGGTGGTTCCGGTCTTCTCCTCGCTGGAGAAGCTCGACCGTACTCTACTGGAAGCCTCCTGGGATTTGGGGGCGACTCGCGGGCAAACATTTTGGAAAGTGATTTTGCCCAATGTGAAAGAGGGCATTCTGGTGGGGTGTCTTTTCGTTTTCATCCCCATGCTGGGTGAGTATGTCATCCCAGATTTATTGGGCGGAGCGAAGGAAGTATTTTTGGGCAATATCATGGTGAGTCAGTTTTTCACCATGCAGGATTGGCCTTTTGGTTCGGCATTGGCGGGGCTTCTGTCGTCCGTGCTCTTAGTCTTGCTTTGCGTGGCGAGTAGAAAGGCGGCGAGTAAGTGACAGCGCCACTCACTCGGCCCAACCGTTTGGTCACAGCCATTTTCTTCGGCGTGATCACGTTTCTCTACATCCCCCTATTATATTTGCTGGTGCAGACTTTCTTGGTGAACCCGAACGATCTCACAGGCGGCTTCACTTTGAAGTGGATTTTGCAGCTGTTTCAAGACCCGGCCCTTTGGGAACCCTTGCTCAATTCTCTCCAAATTGCCGTGCTTTCCGCGTGCTTGTCGGTGGCTCTGGGTACGCTGGGCGCGGTGGGGCTGAATCCCCAAGGCCGCAAATTGCCGACCGCATTGCAGGGGCTAATCATGTTGCCCATTTTGTTGCCGGAAGTGATTACCGGTCTTTCCTTGCTGCTTTTCTTTCTTCTGATTCGGGTGCAGCTGGGGATGTTTACCATTATCGTTGCACACGCCAGCTTCTCGGCCAGTTTTGTCTATTTCATTATGGTGGAGCAGCTGCGTAAGCTCGATCCGCAGTTGTCCGAAGCGGCCCAAGATTTGGGCGCCAAACCTCAGGAGATCTTTTGGAAGGTCACTTTTCCCAATATCCTTCCTGGTGTGGCGGGCGGTTGGTTGCTAGCCTTTACGATTTCCTTCGATGATTTCTTGATCTCTTTCTTCACCAGTGGCGCAGGCGTGACTACCCTGCCGCTGAAAATCTATTCCTTGATGCGGATCGGCATTACTCCCGAGATTAACGGGCTGGCGTTTGTGATGATAGCCCTCTCCACTAGCTTGGTGGTGGTGCTGTTGTCCCGCGAGCAAAGCCGCGACATGGTTATCCGCAACTCTTAGAACTGAAAGAGCGCCGGGTCCAGTTGCGGGCTTTCGTAAAACTGCAGATCCGCAATCGAATCCACCTCCAGCCAACCGTGGTTTACGGGCACCGCCCGGATCTTATGCCCGTCATCGATAAGCGATTGCAGGAAGTCCGTCATGCAAACCCGCTCCCGATTAGGTAGCTGCTCGAATTGGTGAGCAAGGGCCGGCCAATGGGTGCCCGAAACTTTGATGAGCCCCATGTACTGCGCTTCAATCTGGGAAAAACTCTCGGGCTTAAGCCCGATCTCCAAAACGTCCCCGGCCGCGTCGAGCTTCAGCGTTTCGGCGTCCGATAGAGGATTGGCCATGCGGCCTTCCCAGAGAGTGCGCCACCCCTCATCGACCGAGATCGCTAGCGGAGCGTTGGTGTCCAACAGTGCTTGAATCACGCGCGGTTCGTACGCGGTGTCGCCATACACAATCAGCGCATCGCCGTGGAAGAACTCGCGGGCGCGAAAGAGAGAATAGACCATGTTGGTAGTGGCGAAGCGGGGATTGACCGTTACCGGCAATCCAAAGCTACTGAGCATTTCGCTCCGGTAACCACCAATGAGGTGAATGTCGTGGATGCCCGCCGCGCGTAGCGCGTCGATTTGGTACTGCAAAAGCGGTTTACCTTTTAACTCGACCAAGCATTTGGGACGATCGAGTGTGAGGGGACGCAGGCGCGTTCCTTCGCCCGCTGCCAATATGAATGCTTTCATTTTTCCTCCGGCCTATTTAATGAGATTTCGAATTTCAGCTAAAGCCCGATCCGCTTCTTGCCCAGGTCGCTCTTCTCGAAGCGAGACGATGGAACCGACTATGTGGGCATAAGCATTAGTGTTCGCGTCGAAAGCGGTACCATCCACTTCTTCACGGCCTTCCAAATGGGCTAAGATTTTTGCTTTTGCGTAGCCAAAAGCCTCCCCCCCTTCGCTTAGTCTCCGGGCAAGAACTTTGGAATCAAGACGTAGGGTGGCCAAGCAGACAGCTTGCGCTAACGCCTCTTGAGGATCCCAAACGACGGGACGTTTACTAAAAGCCGCCTCTCGTAGGTCCCGGTAAGCGAGATCAATGCTCGCCATAGAAATGGAAAGATCCTGGGCAACCGCCCTGGCAAAGGGATGCAGCAAACGTTCCGGGATAGGCCCCTTTTCCAGAAGGTAGTCCGTCATTGTTTTGCGGGTGTAGGGAATGAACGGTTGAGTCCACTTCTTGGTCTCAACCGTTTTTTTATTCACTACCATTTCGCGGTTCGCGTACCATTTGCCGTCCGATCCTCTGGAAAAAACCACCGTCGTTTCTACGGTTTGCCCAATTTCATTTTTATAATTGTTGGACAGGACGACGACGTTTCTGTCTTCAGCTACCTGAGTGGTAAACGAATCCCATTGTTCATCCGGAATCGGCTCCGAAGCATTTCCGTTTGTCCGGGATGTATCGATGGCGTTAAGGCGAGCCATATTGACGTCGCACTGGGAGGGATCCGTTGCGAAAAGAAAGTGAAAGGAGGCAAACAACAAACTCCACACGTGCATATTATCCAACCGCCTTCATGTTTCCTCCGGCCATTTCAAGGTTGCGGGGTCCCAATCTGCGCAACCGATAACAAAGTCTTGGTTTCTCAAGTCTGCTTTATTGTACGCGAGTGGCTTGCGCGATTTGGGCTCCAGCATCCAACCACCCGCCTCGAGTAGAATAATTTGCCCAGCGGCAGTATCCCATTCTTTTGAGCCGGTGAAGCGGGCGTAGAGACTAGCCGCACCTTGAGCGATGCGAATAAATTTGAGCGCAGCACCTAGCGATTCTGTTTTGGCCACCCCGTTGTTGGAATAAAACTGATCGACGCGGCTGGAAGGGTGGCTATTGCTCTGCATTCCTACGCGCCCATTGGAGCGGGCGGCGAGCTTGGATTCGCCCTCCTCGCTTTGCAGGTAGGCTCCCTGCCCTTCGACCGCCCAGGCCAGTAGATTCAACGCCGGTGCATGGACCACGCCGAGGGTCGGGCGGCCGTTCTCAATCAACGCGATGTTTACCGTGAATTGACCGTTGGCATTCAAAAATTCTTTGGTGCCATCGAGCGGGTCGACCAGCCAAAAGCGATTCCAGGTTTGCCGTTCAGCATAATCAATTACCTTTTCTTCGCAGAGTACCGGCAGGCCGGATTCCGCCAGTGCGTTCCGGATGCAACGCGAAGCCGCCAGATCGGCTTCGGTCACCGGGCTGAGGTCCTCTTTGAAGTCGGTGTGCACAGCTTTGCGGTAATGGGTCATTACCAAAACGCCTGCCTCGCGCGCAGCTGCAATCGCTTTTTCGATCATAGGAAAAGCTCCCGGAACAGGGCGATGTCAGCCGAGCGAAAAGTCTCCATCCGTTCGGGGTGCCACATGATTCCCACCAACGGCAGCTGAGTATGGCGCACAGCCTTCACCACTCCGTCTTCGGCTTGGGCCCAGATGGTAAGTGAGGGGACGGACTCCTGCGCGCCCCAATCATGATAGCTATTCACCTTTTCGGGCTTACCGTTAATGAGGATGTTCTGATGGGGCGCCACATGACCGGGATACTTGCGTAGCGCCACGCCGAAATGCGTCTGTAAAACCTGCATGCCACGGCATACCCCTAGCACGGGCAGTTTGCGTTCGATGGCTACCGCGAGGAGTTTGGATTCCACTGCGTCGCGCTGCGGGAACTTGCCACCGTAGCGAGCCAGATCGCCTCCGCCTGTGAGCAACACGCCCTTGAGCGGGGTGCTGTCTAAGATGCGGTGCAAAGCCCCGCCGTGGTTAGGCACCAATACCGGTGTGACTCCCACCTCTGCCAAGAACGCTGGCCAGCGTTCGTCGAGTGCGTCGCGGGTTTCGCCGACGGCTGCTGCTTGCTCGCAACGCATGGTCACCGCGATGTGGCTCATCGTAAGGTCTGCACTTTCTGGTTCTGGCAGTCGAGCTCCAAGACCTGCGAATCACTCCAACTCAAATAAAACTTTTCTCCGACCCCAATTACGGCGGGTATGCCCAACTCTCCGGCGCGAATGGCCATATGCGAATTGGCTCCGCCGAACATCGTCACTAGGCCCGAGATGTTTTTTGAAAAAATCCAGTCGTAACCGGGATCGGCGCTGGGTATGAAAACGATGCCGTTACCCAGCTCGCGAGTATTTCCATCCAGACGAATCACGCTACCGCTGACTCGTTTTTGGGTGACGAAGTTGGGCGCGCTCGATGGGAGTTCGAAACAGTAAATCGCGTCGGATTGGGCGATGAGTGGCGGTAATCGCAGATTTCCCGTCATTTCAAAACGGGCACGTCCAGCCGCGATTGCGTTTCCAAGGGTGGTTTTGGTGCAGTCGGCTGAGGCGTAGAGCCCCATCACTGCCGCAATATCAAGGTAGGAGACATCATCGCGGCTGAAGCCGTGCGCTTCTCCCAGCCGTACAACTCCCTCCATCGCTTCGCTCAAAGATCGCGTGAAAACAAATTTCGAGTATTCCCGGCCTTCGATGGCCGCCCGAATGAAAGCTAAAAAGTCCAACGGCGAATAGGGCATGCCGTGATCGGCCAGTGCCGCCTGCAGACGCTTGAGTTTCTCTGGGGCCAGCTCGAACGGTACCTGGGACTTGCTTGATGTACGTTGGTTCCAGTCAAAATATCTTTCGGGCGCTTGGTCGTAGCGTTGCGAAAGCACATCGTAGGTCCCTGGTCGCAGGTGACCGTAGGTAGTTAGAAAGTCCGCCCGACTCATGCTTTGGAAGTCGCGGACCATCCGGAAACTCACTGTTTCGAGTGATTCAAAAAAACGGTCATAGTCCTGCTGGGTAAAAATCCCCTCATTAACCAAGGAACGCAGCATCTGCACGGCGATAAAACCAGCGCGGGCCAGCCCGGCGAAGGGCAAGGTGCCGTAGCGTTTGCAGTCCTCTAGTAGCCAGTAGACTCGCGAGATCTCATCTAGATCAGAGGTCAAGATAGTGGGGATTCGTTGCTCGAGCTTTCGGATTTTCTCGATGTCCTTGCGCCACAATCCCGTGTCGTGATGGATGATCTGATCGGTGAGAGCACGCAAGGCGGTTCGCAACTCGTCGCACTCCGCGTCGGTAAAGCCGGCGGCGCGCGCAGCTCCTAAGCGTCTATCGAAATCAAGCGTGTAACAGGTTAGCGCAATCTCAAACTCCACTTTGTCGTGAAGCGTGGGCGACTCCGCTAGTGCGGCCAAGTAAAAGTCTACTAGCTTAGCTCCGAGTTCCTCACTTACTGCTTTGGGCACGAACGAGTTGAAACTCACTCGTACATCAATGTAGGGAAGTCCCCAAAAATCGACGAGCAGAGGGAAGCTCCGCAGATTTCGGTACCCATAGTTATCGCGCTGGTAAGCCCAAATTCCCGAGGTAATCAATTCGCGATAAAGGGTTAGCGCCAATGGACGCGGTTTCAAACCGATGATTTCGGCGGGGTTCCAGTCGGGCATCACGCCAAAAAGAGTCGTCTTGCCCAGCAGGTAAGGGTGCGGTTTGCTCAGCTGGTCAATTTTGCGGGCGCAAGTATGCAGGGCTTCACGCAGTTCGGGCAGTGCCACCGCACGTTCTTGCCAATCCGCTGGCAGCACCAGTGGGCGACACTGGAATAAATACAACCTACCCCGGCTCACTGCGAACTCTATGTCCAGTGCCCGGTTATTGGTCAGGGCCTCCAGCTCATCCAAGCACCGCGATACCGCCCCCAGCTCCTCCGGTAAACGGGACTCCTCTCCTTGGAGGCAGTACACCGTGTGAAGCTGTGTGCGTCTACCCGAAGTGACAGCGCTCGTGTCGCCGGTGCCTTTTTCGTAGTTGATCACTCGGTACGGACTAAGCAAATTGGGATCGATGGAGAAAACGACGCCTGAGAGCGAAACATCGCTCAGTTGTGGCTGAACGAAAACTTCATCATGATTTTGCGCAACGCCGTAACTCGCAATAACGCGGTCAATCGCTTGCGCCAGATTTTCGGAGCCGACCACTCCCGTCACGCTTAAAAACTCTCCCGCTCGCGATTGCGTGAGCGCGTCCTCGCTGGCCGCACTGCTGCGTATGATCAGTGCGCCGGTGCCCCACGCGGTTTCGGCAATTGTGCGTATTACTTGATCTCGTTGTTTGCGCCATTTCTCGACGGTAAATATCTGGATGGGAAGAACGGTAGCGTGAGTGAGTTGGTCTTTTAGTTTCGCTAGAGTTGCGCCCTTGGTTCCCGAAAAGAAGCTGCTTTTTGACACTCGGGTTCCTTAAAAGAGGTTTGGCGCAGCAGCATGAAACGAACTATAGTTTCGATAGTAGCACAACCCCGCACTACCCATGAACAACAGCCACGTATATTGGATCACTGGTTTGGCAAACTCCGGGAAGACCACGCTCGCGAGAATTTTAGTCGATCAACTCCGGGCCGACGGTCTTGCCGCAGTGCACTTAGATGGCGATGAATTGCGGGAGGTGTACGGCGACAAGCCGCAGTTTGACCCAAATGCTCGCCGACAGATTGCGTTACGAAATGCCCGGCTTTGCGCCTTGCTTTCGCGGCAGGGAATCACTGTGGTTTGTTCGACCATATCTCTGTTCCACGAAGTGCAGCAATGGAACCGGGAAAACATTCCGGGTTACCGAGAAATATTTCTGCGCGTACCGTTGGAGGTTTTGCGAGCGCGCGACCAGCGCGGCATTTATATCCAGGAGGCTGTCACCGGGGTGCATTTCGACGCCGAAGAGCCCAAGTCACCCGATTTGCTTTTGGAAACCGACGGAACGGTGCCGCCGCAAGCTCTTTTGCGTCGAATCGTAGAGAACTTTACCTAGAGACTAGCTATGGCGTCTTTCCCCAGTTTTGACGAGTTTAGGGCTCAGCTGGAACAAGCCGGCAGTCGACTCATTGTGCTGGTGCCTTTTGGCCGCGGCGGTGTGTTTTTTCTGCAGAGCCTTTTCGATGGCCATCCCCAAGTCTTGATGTACCCCGGCAATTTCGATTTCTACAATCGTGTCATCCTTCGAGAGGCGGATTGGAAGTCGAACTGGCGTCGCAACTTGGAAGAGGCTTTTGACGTCATCCCTCAGGCCAAGCACATGAATATTAATACGGGCCTGGGAGAGGACGGCAAGGGGGCGCTAAACCTCGACGCCAAGGCGCTGCTGCGTTTCACGGAGGAAGCGATGGTCGGTCAGCCGATGGACAGCCGCACTCTGTTTCTAGCCGCGCACTACGCAATCGCCCGTTTCATGGGCAAGGATCTCTCGGCTGTGACCACCCTCTTGCTCCACGATCACCATCACCCTGTGAGCGGGGAGACCGAGGAAGCTATTCGCGCGGATTTTCCGGCAAGCCAGTTTCTCTACACGACCAAAGACCCTCGCTCAAACTACTATTCGCAGCGTCGCGTGCGAAAGGTGCTCATGGCCTCTGAGGGATTTGAAATCAAGTACCAGCATTTTATGACCGTCACCTGTATCGCGCTGTACCAACACGGCCTAACCATGCTGAACGCATTCAAGGGCAAGGCGTGGATTATTCGGCTAGAAGATGTGCAGGCAGAAAAAGAAATCTATCTTCGTGCACTGGTGGCTCAACTGGGTATCGCGTTTGATCCCTGCCTTTTGCAGACGACTTTTGGCGGTATGCAGTGGGTGGGTGACGCTGGATCCAAAAAGCCAGAGCCGGGCTTTCGAAAGAGTGCCGACCCAAAGCTTTGGTCGGAGGGGTTAAGTCCGGTTCGGGTTGCTGCTTTGGAGATACTGCTCAAAACTGAAATTGAGGCATTGGGGTATCCCATAGTGCATGGACCACGCAGCATCTGGCATTGGGTGGCGCTGGTTTTTCTGCCGTTGTGGAAATATGAAGACTTCGACGAGCTCTTATCGTCGGACTACTACCGCTATCGCCTACAGATCAATAGCCCGCCTTGGAAAGTGGTGTTAGGCGACTCGGCGCTTTATTTGCGGACGACTTTGGGGCTGGTCAAAAAACTGATCCGCCGCGCGCCGCGCTACCCCAGCATTCCAAATACGGTGTTTCGTTCGGCCTAGGCGTTCGCTTTTGGGGTGGCTTGAACCGTCCACGACCGAATGCGGTAGGGACAGTCTATCTGGCGGAGTGGTGCGATTTTTTCTCGGATGAACTCAAGGATCTGGGCAAAGCGCTCTGGACCTGCTTGCGACTGGATGTCGTTTACAGACTTCCAAACTCCCAGGTAGCGTTCGTGGTCCATGGCCACGCTGAACGGTGCTTCTACGAATACTGGGTTATGAAAATACCCGCCACTGAGCAACGTCATTTCTAAGTCTTGGGTGTAGAACGAGGCACCAGAAGATTTTCGCTTGAGTTCCGGAACCAACGCACGAATTTTATCGTCAATTTCTTTTTGTAGGCCGGCCGTTTGGACATCCCGCGGATTATAGATAACGGTAAGAAAGCCGCCAGGTCGCAGCGCACGGCTAAACTCCGGCAGGGACGCGCTTGGGTCCGTCCAATGGAATGAGCTGGCCATGAATAGCCAATCTACGCTGCTATCGGGCAAGCCAGTGAGTTCACCGCTTCCCTTGCTCCATTGAAAATGCTTCTGGGGAGGAACTGCACGCTCGCCCTCTGCGCGCATTTCATCGTTAGGCTCCACTGCGTACCCACGCAATCCCAACGCTGCCAAACATTCCGTGAGCTTTCCCGTCCCAGCCCCGACGTCGGCAACGGTGAATCCCTCGCGGTACGCTCCAACGTGTTGCGCCAACAGCTGGAGAACGGGCAGCGAGTAGCTGGGGCGGTGTTTGTAGTTGGTCGCTAACTGAGTGAAGTCACCTAATTTCATCGCTCCATTCTATGTTAGAATGGCGGAGCTCGCCATGCTCTTTACGGACTCATTTTTCCTTTTTTATTTTCTGCCGTCGGCGCTGTTTGCACTTTGGATAACAAATCGCGTCGCGAGCGGCGTTGGTTTTTCGATGCTCTCCAAGGCGATGCTTTTTGCTCTCACGCTCGCTTTTTATGGATGCCAAGAAGTTTGGTGGTTACTCCCGTTCACATTCTGTCTGTTTTTCGATTTTGTGTGGGCCACTCTTTTGGTTCGAGTCCGTTCGGTCGCTATGCGGAAAGTTTTGGTTGCTTTGTCGGTTGCCCAAAACTTGGGATTGCTCGGGCTATTTAAATATTGGCCTTTCATCCGCCAAAGTTTTGTGGCCGCCTATCCGGCGAGTCAGGCTTTTTTGCCCAATCTGCTTTTTGACGCTCACGCGATAGTTTTACCCGCCGGAATCTCTTTTTACACTTTTGAGTCGCTGAGTTTTGTGATCGACGTATACCGACGGGAAGTGACCCCACCGAAGAATATTTTAGATTTTGCTGCTTTTATTGCGATGTTCCCTCGCTTTGTGGCTGGGCCCATTGTTCGCTACCGAGAAATCGAGTCTCAATACAAAAGCTACCGAGGGCTTGATTTGGAGAGGGGTTTTTACCTTTTTCTTTGCGGCTTTTGTTTGAAGACTCTTTTTGCCGACCATTTTGCACTTTTCACGGACTACGCATTCGCTAATGACGGGCACCTGGGTTTTGCTGCCGCATGGATTGGGGTGTTTGCGTACACGTTGCAAATCTATTTCGATTTTTCTGGCTATTCGCTCATGGCTATCGGTCTTGGGTGGTGTCTGGGATTCGAGTTTCCGGACAATTTCAATCGGCCTTATGTAGCGCGTACTTTGCAAGATTTCTGGCGGCGTTGGCATATGACGCTGTCGCGGTGGTTACGCGACTATTTGTATATCCCCCTGGGAGGAAGCAGAGTCGGGCCTTTTCGCACTTATCTGAATTTGGTTCTTACTATGGCCATTGGCGGAATTTGGCATGGTGCAGGTTGGACCTTCCTGATCTGGGGCGCGTGGCATGGGGTTTGGCTGGCGCTTGAGCGGCGGTTCCCTCGTTTGTTTGGGGAACGCGGCGGGCAAGCTCGCACTTTTGTTTTGGTGATGGTGGGGTGGGTCTTCTTCCGTGCCCAGAACCTGCCCCAGGCTTTGCAGGTACTGCGTGCGATGGCCAATCCGCTAGACGGTTTGGGTACCTTCAATCCCAGTGGTTTCCAGGCTCACCCCCTATCACTCGTCTTGTGCGGGCTGGGTGTTTTGTACTGCTTTTTCGTGGAGCCTCGGGTGCGGTATCAGTTGCCAAATACGCAGGCGACGGCGGCGTTGGTGGGCCGCTTTGCGTTGGGAATAGCTTTCGTGTTTTCGCTCATTCTCAATTTCAGCTCTCTCACGATTCCGTTTTTGTATTTTCAGTTTTAAGGAGGGTCTTTGGTTCGTTGGTTAAAACGCAATGCTCTGGTGATTTTTCTCTGCGCCTTCGCGTTTGTTTATCATTGCGCCAATTACCCACTGAAAGCCACCTTACGCCGTCCTTCGTATAGCCGACACCGGTTTGATTTCAAAATTGGCGAGAAAATTTTTTTCCAGTTCGAGGTGCCTGCTCGGACATTGCAAGCCAAGACCGACGGGAGCGCGCAGCGGCTGGGAGAGTGGGGCTATGAGTTGCGCTATTGGGCCCGACAATTTCCGTTCGACATGGTGGAGGAAAAGGGTGCAGCAGTCCTGCACCTTTTCCATCGCAATCACATCAGCGTTCAATACCCGGCCCCGCCGGGCGCGCAGTACCCATTTCCGCCTGTAGTCCGCGATTATTTGCGAGCGGTGAGCAAGGTGGGGGTCACTCCGGTTTTGTTACCCTTGCCGACGCATCTGTCGATAGACCGCCCCCGTGCGTTTGCTTCCAAGCTTCCCGCTGCCGAACAGTGGGGGGATTTGCATTTGCTTCCCCCCGAGAACCCTCGTGCTCTCTTCGATACAGTTTTCGAACCCGTCCGTCCCTATGCGGTAGATCTTTACAGTGCCTATGAACGTCACGCGGCGGATCACCCCGACCAGGACCTCTTTATCCCCTACGATTTTCATTGGAACTCGTTGGGAATCGCAGTGGCCGCCAAGGCGGTTGTGGACAAGCTGATCGCCGATGGTTGGGATTTAGATTCCCCTAAGGTGGTGGAAGCCGGCGGGCAACGGGTTTCCTATTTTCGCACATTGCTCAATTTCCTGCAGTTGCCGCAGCACTACCTGCAGTCGCACCCCGAATTTCAGTTCGTGGAAAAGAACTACCGGTTGAGCGTTAACCCACGCAAACCTCGCAACCCGGGCCGGCTGGTTTTGGCCGCAACGAGTTTTGCGCTCAATATGGAAGAAGAAGGTTTGGCATTCTCCCAGGTGTTGGGTGACTACTTGGGCCGAGAAGTGGTGCAAAGTGCCTTTCACGGGGCCGGAGCGCGCGGTGGGTTGGATCAGCTAAAAGAAAATGGTTTCACATTTCGATCCGGGGATCTTTTCGTATACGAGCTATCCGTGCTCTACGCCATGCAGGAAAAGGGGGATCCCCTGCCGGTACTCGAGCCGGTCGTTCCGCGCTCTTAGGCCGAGACCGAGTTGTAAAACTCTCCAAACAGCGCCAAGTCTTCTGGCTGAAAAGGGTTGGAGAATTCGGGGTGCCACATGATGCCGACAATGGGCAGGTGAGTGTGCCGCACCGCTTTGACTACTCCATCTTCGGCTTGAGACCAAACGGTGAGCAACGGAACCGTTTGGGTGGTGCCCCAAGCGTGAGCATGCCCCTGCACCCGTTTGAGCGGGACGCCAAAATGGTTCTGGATTACCTGCATACCGCGACCGACGCCCAAGATAGGCAGTTTGCGATCCAGCGCAGCAGCCAATAGTTTCGACTCCACGGCGTCTCTTTGGGGAAAGTGACCGCCGTAGCGAGCCAGATCATCGCCGCCCGTGAAAAGCACGCCCCGCAACTCAGTGGTATCAAGGATCCGGTGTACGGCGCCCGTGTGGTTGGGTACCGGAATCGGGATGAGTCCGGCCTGGGAGAGAAAGGAGGGCCAGCGTTGATCCAGCGCATCCCGCGTTTGGCCCGGAGCCTGGCGTTCACAATGCATAGTGACGGCAACGGCGTTCATTTGCCATCCTGCCGCGCGCGCCGTTTGGCGCGGCAAACCAATTTGGGCCTGATCATTATCGATTATTTGCAATTGATGACCCTGCCCGGCGGATTTTCCAAGGGCGATAACCGCGTGCAGGAAGTTTCCGAAATTTCGCGCGGATTGAAGG
>CAZTRP010000003.1:17689-233133 GCA_964616705.1 uncultured Pseudobdellovibrionaceae bacterium
ACGGCAACGGCGTTCATTTGCCATCCTGCCGCGCGCGCCGTTTGGCGCGCGATCGGTGCATGAGTTCACTAAGAATAAAACCAAAGGCGATGAGTACGAACGGTCGGAAATACTCGTAGAGAGTCATCGTTTGCATGGAAGACTTATAGAGAGGGATGAGGGCGACCGCAAGGGGGGAACTAGTAAAGATTCCACTTACCGTTGAGGTAAGTCTCGATTTCGCTGCGCACAGCGGGAGAAAGAGCCGTGGCGGGGAAGACGATGATTTCGCCGATGTCTGCACTTACAGTTGTGTTCACCGAAGACCGGCCAATGCGGAAGACTCCATCGGTGATATTGACAGTCGCGGCGCTTAGCGAGGCCGTCGTGGCCATCGAGGCCCCGTTCCAGTACTGGGTATTGCCGGACTGGGTATTATTCGTACCGCTGCCGCTATCTCGCACGTAAGTGTACAAATTAAACCCAGGCGAATAGCTCGAGTTCGATTTGGATCCCCCACCATAAAAGCCGCTAAAGACATTGCTCGATGTGGAGTCCATGCCAAACCATGCCGATAGCCCGTTGCTGGCTCCTTCCCCTATCTGTAGGAAGGTTGGGTAGTTCGTTCCGGTGCCGTTAATGCGGGTCACCAAGAACACGGTGAAGTCGGGGTTGCCGGAAATCCCGGAATTGCTGAACGAACGCAAAATTTCCGAGCCGCCGGCGAAGTGCACGGCTGGAAGCGAGTTCTGGGCGTTGGTCACAAACGATGGCGGGTTAGTGGCTTCCGAGCAATTGTTGTTGTAAGCGCTGCTGTCTGGCCAGGTGGTGACGGCAGCGCCGTTGGAACTAGAGAGCGAGTCGGCCTTCAACCACAAGCGAATGGAAGAATAGTTTGAAAGGTAGGTGACCGTGTTTCCGCTGGTTGTGGAGGCGGCGTTGATATTGCCCGCGACGTCCGTCACGGAGCCCGCGTTCAGAGACGGTATTACCGTGCCCTGAAGACCGGAAATGGCAGTGGCCTGAAGGGAGAAAGTTTTGTGGTCACCGCTATCGGTAATCACCCAGGTGATGCCGCTGGCCGTTCCGTTTTGTACGATGTCGGTGTCGAGGAATGAACCGGTGTTGATTTCCTCGTTAAACGTGACGGTGTAGGAGAGTGGTAGCGTGCCCGTGGTATCCGACTGGGCGGCCGTCTTGTTGATCGTCACCGTAGGGCTGGTGGTGTCGTACCGAATGGTCAAAACCGTGGCGGTACTGGGCGTGCCCGCCGGATCCGTTCCCGCCGAGGCGGCCACGCTGATTAGTACGTTGCCCTCCACCGACGGTAAAACCTCAAAAGTGTAATCGGCGCCGCTGCCCGCAAAGTTTTGCGGGGAGCCGTTAGTAACGCTAAATTTGGTGATGTTGAAGCCCGTGACCGTCGAGGTCCAGCTGATTACCACCGGGATGACGCTCAAATTGGTGGAAAAAGGCGAGATGAGCACGGGCTGCACCGCGCCGTTGGCGCCCGTGCCGTCGCCACCCGCGATGGTGGATCTTCCGCCCAAAGGGTTGCATCCACTTATAGTGGACAGCAGTAACGCAAGCATGGCGAAGGCTCGGGATGCCGCTCGCGGAATGTGGCGTTTAAGTACCTTCATCTATCTTTCCATTGCGGGACGCTGGCCCCAAATTCGGCCGATTGAAATGCCCAGGCTGATATAAGCTCCGGTCTGGCGTCCGAGGCTCGTCTCCGCACTTTGAACACCCACGCCTGCCGTCAGACGTAGCCATTCCTTGGTTTTTCCGTACCCAAACTGCCCATTGAATAACCAGCGGTCGCTGTGCTGAACCGTCAGCGGACTGCGGTCGCTCGAGTTGACGAAGTCGATCATGTACGACACGTCGAACCGGGTATAAAAATTCTTGTAACGGCCATTGATGCCGAATCGGAAGCCGAAATGCGGCATAGCCAAATTCTGCACTGTAATCCGACCCGTGCTGGGCGGAGTCGAAACTAAAGCCGATTCGCCTAAGCCGAATAAAACACCCGCTTCCAACGGGTCCGCGCGAAAATGCCAACCGGCAGTTGCTGAAGCCGTGAGCCCGGGATCCTGTACGACTGCAGCAAGGCGAGGTGCATCCCATTTCATCATCCGCAACGTCGACTCCATCGTGAACATCCAGCGGCCGTACAAGCCCACGTCGAGCGCAGGGTGGATGATGTACGAGGGGATGCTGAGCAGAGCCGCGTTGTTCGTTTGGTCGAGTGTGGAAATGGACCCATAAGCAAAGGCAATATCCACCCGTCCGACGGTGTCGATGGGTTGGTTCGCGTCCTCGGCCCAGAGCGAAGCTCCGAGCGTTAGACCGATCACTGCGACGCAGTGGGTTATAAGTCTACGAATACACAGGTGGTTTTTCGGCAGTATTCGCTGTTTACTTGAGTTCTGTGAAAAGGGAGCGAGTGGGAGTCTGTGTGGTGGCCGCCGTGGTGAAAACTAAGGCGGGCGTGCTTTTGGCTAGGCGCAAGGAAGGCAGCCTTGCGGGGTACTGGGAATTTCCCGGGGGCAAGGTGGAGGCGGGGGAAACTCCGGACCAAGCGCTACGCCGTGAAATCCAGGAAGAGCTCGGAGTGGAATCTTCGGTGGGTAACTTGGTGGGAGAGTCGGAGCATTTGTCGCTCCGCGGTGTGGTTCGCCTGGCTTTTTACCGCTGCCAACTATTCGGCGACCCCCAAGCTGGGGAGGCCCATGACGCTATTGCTTGGGTGGCGCCCCGCGAGCTGCTCAAATACCGGCTGGCGCCCGCCGATATCCCTATTGTTCGCAAGCTAATGGAGGAAAAAGATGAAATTTAAACTGCGAGAAGTCATTCTCGGGGCTTTTGTCGTCGGTATTTTAACCCATTGCGCAAGCGGGCTATTGGCCCCGGACGAAATGCGCCAAACCGACTTTTTAGAGAAAACCAAGGTGAAGAGCGGTACTGCCTACACCCAGGCGCTGCGCTTCTTCGACAAAAACTTGCGCTATCCCCAAGGTAAGGCGCGTTCCGAGGATATCGACGCCGGTCGGATGAAAATGACCGCCAGCACGGTTTGCAACGTGTTCCGCAAACCAAGTGACTTGAAGGATTATTACCTTACTTTCGAACTGGAATTCGAAGCCCTTCCCAACGCAGTTTCGCTGCATTTCACCGAATTACGTATGGAAGACATCGAAGGGGCGTTGATTTCCAAGGCCGAATCACAGCTCAGCGGGGCGACGCAGATCGCCGCCGTCCAGCCTTGTCTCAAGAAAATGGTTGCCGGGTTGGCGAAAGCGGTTGAGAGTAATACCCTTACCTGGTAAGGCTCACGTCGAGTGCCACAGATTTAATGAATAAAGAAGCCCAAGTAGATAGCAGCCCCGCAGAAGACCTCGAATGGTCAGCCATGGGGCTCGCGGAACCCATCCTAGAACTTCTGGATAAAGCGGGATTTAAAAAACCCACTCCCATTCAAGTGAAGTCGATTCCGATCGCCTTGAAAAAGCGCGACATGATCGCCGGCGCTAAAACAGGTTCGGGTAAGACCGCCTCTTTTTGCCTGCCCATCATCCAAGGTTTGATGGGGCGTAAGGGCACTTATGCGCTCATTCTCTGCCCCACTCGCGAAATCGCGTTGCAGACTTTAGATACTCTCAAAATTTTCGGTGAACCGTTGGGCATCACCTCGTGCGCGCTAATCGGCGGCACCGACGTGAAAGCCGATAGCATTGCCCTGCGCTCGGGTCCCAACGTGATCGTCGGCACGCCCGGCCGTATTTGCGACCATATTTTGCGTGGCAACCTTTGGCTGGAATACCTGGAGTACCTGGTATTGGACGAAGCCGATAAAATGTTGGACATGGGCTTTTCCAAAGAGCTCAACAACATCGTGGCCCAAACGCCGGCTACTCGCCAAACTTTGCTTTTTTCCGCCACCATTCCTCCGACGATTGAATCGTTGGCGAATAAGATTTTGCGCAATCCCGTCCGCATTCGGGTAGGCGCGGCCGGTGTTTCTATCCCCGACAGCGTGGACCAAGAACTGCTTTGGGTGAACGAGCACTCCAAAAAGCGCGAGCTGCTTCGCCTTTTGCGGGACTTCAAGGGCACCGTCATTATTTTTTCCCGCACCAAAGACGGCGCCACCATGTTGTGGCGTTCGATCCATGCCGCGGGCATTGAAGATTCCACCTACATTTCGTCGAATAAATTGCAGGTTCACCGTGAGGCCGCGCTAAAGGGCTTCAAAGACGGCGAGTACCGCGTGCTGGTCGCAACCGATGTGGCAGGGCGCGGGATCCACGTCGAAAATGTGGGCCTAGTTATCAACTACGATTTGCCGATGGAAGCGGAAGACTACGTCCACCGTATCGGCCGCACTGGCCGCAAAGATGCCAAGGGCATTGCGGTGACATTCGCCACCGGCCACGATCTCAAGCAGATCGAGGAAATCGAACATTTCATCAAAATGCGCATTCCCGAGCGCTTTACCCGCGATTTCGAACCGCCGGCCAAACGGTCGGCTTCGGGTGGTTCGGGCGGCGCACGCCGCTCATCGTCGGGTTCTCGTTCGGGTGCGGGACGCAGTAGCGGTTCCCGTAGCAGTGGAAGCAGCAGCCGCAGTAGCAGTAGCCGCGGTAGCAGCAGCAGAGGCGGCAGCAGCCGCAGTAGCGGCCCCCGTCGCGGAAGCCGTTAGTTCTAACGAATCGTCAGCCGAGCCGAACCCGTTTCCTGCCCATCGATTTCATCTACCGCGATATGGATTTGCGTCAGTAAAACCTTGCAACCCTGCGCGGCTAGGGCCCGATCGAACGCCTTTTCGAAATACTCCGCCAGGCATTCGCAGGTGGGAAAAGCCCGACTGGCTTCATCCAATAGAATATTTTTGTTGAGAAAGGTGCCTTGCAGTTTCCGCACTTCGGGATCCAGGATCGCGTGCAACGCAGGCATGCTGATCACTCGGCCCTCTTCCACGGGACCAGTGAGGCCGACCTCAATGCGCCAAATATGGGCGTGCGGTTCTTCCCGCTCCTCCAGCGAATGGGTGGCGGCCAATCGGAACTTCAAAAACAATTCCATCCGGCGCACGCTCATTTGCGCTCCCAGCGGGCGCTCGCCCCTTGCCCGGGCGATTCGTCGACTCGCAACTCTATGAACGACAGATTTTTAAATTCGGCGCTTTTCTGCAAGGCTTGCAAAACCCGGCGCAGGGCTTCGGCGGCCAGATCCTCGGAGGTGATGTTTTCTACCGGGATTTTTGCCACTTCTTCGCTGGGCAGAACGTAGCGCTTTCCGCAAAGCGTGAATTCGGTTTCCTTGCCCGCCTTGCCACTGAATTTTAGAAAAGGGCAGTTTTCGGCTAAAAGCACTTTTTCGTCCCACTCGGCGCAGATGGCAGCGAGCGCCGATTTGAAAATCGAAAAAGAAACCATCTTCTTCAAAGAGTGCTCGCCAAGGCCCACCGTGAGTTCGGTTTGGTAGTTATGGCCATGTAGGCGCTCCTTGGTGCCGTCGGGAAAAACGGTCATATGAGCCGCCGAGAACTTCAGCGCCTCCTTGCGAATATGCAAACGAAGGGAGCAAGTGGTTGGTTTGGCCATGGGAGGTCAATTGACAAGATTGAGCCCCGGCTGTCAATCTGCGGCCACGCATGGCAACTTCCTTCAAAAACAAAGTAGCTCTGGTGACCGGCTCAGGGCGGGGCATTGGCCGGGCCAGCGCCTTGGCGCTCGCCGCCCAAGGGTGTCGGGTCGCGCTAGTGAGTCGCACGCCGGCCGAATTGGCCGAAGTCGCCCAAGCGATGGGCCCCGGCGCCGAAGTGCTAACTCAGGTGGCGGACGTGTCCGATGAGGCGCAGGTCCAAGCGGTTTTTGACACCATCCGGGCCCGTTGGGGCGGGGTGGATATCTTGGTCAATAACGCGGCCGTTTTCGCCAAAGCGCTGGTGGCGGATCACTCGGTGGAGGAATGGGACCGGGTCATGGGCGTGAATGTCCGTGGGGTTTTTCTCTGCAGCCGGGCGCTTTTTCGCGAGCAACCGCGCGGCACCGGACGCTCAATAGTGAACATCGCCTCCTTGGGTGGCGTGCGAGGTACCGAGAAATTTCCGGGATTATCGTCGTACACCACTAGCAAATTCGCCGTAGTCGGTCTTACCGAAAGCCTCGCGGTGGAAGGGCGCAGCCTAGGCATTCGCGTAAACTGCATCGCTCCCGGCGCCGTCGACACCCGCATGCTCCGAGAAGCGGCGCCTCATCTCAAAACCAAAACCACCCCCGCTCAAATCGCCCAAACAGTTGTGATGTTGGCAGACGAATCCCACGCCTCGCACCTGAACGGCTCTCTGATCGAAATTTTTTCAGACGTAGCCTAGGGCCTTGGTGAAAGACAGGTCTCAAGACGATTGAGCAGCGAGCAGAGCGCGGCCTTTTCGAATCAGATCCTGCACATGAGAATCGCCCTGCTTTTCCAGCTTGGCCAAATTGGCTTCCACCGCTGGTTGCCAGGTTGGTTTGTCGGCGTGCCCCAGCTCCAAAAGCTCCATACTGAGCAACCACTCGTTCGGCCAATCTTTCAAAATCGCCGCCGCCAAATTCGCCAACTCGGAGGTGTTTTTGGATTCGCGGGCGCGCCGCAATTGCGCGTAGGCTTCGAAGAGGCGCAATTCATCCGAGGAAAAAGGCGAGGTGCGGCCGGGACTGGAAGACGCTTTTCCGACGTTAAACTCACCATAACTGGCTCGGTCGGATGGGCCTCCCCACACGCTGGGAACCTTTTCGCCCACCGCCATGTCAAATTCGCCCCAAGCCGGTTCGAAAAAAGTTTCACTGCCGCGGGTAACTCGGCAGTCTTTCCAAGTTAGCAGCTGGAGTTTGCCGTCGGTGCGGGTCCAACCGGCGAGGATGCCGCTTACTTCGAAGCCCGAATCAAAGGCCAGGTGGCCGCGCTTACCCCGCTCTAATCCCATTTTCTTTAAGTCGGCGTCTGTCAGGCTGTGTAAGGGCTTAGTAGGCGCGCCTTTCCAGCGACGCAGGGGCGAACTGAAGCCGGCGCCGTGGCGCTCTCGCCCGTGACCGGGCAATTGCATCGAGAGATAAGAAAGCTGCACAGCGCCCGTGTATTTCACAAAGCAGGCTTCGCCGTTCATTTCCTGGTACTCACTCAGCACACCGCTTATTTCCAATCCGGAATCGAGTTGAGTCGTCGTGACGGTTCTAGCGAGTCGGGCTTCCGACAAACCACTTGTGCCACCCACGCGGTAAGCTAGGGTGGCATCAAACGCCTCCAACACTTCCACCAACTGGTTCATATCGCGCGCCACGAAGAGTTGGGGTTGGGGTTCTGTAATATCGTAGGACGTTTCCACGCAATCAAGACTGAGGGGGATCTTGCGCACTTTGTCTGATAAGCAGTTCTGGCTTTCGTCCACCGACGACAAAAGGCCCGCTCCATAAATGCGCGGGTGAGCGATGTCGCCCACCAAACCGTATTCCACTGTCCACCAGTTCATCCGCGCGACTCGGGCGGATTCCGACGGGCGACCCAGCGCAGCAGTTACCGCCAGCAGGCGCTTTTCCGCCAAATCGATTTGCTCCGCAGTGGCGTCGGGGTTTTCCTTGATGTCGCTGAGATAGCGAATGGCTTCGTACAGACGCACGTCATCGTCGGAGGCGATCGCTTTTTGGGCCATGGCGGCGTACTGGTTGAGGTACTTGGCGTAGGGCGCATACGCCAAAATCGGCGCGTGCCCGGCCGCTTCGTGCACAATATCGGGTGCCGAGGTGTAGCCCAGGTTCTTGATCGTGCGCATGTCACACGCGATGGGCAAAACGCCGCGCGCCTGAAAATCCAAAAACGCCGCGGGGGGAATGAAACCTTCCACAGCCACTGCGCCCCAGCCAAACTTGGCCAGGCAATCGTCCATTTCCGAAACACGCGGGATGCGGTCGACGCTAATGCCTGTTTTCTTCAAGCCTTCGGCGTACACGGAAACCGCGTGCGTGCTAAAGAAGGCCTGGTTTTGGCGCATGATGAAGCGCCACGCGGCGTGGTCCTGTGCTGTGTACTTATCGTATTTTTGCTCGGCAGCGAACTTGCGAAGATAAGACGGTAAACTCTGTGTGGCCGGACTCATAAAACCCTCTCCCAAAACCCCAGGGGATGATCCCATCAACTGGCCCAAAAGAAAAGGGCACGAGACTCGGTGCGTCTAGAGTTGGGGGTGGAGCGGGGTACGGGGCTCGCTCAGGATGTCGTAGTTGATGGCCGACAAAAGCATCTGGATACCCACGAAGATCGGCAATACCGCAATCATCACCGTTCCCACGGGAGAGAGACGGCCCGCGTGGGAGTTTTCGTACCAGGCCACCCCGCCGAAAACGGCCCCAAACAACGGCAAGGCGATTCCGCCAATTAGCTGCACGCTACCCAAGTTGAAATCCCGCAAAAAGTAATTGTAGAAAATCCGCTTGGCGAAACAACGCAGGTGCAAAAAGCCAAACGAAAAAGCGGCGTGCGAAATACGCAAATTACTTTTTTCAGTTCCGTACAGTGCCGGCATGGGGACGTCAACCACCACTGCCCTCACGGTATTGAGCCGGAACAGCAAGTCGCTTTCGAAAAAATAACCCCGCGCGATTTTGTCCAATGGCAGGGCCGAAAGCAGTTTGGTTTGGATGGCCACATAACCGTTGGTGGGATCCATTACGCGCCAATAGCCGCTTGAAATTTTACTGATAAAAGAAAGCGCTGAATTGCCGATGAGCCGCAACGCCGGCATTTGCGACAGAAACTCTGGAGCGAAGAAGCGGTTGCCTTTGGCGTAATCGGCTCGACCGGCCAATAGCTCGCGTACCAGGGCTGGAATCCGCTTAGGATCCATTTGGCCGTCACCATCGATTTTAACGGCGATATCGGCGCCGTCGTCGCGGGCCTGCTTGAAGCCAGTGAGGGTAGCGCCACCCACGCCGCGGTTTACGGGGTGGTAAAGCACTTTGACTCGCGGGTCGCGGCAGCCAGATTCTACCCACTGCCCGGAGTTTTCAGGACAGGCATCATCCACCACGTAGATGCGTTCGACCTCGGGGCCAATAGCCCCCAAGACTTCCAGAATATGGGCCTTCACCTTGTAGGACGGTATGACGACGGCAATCATGCTCACTATTTCTACCACCTGTGATTGACTATGGCGATACGCCTCCTTAGCCTCGCTGGAAATGCCCCTTCCCACCTATCGGTTTGCTGCCCTGCTCTTGCTCTGCGCTTTCGGCGTGGGGGGCGTATTGCAGACGTTTACCCAGTACCCCTTTCAAGTCCCCGACGAACGCACTCATTGGCTGGCGGGAGTGAACCGGGTGAATGCGCTATTGCCGGGTCGCGACGCTCGCTGTGATTCATTGATGGGGCTTGCGGAGCAATTTGATTTTGGCCGCATTGTGTTCAATGGACATGAAAAGGGAGCACCCGGAAAATTCGAAGCCTCCACTCAGGCCGCCGCGGCGTGTATCGATCCCAAAATGAACTACGGTTTTATTCTCAGCTACCCGGGGGTGGTGCTGGCGCTGCTCTGCCGAGCGGTGATTCCGTTGTCCGACGTGTCCGTGTTTTTCTTAGCCCGTTTTTTCGAAGGGTTGATGTTAGTCGCTTTGTTGGCGGCACTCGCTCGGTTAGTTCTTGTGGACGCAAAGGGGCTTTTCTGGCGCCGCTTTTTTTGGTGCACACTTGCCTTGCTTTTGCTTACCCCGATCGGTCTCCAACAGAGCTTCGCTATTTCGGCGGATCCGCTGGTCAACGCCTTTGCACTTTTTGTCGTCTATTTAATGTGGGTTCCAAAGATTTCGCGGGGCGTTCTCGCGATTTATTTTGTTTTTGGTTTGGCCGCTGCCATTACCAAACCGCCGTTGCTGGCATGGCTGATTCCTTTAGGGCTTTGGCTGCGGGTGGAGCGCAAATTCCTTGCACGCGGTGAGCGAAATTTCTGGATTGCTACCGCCTTGATAGGGTTGATTACGGTTTGGATGTCGGTGGTGAGCGTGTCGATTGCCGTTCCGCTTCAAGGAGCGGTGCCGGCTGAGCAAATGGCGTTTATTCGGTCTCACCCTTTTGAGGCCTTGCGGGTTTTCTGCGCGGGCGCTTTGCAGAAGTTGGTCCGCCCTGGGCTACTTTCCAACTCGCTAGGCTGGCTGGATTTTGGGGTCACGCGCGCTACGCTCCGGCTGCAACAACTGATGCATTTGTCGGTGGTTTTGCTTTTTTGGGTGCCCGTGCTTTGGGTCTGGCGGAGCGTGAAATGGCGTCGACAGCCTTTGGGGCGGCGCAATGCCTTCGCCGATGCCGCATTTGGTTTCGGCCTTTGGGTTTCCATGATGGGGATCTGTTTTTTCCTCTACCTTTACTGGAATGTGCCGGCCGCTCCCGTTTTGGATGGTTTGCAGATGCGGTACTTTCTTTGCCACCTTTTGGTTTTCGCCGGGTGGCTGGCTTTTCGTTTGGATGGTGTTCTCTCAGTTTCCCATCCAGCACCTAAGCTGCCCCGCACTGGAGTTTGGGGAGTAGAGGCTCTTGCTGCCCTTGTGGTACTCGCCTACCTGATCGAGCGAAGTTTTAGCAATCTAGCCCGCTATTTTTAACAAACCGACTAGTTCGCTCTTGACTCTCCACTTTGGCGGTGGGAATGCCGCAGTTATGAAAAAACTAGTCGCGGTTTTGTTTTATTTTTCCTTTTTGGCTTCTTCGGCGAGGGTTCACGCACAAGAAAATCAGCTAGTTTTGGTCGACGGGGAAGGACAAGAGGTTGCACGATTTCTGCGCAGTGAGGACGGCGCTACGTACGCTCTGGTGCTCGGCTGGGATACAGTGAGTCGGCGCCTGGTTCCAATCCGTTCATGCAAAAGCGATCTTGCCTCACTCACACGAATCTTGAGCGTTCGAATGTCGGAAGCCGAGTTGCTCGCATTGTTGACCGCACCCCTTCTAAAAGAGGTTAAAAATTTCGCTAACGGAAATATTTCAGCTTCCATGCCGTACAGCGTGAAAGAATGGAATAAAAGAAAACTCGATAGAATCCAGTCCCTGCGCGGTCGCATAGCAAGAATTCGTAGTAACTACGAACAAGCCGTGAAGCTAAGTGGGCCACCTGAGCCTGGCACCATTCTGTATCACACACCAAGAGAGCTTTGTGAGTGTGAGGCCGAGCTGCAAAGCATGGAACGGGAGCAGGCAGACCTTATGTGCGAGATTCACTCGGTTAACGAGGAGGCGCACGGCGCTTTGTGTTCTTACCATGAAGGTTTGGGGCTGCTCTTGGCCCAAACAGAAAATGGGAACATCCAGCTTTCTACCCAAGCGCCCTGGGGATTGGAACTGGCGGAGACCCTCCGCGGAGCCGTTGAGCTAGATGCAAAACAAGGCCGGAAGTTTGTTTTGGGATTTACCCCGTAAAAGCGCTAGCCAATTGAATGCTGCAATCTTCCAAGTTTGCGTTGCGACCTGGTGAGGTCATGCTGCGGTGTGTCGTTTAGGTTGCGGTGGAGCGCTTTTTGATGGGTGGAAAATTGGAGGCGGCACCCGGATTTGAACCGGGGGTGGAGGTTTTGCAGACCTCTGCCTTACCACTTGGCTATGCCGCCGTTCGTCAACGGTCCCTTATACTTCAAAATAGCCCTAGTCGGAAGAGTCGATTGTGGTAAACTGAAAGTGGGAGTTAACTCCTCTATCCGTTTTAGTTACAGCCAGATGCCTTACTCCGAGTAAGCAAACTCCCGAAAACCTCCAAAAATCCCAAGAAAAACAAAGATAGGTCACGATTATGTCGACCAAAATGGTTCGCCTCCACCGCGTGGGGAAGAAGTATTCCACCAGCCGTGTCGCCCTGAACGACATCAGCTTTGATCTGGAGAGAAGCGAATTCGCCTACATTACAGGCGGAAACGGGGCCGGTAAGACCACCCTCCTAAAGCTGCTCTTTGCCAGTGAGAAGGCGAGCCACGGCTCCATTGTCGTAAACAACCGCGACTTGGCCACTTTGCAAACTGGCAAAATCCACATGTACCGCCGGGAAGTCGGGTTCGTGTTTCAGGATTTCAAGCTGCTGCCGGATTTGAGTGTTTTCGACAACGTCGCCCTCCCCTTGGAAATCCGCAGCATGACTAAGCGAGAATTGGAATTCCGGGTACAAGGCGTGCTTTCACTCGTCGGCTTGGCCGACCGCTCGCACGACTTCCCCCAAATGCTTTCGGGTGGTGAACAACAACGGGTTGCGATTGCCCGATCTATGGTGGGTAAGCCCTCCCTCCTCTTGGCCGATGAGCCAACCGGCAACCTCGACTCCAAGACTGCCCGCGACATTATGACCCTATTCAACGAAATTCGCGAAATGGGAACCACCGTCTTAGTGGCCACCCACGACGAATCCCTGATGGACGAGTTCCCCGCCCGGGTAATTGAGCTCTACCAAGGGCGCATCGCGTCCGATAACCGAGGTAATTCATGAACTCTCGCGGACTCAAACGCGTTTTTGGCGACTTCCGCCGACACCCCTGGCTGCATTTCGTGAGCATCACCACCATTACGGTGGCCTTGGTTTTGGTGGGATCGTTTTTAGTCTTCTTCCGAAATGTGGAACGGGTAGCGGAAAAAACCAATCCCCGCGTAACGGGAACAGTGTATCTCCGCGAAGGACTCAACGAAGATCAAGTGCGCGAACTGCGCGACAAAGTTTTCTCGCTGGAACAGGTGAAACAGGTCGTTTTCAAAGACCGCGATTCTGTCGTCGGAGAAATCCAAACCTTTTTGGGTGAGGCCACCCACAAGGGAATGCCCGGAAGCGAAGTGTTCCCGGATGTTTTGGAAATCGAATTAGACCCCGCCGCTAAAACCGAAGCCGTAGCTTTGGTGCAAAAGTCTCTCTTGGCCATGGCTGGCGTGCAAGAGGTGGATTTTTCTGACGGCTGGCTTTCGCAATATAAGAAAATCCGCAATCTCGGCCAGTTTATCGGCGTGTTGCTTTTGGTCGCCATCGTTTTCGGTTGTGGCTTTATTATCGCCAACTTCATGGGCATCAGGCACCAAGCTCGTCAGCAAGAAATTATGATTTCCCGCATGATGGGTGCAAACCGCGCGTTCATCTTGGCTCCCTTTCTTTGGGAAGGTGTGATTGAGGGCCTGCTCGGCGCGTCCGTGGCGCTGGCTGTACTCTACGCCGGTACCGTCGCGTTTTCTCAGGTCATCACCATGGAATGGGGACCGCTACTGGGCCTCAAGCGGCTCACTTTTCTATCGCCCTCCCAACTGTGCTGCGTGGTGGGCGTGGGCGTGGCCATGGCGCTGATAGGAAGCGTGATGGTGTTTTTCCGCTTTCAGGAAGCTAGCCACTCATGAATTTTTTCTCCGCCCTCCTCCTTGCGCTTTGCACATTGGCTCACGCGGAATCGCCCCCGGCGGCCGATCGCGCCAAGCAGCTCAAAGAATTCATTTCCAAGGAAAAGCCCCAATTCGAAAAGCGTGAGGCCGAGCGCCTGGGAATGGTCGAGGAGATGGATCGGCTGAACCAGAGCCAAAACCAAGTGCGCAACCGCATCAGCGAAATCTTGGCCAACCGCCAAGAAGTCTCCATGGCGCTTGAGAACTTAGCCATGGAAGTCCAAAAGCACCGTGAAGTCGAAAAGGATCAGAAGTCGCGTTTCTTCCGGCTGATGAAGCTGGTGAATAAGATTCGCCGCGATGGCGCGATCCGGTTTGCGCTGAGCGGTTCGGATATCGGTGAAGTGGCAGGCCGGGTACGGGTTTTGTTTCGCACGTTGCGCATGCACTCGCTGATTGCAGATCAGCTGCAAGAGCGCTCCAAGCGGCTAGCTGAAAGTGAAAAGAGGCTTTCCGAAGCGCGCGAGAGCGTGCATTTCCTGCTCACCGAGATGCAGCAACAAGAATCGTTGCTCAGGGGTTTCCTCGATCGCAAAAAAGACGTTTTGGTGCAGCTCAATCGCAAGCAGGATCGCTACCGCTCCGCGGTTAGCGAATGGACTTTGGTTTCCAAGGAATTAAATGACCTGTTTGTAAGTCTAGAAGCCGAACGCGATACCGAAGCGCCCGCCAAAGCGAAAACCGGGCGATCTTTAGGCATTCCCGTCGACAGCGGCCGTTTGGTGAAAAACTTCGGTAAGTATGTCCACCCCAAATTCGGGACCGTGACCTTCCACAAGGGCGTGGAGATCGAAGCTGAACACAATACCCCCGTACACGCAGTTTTGGACGGCGTGGTGGAATTTGAAGGCTGGGTTCGGGGTTTGGGTAATGTGCTGATTTTGCACCACGGCAGCGGTTTCTACTCGCTACACGCGCATCTTTTCAAATCCCTGCAAGCGCAGGGTGCGAATGTAAAAAAAGGCGACGCGATTGGCTTGGTGGGTGACACCGGCAATAGCGAAAAGCCGAGCCTCTATTTCGAGCTTCGGGAAAACGGCAAAGCCGTCGATCCCACACGCTACTTCAGCAAACTCGCCTTAAAAAGCCTCGGCGGAGTCTGAGAGACCGCCGCTTTGGTCTGCTCCGCGAACCGCGAGCGCATCCAAAACTTGCCGCGATACTTCGAACTTTTCGTTCGCCGCATCCTTTAAAGTTTCTTCTGCCGCTTCCACCAATGCGTCGGCATCGATGCCGTGCAGGTGAAAAATATCCCAAGTCGTACCTGACTTAGACGTTTTGCGAATCGCCAAGGTGTGGTGCTTGGTCCCGACGATAGAACCGATATTGTCCAGCAGCCCAGGTTCGCCGTCGTGTGTAGAGAGCACCGGCACGCGGCTACCTTGCAGCGCGAACCAGTCGCCTGCGGACGCGACGCTATCGCCCCGACCCGGAACGAAATGCACGTTGCTGTTGATACCCAGCACTTCGCGCAGCTGCTTGTAGCCGTCGTGGTACGCGTAGTTGCCTAGCAAAAGATCCGGGCTGGTAACTACGAACACGTTGGCGCAAATGCCTTTTTCTGCCTTCAGTCGATCCGAAGCTTTTACCGCCTCTGGCACCAATGCGCCCATGGCGAAGAGGTGGATCATATTGTCGCCCGGTACGCAGTCGCTCTGGCCGCGGTAGTCGATAAGCGCGTAGCCTCCCGCCAAAACATCCTTGCGAATGGTTTCCAGAATCTGGTCTTCCGCCACACCGTCGAAACGCAATTGGGTGCGCAAACGGCCCAAGAATTCCTTCTGCACGACCCCCTTGGTTACGCAGCGAATAAGCTGTGCTTCTCGATCCACGTTCTCACCGGTGAAGTGGCGACGGAGCATGTCGGCTAGAATCCACTCCAGCTCCTTAGCGAAGCAGGGCTCCCACGTGATCTGGTTGGGCATCTGGATGTCGGACTTCCAGGAATGCTGCGCGCCTTCGGCCGCAAGAGTCACGCCACTCGGGGTGCCCAAAGTAGCAAAGCTCGAGCGCCAGTAGCAGTTGTAATAGAGCTGGTCGAGCGCGCGCTTGATGAAAAAGTCATAAATGGGCATCGCAGGGAAAAACGGAATTCCCGTGAAGTAACCGAACTTGCCGAAAGAGCCCGCCGCCGACATGCAATTGCCTTCGGCGATTTCAAAACGCAAATGGCCCGATCGCTCCGACAAATGCGGCATCATGTCCGGGGCCTTCTTGTCTTTGGTGTCGAAAATCTTTTCGAAGTCCTCTTGCTCGATCGCCCCGAACAGCTTCCCGTTCATATTGGGGCTGGTGTTGGTGGAGCTACCGACGTCGGGAGCCATGGTGAGGAAAAGCTTCGAAAACGGATCCCAAGCAGTGCCGGATGATTTCACTTCCTTGTTGTCGGACGGGCCTTCGCCGCGTGCCAGGCGATCCAACTTGGCCGCAACCTGTCCCCACATCCACTGAGTGTGGGCCATGGGAGAAAGTTTGAGCGCGGTGATATCCAAGTCGACCGGCCAATCGACGGAGTGGGCCAGATTCTGCCACTTGGCGCGACGGGCATTGGCCTTTGCGATGACTTCATTGATTCCGGGCAAAAGCGTTTTTCGGCGCTCGGCCAACCAAGCTTCCTCCGGCGATCCTTTTGGAAAGGGCTGGAAGGGGCTGTCGGGGGTTAGACCGACTTTCTTAGAATAGGCGTCCAGCTCTTCGCGCTCGGGCATGGCGGAATGGTTTCCGGACATGGCCTGGCACTCCAGGGTGAATCCCTTGATGGTGTAGGGGACGATGAGCGTAGGCTTGTTGCTGTTTTTGGCGGCGGTGAACGCTTCCACCAAAAGCTCCAAGTCGTGGCCGGCCAAATTGAAGAATGCGTCGCGGATATCTTGGGGCGAGTGTTTCGCCAACCAAGTGCGCAGTTTGGGCGATTTGGCTGACAGACGCTCGACAATCAGGTCGGGCTTATTGGCGGAAATAAGCGCTTGGAATTCGAAGTCGGTGAGTTCTTCATCGAGTACCCGCTTGAATTCCTCGCCGCCGGGAAGGGCGAACATTTTTAAGCGCAGCTTGCCGTGCTTTAGTTTTACACCGTTCCAGCCGTTGGCGTTGGCCAAGGCGACGATGCGGTCGGCATCACTGCCGCCGAACGCTTTTTCGTTGCTGATGCGAGTGCCGTCGAGGTTTTGGCGGTTGTAGTCGACGATCCAGACCAAGCGTTTCAATTCGCGTTCGCCAGCATCGGGCATGGCTTCATGCAGCGAGCCTTCGCGGAATTCGGAATCTCCCATCAAGCACCAGAACGTGGGATCTTCATCGAGATCAAATTTGTGGTACCAGGCGTAGTCGTAGGCCAGCGCCATATACAGCGCATTCACCGGCGGAATGCCGACGGAACCCGACGGGAAAAAGCGGTAGCCATCCGGATCGGCTTCGGCATGGTAAGACTGAAAAACCGGTAGACCTTCTGGCGAGTAGTGGCGCAAGTGTTTCATCGCGATTTGGCGCCGATCGAGCGGCATCCAGCTACCGTCTTTTTCTTTAAAATTTTCCAACAAGAAATTCAGCGCGTGGTCCATCGGCGAAACGTGCGGCTTGAACGCGAAATAATCTTCGGGTTTCTTCATCACCAAGTGAATGGCCGCCAAGATGTGCTGGGAAGACGCACACGCCGAGGGGTGGCCGCCGACTTTGGGTTCGCCTTTTTCCTTTTCCACCTCAGGGCGGTGGTTGGCAGCGTAAATCATTTCGAGCGCCATGTAGAACGCGCGGGTGGTGATCTTGTTGAGCAGGGCGTAATCCAAGCTTGGGGCGGCTTCTGGACGGACGGATTTCTTGGGGTTTTTCATAAGTTGGGCAGTTTAGCCCGCACTTCTGGCAGTGTGCAAGCGCATCCCCGCGCGGCGAATGGTCGCGTCCGCTTTGACCGGGTTTCCGTTTTTTCATATTCCCGTAGAGCCTTTATGGCTGGGCTTTTCCAGCCATTTTGCTAGAGTGCCGCCCTCATGAAAAACGCGATGAAAAAGCCCTTTGGGATGCTCCTGGTTTTGGCCCTTGCGTGTCCCTGGAATGCTAGAGGGAGCGACCCCCGCAAGGTAGAAACGCAGGTCGCCATCCCGTGTCCCTTACTCCTACGCAGTAACGATTGGTCTTCTGATCCCGAGACCATCGCGACTTCACTGCGTCGCTTTTCGACTGTCCCCTTGATTCGCAGCCTGCAGGCCCTGGCGATTGCCCGCGACTACGAACTGGGCCGACGCCGTTGGAGTGCTTTTGACCCGCGCTGGATGTTCGGCGACGAGAAGGCGATGGGGCTGCTGATCGATAGCCATAGCGAAGGCTACCAGATGAGACCGGTTAGGCCAGTGCGCGACCGCTCGTTGTCGCTTCGACCGCGCCGGGCGCGGGTGCTGCCACAGTACCAGGGGATTGAAGCCTTTGTGGATCGTTGGGAAGCGGACGTGGTGAAAGCGGGTGGGTCGGTGAGTGCAGCCTGGAGAGGGCTTTCTCACTCCGCTGCGGACTCTAAGCCAATCACGGGACGCCGGCGCTTTATCAAGCGGCTGATTTTGGAGCTGGCTTTTGCGTACCAATCAAAAAACGATGTGATTCCTGGCGAGCAGCCAATCCACTTCACCCAAAGCGAGCTGGATTTGAACTGGTCGTTTCTACCGACTTACGCCGAAGTGGTGAAGTTTTTTGACGACGAGCAAAACTTCCAAACCCAGTACCGCGATTTTGCGCGGGCACGGCTGGGCGTGCGGACGCCCTATCTGCGTTGGGCAGGTTTGCCGGCGATGCTGGCTACGAACCGGGTTTTGCGAGCGCAAGGTCAGGAACCGCTATCCGCCCCTGGGGCGATTAGGGCCGAAGACCAAGATCAGCGGGAGCGGCGAGAGTTAGTAGAGAACGCCGCGCGTTTGATTTTGGCCTCAGGCGAAAAGCTGTACCCGTTGGCAGTCCTGGCCAATGCCGAGAGCGGGATTGGGGACTCCGTGCATGCAGGTGCGCTGATGCCGGATTTAGAAAACATCGCCGACCATTTCGATCAGCTCGGCGATTTTGTCGACGAGCTCAATCGAGTTTTGGCGGCCCAAGAGGTCGTCTTGGAGCGAGGGCCTGGCATACACCATTGGTCCTACGAATGGCTGATTCAAATTGGTGCGGCCCAGGCCCGCGAGCTGCGCTATACCGCGCAGACATTCCCGGGCTTCCAGACCGCAGATCCGGATGAGCCGGATTTCCTCAATGCCGGAAATTATCTTTATCTCAACGCGCAGAAATACGCGCCCCGTAAGGGGCTCTTATTCGTCGTCGATTTAAATGATCAGATCCGACGGCGCTTGCCCACGGATGGTTAAAGCGCAAACGCCACGCTGCCACCCAGCAGGGGCGAATTACCACCCAAGACAAAATTGAGGGTGGTGCCCTCGGTCAGCATTTGGAAAGTCACGCCGCTGTCGAAGTTGAGCATGACCCGTTCGGTGATATGAAAATGGACGCCCATTACCGGCGAGAAATTGATGTACACCGTGCGGCCCGTGCCAGCGGTGATTGCTCCGCCCCCTAGCCCAAAGCCTAGGTGGAACCCATTGGCGGCGTCTCCCGAAACGGCATATTTCAAATTGGCCCCGGTGCCCATCAGGAAGAGGGGGTTGGTCTGAGAGATTCCCAGATAAATTTGTACCAGCGTTCTTTCGGTGGCCACGAAAATGGCGGTCCATCCCGGGGTATTGGTGCCTAAGAAAGTGGAATCCATGGCGCTGCCCATGTACATCGAGGGCCGGCTACCGCCGGCGCCCGCAGGCTTGGGAGCCGCGAATAGGTTGCAGGAAATGAACGCCAGAGCCAAAAACAAAGATCGGTTGAAATGCATAACCCCTCCAATGGAAGGAAGCTATGCGCGGGCAATTCAGTTATCAATCAAAAACTAGTCGTAACGTTAAAATTCCGTTTACTCGCCTTCGTCTTCGGAGAATTCGGCGAAGCGATTGTATTCTTTGATGTAGGCGAATTGACTGAGGTCGGTGATTCTGTCGACGTAAAGCTTGCCCAGCAAATGATCGCATTCATGCTGGATGACGGTGGCCGCAAAGCCATCCGCCACTAGTTCCTGCTTTTTGCCTTCTTGGTCGTAGAACTTTACGTTGATTTTATTCGGTCGCTCGACGTAGCCGCGCAAACCGGGGAGGCTCAAGCAGCCTTCCCAGGCACCCGACGTTTCTTCTGTGAGGGCCGTGATTTCAGGGTTGATCAATACCCGGATCGCCGGCTTGGAATCTTTTTCAAAGTCCCAAAGCATTACCACTAGCTGAATGCTTTCATGTACCTGAGGAGCGGCCAGGCCACGGCCGTCGTATTCGAACATGGTTTCGACCATGTCTTGAATGAGGCCCTGCATCTTGGGCGATTTAATTTCTTTCACCGCAACGGGTTCGGCGACCTTGCGTAGAACCGGGTGACCCATCACCGCTACTTTTCTCAGAGCCATAGAAACCTCATACGTAAGCGTTGTTGATCACTTCACCTAAGCCACCGCCGCCCGGGACGATGTATTGCTTGTCGCTCAGGCCCCGCTCGTGTTCCCACTCCGCGCCGGGGATTTCGGTCAGAGCGCCCTTCGGGCTCAGGCCGCGATCGAGACGCAGGGCGTAAATGTGCAGATCGGGGAAGGCCTTCGTGACTAAGCGTAAGTACTCGGGAGTAACAATCAAGTGCATGGCGATGAAACGCCGGGCTTTGCCGTGTTCGCCGTAAATTTTCATGGCCGACTCGATGGTGGAGCCGGTTGCGCCCATTGGGTCGGGAATGACCACGAAGCGGTCGTGGATATCGCCGCCGATTTTGAGGCCGCCCAGGTTGGTGCCGATGACTTGCTCCAGCTCGTTTATCTTGCGGTTGATCGAGATATGATCCTGACGCACCCCGGCAGGGTCGAGCAGGTAGTTAAAAGCGTCGTAGCAGATTTGGGAGGGCACCGTACCGGCCCGCGCCAAATTGACGCACACCACCTGAGTTTTCGGATCCAAGATTTTGCCCCGGAATTCGCCTTCGGGGCAGGTGGCGATCATGCGGCTGGTAAGCGTCGCTTCCACCTGAGGAAACTCATGATTGGCGACCACGCGGACTAGCTCACCATAGAGAGTGTGTAAAAGCTGGTTTACCAGGGGTTGGTGGGTGCTCGGATCACAGAGTTTTGCCAACATGGTGAACAAGAACGGGTTGCTCAAAATATGGACGTTCTTCCCGTAATGATGAGGGATTTCCGAAAGTCGGTACTGTTGGTTACTATATTGAGGATCGTTAAGCACGGTTGGCGCGATCTTTAAGGCAATTTGGGTTGACCGTCAAACTCAGCTTTTCTATCCCTTATATATGCAGCTCAGTCTTTCCCTAGATGAATACGTCGTTTTCGATTTGGAAACCACCGGGCTCTCGCCCTGGGCGGGAGACGAAATCATCGAAATCGGGGCCATGAAAGTTTTTGGGGACCAGGTGGATGAGGTGAACTACTTCCACTCCTTAGTGAACCCCAGGCGTCTCATCGGAGCCGATGCTACTCGCGTCAACGGGATCAGCAATGAAATGGTGGCCGATGCACCTACCTTCGACATCGTTTTTCCCAAGTTTTTGGATTTCGTGGGCGATGCTTACTTGGTGGCTCAGAATGCCAAGTTCGATATGTCGTTCCTCATGAAGTACATGGTGCAAAACAATATCAGCCGCCCGTTTGAGGTGTACGACACCATGCAGTTCTCCCGGCGCTGCTTCCCCGACGAAACCCGCCACAATCTCGACGTCATTTGCCAGCGTTTGCAGCTAGAAGTCGTCGAAAGCGATCGTCACCGTTCCATTGGCGACGTCAAGCTGACCGCCCGCGCGTTTGTGCATATGCGCGACCGGCTGGGAGACAAGCTACCCCCACGCGAAAAGTGGACGATTTAAGCTCGCATTCGATCCGTGAACCTGACGCTTCGTCCCTTTCCAAGGTCTCGAGGCAACCCTACAACTAGGCTTTAAATCTAGTTGGGGGAATCATGGGTAAATTGAGTAAACGCGTCCTAGTTCTTTTATTGTTGGTCACACATCTAGGCATGGCCCAGTCGGTACGTGCCGAGGAAGAGCTGGATCAGGGTGATGAGGTCTTCGAGATTGATGCTTACAGCAGCGGAAAATACAGCTGCAAATCATGCATCGACATCTACAGAGTCTACCCAACCATCGGGAAAAAATATTACGAGTATTCTTACTACAAAGTTTACTACGGCGGTAAATTTCACAGCAACTCGGAGCACTTTACCAGCAGCGGCAAATGCTCCGCAGCGTACGATAGCGATGCTCGCTGTCGGAACTAATTAAATGGGGGATGGGGACGAGGAGACACTCGGTCCCCATTCCCACCTACATCAATTGTTCGTAGAGATACGTGTACATCAACGCATAAAACTTCGCGCGTTGTTCGAGGTTCGCCGCCGCCCCATGCCCGCCCTCGGTATTTTCGTAATACAGGAACGGGTGCCCATATTCCTCCATCCTCGCCGCCGTTTTGCGGGCGTGGCCGGGGTGGACTCGATCGTCTTTGGTCGAGGTCATGAAAAACACTTTGGGGTACTTCTTACCCGGCAGCACGTTCTGGTACGGGGAATACTTACGGATGTACTCCGCTTCTTCCGGCACATCTGGGTTGCCGTATTCCCCCATCCAGCTATTGCCCGCTAGCAGTTTGTGGTAGCGCAACATATCCAGCAGCGGCACTTGGCAAACCACGGCTTCGAAAAGATCGGGGCGCTGGGTGTACATCACTCCCATCAACAGGCCGCCGTTGCTGCCGCCTTGGATGCCTAATTTCTTCGGGGAAGTCAGTTTAGAAGCAATCAGGTCCTCTGCCACGGCGATGAAATCGTCGTAAACCAGCTGGCGATTTTCCATCAACCCAGCCGTGTGCCATTCCGGGCCGAACTCGCCGCCCCCGCGGATATTGGCCAAAACGTAGGCGCCGCCTTTTTCCAGCCAGGCCTGCCCCGAGCCTTCCATGTAATGGGCGTTCATCGATACCGCAAAACCGCCGTAGCCATAGAGCAAAGTCGGCGTGGAACCATCGCGCGGGATGTCTTTCTTGCGCACGAGGAAGTAGGGGACTTTGGTGCCGTCTTTGCTGGTGGCTTCGAGCTGCTCTGCCACGAGATCACTCGCATCAAAGCGTGCAGGCAGTTGCTTCGCGACCGTTGCGGTAAGTTTGCCGCTGGAATCCATGTCCACCAGATACAGTGTGCTGGGAGTCAAAAAGGATTCGTATTGCACAAAGAATTGATTGTCGTGGGTGCTGGTCGACACCACTGTGAGCGTGCCATCGCTATTTAACGGGATGGCCTCAGTCACAGGCTTATCATCGACAAAAGTCAGCTTATCCAACCGGCTCTTCACATTATCGAGCAGGTTCAGAATCAAGAAGTCTTTGGTGTCGTACACATCCGCCAGGGAAACACGCGCGCTCGGAGTAAATAGCGTAATCAAGTCCACTGTAGGATCGGGCTTGTTGAGCGACGCGATCGGCAGCGCCACTAAAGTGCCGGCTTTGAAATCGTGGGTGGCCGTTTTCCAATCGCCCCGCAGGGACATGATGATGCGGCCGTGGAAGACTGCCCGCAGCTGGCCGCCCATGGGGAACGGCAATTTTGTGAGCGTTTTCTGATCGTCGCCCAATAAAAAGTATTCTTGCTCGAAAAAACTCGGCGATCGGTAGACGAATGAATAGTTTCCTTCCGGCCGCTGCACGTGCAAGGCGCTGGAGGAAACATCGGTCTCTTTACCCTCGAAGAGAGTAGTGGCTTCGCTGAGCGGAGTGCCGCGTTTCCAAAGTTTCACGATACGGGCGTAACCAGAAAGTGTGAGCGAGCCAGGTCCGAAATCGGTGGCCACCAGCAGTGTGTTGAGATCCAACCAGGTGGCGTCGCTCTTGGCCTCTGGCAATTGGAAGCCACCACGGATGAAGCGTTTGGTGCCAGTATCGAATTCTCGCAAGACGCTGGCGTCTTTACCACCTCGAGATAGAGTGAGAAGGCAACGTCGGGCGTGAGGCTCCAGGCAATCCGCCCCCTTGTATACCCAGTTTTCCTTTTCCGCTTTCGCCAGTCGGTCGATATCCAAAACCGACTGCCACGGGAGGTCTTTTTGCATGTAATTGGTGATGGTGGTGCGCCGCAAAAGCCCACGAGTGTGCGTGGCATCTTGCAAAAAGTTGTAAACGTATTTTCCGCGTTGGGCAGGCAGGTGAATGCGGTCGGTCGCCAGCATCACATCCCGCAGGTTCTTCAAAACAGGGGCGTAGCGGGGATCACTCTCCAACTTCTTTAGAGTCGGCTCGTTATGGGCATTTACCCAGGCTAAAGCGCGGGGGGATTCTACTTCTTCTAACCACTGGTAGATGTCGGGCGCTTCACCGCGCTGCAGTTCTGTCGTCGGCACAGTTTTAAGTCCCGTTGAGCAGCCGGCAAATAGGCCGACCATGGCTAGTGTAAGAAAACGAACCCCGGTACCCATATTTCACCCCTGCCCACAGTGTTACGCAAGCAGGGGGAAAACGGCTAGTACGATTTTGGGAACAGGGGATTTCAATTCTGATTCGTCTAAATCGAGACTGAAGGGGGCTATTCCGTGTTGGCAGGCTGGAGATCCGCTGGCCCATCCTTTGCTCATAGGAGGGGTGTGATACTGAGTCACCTTAATGTTAGGTCGTCGGGTTTGGAAGAAGTGGTGGGGCCTGACCGGCGGGTGATACAAACCTCCCAGGGGCCGGTCACTCTGCGCAGTGATCTGGTTCCCCGTGTGTTTAATCGGCTTTTGTACCAAGGCGCCGACCGCGATCGGGTGGAAGCCCTAATCGATGCGGTGTCGCGGGACGGTGACCTAGAGGAGAGCGTCTATCGTCTTTGCGACAGCAATCCAGGAGAGCTAAGTCTAGAAGTTTTGGAGCAAGCGGTCGCATTTTTCCGCACCCACCCGACTTGGTGGGAACAAGTAGTCGAGTCGCGGTTTGAAAAACAGACCGAAGATCTGCGCAACCAAATCCAAGACAAATGGGACCTCACCGAATTCGATATTGGTGTGGGCATAGCGAAAGGCGGCTACCAGTTTCTGAAAGGAACGGTGGTGGGCCTGTATGACCTGATGCTACTTGCCTACTCGCTCTGCACTACGGGAGATGGCTGGGCAAAAGCTGGAACCATTCTCAAGTCGATGGCGATTTTTTTCGCGAAGTTACAATACGGTAGCCCCAAGCAAAAAGCGGAAGCGGTCAATGCCGCCAAGGAGGTTGCCCAAACCCTCATCAACCACATTTCTCAGTCGATAAAAGAAGAGTGGGAAAAGAGCGAGGCTCAGGGACGAGAAAAAGAACTCGCCGCCAAATGGGCAACTCAGGGCTTTCTGGAAATCGCCACGGTGTTTCTGGCGATTACGAAGGGCGCCCGCGCCGTTAAAATAGCCCAAGAGGCGGGGGAGGCGACCTCGCTTGCAAGCAAGTCGCGTGAGTTTCAATCGCTGGTCAAAGCGGCGATTGTGTTGGAGGAAGGGGTTCGGCCTTCGGTTGGGTTGGGGCGGAAGCTGTTTCCGGGACGCAGCCAAAAGTTCTACAAGGGCTTTGCGAAAATTCAAGGGACGGTACTGGGGGCTTATGATCGGTATTCGGTCGGTGAGTTACCCTCGAAACTAGCCGAGACCTTCTCAGGCAGTCGATATGTCGAAATTAAACTCGATAAGCCTTTGCGTGCCTACCGGGTCTGGGCGCCGGAAACCACGGCCAAGGAGATGGGCGGCTTTTGGGGCACCGTCAAACCGCAAGGTTCCTTGCCGGCCCAAATAGACCAAGCCTTGCTTCCCGAATGGGGATACTTGCTCCGTGACAAACGTCTGCGTTCCCAGGCTACTCGGGTGATTGGCAGAGACCTTTCGGCGGGGCAGACTGTCATGGTGGGCGAATCCGCGTTTCAGGGTGGAGTCTGGCTCGGTGGAAGCGTCCAGGTTTTGATCGACTCCAGCGTCACACAAGGCCGTATTTTTCACAGAGGAGTGCTGAAATGAGTCTTTGTTTCTGCGAGCAACTGAAAAAAACGGTGAAAGACGATGGCTCCTTTGCGGATGCCAAGCAGTACATCGAACTCTTGGAAGAGCTAGACAAGCGAAGGTTCACCAAATTGCCTCCGACCAAACGCTATAGTCGATTCACCCGAGAAGATTGGTATCGGTGTCCCGCCTGCAATCAGGTTTGGCGACTCGTGCACCCCGATCCGCCCTTCGAGGGCCTGTGGGAAAAAGTACTACCGTAGCTGCCTCGCCAATCGCCGCGCTTAATAGGCTTTGGCGAAGACGGCCCGGTGTTCGCTGGGCTTGCCCGAGAACAGGCACTTGCCCACTTCCTTGGGCGCGTCCAGCGGGATGCAGCGAATCGATACCTTGAGTTCCGCGAGCTTGGCCATCGCCACCGGATCCTCGGACCAATGACAGAGCGCGAACCCGCCGTGGATTTCCGGTTTATCGGCGTTCTTCGGGGTGAAAAACTCGATGAATTCTTCGGCAGTGTCGATTTTGCGGGTAACAGCCTCGCGCGCGGCCAACGCCCGGGCGAAAAGGCCGGCTTGGATTTCATCCAAAATCGAACCCACGGTTTTCACGAATTGATCCCGGGGTACGCCGCTCTTGTCGCGGTGGGCTTTATCTCGGCGGGCCATGAAAACGGATCCGCTGGCCATGTCGCGCGGGCCGACTTCCAACCGAATGGGCACGCCTTTTTTGATGTGCTGCCAGTTCTTGTCACCGCCGCGCATATCCCGCTTGTCGACTTCGGCGCGGACAAATCCTTCGTGGTAGCGGGTGTCGTTGAGTTCCCGAGCTAGTGCGTCGCAATAGGCGTAAATCGCGGTTTTTTCAGATTCCTCGCGGGTGATAGGCACAATCACCACATGCTTGGGTGCCACACGCGGCGGAAGCACGAGGCCATCGTCGTCGCTATGGGCCATGATCAGGCCGCCGATAAGGCGGGTGGAAACGCCCCAAGACGTGGTCCAGGCGTAAGCCTGTTTGCCGTCTTTATCTTGGAATTTGATTTCGGAAGCTTTGGCAAAGTTCTGTCCCAGAAAATGGGAAGTGCCCATCTGTAGGGCCTTACGATCCTGCATCATCCCTTCGATGGTGAAGGTGGAAACCGCGCCTGGGAAACGTTCGCCAGCAGTTTTCTCCCCGCGAATGACCGGCACCGCCAAGTAGTGCTCGGAGAAATCCGCGTAGACTTTGAGCATCTTATCGACTTCTTCGACCGCTTCTTCCGAGGTGGCGTGGACCGTGTGGCCTTCCTGCCAGAGGAATTCGGCGGTGCGCAAAAACAGGCGTGGGCGCATTTCCCAACGCACCACGTTGGCCCATTGGTTAATCAGTACCGGCAAGTCGCGGTACGACTGCACCCATTTGGCGTACGACGCGCCGATGATGGTTTCGCTGGTGGGGCGCACAATGAGCGGCTCTTCCAGAGGGCCAGCCGGTACCAGGTTTCCCTTGGGGCCGACTTCCAGGCGGTGGTGTGTGACGACCGCGCATTCCTTGGCGAAGCCCTCTACGTGCTTGGCTTCTTTTTCCAAAAAGCTCAGAGGAATAAAAAGCGGGAAGTAGGCGTTTTGGTGGCCGGTATCTTTAAATTTCTTGTCGAGGATGGCCTGGATGTTTTCCCAGATTCCATAACCCCAAGGGCGGATGACCATGCAACCGCGCACTGCGGATACTTCCGCGAGCTCCGCGGCTTTGATCACTTCTTGGTACCACTCAGGGTAGTTTTCTTCGCGGGTCGGCTTAATGGCGGTTTCGACTTTTTTGTTCATGGCGCGGCTAAAATTAGTCGGCTTTGGGGGTGTGGTCAATTATCCTAGGTAAATGCTTCCCCCTAATGCGCGTGCTGAGTTCGACCGCTTTTTCGAGGAAATCGTGGGCAAGCTGCCCGCGGACGTCAAAAAACTGCTCGAAACGACTCCGGTGGTCATCGACGACGAGCCCACCCTAGAGATGCTGGAAGAACTGGGCATCAAGCCGGTGGCTGAGTCCGAGCTTTGCGGTTTGCATGCCGCCATCCCGCTGCATCAGCGCTCGATTTGGGAAACGCCGGTGTACCCCGGCCAGATTTATCTATTTCGTGGGCCTATCTACCGAATCGCTCGCGGCAGCCAAGCGACCCTCAAACGCCAGCTCGAACTCACTCTGCTCCACGAGCTGGGCCACCACTTTGGTTTCAATCACGCCAAGCTTAGGGCGTTGGGCTATGCCTGAGTGTTTTGCGTTCGGCGATTTCTTTCCGCGCTACGTTTACCTGTGAAACCATCGTCGCCAAGCGGCGCTGCACCCACGCCCGACGTAAAATCAACGGAGCGATCCAGTCCCGCGCGATCGATTTGAGTATCCCGTTGCGAGAAATCGCCAGATTCGACAAAAAGCCCGTGCCGCGCAACACGTTGCGCGCGACTGGCACGCGTTCGGCTTCATATTCATCCAATAGCTTTTCGGACGCTCCAGCTTTCAATACGCGCGCGAGTTTGGTTCCCAGATTTAGCGAGTCTTGAATGCCGGTGTTCATGCCCTGGCCGCCAGCAGGGCTGTGAATATGGGCCGCGTCTCCCGCCAAAAAGACTCGCCCGTGGCGCAGACGCTCGGTCATTCGGTGGTGCACACGAAAGCGAGTGAGCCATGCGGGTTGAGACAGCCGAACCTTCGATGGGCAGATACGGTCAGCCAAAGCCTGCATTTCTTCCAGGGCAAGCGGCAGGGTGGGATCGCTTGCTTTGCCGCCTTGTAGAAAAATCAATCGGTAAAGGTGGTCGCCCGGCAGCGGTAAAAAAAGCAGGGTGCCGCTGTTACTCGCAAAGGCGTGAGCGCTGCCATCGCCAAACTCCCAATCGACTTTCACATCGCCCAAGGCGAAATCGGCCATGTACTGTGAGCCCTCGAAAGGAAAACCCAGTTGGTGGCGAACCGCGCTATGTGCTCCATCGCAGCCCACGACATAAGCGGAGCGCACGCTGGTTTCACTTCCATCGGCTTTGCGTAGCGTGGAAATTACCTGCGGACCCTGATCATCCAGGGAAACCAACTCGGTACCCCGTTCAAGTTTTAGAGAGAGCGGTTCGAGTTGCTCCTCCAGAAATTTTTCTGTCTCGGCTTGGGAAAGCATCAAGATGTAATTGTGGCGACTGGGTATGACGCTGAGATCAAAATGGACCACGGCACGTTTGCCCAAGTGGGCGTACATATGTTGGGCCTTCCAGCCCGACTCCACCACCTTGTCTACTAGGATGTGATCGAAACAGTCCTGCAGTGCTTCAAGCGTTCCGGCATGCACCCCAAGGGCGCGTGACTTATCCGAGCGAACCGCCGTTTTGTCGACGATAATAACCCTCACCCCCGACCGCGCCAGAAGCCCGGCGAGTGTGAGTCCGGTAGGCCCACCGCCCACTACTAGTACATCCGTTTCTCTTTCCATGCGCATTAGTATAGCGCCGGCAGAGAGGCTAAGAAGTTTCTTTCGACTAGGGATCGCGCGGCGGGCCCCAATGGACAGTGAGTCGGGAGCTTTGGTTCATGCCGAGGCGCTGAAGTAATGCGCTGTCGTCGCTCACGACGATCTGTTTCCATCCCCGGCATGTCCCAAGGGAGGAAAAACTATGGAACCAAAGTTTACTGCTATCCCCTTCGATTTCGGTGTAGGGGGTAAAAGTCCAAATAATCAGGAGCGGCTGTTCTCCGGGCGGCGGGCTAGATTGTGCCAGATGGGCAAAGAGGTCTGGCACCTGAGGCACTTCGACCAGCCTCCCTTCGTACACAGTGAGGAACTGACTGAAAATTTGGAGCATGGCATCGCGGTCCAGCGGACCGTCTACGTCGATGCGGATCACCCTGTGGCCTCCATCGCTCTGGAGTTCCTGCTGAGCGAAAAGTGCTACCCGCTCGTCTTCCACAAAAATCCATTTGCCTCGTCCGGGATCACGCAAAGCGGAAACCAGAGACGGTCGGCCATCGGGACCGGGAACCGCTAGTTTCCATTCGCCCAGTATCCCTAGCTCCAATTTCCGCAGGAGCGCGCTGTTGGCTTCGGCAGCCAACAGTTCGGTGCACTCGACTCGCGTTGCGAAACTGGGTTCGCTTAGGCCGAAAGCAAAAAGAAAGAGGAGGAAATGACGCATGAGCCCGCACGTATATCCAGCGGCTGGGCTTGTGACAAGTTACTTAGAAGCTGCCATCCAACGGATGTAGTCACCCCGAGTTTCACTGATGAAGCGGCGCCACCAGGCGGGCTGGATACTGGTGACTCGGTAGCCATTTTTCTCGAGCAGGTCCCGGCACAGCACATCTAGCTCTGGGGTATGGATTTCAATAATCCAGCGCACGTCTTTGAGCTTGAGCAGTTCGGGGCAACCCATCAGCACCGGGTACTCGTTTCGCTCCACGTCCATCTTGATCACGCATGGGGTCTGGATCTGCGGCAAGAAATCGTCGAGAGAAACTTCCCCGTCATTGAGGGCAGAGCCTACAAACTTGCCCACCACTTGGACGCGCGGGTCGCCGTCTAGCCCGTTCAGAGCCAGGTTTTGGTGTAGCGCTACTCGACAATGCTCTTGGCAATCAAAGGCGATGACCTTTTCAGCTGGGGTCTTTTTTAGGTAGTAAAGGGTGTAGTCCCCCTCGGCTGCGCCTAGGTCGATGGCGGTTTTGGCGTCGCGGGAGAATTTGCGGAACCAGGGGTGCAGTTCTCGTTCCGCTAAACCATATTGGTTTTGTAACCCGCTACGCGGATCCATAAAAAGTTTGATGCCGCGCAGGAGCCCTAGGCGGACGGTACGCGGTTCGCTGGTTTGGGGAAGAAGCCAATGCCGAATCCACTGGCGAGCGATCGATGCCATGCTGCGTCCTTTGTCGACTGAGGAAATATTAGGCAAAATCATATCACGAGTCATTTCAGGCGCGTGCGGACTGACAAAAATAGGCACTTTTTGAGACTTCTTCATTCCCGAAATCCCCTAACAGCGAAAAGGTGCTGACAGGAGCCAGGAGCGGTGCCAATACCAAACAATGGAGCATTTAGTTTGGGGTCACCCATGAACGAGTCCTTTTCTTTTGCGGTAGAGGCACTCTGCGACAAGCTGAGTTTGAGTACCAACCATTTTCGTTTAGTCTTCGACTCTCTGACGGGCATCTGGGTTTTGCGTGGGCCCTTCCGAGATGAAAAGCAGGGCGATCAGCCGGGCTCGTTCCTAGCGCAGGGGACGGCGCTCACCTCGGAAAACGCTTACAAAGACGCACGCGATTGGCTCTCCACCAAATGGAAGCCGCCCACCAAATAGGCTTCCTGCAAACTCTACCGTTGTAGTGGTTAGGCCGCGCGGCGCATGGAGGCAGCAGGTGGCGTTTGTTCCCGCTTGTGCCAAGTGAAGTAGGAGCCCATCAGGATGGACGTGAATGCTAACGGCGCAACCCAATGGCTGAAAGGGTCTCCGCTGATCAGAAGGGAGGCTGCCGCAAAGAGGAGATCAAACGTAAAACCCGCGTAGGCCCATTCCTTCATACGCTTGGGACGATTCGCTAACAAAGTGGCTGCTCCTAGGAGCTTGCACGCACCCAGCATCTTATTGAAGTAAACGGGGTAGCCAAGGTGGGCCATCATCGCCTCCACGTCCGGTCCGCCCAGTACGCTGAAAAAGCCCGACATACACATCAGCCCACAGAAAACCACCGTGCAACCCCAATACATATACGTCGTTTGTTTACTCGTCATGATGAAGGTCCTTTGAAATTTTGGATATCCGTTAATTCTATCACCGGGATTGCCGGTGAATCCAACTGATAAAACAAGACGCAGATCCTAGTGCATTGCCGTAGGCGGCACCCATTTGCTCCTCTACATTCGTCTGAATAAATTGGAGGTTCCAGTGAAGTTGTTTTCTATCTTAGTTGCTGCATCGCTTATCAGTGCTCCGGCTTTTGCAAAAAATGTCAAATGCCGAGCCGCGGACGCCGGAAATAGTGTGGCCTCGCGTACGAGCATTCCTGTCACCGTCGTCCCAGGTGCCCGAATCGTTAAGACGATTGAGACCTCTTATGCTGGATATAAACTTTCCGTGATTCACCAGGTGGGCGATCGCTTTGATTCGCAAACCATGTTGACGCTCAACGCGAATGATATGTCGGCTCGGACGGTCAACGTTTCCGAAAAAAGCGGCTACTCTCTCATGACCAACGACTTGTTCTTGCAATGTTGGTTTGAATAAGACGGATTGCTGTCACCGGGGGGCGTGGGGCTGGCTTTAGCGATTGCTATGCAGGCCCTTACGCACCCCGGCATTCGACGTGTGGCGCGCCGTCGGAATGGCGCGTTTCGAATTAGACGCCCCCGTGATAAATTATCGGGGTGAAGAACGAAATTGAATCTCCCGTCTCTTCCACCGCAGTTACTCCCACCTTCTTGGATCCGCCGCGCAGCTCGGCAATTTACGTAAAGCACGACCGAGGTGAGTTAGCCGCGAAGTTATTCGCGATGAGCGTGGACTTGGAAGAAGTCTTGGCGCGTAAGAAAGATTCTTTTCGGGCCGAGATCAACCGCTTCATCGACGAAGTGAATGACAAGAAACGCCAGGTCATTTTTCGCGCTCGCGACATCTCGCTGGCCGTAAAAGAAGATGAGAAGGTTGGCGGTTTTTATAACTTCATCCTGGGCCTATTTGGTTATGAGCGCCGCCGGCGCCAAACCCGCACAGTCGCAGCCCGCCAGCTTGCCACGCGTGACATCGCCGTGGAGATCGACAAGTTTTTGGCGGCTGCCCGCAAGGATTTTGAAAAACAGATCCTCACCATTTTCGATATCGATTCCGTAGTGCGTGAATTCACCCAGATGGCAGCAGGACAGCTGTACTACGACGAGTTCGCCATATTAAAGGTCGCGATCCGTCGCTCGCTCTCCAAAATCTCCGTGCGCCCTTGGAACGTGAAGTTCGATCCCGCTGGTCCCCATGACATTTTACGAGATGACGCCCAAATAGATGCTGCGCTGGAAAGCGCGCGCACTAGTTTTGATCGCATTTGCAACGCCATCATTTCCAAGGCCGGTTCCGCGCGACGGCGGTTTGAAGAAGATATCGAGGCCGTTTTAGGCGGTTTGAACGAAGAGCTTATTAACGCTTGCTTGGCCCGCAAGCAAATGGAACAAATTCTCCAAGCGGCCCTTTCTCAGCCGACGGATTACCCGATGGATAATTTAGTCCGCAGCCCCTACCTAACGGGCGCGGGTTCGAAAGTAGTCTTTCCGGTAGCGGCAGAAGATCTGCGCCGTGCTCTATTAGGGCGTCCCAGTTAGCCGCGCTGCTAGGGCGCAACTCACAACGCTTCGGCGGCTTTTCGCGCGGTCGCACACTGCGCCGGGGTAATCAGATTCGAATCGTTATGCATCAAATTGCACTTGGGTAATGTGTGGTTCAGCCCCAGAAAGTGGCCAATTTCGTGCGCTAGCACATTGAAGTATTTGCCCGGCCCCCGGTTTTGCGAACAGGCAAAGCTCTCATCCGGCTTGGTCATCAAGTGCCGATAGTTCATCTCATAGCCGTAATTTATCACTAGCGGTTTGCTCAGCTGGCGAGCATTGCTGTCGGTTTTGTAGGTTCCGTCCAAGAGCGACCGCAAAAACCCATCATCCACAATACCGAATGTTTGACCGAAGCTGGAGCCAGGGAAGACGCTGCCGGTGTGGGGCAGAATCAAAACCGGGATTGTGTGTGGATTAGCAGAAATGTTGCGCGCGAGATGAGCCCCTTGCGTTTCAAAGTCCGATAAATTGTCGAGGGCTTCCTGAGTCTTGCGACTGGCGGCGCTGGTATCCCGCCCAATGCGCTGGGCGATTCTGCCGCGATTTCCGTCGAAATCGCTGGATTCGGGTCGAAGTTCCGCCCAGGTGCGAAGAGGCAAAGCGCGGGGGGTGCCGGCCGCTTCAAAGGAAATTCCACATTGGGCCCATACCGCATTTACTTCCGCAACGAGCGCGGCTTGTTGTTCGGAATCGAAGGGAGGAGCTTGCAGCTCGGTCATTTGGTTTTGGGCGAGCAAATCCGGCGATTCCGCTTGGGTGAAGTCGAGTTTGAGAGCCAGCGGGTTTTGCTGCACTGGGGATTCCTTGGTTCCTGCTTTGCCGCAGCCAACGCCCGAGAAAACAAAAATAGCGACGAGCAAAATCGAAAAAAAATGTTTTGGCACGAAAACTTCCCCCGAAACGTTTAAAAGGGGACGGTATACAGAATTAGTGCGGCACGAAAGTGGAAATTATGACCACTAGCGTCGCTAAACATCCCGCCGCTCGCAACCGCACGGTCGAGTGCTGTATAGTCCTTCTGTGACGCGGATTCTGTCTATCGTCGGTGCGGTCGTGGTTCTTTTCGCTATTTTCTTTTTGATTCCGCATGGCCGCACGCCGGAAAACTCAAATTCCGCCACACCGCCGATGGCAAAAAAAACGATTCCTCCTTTTTCCCCTAACACTCCGGCACCGGGCGTGGTGAAGATCTCGCCCAGCCCTCTACGGCCCAGCAGCGAGGAAGAACTTCCGGACGTTATTCCTCCAGGGACGGTTAAATTTCATGTGCAAGAAGGTCTGGCCGTTGCCATGGGCGATTTGATTCTAGGAACTCCGGATGATCCCACGACGTCCTCGGGAAGCTACTCAATGCCGAATGTGGAATACTGGAAAACTCCCGAAATTCCCTATTTGATTGACCAAGGTTTTCCCGATCCGGAGAGGGTCACTCAGGCCTTGCAACACATTCAGGCGAAAACAGGTTTTCAGTTCGTTCCCTATACCGGACAACCAGACGGCGTGGTGTTTAAGGTAGGAAAGAAAGACTGTCTCTCTCCCCTTGGCCGGCAGGGGGGTGTGCAACCTATCAAACTAGACAATGAATGTGGTTGGAATGAAATCGCCCACGAAGTCATGCACACCATGGGCTTCATTCACGAGCAGTCGCGATCTGATCGCGATAAGTTCGTGGAAGTCTTGTACCCCAACATTGAGGCGGACTTCCGGGACCAATTCGATATCTTGCCAGAGGATTTTCTCGGCCCGGTCAAAGACACCGCGTTCGACTACCGCTCCATCATGCTCTACGACACATCGGTGTTTTCCAAGGCCGGGCAACCTACGATTCGGAGCAAAACCGGCGAGGCCATTCAGCCGTCTAAAAATGGGCTAAGTCCCAGCGACATCCATCGGGTGAAGTCGTTCTATTCGCTCCACAACCGCTAAAACCGGTGCCGATTTTTGTCATCGGCCTTGGGTACGGAAAAATGTTATAAGCCTTAGCTCAATGAAACCGTTTCTCTACGCATGCTTATTCCTTGCTGCGGCTCGTTCCGAGGTAGCTTGGTCCTCGACGGATTGTGCTACCTGGTTGCGGCAGGTAGCCGAAACCAGCTCGTACCTGGTGGGCATGGGCGGAAATGCTTCGGGAAGCATGTTGGCGCGGCACGCGCGAGCACTGGGGTTCCAAACGCTACATTTACGTCTGGCGGACGTTGATGCCACCGTAGAGAAGAGCTTCCCCGGGTCGGACGTGTTCGCCCGTGAATGGGTTTTCTCCAATGCGGCCGACTTGCCAGAGATTGCGGCCGAAATGAATCGTTTCGCGATGGCCTCCGGGCGGCCCTTGCGGGGCGGCAGCCCTGGGATGGACCTCGGCGTGTATGCGACGGATTTTGTCAGCGCCGCTCTCGGCTTAGAAGCCAATTCAGTGGAGGCAGGGGATTGGCGCACGGACAAATTCGCGGTGCACAAGGCGCTTGAAAAAGCAAAGCTCCCCGTTGTTTTCACCCAGCACTTCTCAGGTCCCGCAGAATTGATGCAACAAGCGAATCTATTGCCTTACCCTTTGCTGGTGAAACCGGCGCGTGGTTCGGGGTCGGTGGGAGCGGGGACTTTCTTTTACCCAGATTCTCTCAGGATTGGAACCCAGGCTTTGATCGAAGAGAATCGGCGGCGACGAAATCCTAACAGTGGTCTGGTGGTGCAGGAGGTGCTGCAACCCGCAGGCTATATTCCGTTCATCAACACTGTCAGCTATCGAACTAGAAGTGGGGATGTACGCCGGATTGTTACGGGCATTTGGGAAGACGTCCGAGGGGAAGATTTCCCGAAGGAAATTTGGGACGCGATTTACATGGTCCCGTCCGAAAAATATTTATCCAGCGAGCAACTATCTTTTTTTAGAATTATTCGCGAAGCGGATCGAAAAACGCTCGACGCATTGGGGGCCGAGGTTGGTGTGACGCACAACGAATACATGGGGCACCCTCTCAAGCTCATTGATCCGAATTGGCGTTTGGCTGGTTTGGATTCTGCCCGGTTAGAGTTTTTGGCGACGGGAATGAATCCCTATCACATGGAGATTGCTTCCCGGGTTTTGCCGGAGGTGTTGGATTCATTCCCGGACATTTATTCTTTTAGAACCGAACTTCAGCCGGCGCTTGTTTTTATTCGGTCGCATCAAGATGGCACCGTGACCCAGGAAGGTTTCGATTGGCTTTCCCAGCAAGTCGAACGGGGTGCCAGGTGGCTCGCTGATTGCAAATTTACCGGCTTAACGGCCCCCGAACACCCCGTGGTCATTAAGCGGGGAGGCGTGCAAGCCCATAGTCGTGCCACGACGACAAGGAATGGCCGTACGATGGTGGAGTGGCTGCAAGTAGTGGGACGCAACAGAGAGACGGTAGAAAGTTTTGTCCGAGATGTGCGCCAAAAAGAGCGAGACGGGTTTTTCGTGCGGCCCGTTCCCAACTAACTGGCCTTAGCGGTCGAACGGGGATTTCCGTGGATCTCCGGCCCGCGCCGGCTGGGCACACCGGTTCTCATAGAATCTTAAAGGGATGGGAGGCGCTCGCATTGCAGATTCGTTCTAGCGTTCCATTCATTTGGCGGCTGCAATGACGGCCCCACCGGCGCAGGCCGGAGATCCACGGAAATCCCCTTTCAGCAGCTGAGCTCAGGTCAATAGCCACTCAGGATGGGCGGAGAAAAGACAGGCCAGTTTGCACTCCTTAAGGTGGCGTCTCTCAGTCAGTATGCTGATGCGTCCAATGCGGCGGTGGAGGCAATGATCCCGCGTAGGCCCCCCGTAGGATTTTGAGCGCTTCTAAATCCGAGGTAAAAAGAACGTCCTACGGTCATTGACGGTCCATAACGGGCGTTTACTGCCTACGCTGTCCCACAAATGTCCCACGGATTGTGGTATATGCCTGCCCAGAATGCACAGGGCTCTAATACTTTCATTTACAGCTATTTTATCGACTGCTGGTGCGAGTTTGTCTTCATCGGACGTAGTGTGCCGAAATCTCGTTTTAAGAGCTCGGCAGGAGATGCTCACCTATTCAAACCCTATAGATGGGTTGCGGGCTGAGGGCATTCAGGATTTGTTGCGAGCCTATAGGGCTAAGCATCAAATTACCGTTTCCTTAACGACCTCTCCAGAACGATTAGAGTTGCGGCCTCTGCCGTGGCACGATCTGGGTATGCTGCCTGGCTATAGCCATCGCCAAACGGATCTCGCGTCCTTTGATCGGCTCATTCTAAATATTCCTAACTCCTTTTCTCGATCTGATGTGCCGTACGACGAAAGATTTTTGGAGAGCCTGCAGCATCAACCTTTCGCCGTAAAAGTGAATCGTTTCGGTAACGATCTTGGGCCGATTTCAAAAATAGTTCCCACCGCTCGATTAATCGACGATCCAGAAGCCATTATTATTTCCATCGATGATGATATCGACTACCCCGACGGCTTTGTAGCATCCCTTGCATCTGGAGTGATCGCGCTCGATGCGGTCGTAGGCGGTATGGGAATGCCGAGGCATCAGTGGGAGTTACATTCTTTGCCCTGGCCAAACCCTGTAACCAATTATGGTAGGTCGCAAAAAGAATATATAACCGATGTAGATATTTTGGAAGGATTCGGGGCCATTGCGTATAAGCGCAAACACATCGATCCGGAGTTATGGACGGCGCTAAGTGAATCCGACCCATCTTGCTTTGCTTCCGACGATCTTGTTATCAATCTCGCCCTCGCCTCCAAAGGAATTCGAAGAATCAGACTGGAATATTCCAACCCGTATCACCCATTGGCTCCTCTTCGCATAGGACTTGGTGAAGATGCGCTTCATCGCTGGATGGGATTTGGTTCTGTACAAACTGAGAACGTGAATGCCCTAAAGTACCAGCAATGTTTGGAAGCCATCCATAAGAAGTTTCCAGAGCTATTCGCGATTCCATACACTAATAGGCCTGGAAAATTTCACGTTCGCGATGTCTTGGCTGTGCTCTCAGATAGAAACTTGAGTCCCACCGGCTTATCAGGGTGTTATTCTTTGAAAGATTTTCTACAGGAAGATAGAGGCATTCCTACTGCCGCAGATCAGAGAGCTTGGCTGAAAGAGCAGTTTCCAGAACTTAATGCGATTCGTGTGGGGGACATCACTTCTCAAGAATTTCCTCAATGGACTGATGAGATCGATCGTCAATTTGAAGACAGAATCTTAGTCGACATCCCTCTCAGATAAGTTAAGCGGTATGGGTTAAGCTACTCCCACTTTTGTTCTTGGCTTCTTGCCACGTAGGGAAAAAAGAGGACCTTAAACAGAAGTGGTGCGCAGTACAGGGATCGAACCAGTGACTGACCCTGACCCCTCAGCTGGAGCGATCGAAACCCCCGGTTTGTGTTTAAGCTGTTAGCAGTTCCTGGTGTCTCCGTGCAAACGAATACGGCGTCTCGTTGGCTAGTCGAGAGTTCGGCCGCTCGCAGTTGTACTCGATCCGCCACTGCTCGATCTTCGTTCGAGCCTCTTCTAAATTCTGAAACCAATTCTCGTTCAGACATTCGTCTCTAAGTCTGCCATTGAACGATTCGATAAAAGCGTTTTGTATCGGCTTGCCGGGTTGAATAAATTTCAAATCGACTTTGGCTTTGAAGGCCCATTGGTCCATCGCCTTGCAAGTAAACTCGGTCCCTTTGTCGCAAACGATCGCCTTTGGCTTCGCCCGCAGCTCGGACAGGGCGCCCAAGATTTCTGCAACGCGATCCCCTGGAATCGAAGTATCGACATAGATCGATATCGCTTCATGCGTGAAAAGATCCTTCACGGTCAGAGCACGAAATCTTCGGCCAGAAGCGAGGCTGTCGGAAACAAAATCCATGGCCCAAAGCTCGTTCGGACGAGTCGGTGTTTCGAGTATTAGCCGAAGCCCGCTTCTTCTTTTTCTGCGAGGCCGTTTACCGACTTGCAGCCCCATCTCTCGATAGATTCGACGGATCCGCTTGTGGTTATCGCCAAAGCCGAATCGATCACGCAGCATCCAAACCATTCGGGGCTGGCCGTAACGTGTTTTTGTTTCAGCTATTTCCATCATCTTTTTCTTCAAGGCAGTATCGTCCCGCTGTTTCGTTGAACGGTAAAAATAGGTTGATTGCTGTAGCCCCAAAATCTTGCACCAAGAGCGGATGCTCAAGGTGAAGCGATCGCGCAAGGCCACCAGGGCCTTGCGCTTGGCTTTGGGGCTTACCACTTTCCCCGTATGACTTCCTTTGCCGCCTCAAGTTCGATCGCTTGGCGGAACCGTTCCCTCAAGCTCCTTCATGCGGCGAACTTCCGTTCCTCCCATACCGCCGTACTTTTTTCGCCAGGCGTAGAACGTATGGGCCGCAATACCGTGCTTGCGGCATAACTCCGTGGTCGGAACCCCGGCCCGGTGTTCCGCCAAAATGGCGGTGACTTGTTCTTCAGTGAATCGCGACTTGCGAATTGGTCATATTGGAAGTCGCATGTCGCAAGAGTAAGTCCGCACCTTTGGCTCTCACGCTATTTTCAATGATAACGGTGGGTTGCCCTTCGTTCGCAACTGTGGTCGTTGACGGTCCGAAGGCTTTTACTGCCTACGCTGTCCCACGCCCTCCACAAGTCATTGAATGGTAGCCTGCTCCAAATTAGATTGGGATCGTGGATAAAGAGACAAGTAAAACTGAGAATGAAGTTAGCGGTGGGTTTCCTTTCGCCCAAATTGATATTTCACTCATAGAGCATGCCCTTTCTTTGTCTTATGAAGCACGAGTTGATGCCCATGAATCGGCCAGGAATTTAATGGAAGACCTGCGTCAAGCGGGACGAGAATTTTATGAGAGACGATCTAAAGGCATTGCTTAAGCGATTGCTTGAAAGCGAAGTAGATTTTGTACTGGTCGGCGGTTTTGCGTGCATGGTCCACGGTTCGCCTTTGGTCACACAGGATATCGACATTTGTTTAAGGATAGATGCCGAACAGATAAATAAACTTCGGGTGGCTCTGAAAGATCTCTCTCCTAGGCACCGAATGAATCCCAGTTTCAAACCGTCTTTTCTCGACTATCCCGAATCTTTTGATGGTCTAAAAAATATCTACTTGGAGACAGACCTCGGAATTCTAGACGCTATGTCCGAGCTTCGGCCAATTGGTGGTTTTGAACGCATTAAATCAAAGGCTGTAAAGATCCCCCTTTACGGGTTTGAATGCCCAGTTATTTCGTTGGAAGACATTTTAGCGATCAAAGAGACCATGACTCGTCCCAAAGATAAAGAGACTGTCTTATATCTGAAGGAGATACTTCGTAAGATTCTATAAGAACCATGTAGTAAGGCCGAGACGTATTGGGGATGGTATAGGATGCACCCCCTTACCATCCCCGTAAAGAAACGGGTCTGTAAGATCAGGCATTCGAAAACGTTTAATGTGGAATAAAGAGGCTGAGCCGTTTTCAACCAGCCAAATTTCATGTTCTCCAGTTGTTCTAAAGCAGGATCCCACCGCGAACTAAGTTTCTTCGTGAAAGTCCCGAGTTGGAAGGCCTAATCTTCCAGTCGATTACGTGGTTTGCCGTTGGTAGAGTTTATGGTGGGGGATGCCCAACAAGCTTTTCGTACCAACGGCAGACCTTTTTTTTCTTCGAGAGGACCTGGTCTCGGCGAAGCCAAAAACAAACTAGCAAGGAAATGGTGGGCAGTGCAGGGATCGAACCTGCGACCTCAAGCTTCGGAGGCTTGCGCTCTATCCAACTGAGCTAACTGCCCGTGCATGTGATTACGAGAGTAACCGAAGTAATCTCGCGTAGATGGACGTACTTAGCATGACTCGCCTTCTCGGTCCAGCGAAGTGAGTACTTCAACTAGAACGGCTCAGTCAAAAGCCGCTCACCCCTAACCCCCGTAACCTTAGAAAGCTGTACCTTCTTCGCCTCATGATGCGAAACCGCTGAAAGCGTGGCGCAATAATTTGCCGTGTGCCCTTGCCATAGGCCTGGAAACTTTTCGCTGGGTTTTTCTAGGATAACTTCGTGCAATGTTCCCACTTGGGATTGAAGGAATGCTTCTAGCATCGCATCGCTTTTTTGTCGCAAAATGCGGGACCGCTCGTGGATAACATCGGCCGGAACTGGGTTTGGTAAAGTCTCTGCTCGGGTTCCTTTTCGGACTGAGAAGGGGAAAACGTGGAGTTTGGTCCAGTAGCTCTTGTCTAGACAGTTCAAAGTTTCGTTAAAGGCTTCTTCAGATTCCCCAGGAAATCCCACTATCACATCGACTCCAATGAAAGTGTGGGGTGCTAGCGCATGGATCTTCCGGGTGACGTCCACGAACTCCTGGGCCTTGTAAATGCGACGCATGCCTCTAAGCACTTCGTCGCTTCCACTTTGCAATGCGATGTGAAAGTGAGGGCAAAGACGATTCTCTTTCCCTAATAAAGAAATAAGAGAGTCCGGTATCTCAAATGGGTCAAGAGTGCTGAGTCGAATGCGTGGGCCAGTCTTTTGGCCAAGTAAGCGCTCAAGCAAAGCCATCAAATCTGTGCCTTTGTCCCAGCCGTAGTGAGCAAGGTGAATCCCCGTTAGCACTACTTCTTGAAAGCCTTGCGCGTACGCCTCGTCTACCTGGGCAATAACCGCTTCCATCTCAAGGCTTCGGCTACGGCCTCTGGCGACCGGAATTATGCAAAAGCTGCATTTGAAGTTGCAGCCATCCTGCACCTTTACGCTAGCACGCGAGTTGCGCGAGCCGGGGAAGGTGGTGGGTAAATAACCCGTGCTCAACTCAACTTGGTCGCGAGCTATTTGTTTAGCGGCTTCAAAGTGCTCAAAAACTCGATGCTTGTTCGCGGTGCCTACAACGAAATCAATTTCGTTTATCGCAAGCAATTCCTCTTTGCCTACCTGGCCGTAACACCCCACTACCCCGACTTGGCCTGCGGGGTTGTGGCGCTTAAACCGAAGTGCGCTTAGTCGGGCATCGCGGTCGGCCGCGTGCGTAACCGTGCAGCTGTTGATGATGTAAGCGTCGGCTGGTTCGCTCTCTTCAACAACTGTGTGTCCGCGGCGTAGGGCTTCCGAGTACAGGGCATCGGTATCTAGGCTATTGGCTTTGCAGCCGAATGTTTTAAAGGCGATTTTCATGCTTCTAAAAACAGCGATTCTATCCAGCCGCCCCCAAGCACTCGGTCTCCCTGGTACAGCACTAACGCCTGACCCGGTGTAATGGCTCTTTGCGGCTCTACAAAGCGGATTTCTACTCGGTTTTCTGCCGCTGGCAAGACGTGAACCGGGCTTTCCTTGGCACGGTAGCGGATTTTTGCTTCAAAGTGCGTATTGCCATCAAGAGCAGGGGGGCTTCCAATCCAATGCATCCCACCGACAATCGCTCTTTTTCGAAATAGGTACTTTTCCGGGCCTACGACGACATCTCCAGACTCGCCGCGAATCTCAAGAACATACAAAGGCTCTAGCGAGGCGACCCCAAGCCCTTTGCGCTGACCAATCGTGAATTGGTGTACTCCGTTGTGCGTTCCTAGCACCTCGCCTTCGGGGTTCAGTATTCGCCCGGGCTTTAGCTGGGTGGCCGGAACTCTCTCTTCGATGAAGTCCTTGTATGTACGATTTTGGACAAAGCAGATTTCCTGACTGTCTGGCTTGTTTGCCACACGCAAAAGTCCGAGCTCTTGGGCAAGGTCACGGACTTGGTGCTTTTCAAGCTCTCCAATCGGAAACAAGGTGCGCGGAAGGTCGTTCTTGCGCATGGTGAAAAGAAAGTAGGACTGATCTTTGGCGGTGTCGACTGCCTTGGTAAGCGCGTGGTCTCCCGTTTCGGGATCGTACTGCACCCTAGCGTAGTGGCCTGTGGCAAGGTAGTCGGCGCCCAGATCCATTGCCCAGTCCATCAAACGCGAAAACTTTACCTTCTCGTTGCATTTAACGCAGGGATTTGGAGTTCGGCCGTTGAGGTATTCAGCCACGAAGTTGTCGATTACCGACTCTTCAAACTGATCTTCCATATTGGCCACGTAAAAGGGAATGCCCATTTTTTCAGCGACGCTGCGGGCGTCCTGTATGTCGGACAAGGAGCAGCACGTCCCAAACTTGTTCTCGGTCTTTTCGGCTTGGTCGTGAAGCTGTAGGGAAATGCCAATTACGTCGTAACCCTGATGCTTGAGCCAAGCGGCAGCCACAGAGCTGTCTACGCCGCCGCTCATGGCAACGACAATTCGGGATCCTTTAGCTGGCTGTACTACCGCGTGCATTAATTCCCTTTGGAGTGGCGTGAACGAATACGGTTCACGTTATCAACCACTAAACCGGCCACCGTTTCTACGTCTTCAAGGGTGGTATCTCGGCCCCAGCTAAACCGAAGGCATTCGCGGGCTTCTTCCCGAGTAAGCCCCATCGTCATCAGAACAGAGCTAGGTGAAACCGAGCCCGATGAACAGGCACTTCCTGCTGAAACACAAACACCCGAGAGGTCGAGAATGCCTAGGAGAACCTCTGAAATAATTCCGTTGAAGCGGACGTTCGAAGTATTAGCGACTCGCCCGGCCGTTTCTCCATTGATGCTGACACCCTCTAAGCGGGTCAGTAGTTGATTTTCAAAATGATCTCTTAAGTGGCTTTGATCAAAGCCACAGGGCTGCAAGGTAAGCTCCTCGCAAGCCGCTCCAAAGCCGACAATACCCACCATATTCTGGGTTCCACCTCGGCGCTTTACCTCTTGGGTGCCTCCAAATGGCAGGGGAATCAGCTTTTGATGGTTCTTAACAATCATGGCGCCCACTCCTTTGGGCCCATAAATTTTATGAGAACTCAGTGAAATAAGATCGGCCCCGTTCCACTGGGCAGCGGGGATTTTTCCAAAACTCTGGACGCAGTCACAGTGGAAGACGGCCCCGTACTCTTTGCAAAGGGCAGCTACTTCTTGCGTGGGCAGAGCAACACCCGTTTCATTATTCGCTGCCATTAGGCTCACTAAGTGGGGGCGCATTTCCCGCAAAAGCTCTCGGAAGTGCTCCATGTCTACCGCCCCATTGGGCTGAATGCGAACGCGCCCTACCTTTGCCCCCCGTGCCTCTAAAAACGAAACGCTGTCGCGCACAGAGGAGTGCTCGGTGTCTGAAGTGATGAGTCGAAGGGCGTCTGTGGCAAAGTGCATACCCAAAAGGCATTGAGCATTGGCTTCGCTACCCCCGGAGGTGAAGACGACCTCAGCTGGACTCACGCCACAGCTGGCAGCTACTTGTTGCCGTGCCTTTTCGAGCAACTCTCTGGCTTGTCGCCCAATCCCGTGTGATGACGAGGGGTTACCCCAATGATCCAGGGCAAGCAGCATGGCCTCTTTCGCTCGGGGTCCAATAGGTGTCGTTGCATTGTGGTCTGCGTAGATCAGTTTCGCCATAAGTGGCCCAGCCTACTCAAAAAACGTCCTTTTTTCCAGCTCTGTGGTGTGAAAGAATCAGCCCCTTTTATGGAGCCTACGGTCGATACAAGTGAAACGCGCAGACGGCGCCGGGAACGCATAGCCGTCGTGGTCCTCTTTGGGCTGCTTTCCCTCTTTACGGCGGTAGAAGTCCACCTTCTGCGACTTTCGGCTCAGCTGCCCTTCGTAAACAGTATCTTCTTCTTTGGGCTAATGAATCTCAACATCGTTCTCATCATGCTCATGGTGTTTTTGGTGTTTAGAAATGCCGTTAAGCTGATTCTTGATGAGCGAAGGGGCAAACTAGGATCTCGGCTTAAAACGCGATTGGTGTTCTGTTTTATTCTCTTTGCAATCATCCCCACCGTTTTGCTTTTTGCCATTTCCGCTTTGTATATCAAAAGCAGTTTCGACCAATGGTTTAGCGTCCGTGTGGGGGGCACCCTACAGCGTAGCATCGACGTAGTACGCCGCTACTATCAAAACACCGAACACAACGCGAGCGACTTTGCCCGAAAGATCGCCTTGCGCCTTGGCGAGGCAGATTTAAAGAGCAAAGACTTGGCCGCAAAGCTTCAGGCATTTCGGTTGGAGTATGGCTTGGACGGGGTGGAGTACTACGCCACTCCGTTTACAGCCCGGGTGGGTTCCATCCACCCAGAGCGAGTTCAATCGGTTCCCACTCCCTCATTGGAAAGTTTGCAGCTCATTTTTTCGGGTAAGTCAGCGTGTAAGATACAGAACGTAGGAACTGGGGAACTGATTCGATGTGGGGTGTATCTAGGGCCGGGGCGCGGGGCACTTTTTGCTGACTATTTTCTTCCCATCGCACTTGCTGAGCAGCTCAGCGAGATCAGTCTGACCTACGATGATTACCGCACGGGAAACCCGCTGAATTATCCCATTAAGTCGACTTACTTTGCCATTTTGTCCATGGTTACTTTGCTCATTCTATTTGCAGCTACCTGGACGGGATTCTATGTCGCCAGGCGCCTCACCGTACCACTCGAGGAACTTTCCCGCGCGACCGAAGAAGTAGCTCACGGAAATTTGGACTATGTCATTCCCAGCTCGGGAAGTGACGAGATGCATATTCTGATTCGTTCGTTTAATAAAATGACGAACGATCTGCGCTTGAACAAAGAGCAAATTGAAGCCACGCACGCGAACCTTAAAAAAATTAACGAGGAATTAAGTCACCGTCGTCGCTACATTGAAGTCTTACTGGAAAGTGTGCATTCGGGAGTGATTTCTCTAGATGAGCGCGGGCGTATTTCAATGGTCAATCCAGCTGCCATGGAGCTGCTGAAGGTGGGGTCGAGTCAAATTACCGGCAAGCCTTATTGGGCCATCATCCCCGAAGCCCACCGCGCGGAATTTGCAGAAATTCTCGCAGCACTTTCATCGAGGAATCATCCCATTCGCCACGAATTTCGCATGCGTCGTCCCGATGGCGATTGGGTAGCGCTTCTAGTAACTGCGAGTGCATTGCGCAACGAAGAGCGAAAGCAAATCGGCGTGGTAGCCGTTATCGATGATCTGACGGAAATGCAGAAAATGGAGCGCATTACTGCTTGGCGCGAGGTTGCCAAACGGATTGCCCATGAAATCAAGAACCCGCTCACACCCATTCAACTCTCTGTGCAGCGGCTTCGGCGGCGTTACCTCGATAAAATTCAAGACGACGGAACGTTTGGCCAGGCGACTGAAATTATTCTCAACGAGGTCGCTGCAATAAAAGACCTTGTTAGCGAGTTTTCCTCCTTTGCGCGACTGCCTGAAGTTCAGGCTTATCCCGACGAACTCAATGGGATTGTCTTTGAGGCGGTGAATCTCTTTCGTGCCGCTCATGAAGGCATTTTGTTCGACTTGAAGCTTACCGAGACTTTGCCCTTGCTAAAGCTTGATAGGGCGCAATTAAAGCGAGCGCTTATTAACCTCTTTGATAATGCCGTGGCTGCTATGGCCGGGCAGGGGCGTATCGAGGTGCTTACCCAGTATGATGGCGATAAAGGGGTGTTTCGTCTCTGTGTCACTGATGAAGGTTGTGGTATCCAAGAGTCGGCCTACCACCAGCTTTTTGAGCCGAACTTCTCAACGAAGGTGGGCGGGACCGGCCTGGGGCTGGCCATTATTCAGCGCATAGTAAGCGATCATGGTGGTGTCATTCGAGTGAGTGCGAATCTTCCCCGGGGAACCCGTTTTTCGATTGAGTTCCCGGACAGCCTTGCGGTAACGGATAGAGCGCCTAAACAGCCGCAGGAGACGGCCTGAGATGGTTCTGAGAAAGTGCCTCATCATCGATGACGAGCAGAACATCCGACTCACCCTAAAAGGGGTGTTGGAAGATGAGAAGTTCGCCGTTGAAACAGCCAGTAGCGGTGCCGCTGGACTGGAAAAGATACGATCGTTTCAGCCCGATATTGTGTTGTTGGATATTTGGATGGAAGGGGACGACGGCCTTTGTGTTCTTGAGAAGATTAAGAAACTCGACCCTGATATCGAAGTTATCATGATGTCCGGACACGGTACGGTGGAGACAGCCGTCAAGGCAATCAAGCTGGGGGCATTTGATTTTCTAGAGAAGCCCCTGCACTTTGACAAGGTACTGCTGCTACTTGAACACGCCTTTGCGCTGCGGAAGCTTAGAGAAGAAAACCGATCCCTGCGTGCCGCGCTACACGACGAAGAACCTCTCATTGGAGCAAGCCAGCCTATCCGTCGTTTGCGTAGTTTGATCCAAGTTACCGCTCCTTCCAATGGTTGGGTTCTTATTCAGGGCGAAAATGGCACGGGCAAAGAACTAGTAGCGCGAGCCCTTCACAAAGGCAGCCCGCGCGCTCAGAATCGTTTTGTTGCTGTAAACTGCGCTGCCATTCCTGATGAATTGATTGAAAGTGAACTCTTCGGCCATGAAAAGGGCTCGTTTACGGGTGCTTTTGAACGCAAAATCGGCCGTTTTGAGCAGGCTGAAGGTGGTTCCCTGTTCCTAGATGAAGTGGGCGACATGGGTTTGAAGATGCAGTCGAAGGTGCTTCGAGTGCTGCAAGAATCCACCATTCAACGCGTCGGAGGAGATTCTTCCATAGAGCTGAACCTTCGGGTGATAGCCGCTACGAACAAAGACCTAACCCGAAGTATTGAAAAAGGGGAATTTCGAGAAGACCTCTTTTACCGTCTAAATGTAATTCCAATTCGAGTGCCGCCGCTGCGTGAGCGAGTGGAGGATATTCCGTTACTCGTGGAACATTTCATTCATCGTTATTCGGGAGGGCGCCCGCGACGAGTGACTCCTTCTATGATGAAGGGCTTAAAGAGTTATGCTTGGCCAGGAAACGTGCGTGAACTCAAAAACTGGGTAGAGCGCGCTTGTATTCTTTCTCCAGGCGAGACCATCGAGAACATCGAATTTGAAGGGCCCAATCCAACCTGGGACGATGACACCACCAATGATGAGACGTTGCGTGGGGCGCGAGCGGTTTTTGAGAAGCAGTTTATTTTGCGCATGTTGAATGAAAATGGCGGAAATATTTCCAAGACGGCTCAGCGCATAGGGCTTGAGCGAAGCCATTTACACAAGAAGATGAAGACTTATGGAATCGATACCACAAATGCCGGGCTTTGAATCTTCGACTGAAGGTCGACTTTCTATTCGGCGTAGGCCGACCCGCGAAATCAGTTTGGGCAAGCTGAGACTGGGAGGTAACAATCCCATTCGTGTTCAGTCAATGACCACGCCGAAAACTGAAGATGTAGAAGCGGTTGTGAAGCAAGTCGATGCGCTTGAGGCAGCGGGCTGCGAGATAGTTCGAATTACGGTGAATAATTTGGCTGCGGCGAACGCATTGCCGGCAATTTTGAAGCGGGTCGGTTTGCCCGTCATAGCGGATGTGCATTTCGACTATAAAATGGCACTCGAAGCGCTCAAGTACGATGTAGTGTGCGTTCGTATTAATCCAGGAAATATCGGGCCCGAATGGAAAACGCTCGAAGTGGTGAAGGCCGCCCGAGATGCTGGTAAAGCGATCCGAATTGGTGTGAATGCAGGCTCGCTCGAAAAACCGTTGCTAAAGAAGTATGGGCACCCCACACCAGAAGCTCTAGTGGAAAGCGCTCTCGCTAGTATTGCCTTGTTTGAGAACGCGGGGTTTTTCAATTTCAAAGTTTCTATTAAGTCTTCCGACGTAGTTTCGAATTACCAGGCGTACACACTGCTCTCTGCCGCTACTCAGGCGCCACTACACCTTGGTGTGACAGAAGCTGGAACGAAAAATTATGGAGCGGTGAAATCTGCGGTGGGAATTGGCAGCCTTTTGCTTGCGGGAATTGGAGATACGATTCGAGTTTCTCTGAGCACAGACCCCGTGGAAGAAGTAAAAACGGGCGTCTATATTTTGAAGTCGCTCGGTTTGAAGTCAGATGCGCCAGAAATTATTTCGTGTCCTAGCTGCGGTCGCGCTGACATCGATGTTTATGCCTTAGCGGAAGAGGTTGAACGCCGCGCTTTGGGACTTAAAAAAAATATCAAGATTGCAGTGATGGGTTGCGTGGTGAATGGCCCCGGAGAATCCATGGAAGCTGATATTGGAATTGCCGGTGGTAAGGGCGAGGGGCTGGTTTACAAGAAGGGCAAGCCAATCGGCAAGGTTCCGGAGTCGGAAATGCTCGCATTCTTGATGTCCGAAATCGAAAAAATGTGACCATAGGCATCACCCAATCTCGCTGGTAAAATAGTGGGATATGCGAAAACTGGGTGGGTCGACTTGGGGGTTTTACCTTCTATTCTGTTGCTCCGTGTCGGCTTGGGCGGCCGAACCCGAAGTAGTCGATATGCAGAACAAAGATACGTATATCGACGTATCGGACGCCTTGCGCAGCAAGCAATATGTGCACCGCGCTATTTTGAACTCGCTAGTTCGTGAGACAAACCGCTTTGCCGTCGGGCACTTTTATCTCACCCATATGATGGGGTTTAACCAGATTTGGCAGAAGGGAAACCAGGAGTACGCAAAGTTCTCTAGCGGACTTCAGGGTGCCTCTTTGGGGTATGTGACTTCTTGGGGGCATGGCCTTGAAATAGGCGGGGAACTTTCTGCGGTGAGTAATGTGTTTGTTTCCTATAAGTATTTCCTTCGTCCAAAAAATTTCTCGCTCTGGGGCGTGTTCGGAGGCGGGGTTGGGACCCAAATAGGGGCTCAATTTGCCGAAGGGCCTCCTGAGAGCAGAAATTACAACGGCCAAAAACAGATGGCGTTCGTGACCATCGGAATACTAGTACCTACCATCGATATAGGATTTAAAGTGGAGACGAGGCTGAATTTTTACGGCGGCGATCGTACGGTTTTCACTTCAGGCCTAGGACTTATCCTATTTCTCTAGAAGTGAACCTGGATTCCAGGCATCACAGTCCAGATAAACTGATCAATACTAGGCGCTACAAAGGCCTGACCTTCCAACTTCAGGTAGACCTCCCCGATTGGGAAGAGCAGCGACGTGCTTGCTACTGCGAAGTAAGAATACCTACCTAAACCAATGGTTTGGTCTAGATTCCATACCTTATCGCGGGTTACGAAAGAGAACCCTAGTCCTACATTTATCCTAAACGGACTGTTTCGATTCACGAATTCGTAACGCAAGCTTCCAACGAAAGCATTGTACGAGAACGACGCCACCTGGGCTTCGATGTAGAATTTATCCCAAATCCGCAAGCCGAACTGCAGGCCAATAAGGTTCGAGTTCCAAAGTTGCGCACTGCGACTCATATTAATGGCTGCCCCAATTGAGGCATTTAGGTAGTAGCGGCTCGTGATTTCCCGGTTTACCAAGTTCAATGACTCGGCGCTCGCTACCCACTTCGGTATTTCGGCCTGAAGGACAGGCAGGGTTTCTTCTCGGGGTAGCTCAAAGTGCTGGTTGTTAAGATAGCGGAACAAGGTGCGTCTAATGAGCAGTCGCGTCAATTCCCGCGCTGCCTCATCAGTGGGTGAGTCGAGCAAGTCAGGACGAATCTGTTCGCTATGGGCATAAAGGTTGTAGGGAAGGCGGCGGTCAAACAGGAATAAGTCTACCGATTCGCCTTTAACTACGGGGAAAATGATCAAATCAGCGTCATATCGGGCCATGGTGATACGAATCTCTTCCATGGTCATTACGGGAAGCGTGAAGTCTTCGCGGCGAATATTGAGTTTTCCATAACCGGCCATGGCCGTTTCGATTGCTTTGGGTAGTTCGTCACCAATTCGTGTTCGTTTGCTCTCGATAGAATTCAAAATTACTATCGAAGCTGGGGCTCCATCACGTCGGACAAGGCGTTCTAAGAGCACTTGGCGGAGAGGTTTTTGGGTCGAAGTTGAATTTGAAACTTCGGAAGGATTTGCAGATTCTATCGACGGACGAGCGACGTCCTCTGCGCGTGCAGATACACTGAAAGCCAGCGTGAGGATCAAAATTAAACTCTGTTTACTCAAGGTCGATTTGTCCATTTCGACTTGCGTTGAGCGAAATTCCTACACTTGTTTATTCGGCATTCCATTCAGGAAACACGAGTGCAAATAGCTATTATTCTTAATTATTTTGCGACAACGCGCGTCATTGGCCAGCTGCAGCGCCCGCAGAAAATAACTCGCCGCATCTAGCCTCCATCGGCTATGTCTTTCCAATGCCAGATTTGAAAGCAATTAGAGTGGCTTGGCTCCGCTATGCCGATATTGACGCCAAGCGCCTCGAGCTAGACTGGCTGCGTCACGGTGGATCGGTACAGGAAATTGAAGGGGCGGTTCTGACGCGCCGATCTGAATGGTTAGCGGCACGCGCCGCCTTGCGTCAGCTTTTAGATCGAGATTTTCTGCCGGCCACAGCGATTAAAAACCCCGACTTCGGTTTTCCAGAATTGGTAGATAAAAACACCGCCAAACCGTTGCCCTGGTATACGAGTTGGACACACTCGGAAGGTTTTTGTTTCGTGGTGTTGTCGGAGCAAGCGGTGGGAGTCGATGCCGAGCCGCAAGGGCGAAAAGTGGATTCGGTTCTGACGAGAATCGCCTCCGCCGAGGAAATTGAAAAGTTTAAGAGTCCCCAAACTGCCGAGGGAGGGATTGTTCCCGGTCCACTCGCACTTTGGTGTGCGAAAGAAGCAATCGCTAAAGCGACCGGATTGGGAATGCGTTGGGGTTTAAAAAACTTTGAAATTGGTGGTGAGGTGGACGGACTTTGGGAGGTCGCGATAAGGCGTTCTGGGCCTCGCCAACTAACGGCCCCAGCAGTAAAGTTCCTCCTCGAAGATAGCTTTGTGGTCGCCGTTTGCAGCGAGCGAGCTCTGCTATTACAACCGTTTTCAAGATTATTAGTCCGCTAGCCGGAAATGGGTAGCCGTGTTAAGAAAAAGGCAATGAGTAGACAGATTTTGGTGAACGCAAGCCACTACGAAACCCGAGTGGCAACCCTGGAAGACGGCGAAATTCGGCAACTTCACATCGAACGCGAAGAAGACCGAAACGTCGTCGGCAATATTTACAAAGGCGTCGTAAAACGAGTCCTTCCTGGAATGCAGGCAGCCTTTCTTGAGCTTGGCCTGGAACGAACGGCTTTTCTTTATGTCGACGATATTATCGATGAGCCTTTCGGTACCGACTTTGAAGTGATGGAAGACGAAGGCGGCTCGGACGAAGCTTCCACGGAAGACGATAGTGCGTTTGATCCTGAAAACTATCGGGGCGATGAAACCGCTCGCAAAGCGCCGAGAGAAGTTCGGACGGAAGTTCCGCCGGAAGAAGATTCTCACGACGAGGAAGACGATTACGACGGGCCGGTAGAGGACGAAGAGGGTTCTGTCGACGACAATAGAGAAGGCGAAGACGATAGCGAGCCCGTTGGCGATGATTCAGAAGACGGTAGTGCTCCACGTAGGACACAAGGGCCTCGGCCTCAGCGTGGCAGTAGCCACCGCCGCGCCAGCTCTTCTTCCGAGGGTGGTCCTCGTTCGGGGCCTCGGGGTAGACGAGGAGGACGTCCCCCGCAACGTCGAGGTCGTTTCTCTCACCGCCGTCCTCGCGGCAGTGCAAATATTCAAGATTTGCTAAAAGAGGGACAAGAAATCCTAGTCCAGGTCGCGAAGGCTCCTATCGGTACCAAGGGCGCGCGCCTGACCACACACATCAGTTTGCCTGGTCGAAACTTAGTTCTCATGCCGACGGTAAAGCATCTGGGAATTTCTCGCCGCATTGGCAGTGACCGAGAACGTCGTCGGTTGAGAGATATTTTCACTAAGAAAATTCGGCCGAAAGATGTTGGTTTCATTATTCGCACGGTCGCCGAAGGAAAGAGTTACCGCGATATTCGTGCCGATGCGGATTATTTGTTGCGGCTTTGGGATCAGATCAATCGCGACTCGAAAACGAAACGAGCCCCCGCACTTATTCACGAGGACTTATCCTTAGGAATGCGTGCAGTTCGCGATTTTTTCACTGAAGAGGTCGATTCGTTTATCATCGATAATTCTGATGAGTACGAGCACGTTCTTGATTTTGTAAGTGAGTTCATGCCGCGGCTTAAAAACCGTGTGAAGCTTTTCAAGGGGCCCTCCCAGCTTTTTGAGCATTATGGAATTGAGGCGGAAATCTCCCGTGCTCTTGGGAAAAAAGTTTGGCTGAAGTCCGGCGGGTACTTGTTGATTGATCAGTCCGAGGCGCTCACGGCTATCGACGTGAACACCGGTCGGTACGTCGGTTCGAAGAGTTTAGAAGAAACCATTCTAAAGACCAATCTTGAGGCAGTGAAGGAAGTTGCCTACCAGCTTCGCATTCGAAATGTCGGTGGGATCATTATTATCGATCTTATCGACATGGAAAATCTCGAAAACCGAGAGAAAGTTTATCAAGCGCTCTCCGAGGCGTTGGGTGAAGATCGAGCAAAAACCAATATCTTAAAGATATCTGAGCTCGGCCTTGTGGAAATGACCCGAAAGCGCACGCACGAAGATTTGGTGCGCTACCTTACGGAGAGCTGTTCACACTGCGATGGCCGTGGTTACCATAAAAGTCGGCGCACTGTTTGTTTTGAAATCTTCCGAGAAATTGAAAAGGAAGGCTCTTCTAACAGTAAGAACATTGTGGTGTTTGCTCATCCCAATGTCGTCACTCGAATGACGGTGGAAGAGAAAGAACACGTTAAGATCCTTGAGCGACGTTTTGAAAAGAAGATCGTCGTAAAAGTGGATCCTGCTTTTCACATGGAGCAGTACGAAGTTTACGGCCGCGCCTAAGACTTAAAGCGCCGTAGGGTATTCTCCGGAAAAGCAGGCGTGACAAAATCCAGGGGCGTTGCCCTTGCTTGCTACTTGAATGAGCCCTTCCAAGCTTAAGTAGCCCAAAGTATCAGCGCCGATCTTTTGGCATATTTGCCCAACCGATAGACGAGAAGCAATTAGCTCCTCGCGGTTGGGAGTGTCTATTCCATAGAAGCAAGAATGAGTTGTGGGTGGAGCGGAAATGCGCAGGTGCACTTTCTTGGCTCCCGCATCTCTAAGATGCTGAATAAGTTTTCTAGATGTCGTACCGCGGACCAAGCTGTCGTCGACAACCACCACTTCCTTGCCTTCAACACAGCTTCTTACAGGGCTCAGTTTTAACTTTACCCCAAAGTCGCGAATCGATTGTTGCGGCTCGATAAAAGTACGGCCCACATAATGGCTGCGAATAATTCCCATGTCGAAAGGAATGCCAGCAGCTTGAGCAAATCCAATTGCGGCTGGAACGCCGGAGTCGGGGACGGGAATTACGACGTCTGCGGAGGGAGCGGGTTGTTCCAAAGCCAGCTGCATTCCCAACTCTTTTCGCGTCTCGTGCACTCGCTTTCCATATAGGTTGCTATCGGGCCGCGCAAAGTACACGTATTCAAAAACACAACGTTTGTGGGGCGCGGGTTCGAAAGGACGCGACGATCGCGTGGCGTAAGGTTTGGCCAGCGGAACCACAACCATTTCTCCAGGTTCTACCTCGCGGACATACTCGGCACCCAAGAGATCAAACGCACAAGTTTCGCTGGCAAAGACGGTACTTCCGCGTAATTTGCCCATGACCAGAGGGCGAAACCCTTGCGGATCGCGAATGGCGATAAGCTTTTCGTGGTTCATTACTAGCAGAGAGTAGGCTCCTACGACTTGGCCCAGGGCGTGGACCAGTGCCTTTTCCGGATCCTTTTCTTTGCTTCGTGCAAGCAAGTGAAGGATTACTTCGGTATCACTTCCGGACTGAAATATTGCGCCCTGCTGTTCTAAGTCAGTAGCAAGACGATTCGCGTTTACCAGGTTTCCGTTGTGCGCAATGGCGAGCCATCCAAGTTGCCCTTTCATGAGAAGAGGCTGGAGTGCGGCCATATTATTTCCGCCGGCAGTCGAGTACCGAGTGTGGCCAATCGCTGAGCCGCCCTTGAGGCGGTGCAGAGCATTTTTCGAAAACGCGTCGGCTACCAAGCCAGAGCGGCGGTGCGAATAGGGCTTCTCGCCGTCGGTAGAAACGATTCCGGCGCCCTCTTGCCCGCGGTGCTGTAAAGCATGCAAGCCAAGGTAAACTAAATTTGCGGCTTCTTGCTCACCAGCGATACCAAAGATTGCGCACATAGTTTTTACTCAAGCAATTTGGACCATCGTTTAGTCCACGCTTCCTTCACAGACTGAATCGATGCGTGATGGACCGCAGCGCCACCTTGGCGAAGCCGCCAATCGCCTGTGTCATTGGTAGTTCCAATCCAATGAAAGGGTACCCCAGCTTGACTTGCAAACGATTCAATTTGAACACGTTCATTTGGTGCGTAGGCCACTAAAACGCGCGGCACTGACTCGCCAAATAGAAAACGGTCTAGATCTGTTCCCACTGGCGAAGCTACTTCAAATCCAATGGGTGCAATCGAGGAACGGAAAGCCATTTCCAAAGCACTGACGATAAGGCCGCCCTCCGAAATATCATGGACGGCGATTTCCATCTTGGCTTTGCGAAGTCGCGAGCAGAGTCTCACTAGGCGCTCTACCATGGCCAAATCCGTTTCTTCTGGTTGGCCGCAGTCCCGCTTGAAAATGCTCGACGATAGAACGCTTCCACCCAGGCCGCCTTCGGTCGGGCCCAGTAGGCCAATTTCTAAGTCGGAGCTAAAGAATGTGCTTTTAAAGAGCGGTTCATTTCCTTCGATGAGTCCAACCATCCCAATCATCGGAGTGGGGTAGATAGGGTTGCCGTCCGTTTCATTGTAGAAGCTCACGTTCCCAGAGATGACGGGAATTTTAAGCGCATTACAGGCATCCGAGATTCCTTCTACAGATTCCTCAAACTGCCACATGACTTCTGGATTTTCCGGGCTTCCAAAATTCAAACAGTCGGTGATGCCGATAGGTTCAGCCCCACGAGTAGCGAGGTTTACTGCCGACTCGGCAACGGCTCGTCGCCCGCCTTCCTTCGGCCACAGCCAACAGATTCTTGGATTGCAATCGGCTTTAAGTGCTAGCCGCACTTTACGTTCCGTCACATCGCGCAAACACAATACAGCCGCATCGTCGAAAGTTCCTCCTTCGGTGCGGTTGCCCACCATGGAGTCGTATTGCTCCACCAACTTGCCTGGGTCGGCAAAATTGAAATCAAAGCAGACTGCCTGGATTTTCTCTGTCAGTGACGTGGAGAGCAATCGATTGCGATCTAAAAACCAGCGTTGTTTCAGATCACTGGGTACACCCACTGGGCGATCAGCCATCGGAGGGTCGGTTACGAGTTCGACTGGAACATCTACGACTAGTCGGCCCTGGTAAGTCATGCGCACATGATGGCCTGGTACCACAGTGCCAATTACTTCACTGTGGAGATCCCACTTTTGAAAAATCGCATTGAGTGGCTCCACGTTTTCAGGAAGGCAGACTAGCAGCATTCTTTCCTGAGATTCGGAGAGCAAAAGTTCGTAGGCCGACATGTTTGGCTCTCGAACCGGAACTTTACCTAGGTCGATTTCTAAGCCCGTGCCAGCGCGGTAAGCCATTTCAAATGAGGAGCTTGTAAGTCCCGCCGCTCCCATGTCTTGGATACCAACAATGAGTCCGGCTTTCATGGCTTCTAGGGTAGCTTCAAGTAGAAGTTTTTCCGTAAAAGGGTCACCTACCTGAACGGTGGGTCTTTCCAATTCTCCCTCGGAAGAAAACTCTTTCGACGCCATCGTCGCCCCATGCACGCCGTCTCGGCCAGTTTTTGAGCCGACATACATTACGGGATTTCCATGTCCCGAGGCGGATCCGAGAAAAACAGAATCTTTGCGCAAAATTCCTAGAGTGAATGCATTCACCAAAGGGTTGCGAGTATAGCAAGGGTGGAAATAGGTCTGGCCGGCTACCGTGGGGACACCCACGCAGTTGCCATAATGCCCCACTCCTTTAATGACGCCTTTTACAATCGATGCGGTTCGTGTCCACTCTGGCGATCCAAAAAACAGGCAATCCATTGAGGCGATAGGGCGAGCGCCCATGGTGAAAACGTCTCGAAGAATCCCGCCCACACCAGTGGCGGCACCCTGGAAGGGTTCAATAAACGAAGGGTGGTTGTGGCTTTCCATTTTAAAGGCAACTGCCCAGCCATCGCCAATATCAAGGACGCCTGCATTTTCACCAGGTCCTTGAACTACGCGTTTTCCGGTCGTTGGGAAGCGTTTCAAATACTTCTTAGAAGACTTATAACTACAGTGCTCGCTAAACATCGCCGAAAACACGCCAAGTTCCGCAAAAACGGGCGGGCGTTCCAGTTTACGGCAAACGTGATTGTATTCTTCAACGGAAAGGCCAATCGCGCGGGCCATTGCGAGAGTCGAAACCTGAAGGTCGTCTATACGTTCACTCATGTTCGCGCCCCTTGTAGCGCCTGGGTAATTGCGGACCAAAGTTTTTTCCCGTCTTGGCCTCGAAACTCAGTGGCTCTCTCGGGGTGGGGCATGAGCCCAAATACGTTGCCACGTTCATTGCAAATTCCCGCAATATCCGCTGTGCTGCCGTTTGGATTTTCGGTGTACGTGAAGAGGATTTGTTGCTTTTCCTTAAGTTTCGCAAGGCCCTCGTCATCAATCCAGTAGCGGCCATCGCCATGGGCAATAGGAAAGCGCACATTCTCGCCAGCCTTCATTTGGCTAGTCCATGGGGCGCGCGAGGCCTGAGTTTTTAAGGTTGTATCGCGGCAGATGAAACCACGGCCTTCGTTTAAGGTAAGAGAGCCCGGCAAAAGACGAGACTCACACAAAATTTGAAAGCCATTACAAATCCCCAAAACCAATCCACCCTGCTCCGCAAATTCTTTTACCCCTTGCATTACAGGAGACAGAGCCGCAATGGCTCCACACCGAAGGTAGTCGCCATACGAGAAGCCGCCCGGTAGCACTACCAGCTGAAAGTCGGCAAACGAGACAGAGTCCTTGTGCCAAACACGTTTTGTTTCAAATCCTACCAAGCGCGAAAGCGTGTCGAACGTATCGTCGTCACAATTGGAACCCGGAAATGTAACAACGGCCGCCTTCATTCTTTGATCTCAAAGCTAAAGGATTCGATAACCGGATTGGAAAGCAACTTCTCGCACATTTGCTGCACAGAACTGCGTGCCTCTGCAACGGAATTAGCCGAGAGTTCAATGTCTATAATCTTTCCTACCCTTGCTGCTTTAACCGCCGGGAAGCCTATTTGCCGCAACGACACCGCAAGCGTGTGCCCTTGAGGATCAAAGACGGCCTCTTTGCAAAATACAGTTACACGCGCTTTCATTTGGCCTCCAAAACTGTTTTCAGGCGCTGCTGAACTTCTAAGTACGCTTCTTGAATCCCGCCCAGATCTTGTCGAAAGCGGTCTTTGTCCTTGGATTCCCCGGTGGCTTTATCCCAGAGACGGCAACCGTCTGGAGAAAACTCATCGGCTAGAATCACTTTTCCGCTACCGTGTTCTCTTCCAAACTCGAGTTTAAAGTCGATGAGTTCGAGTCCAGCACGGAGAAACAGCTCACTGAGTAGCCCGTTCACCCTAAGTGAATAGTACGCAATCTGGTCCATTTCAGACTTCGTAGCCCAGCTAAAAAGCTGAATGTGCGTCTCTCCGATAAGCGGATCGCCCAAACCATCAGATTTGTAAAAGTACTCAAGGAGTGGGCTCGAGAAGCTCTGTCCTTTTTCAAGTCCAAGCCTTTTGAGTATGGAGCCCGCAGCTCGGTTCCGAACCACTACTTCAACTGGGATAATCTCCACCCTCTTTACGAGCATTTCCCTTTCGGAGAGTTTCTCGACGAAGTGGGTCGGGATCCCGTGTCTTTCGAGGTATTGGAAAATCCAGGTAGATACAGTGTTGTTTACAACGCCTTTTCCGTCGATAGAAGCCTTCTTGAGTGCATTGAAGGCCGTCGCGTCATCTTTGAAGTATTGGATCAGCCAGCGATCCGGCTCCGAGGTTTCGAAGAGAACCTTCGCCTTGCCTTCACGGAGTTGGTTTTTCTTTTCAATAGTCATTTTCCCAACACCTTTTCGTAGAGGTAGTCGAGTTGATGAAGGCCAGATTTAGGATCAAATATCGCCTCCAGTTCATTGGTTGGAATGAGATTTGTGACTTTTGGATCTGTCTTCAAAATTTCTAAAAAGCTCATTCGGCGATCTAATGCCGAGTGCGCATGCTTCTGTACAATCGAGTAAGCCTCGTCCCGGCTGAGCCCTTTTTCGATCAGTGTCAGCAAGGTCCTTTGAGAAAAGATTACTCCCTGCAACTGGTTGAGGTTTTCCAGCATTCGCTCCGGGAATATTTCTAGATTCTCTAGAACGCTTCCGAGGCGACTTAAAACGTAGTCTGCGAGGATGTTTGCATCGGGCCCTATGACTCGCTCAACTGACGAATGGCTAATGTCGCGTTCGTGCCAAAGGGCGACGTTCTCCATTGCGGGCAAGGCCATGGCTCGTAACAAACGCGCAAGACCGCATAGGTTCTCAGAAGAAATCGGGTTGCGTTTGTGGGGCATGGCAGAAGAGCCTTTTTGCCCCTTGGTAAACCCTTCTCGAACTTCGCTGACTTCGGTGCGTTGAAGGTGCCTGATTTCGGTTGCAATGCCCTCAACAGTCGAGCCAAGCAAGGCGAGTGCGTTGAAATAGGCCGCGAAACGATCTCGTGCAATTACCTGAGTAGAAAGGCTGTCGACTTTTAATCGTAATTTTTCGCAGACGTATTTCTCAATTTCAGGAGGAAGATGTGCGTAGTTGCCAACGGCGCCTGACATTTTTCCTACGGAGATTTCGGTTCTTGCCGCTTCGATCCGGGCCTTGCTTCTTTTCAAGGCGTCGTACCAAAGGAGCCACTTAGTGCCCATGGTTGTAGGTTCTGCGTGGATGCCGTGGGTGCGGCCCATCATGGGGATGTGCTTGTCTCGTTGCGCGCGCGCTTTTGCGATCGCCAACACCTTATCAAGCTCGCCTAGAATTCGAGTGGCGGACTCCTTCATCCGGTAAGCAAAGGCGGTATCTACAACATCGCTGCTAGTCAGGCCTAGGTGGATGAAGCGCCCGGCTTCCCCGACTTGTTCTTGTACAACCGACACAAAGGCCGCGACATCGTGCTTGGTTTCCGCCTCGCGTTTAAGCACCGCCTCGATATCGAAAGCGGCTTTTTCTTTAATCGCTGTTAAAGCATCGGCAGGTATCTTCCCAAGCCGCGCCCATGCCTCGCAAGCTAGAATTTCAATTTCTAGCCAAGTTTGAAACTGGGTCTGCACCGACCACAGAATCGCCATCGCAGGGCGTTGGTACCGCTCAATCACTCACTCCTCCCAATCCCCCCGGTCGGATAAATCGGCCAGAGTATCTAGCAAAGTTGCTCGTGCGGCCTGCTCGGCCGCTTTTATCTGAATCTCAAACTGTGCGGCAGTGTAGTAACGAACGTACCCATCCGAATTCAAATACCAAGCCCCGACTACATTGGGTAACTCAGTTTGTTTCAACTTCGGACGAGGACGGCCACTCGGAAAGAAGTCTTGGATGTCAGGGAACTTTACCTTTTCCTTCGTTGCTACTGTTTCAAACTTAAGTTCGAATTCTTTCTGCGAACCAACCGAATAGTGTTTGTATTCGGAGGCTATAAAATATTGGAACGCGAACGTTGTGCCAAATATTTGTGGCCCACGTACCCAGATAGCCAAGTAGGTTTGCGGACTTGGAAATGCATCAATCGTCTTGTCAAATGCAACTGAGGTAATTGCATTGGTGGTGGCATCTTTCGTCACATTGGCGACTTGAAACTCCAAGATGCTATTGAAGCCGCCCTCGGAGAAATGAGGGTAACGTTTTGCGTGCGTGAGCGAGTCACTGATCTTTTTAAAGGCTGTATCAAGTACGCTTTGATCTTTTACCGGGAATTGGCAAGAGCCGTCCGATTCGTACCAGGTCTCTGTTTTTGCAGCAGTGGTAATCTTCAAAGGTACTACCGACTGAACGGCACACTCGCCACATTTTTCCATTATTGCTAAAAGCTTGGACCGCTGTTTTCTTTGCTCTACCCCCAAGGCGTCTATTTGGTCGTTCAAGTCTTTTGGTTCGGGGGTCGAGGGGCCCGCCACGGGGCGCTTCGCTTTCAAATCCCGGATTTGTTTTTGAAACGCTTTGTAATCGGCCTTTGCCCTAGCAAGGTCGGCCATGCAAGCGGCATCTCTGGAGCGTGCTTCAAAGAAGTCTCGGGGTTTGCCCATGCCAAGGCGAACATCCACTCCAAGCGATTTACCATCGGTCGTAAGGGGTACGGTGGGGCGTTTGGTAGTAGCAGCCCAAGCAAAAGACGAACATACCAGCATCAAGCAAAGCACTCGCGTCATAGGATCACCTTTCTAAGTAAGCGGCTCAAAGGCAAGTTAGATGCCCTGAACCCGCAATTCAAGACCCGCCCGGCAAGGCCTCTAAAAGGTCTAAAAGAGCAGCCAGTTCACCACTGGCCTCCCAGCTTTGCAGAGCCCGGGCAACGGCTCGCATGCGATCGTTCTTGATGAGAGTTAGGAGCTGGAAAGTTGTTCGTAAAGTCCCTTCCTTGGAGAGCTGTCTGAGTTGAGAAATCGAGCCGGACTGGCCTGCGTTCTTAAGGTGAGGGCTAATAATCTGCCAAAGCTCTCTGAAAGAGCCGCTTTTTACAAATTCTATAATCCACAGTCGCTCTTGAACCGTGAGTAAGTCACGGAGTCCAGAGCCGTCGCCTTCTTGGAATTCCCGTATTAGCGCCGCTAAACCATTGGGGCTCTTTGTGGCCAATTCGGTAAGGAAATCCCAGTGCAGTTCACTTCCGGAAATGCCAGCCTGTGTCTGGGTCATCTGTCCCACGACATCTGCGACAACGCGGTAGCGGGAGGGATCCATCTTTGCGGCAAACTTAAACGCACCCGAAGAATTTCCCGAAGTCATCCAACGAAAGACTGCGGGGTAGCGAGGTGCGGCAGTGCCGTCAGCCTGGAGATCAACCGACAATAGCTTGGAAGTGCCGAGAAAAACCCAGGCTTCAGAAAGGGCCTTCCATTCACGCGGCCCCACTTCGCTAAGGACTTCTTGGTAGGCTTCAAATGCCGACAAAGATCCCGAAGCTGGAGCTTGATCGAGCGACTTGAGCATTCCAACAGAGTCGAGAATGCGGCTAAACTTCTTCAATAAGTTAGGATTTTCTTCGTAAAACCCAGAGAGCGCTTTTTTGGTTTCATCATTTAGACTGTCAGAGCCCACCGTATCGAATATGCCCGATGTGAACTTTTTCCAAGTTGCTGGCGGGACAGAAGCCAAAAAGCGGTGTGCCGACAAAAGCATGTTTGGAGTCTCCATGTTCTCCAAAAAGCTTTTTCCTCCCTGTCCGGGGGCAGTGAGGTAAGTGATGACTGCGCGTAAAGCAGAAGAACTATCTGCGTAACCGCGAGTTTCATCAATTTTCTCAAAAGCCAATTTCGTCGCTTCTCGCAGCGAAATATTTTTCAACTCGGGAATGGAATAGTGAAAGCCTCCAAGGCCTGTTGGGGTATTTTTCGAAAGTGCCTTGGTAAAATCTTCTAAACCAAACGCGGCTAACTCCTGAAGACGGCTAGGAGCAAAAACTAACTCTCCAGTGGGGCTGGTTTCTGTAAGGGAAAACTCAAAAGCTTTTGAGTGAATTTTTGTGTCCCAAATCTTTTCATTGAGGGTGTCGGGCGCTAGCGAACTTACCAGAGCTTGATTTTCAACTAGGACATTCGAAAGCCACTGAGCAAAGACCCAACCATTTAGGTAGAGGGGCAGGTTAAATATTAAAGCATCCTCGGATAGAGAATCTTTTGCAGGGCCAGCTATGTTTTCGTGGGCCGTTCGAGCGGCGATGAAGAATTGTAGAAATGCCTCTTTGCCGGATTCGGCCTTAGGATCTTGAGAGAGCAATTTCCAGCTATCTGCGGTAATCACGGCGCCCTCCCCATGGGTCGAGCCAATGAAAAGGCCGGCGATCGCGTGGGGAAGAACAGGGTAATACCCGAGAAGACGACTAGAAAGGTTAGGTTGAATCACCGAACCCGCTTCACGAATTAGTTCGGCATTTCCCGAAATTTTATTCTGAATGCTTGAGAAGAGTCCATCAGACGGCTCGTTCAAGGCCAGAAAAAGGTCCATTAGCGAGTCGAACTGCGTCGGGACGGGCTTGCCTGGAAAACGGGGTGTCAGGAGCATCTTGGCAAGGCCACCGCCCATGCCATCAAATGCTTTCCCATCGTGCCTGTGGTCGACTTCGCGCATGGCGTGCAATAGACCAACAATCGGCCAAGAAGTTGAAACTGAGTCGAAAAACTTTGTCCAGTGGCCCTTCATGCCAGGGCTTTTAAGAAAATTCTGGAGGTCGGTTACGATCTCTTCCGGTTGAGAGGCAGGCTCACTGGAGTCCGCGTCCCAGGTCTTAAGAAAATCAGACAGTATTTCATTTAGAGGTTGGTCGAGTTCAGGGGCTAGAATACCGATGTCTCGCTCGATGATATCGACAAAATGCGGAGAATTTATGGCTGCTTTGGCAAGTTCAGCCAAAGCTCCGCCACTTCGACTCGCGCCTTTTCTGCTGTCTTTTAGCCGAGAAAACGACTTCTTGCTGACTCGATCGGATAGCAAGGAAACCAAGCCATCGCGGTCTAACGCGGGTTCGTAAATATAGCGGCTGAGTAGGCCCCCTACGGCGTTGAGCTCAGATTCAGGAGCTCCACGCATCCAAGGGGCAATGCCATTCAGTCGGCCCTGTTCGTTTACGGCGTCGAAAAGCTGTTTGATGTCGGAGGCATCAAGATTGTCGTCTAGTAAGACTCTCTCAACTTTGTGGCTCTCATGCCCCGGAAGTTGGGGCATGGGAGGCGGATCTCCACACCCGGTCAAAAGGGCAGTTAGCCCGAGGAAAATGAAATAATAGATATTCACCGCTATGTTCTAGGAGACCCAGCCGCCAACGTCAATTTGCGGTTGAGTTTGCCGTCTCTCTCAGTTTTTTGATAATGCGCCCGCCTTCGCGGTAGCCCGCAAGGATTGCCATCCTCTTGGCAGAAAAATCCATCGGGCCCCTCTTTAGCACAATCGGGGAAAACAGGTAGGCCAATTTCTCAGCTTCCTGGGAGGATTTTCGAATTTGGGCTGCATAAAGTCGTCTAACTAGTTCATCTTCTTGGCTTCCTGTGCCCACCAGCCATTGGTTAAAGTCTTCGTACATCGATACAACCACCACCCGGGTGGCCCCTCGTCTCAGGGCTTCTCGGACATCGAATCCCGTGATTTGGTTGATCCAGGCGGACTCAACAGGGAACTTTCGGTACATTCCAGGCACGGAAACGGTCCGAAGAAGGGGCTCTTTCCATTCCCCCGAGCCGAAAATATCTGGTTCGCCTAGGTCGGTGTTAGTGGCAGCAATCACGACGGGCAGCCGTGACTGGCTCAACAGGGCTTGGGGAAAAGACTTAGATATGAGCTGGGGCAAAAGTTCAGTTGGATCGAGATCTTTGCGGAAATCGACGGCTCCCATTTTCCGAAAGTCTTTTTCCGCCATTCGCGTGGCAAACCACTCTAAATCATGGACACTTTTCGAAAAACCATCGGCTAAAGAGAATACGGTTGGCCAGCCAGTCGTAACCACAAGGTCAATCTGAATGCCTTCTTCGAAGAGCCTCTTAAGGAGGCCTACGGTGGCAAAGCTCGCAACCCCAGCGCCCCCCAAAACTAGCGCTACTCGTTTGCCTGCTCCGCCAAAGCCGGAAGCGGTAGGGGTGTCTTGCTGCGGGGTCGAAAGAGGCTCGCCCTCGATGGTCGGTTTTGTCGCGCACGAACCCAGCGTCAATAGGAGTGCGAGCGATAGGTTGCCGATAAGTTTAAGCTTTTTCATAGTGAAGCAAGAGCTCCTGATTCCCACTCTTCTTACCAGTGAGAGGAGAATCTGCCACCTTTTGTCTCCGATGCAAGCCCAGCGCTGCCATCGAGGCATCGAATGTTTCGAGCGCTTTTATGGTGGCCGCGGGGTTTCGCACCCGCCCGCCTTTGCCAAGATTTTCCGGCCCTACTTCAAATTGAGGCTTAAAGAGCAAAAGCCAATCTTGAATCTGGGGCAGAGCCTTTTGAAGTGGTTCGATCAGCAACCGAAGCGAAATAAAGGAGGCGTCGGCGCAAGCAAAAGAGAGTTTGTTCGCCTCCGGGTGTGCTTCGGCAAGCGTATTCAAAGTAAGGTAGCGTGCATTCGTTTTTTCCAAGCAGACCACTTGCGGATGAGAGCGAAGTTTTTGATCTAGTTGGCCAATTCCACAATCGACAGCAAACACACGGCTAGCTCCATTTTGGAGAAGGCAATCAGTGAATCCGCCCGTAGATGCCCCGATGTCCAGGCAGACCCGGTTCTCCACCTTGATGCCAAAAGTCTTTAGGCCATGCTCAAGCTTAAATCCGCCCCGACTGACAAAACGAGCTGTACGAGGACGGAGCTCTAAAAGCGCGTCCGTGGCGAGACGGATTCCCGGTTTTTCTAGGCGGTTTGTACCTTGCCAAACCTCTCCTGCTATTACACAACGTTGTGCCTGCTCTCGCGAAGAGCAAAGCCCACGTAGGGTAAGCAGAATGTCTAAACGTTCTTTGGCGACCATGGCGCCGAACAACTTACCTCATCTGTGACCTTTGTGGTAGCTTCCGCCCAATGAGGACAATGGTGTCGCTTTTGCCATTTCAGATTCTATTTTTCCTGGGTCTTCTCGGGATTGCAGGGTGCGGAAAGCCTACCGAAATACAATCGGCTCCCGCACGGGGCGACTTGCTTTCATACGTACATTTGCCTGAGGCACTGACTGCGACCCGCCTGCTTTCGGCCGGGTGCATTCAATTTGTCGGTGTCTCAAATCGTGTCGTAGCGGAGTTCTCCGCCCAGGATTGCCCTAGTGTGCCTGCCTTGTTGCCGTTGGAATCTATAGTCTTTTCGTTGTCGGTGGAGATATCTGCTTCAGGGAACGAGGCTTCTTTAAAGAAGGACGGGGTTCTAGTGGGAGAAATTTCAAGAACCGATTCCGCAAGCCCCTGGTTGATCCGACATCTTTGCCAGATCTCTGACGTTGCATTGCCAGCGGATGGGTACTTTGCCGAAATTTGCCGTCTCGATTTCGAAAGTGAGTTTGGCCCCAGGGTGGGAAGGTTTCGGGCGCTAGAAGTAGTCGATTTGCAGGATCTGGCGCGTAGCAAAGTATCGGAAGAGCAAGCGCTGAAAGGCAGAGAGCTTTTGGCACTCAAGCAATCCGCCGAGATGCGGGAGACTGAGCAGAAGTTGCGGCAAGAAAAAGAAGAAGCCCTCGTCCAGTGGCGAGCTTCTTCTGAGATGTTAGCGGAGGCCCAACGGGGTGTTCGTGACTCAGTTGCCTCGAACTTAACGGTGCATCGAGGTTTAGAGCGGACCAAGGCGGAAGCGGAGCTCGAAGCCGCGAAGAGTGAAGTTCAATATCTCGAGTTGTCGATTCGGTTTGCAAAAGCGGAGCAGAGGCGTGCTGGTCTGCTTAAGGAACGCTTAGAAGAATCTGAGAGAGCCAAGAATCGGGAAACTGAGTTGATGAAGCAAATAGAAGCTTTGAAGCAACAAAACCCGAATGGTGGGGCCGAGGATATCAAACAGCTTCAAGTGGTCCTCGATCAAAATCGAAACCTGATCTTTTCGGACGAAGTACGTCGTAAGTTTGAGGAAGAAGCAACTTTTGCTGCAAGTGACGCAGAGAAGCTCACGGAGCTCGAAAAAGAAAAGCTTCCGGCGGCACTCAATCGAGCCGTAGAGAAAAAGCGACAACTAAGCCAATTGGAAAGGTTGCCTGTTATTGAAGCTGCGCCGGAGGACGTTTATCCGCCGACTGAGTGAGGGGCTTGCTGAGAACGTTCTGGCTTAGGAGCCGGTTCTGTATCCGCTTTACTACCGCTTCTGCAGTGAGTCCTGCTTCTTTGCGCTGGTGAGCTGGCGTTCCGTGGTCAATAAACGAGTCAGGTAGGCCCACTCTAAGAACTGGAGTGGCAATTGCCTTGTCGGCAAAAAGTTCGCAAACAGCGGATCCAAAGCCTCCCGGCAGAGCGTTCTCTTCCAAGGTAACTACTAGTTCAGAACAGTGCCCCCAGCTCTCAATCGTTGTGGTGTCGAGGGGCTTTATAAAGCGGGCGTTTACGACCGTGGCCGAAATGCCAAGTTCCTTGAGCAGCGCTTGTACTTCTAGCGCCAGTGGTACCCCTTGTCCGACTCCCAGCAGAGTAACCTGCGTCGGTCCATCCCCAAGAGAGATTACTTCCGCTCGTCCAATGGGAATAATTTGGAGTTCGGCATCCATGGCGACACCCTGAACTTCACCCCGGGGGTATCTAAAGGCGATGGGGCCATCAGTGTACTGAATGGACGTGTACACCATGTGTTGGAGTTCGTTTTCGTCCTTTGGCGCCATGATCACCAAGTCGGGAATCGCCCGGAGGTAGCTTAGGTCAAAAGCACCTTGATGAGTGGCACCGTCAGCGCCCACGAGTCCTGCTCGATCTAGCGCGAATACTACCGGCAGCTTTTGGAGCGCGACATCGTGAATAATTTGATCGTAGGCCCGTTGCAAGAAGGTGGAGTAAATCGCTGCGACGGGGCGAAACCCCTCGGTCGCAATTCCGGCAGCAAAGAGCACAGCATGGGCCTCAGCAATTCCAACATCGTAGCAACGGCTTGGGAATTCCTTTTGGAATTTGTTTAGTCCCGTTCCACTCGGCATGGCTGCCGTAACGGCGACAACGCGCGGATCTTGTTTGGCAATGCGAATCAAAGTGTCTGCGAAAACATCTTGGTAGTGGGCTTTCTTTTTCTCCGATTTCTCTAGGCCAATATCGACTTTAAAAGGGGTAACACCGTGGTACTGCAAAGGGAGTTTTTCGGCGAGCGGGTAACCTTTGCCTTTCACCGTAAGCGCGTGAACCAGGTAAGGCCCGCTTTGCGGACCCTGTTTTTTTATGAATGCGAGCGTTTCGGTGAGTTGATCTAGATCGTGCCCGTCGATTGGCCCGACGTAGCGAAACCCGAAACACTCAAACAGCATGCCCGGAGTGAATAGGTTTTTAGCCGAAGTACGTAGTTTTGAGGCAAGGCCCGTGATGGGCACGCCCAGGTCGTTTAACGACACCAGCAAAGAGCGAATTTCCCGACGCACCCGATTGTAACCCGGGTGGGTGAGTGCATGGTTCACAAAGCTGTTTAGTGCACCGACATTAGGATCGATAGACATGTCGTTGTCATTTAGGACAACTACAAGATTACGAGCAGGAATATGACCTGCATTGTTGAGTGCCTCAAAGGCCAAGCCGCCCGTAAGTGAACCGTCGCCAATAACGGCAATGGAAAACCTATCCAGCCCACTGTGCCGCATTCCCTCGGCGATACCGAGTGCAGCCGAAATCGAAGTGCTGGCATGTCCGGCGCCGAAGGGGTCGAATTCGCTTTCCGCTCTGGAGGTAAACCCACTCAAGCCACCGGTTTGGCGAATACTTGGAAACCGTTCCCTACGGCCAGTGAGGATTTTGTGGGGGTAAGCTTGGTGACCAACATCCCAGACCAATTTGTCGTTTGGAGTATCGAAAACAAAGTGTAGAGCAATAGCGAGCTCCACGCTGCCTAAGTTCGAGGCAAGATGCCCACCCTTCTCGGAGACGACTCTAAGGAGTTCGTTTCGAATCTCCTCAGCCACTTTACCTAGCTTCTTGGCCGGAATCCGGCGCAAGTGCTCGGGTGAGAGAATGTCATCAAGCAATCCCATTTTATCTTGGCTGGGTTGCGCTAGCTCCGTCGATCTCGAATAAACTCCGCGATCCCCACTAGCGGTTTACCCCGCTCTCCTTCAGGCAAAATGGCTCCAACGGCCGTGTCTATGAGCCGATTCAGTTTTTCGCGCATTTCCGTGCGGCCCATAACCTGAGCATAGCTCGGCTTGGGCTTTTTGCGCGGCCCGCGAGAGTAGCGTATCGAGGTTTCGGCATCCAAGATGTCATCAGAGATCTGGAAAGCCAGACCCAGCGCTTCCCCGTAGCGGCGAATCCGCTGCAACCGGATTTCTTCAACCGGAATCAGCCGCGTGGGTAATAGCACAGATCCTAAAATGAGGGCGCCCGTTTTGTGGATATGGATAAATTCAAGTTCCGGAAGGCTGTAGGTAAGGTCTTCGGTCGTCACATCTAGAACTTGTCCTCCCACCATTCCCCGAACTCCCCCGTATTGGACCAACAGGTCAATTGCGGCAAGAACTTGAGCGGGTTGGTAGCGGCCGTTAAGTTGAATCATTTGGCCAAAGGCTTCAGTGAGCAAAGCGTCTCCGGCCAGAATGGCCATGGCTTCGCCAAACTTTTTGTGGTTTGAAGCGCGACCGCGCCGAGTGTCGTCATCGTCCAAAGCCGGCAAGTCATCGTGTATTAAGGAGTAAGTGTGGATGTACTCGATTGCGCAGGCCGCCGGTAGTACCGACTCAGCAGGAAGCCCCAAGCAGTCAGCGCTCGCCAGTACCAGAAGGGGACGCAGTCTTTTTCCGCCGCCTTCAAGGCTGTAGTGCATCGCTGTAAGGAGCGGTCCGAAGCGTTGGGAGACCGACTGACGGAAACGATGATTATTTTCCTCAAGGTAGCGGTTAAACAGGCCTATTCGGTCTTCGCTGTAGGATTCGAAACTCACTTTGGCGCACTCCAAGCTTCGGGTGAAAGGAAATCAGATTAAGAAGGGGCCGGGAGGGTGTCAAAGGAAAGCTCTATTCGGCAAAGTCCTTTGCCTGAAAGTCGCCTTTTTCATCTTGGGTCAGTACTTGGACCTTTCGCTCGACTTCATCGAGTCGCTTGAGGCAGTCCCTCGACAGACCAATACCGCGTTCAAAGGCCTTAAGCTGGTCCTCTAGTGCTTTTTCGCCTTTTTCCAGGTCGACGATGATTTTTTCCAGCTCTTCCAGCGAAGCTTCAAAGCTCGGAAGCGTTTTCTTTTTTTCCACGCCCCGGACCTTAAGGGGTGCTAGGGGCCGATGTCAATTTGGGCAGATGCTGCGCCTTGGCGCCGATTGACAACCCTACGATGCGGCCGTTACCGTTCTGAGGGCGTAGGGGGATTCATGCGTTTTTGTTCACAAATTTCTCGGGCAGTCCTATTTTCTCTGTTTTTGCTGGTTGGGTGTACCAAGGGCGGCGAGACGAATGAAATAGTTTTTGGCGAGTACGGTTCGATGACCGGGTCGGAAAGCTCATTTGGCACTTCTACCCACCGCGGGGTTGAAATGGCCCTCGACGAAGCCAACGCTGCGGGGGGCTTTAAGGGGAAGAAGTTTCGCGTAATTTCTTACGATAACCAGGGCAAGTCAGAAGAGGCAGTTACCGCCATTACAAAGCTCATCACGCGGGATCGGGTACCCCTAGTAATTGGCGAGGTGGCAAGTTCACGTTCTATTGCGGCGGGTGCGATTGCGCAGCAGTACAAAGTTCCCATGATTAGTCCTGCCAGCACAAATCCCAAAGTGACTCAGCTTGGGGACTACGTTTTCCGCGCCTGCTTCATTGATCCCTTTCAAGGGAAAGTAATGGCAAAATTTGCTGCGCTTAATCTAAAAAAGAAAAAAGCGGCTATTTTGCGTGATATCCGAAGTGACTACAGCGTCGGGCTTGCCGATTTTTTCACAAAAGAATTTCGGGCGATGGGCGGGGAGATTTTGGTGGACGTCGCCTATTCGTCCGGCGATATCGATTTTAAGTCTCAGCTGACGAGCATTCGGTCTAAAAAGCCTGAGGTGGTTTTTGTTCCAGGTTATTACACGGAAGTCGGGCTGATTGCGCGCCAAGCAAAGGAACTGAACTTAAACGTAGTTTTGTTGGGCGGGGATGGTTGGGATAGCGACAAACTTACTGAAATTGGGGGTGATGCAATAGTCGGCCATTATTTCAGTAACCACTATTCCCAACAGGACACTCGTCCAGAGGCCGTCGCTTTCGTGAATCGTTACAAGGCAAAGTATAAAGAGACTCCCGACAGCATGGCAGTTCTCGGATACGACGCCACCTTGGTTGCCATTGAAGCGGTGAAAAAGGCGAAAGACTTAACTCCAGCAAGCCTACGGGATGCCTTGGCGGCTACCAAAGATGTAAAGGGTGTGTCGGGGAATATCACCCTAAACGCTCAACGAGATCCGGTGAAGTCCGCAGTGGTTATGCAGGTAAGCGGCAAGCAGAAGTATAGCTACGTTACGACGATCGATCCCTGATTCTTGGTAGCTTTCGAACGGAATCCTTCAGAGCGGGGATTCTTCCTTTAATAGGAGTTTTTTGGTGCAGGGTTTTCTTCAAAACCTGATTAATGGGTTAGCCCTTGGTGGCGTTTATGCACTCGTCGCCCTCGGTTACACGATGGTTTACGGCATTTTGCAGTTTATCAATTTTGCGCATAGCGAAATCTTCATGTTGGGGGCTTTTGCCGGGTTATTCATTGCGGAGGCGCTGGCGGGGCAGGGCGCAGGTGTACTTCCTTTTTCGGTAGTGATTTTGGGAAGTATGATCGCTTGTATGTTAGTGGGAGCCCTAGTCGAGCGCCTCGCCTACCGGCCATTGCGATCGGCGCCTCGCCTTAATGTTTTGATTACGGCGGTGGGTGTTTCACTGTTGCTGCAGAATTTGGGGCAAATAGTATTTGGTGCAACTCCCCGTGTATTTCCCTCCGTAATTGAAACGGTGAGCTACTATCCATGGGAAGGTTCGGATTTAGTACTTACTAATATTCAGCTCATTGTAATTGGCGTTTCCGCGCTGCTAGTGCTGGGCCTTACGTACCTAGTGCACCGTACGAAGCTGGGTATCGCAATGCGCGCAGTTGCATTTGATATCGATGTGGCGAGTCTCATGGGAATCCCCACCGATCGGATTATCGTCTTTACATTTTTGGTCGGCTCTTCGCTCGCTGGGTGTGCGGCGGTATTATACGGCCTTTGTTACCCCAAAATTGAACCGATGATGGGAGTCGGTATTGGAATGAAAGCCTTTATCGCTGCCGTGTTTGGTGGGATTGGCAGTTTGTCGGGGGCAGCAGTGGGAGGTTTGGTTCTCGGTTTGGCAGAGTCATTCACCGTCTATTATGTTTCTTCAACGTTTCGCGATGCGATCTCCTTTGCGCTACTAGTTCTTGTGCTTTTGGTTCGGCCCAGCGGGCTTTTTGGAGTTGTGCGAAAGGAGAAAGTTTGATGCGCACGCCAACGGCCCAAGCACTCATAGCCGCGATTCTTATCGGTGTGTTGTGGGGTGTCGGAGCGACGCTCGAGTCGAGCATGAATCCCTACTACCTCCGAGTTCTGGTAAATTCCGGAATTGCAGGAATATTGGCGCTAAGTCTGAATTTGATCAATGGCTGTGCGGGGCAATTCTCCTTGGGCCATGCGGGCTTCATGGCGGTCGGCGCGTACGTTAGCGCCGGTTTGACGACGGTGTATCCGGCGGGCGCTTTTCTACAATCGGCCGTGGGTGTTGGATGTGCGGTTGGAATAGGAGGGCTGCTTGCGGCATTGGCAGGCTACTTGGTGGGTTTGCCTTCCTTGCGACTTCGAGGGGACTACCTCGCCATCGTTACATTAGGATTTAGCGAGGTAATCCGGGTTACCTTTCTGAACATCAGTTCTCTGGGAGGGGCCCGAGGGATGTACGGGATACCTTCTCAAAGTAATTTCTTTTGGGTTTATCTCTGGCTTGCTACCACTTTTATTGTCCTTTGGCGTTTCCTAAAGTCCTCACGAGGCAGGGCTGTTCTTTCTTTGCGTGACGATGAAATCGCCGCCGAAGCGATGGGCGTCGATACGGCCCATTTCAAAGTGGTTAGCTTTTCCATTGGGGCTTTCTTCGCGGGAATTGCGGGGGGATTATTTTCCCACTACCAAGGGTTCATTGATCCCCAGTCGTTCGATTTTAGTCGCTCGGTTTTGGTCGTGATTATGGTGGTTATGGGCGGCATGGGAAGTTTGAGCGGGGCGTTGATCGGCGCGTTTCTGGTAACCATCCTCCCAGAATTTCTCAGGGTATTCGAACAATACCGACTCGTGATTTTTCCGCTCATGCTAATTTTGCTCATGCTTTTACGTCCAGAAGGCATTTTGGGACATAGAGAGATCTGGGACCTTTTTCCGAGGAGGAAAAAGTGAGTCGTCCGGTTTTAGAAGTGAAGGGGTTGGGGATTTCATTTGGCGGATTGAAGGCCGTCTCGGGTTTTGAGCTCTCCCTTCAGCCCGGATCCTTACAGGGTCTCATCGGACCCAATGGTGCCGGCAAAACTACTGTGTTCAATTTATTGTCGGGCATTTATTCGGCCGATACCGGAAGCTTTGTGCTCGATGGACAGAACCTCCGAGGCAAAACGCCTGCACGTATTTGTCAGGCCGGTCTTGCTAGGACGTTTCAGAATATTCGGATTTTCTCGCATCTGACCGTATTGGAGAATGTCTTGGTGGGTTTCCATCAGAGCGTTCGGTATGGTTATTTGGCCTCTTTGCTTCGTTCGGCCGCCTATTGGGAGGAAGAGAAATTTCTTGAGGCCTCAGCGCGCGAATTGCTTAGTCGAGTAGGGTTGGAAAGCGAGGCTCTCGCATTTGCCAGAAATCTCTCTTACGGTGATCAGCGTCGTCTGGAGATTGCACGCGCTCTGGCCACCCGTCCCAAGGTTTTGTTGCTCGATGAGCCGGCTGCGGGTCTGAATACTACGGAAAAAGCGCAACTCATGGACTTGATCGCAAAGATCCGGAAAGATCTCGGCATCGCCATTTTAGTCATTGAGCACGACATGAAACTCATCATGGGAATCTGCGAATCGATCACCGTATTGGATCATGGAGAAGTGATTGCAGTGGGTGAACCGAAGTTGATTCAGTCTAACCCAAAAGTAATTGAAGCTTACTTGGGAGTGGCATGATGTTACGTCTCGAGCAGATTGAGGTGGGTTACAGTCGGTGTCCTGTTCTTAAGGCGTTCGACCTGCATGTCGAGGCGGGTGAAAGCGTTGCCTTAATTGGCGCCAACGGAGCCGGAAAAACCACGGTTCTTCGAACCATTTCAGGGCTCCTTCGTCCGTGGAAGGGAAGGGTCGTCTTCGAGGGGCGCGATCTAGCTCGTGTCAGGCCGCACGCCATTGTCCGCGCAGGACTCTCGCACGTTCCAGAGAGGCGAGGTATTTTTGCAAACCTCAGTGTCTTGGAGAACCTCCTTATAGGCGGCTACAACAGGTCGTTGAAGGAGCGGGATCTGGAAGAGGTCTATTCGATTTTTCCTATTTTAAAGGAGCGAACCAATCAGTCGGCTGGAACTCTTTCGGGCGGAGAGCAGCAGATGCTCGCCATCAGCAGGGCTCTGCTTTCTCAGCCAAAACTACTGTTATTAGACGAGCCCTCGTTGGGGTTAGCCCCCCAGATTACGCGCACTATTTTTGATACCGTGCAGAGAATCAACCGGGCCGGCACCACTATTTTGCTAGTAGAACAAAACGCCCACGCGGCTTTGAGAATTAGCCAGCGTGCGTATGTACTTGAAGTGGGAGAGGTGCGCTTTAGTGGACTGTCTTCTGAGTTGCAGCAAAACGATGCAATCAGAAAGGCGTACCTCGGAGAATAGCCGTGCTACGCCTGCCCGACAGAGTGGACTAGAGTCTTTTCGCCTTCACGAAACAGAACGGTTATCTTGTTTGGGGCGCGAACTTCTTCGACTATGCCCATGCCAAAGCTAGGGTGCTGGACGACTTCCCCCAAGGAAAATTTCCTTGTGGTTTGGTAGGGGAAGGCATCTTCTTTGTGCTTCTGGGCCATCTTCTGTTCCCAGAGCTCGGCAACACGGACGACCGTTTTTGGAGCGGCAACCCGCGTGCCGGTTCGGCGCACGGGGGTGGCATTTCCGGAAGTTTTGTAGCGGTGGGTTCCCTTGCAGGTTTTGCACTGTACCTTTGAGGGTTTTCCATCCAGCATGGAAACCACCACGTGGGCGAGTTCCATGCGGCATTTGGTGCAGAAAGAAAGGGCATCTCCGCCAACGCGGGGCGGACCATAAAGTTGTGAGCGCGAAGTCATAGGAGGAAAATAGTCAGTGGAACCTTCGTTGGCAAATGAGAACACAAGGCGAAACCCCTCAAAAAGCGCTTTGATGGCGGTGCTCGGGCTGGGGCTAGGGTTGGCGGCCTTAGGGTTTTTCTTTTCTCCTGATACTACGGCGCCCAGGGCGGCTTTAGTCGGAACCGACACTCCCGATTTTGAGTTTGAACTTCTTTCCGGGGAACGGATTCGCTTGGCTTCGTACCGGGGTAAGACGGTGTTGATCCACTTTTGGGCCTATTGGTGCGAACCGTGCCTAGACGAAATGGCCTCTCTTCGCGAGTTGCAAGCCAAGCTCGCGGGAAAAGATTTTGTTCTGCTTATGGGCCACGTCGGGGATGAACGGGAAGAAGTACGCAGAATCCCGAACCTTCCGTCTCAAGGCGCTATCGATGTCTCTTCCGACGCACTCGATTTCTTTGGTGTTTCTGGTCTTCCACACTCCGTTTTAATTGATCCCAAAGGCATTGTGAGGGCCGAATTTATCGGGCCTCAAGAATGGACGTCCCCCCAGATCCTAAGCCTGCTAAGTGGGCCCTTCGGATGAAGCTCTATTTGCCGGCTCCATGGCCCTACAAACTTTTTTGCTTGGCACTTTTTGGTGTCGCGTTCGGAATTCTCTATACCTACCCGAACTATTTCCCCAGGGTTCCTCCAAGTCTTTTGCCTCGGTTTGCGTTTGAAAATCAGATTCCGCTTCTGCCTTGGACTTTCGTAATCTATGTGTCCGACCTTCCTTTTGGACTATTTGTTGTTTCACAGCTCAGCACGTCCCGGGCATTTCACACCCTTTTAAGGCGCGCACTTGCCGCGCTTGTCATCAGTTCAGTCATTTTCTGGATTTATCCCACCGGCTATATTCGGGAGGATTTTGTGCCGAGCGGTTTTGCCCTGGTGGATTGGGTTCATCAGGCCATCTATTTTCTCGATGCGCCTACCAATTGCTTCCCAAGCCTACATATTAGTTTTACGGCTCTGGCGTTGATTAGCCTTGGAACAGAGCGACCTCTTCCATTGTTGGTGGCGGGATTTTGGGCGGGTTTGATTTTTCTTTCTGTTCTCACCACAAAGCAGCACTATTTTGTGGATATCTTGGGGGGGGTGGCAGTTTGTGGGCTGGTTATTGGATTGGACCGTTGGATTACTTCTGTGGCTTCAGTCGGCGTGTTGGTAAAAAAATGGGATGAAACGCCCTGGTGGAGTCTGAGTTTGCCCTTTCATTCGCGGTCACGGAAATAAGGCGCTCGTTGCGGCGCCTTGGTATTTCATGGTAACGCATTGCCATGTTGAATCTAGGCCCCTTACGAACATTTCTCGAGCAGGAACTGCTCTGTGATCGTACCTTTGATGACGTCACTTGCCGTCTCATGCAGCAGGCCGATGTTGCAGCTGAAGCGGTGATATTTGCTCGTGAAAGCGGGATTTTCAGCGGCGAAGCGGTGTGTGCTGCTTTTCCTAACTCAAAAGTAAAAGTGGATTGCCTGGCCAGAGAAGGTGAAGCTCTCGAAGCAGGACAAGCAGTGGCTCGGCTGCGCGGGCTTGCTAGTGATTGTCTCTCATCCGAGCGCACTTTATTAAACTTGCTGTCTCACCTGAGCGGTGTGGCTACACTCACCGCTCGATTTGTCGAGGCGGTTCGACCTCATCCCACACGGATCCTAGCCACCCGAAAAACTCTTCCTGGTTTGCGAGACTTGCAGTTACAGGCAGTGCGCGCCGGCGGCGGCTACATCCATAGGCGTTCTCTTTCTGATGGTATTTTGGTGAAGGAAAATCACCTTATTTTTATGCCGGAGTCGCAGGTAATGTCTCGAGCGCGACTTCTACGCTCGCCTTTACATAGAGTAGAAGTAGAAGTGCAAAGCCTTGAACAGCTTGAACGTCTCATGGTCGATTTACCCGACGTGGTCATGCTTGATAATTTCGATCTCGAAACAACCAAAGAGGCTGTTAAGCGCATCGCCGGACGTTGCGAGATAGAGGTTTCGGGCGGGATGGATTTGGATCGTGTGGCCGCTATCGCATCCCTTGGCGTGAACTACATTAGCGTGGGAAAGCTCACGCATTCAGCGAGTGCTCTGAACTTTTCAATGGACATTGCGCCGGAGGAAAAGTGACGCCAACGGCGTTTGAAACAGATTGTCTTGTTATTGGAAGTGGAATCGCGGGCCTCTCTACGGCCATTGCGCTGGCAGAGGCTGGTCATGAAGTTGCTGTTCTGTCGGCTGCTCCCACAATGATCGAATCCAATACAGTATATGCTCAGGGCGGCATTATACTCGAGGCTCTTCAGAGCGATCCGGGTGCTTTGGTGCACGATATTCTAGAAGCTGGGTCACGGGTCAATTATCTGCCAGCAGTCAATCAGCTTGCGGAACTTGGACCTCAGTTAGTTAAGGAGATTCTCGTCGACAAAGTCCGGGTCACTTTCGACTCGAACGCAGAAGACGGGCTGCATCTCACTCGTGAAGGCGGCCACAGCGAAAATCGTATTGCACACCGAGGAGACGAGACGGGTAAGTCGATTGAAGAAGCTCTTTTTGCCTACTGTGAACGATTACCGAAGTTAAAATTTCTTCCCCAATCTACTGCAGTGAACTTGCTCATGACTTCGCATCACGGCAAAGACCGCACGCTCATTCATGAACCGGCAAGGTGCTTCGGGGCGTTCGTATTTGATCAGCCTTCGGGTCAGGTCTATCCGGTATTCGCGGCCCATACGGTGCTGGCAACTGGAGGGGTAGGACAGCTTTTCTTACACAACACCAATAGTCGTTTTGCGCGAGGTGATGGTTTGGCGCTCGCAGATAGAGCGGGATGCCGGCTTGAGAATTTGGAGTACATCCAATTTCATCCGACGACTTTCTTCAAGTCGGGTTCTCCACGTTTTTTGGTGTCGGAAGCACTTCGTGGAGAAGGTGGGGTTTTGTTGAATCCCGCGGGCGAACGATTCTTGAGCAAGTACCTCCCCACCTACCCGATTCCCGAGTTAGCCCCCCGTGATCGAGTATCGCAGGCGATCCATCAGGAGATGCTAACGACTAACGCGCCTTGTGTGTATTTGGATATTAGTCATAAGCCCTCGGATTGGATCCGAGAGCGCTTTCCCTTTGTGAATCGTAGCTGTGAACGCTATGGGGTAGACATCACGAAGGAGCCCATTCCAGTCGTTCCGGGGGCGCATTATAGCTGCGGGGGAGTTTGGGCCGACCTTGAGGGGCGCACTACGGTGGCGAATCTTTGGGCTGCGGGTGAGGTGGCTTGCACGGGCCTACATGGAGCGAATCGGCTAGCAAGCACTTCATTGTTAGAGGGGTTGGTCTGGGGCACTCGTTGCGGACGGGCGGTAGGAAAAGATCTAAAAAACTCCAGGCCCACCTTTCCTGAAATTGAGAGCTGGCAGTCCGGCACCGCGAGCGTCGATCCCTCTTTCTTAAGCCAAGACTGGCTTACGTTGAAGCACACCATGTGGAATTACGTCGGGCTAATTAAAACAGAGTCTCGCTTGAGTCGTGCCGATGGCATTTTGAGGGAATTGCTCAGAGGAATTGAGACGTTCTATCGTCGAGCCGAACTTAGCGATACGTTAATCGGCCTGCGCCATGCTTCTTTAGTGGCATTGCGGATTTTGGAAGCATCCATTGCGAATCCGAGGTCGTTGGGCTGCTACCACCGCAGAGATTTGGAGATTTGATGTCAGCGGAATTTGATTTAGAGGCGGTCCGGGCGCTGGAGGCTCTTCCGGAAAGCGAACTTGTCGGTCGTATTGCGCAAGTAAAGAAAAAGTACGGATCCGATCTCTGCATTCTGGCGCACCTTTATCAACGGCGAGCTATTACCGAGCTTGCGGATTTTGTTGGCGACTCCTACGGCTTGTCTCAATCTGCGGCACGAGCTCCGGGTAAGTATATTGTTTTTGCCGGAGTGCGCTTTATGGCCGAAAGCGCTGCGATTCTTTGTCGCTCAGATCAGCAAGTTCTTCATCCAGATCCAGAAGCCGGCTGTCCTATGGCAGATATGGCAAGTGAGGATGAGGTCAAAAGAGCGTGGTCGGTAATTTCAGCCAATTCGAAAGCCCCGGTGCCCATAACCTACATGAATAGCACTGCTGATATTAAGGCCTTCTGCGGTGAAAATGGCGGAATTGTCTGTACTTCGAGCAATGCCGACAAAACGTTTGAGTGGGCATTCAAGCGTTCGGATCGGGTTTTCTTTTTGCCCGATGAGCACTTGGGAAGAAATACGGCGCTGAAATACGGAATTGATCCTGCAGATATCGCTATTTGGGATCCAGAAAAAGCAGATGGCGGAGATCCAGAGTCGTACGCTACTGCGAAGGTCATACTTTGGCGTGGTTACTGCCCAGTGCATCAGAAGTTCACCGTCCGCGATATTGCCCATGTTCGCCAGTTTTATCCCAAGGCGACAGTGCTCGTTCATCCCGAATGCCCGGCGGAAGTGGTGCAGAAGGCCGATGCTTCTGGGAGTACCGAATTTATTCGGCGTTATGTCGCAGAGAAAACCAAACCGGGCGATCAGATTTTTATCGGCACCGAGGTCAATCTCATTCAAAACCTCCAAAGCCAGTACCCCGATCGGCTCATTTCCAAACTGCACCGTTCGTTGTGTCTGACGATGTACCAAATTACTCTTGGTCGCTTGCTCTACACATTAGAAAATCTAGAAACTTTCCCACGCGTTGACGTACCAGTGACAGTGCAAACCCATTCCCGCACAGCCCTCAACCGCATGCTTTCCCTCTAAAGTGCCCGTCGTATTTCGGGCCCGAAAGGTATCGGTCACTGTCGTTAACTTAGTTCGCCGAAGTGGTAGGGCAGAGATTCATACGTGCTTAGGGGTACGCGCCAGGGACGAAAAGGTCTTCCGGCTTCTATCGTTCCAAAGAAACTTTCCTGCTTAAGTGCCTGTGCTGCGTTGTAGGTAATCCCGACGAGCGCCTCTGCAAGCGTCATGCGCATTTGGCTGCAAGCAATCGTCGTCATGAGCGCTAAATTGTGGCTGGGGCAAGTGCCGGGATTGAAATCGGTAGTCAAAGCAACCTTGGCACCAGCGTCTATCAAAGCACGGGCAGGGGGATACTGTGTGTTTGTAAAAAGTGAGGCGCCGGGCGCGAGCACTGCGACCGTATCGGAAGCTGCGAGGCTCTTAATTCCTTGCACCGATACGTGGTCTAGGTGATCGCAACTTATGGCGCCCATTTCAACTCCAAGATCCGCGCCGTTTTGATTGGTAAACTGATCAACGTGAAGCTTGATCTCAAGTCCGTAACTCTTCGCAGCTTCTGCCATTTTCCTGGCTTGATCCACGGTGAAGTAGCCATCCTCCACAAAGACATCGAAAAAGTGCGCCAATTTCTTTTTGGCAACTTCGGGTATCCATTCTTTACAGATAACAGCGACGTAGTCTTCGGTTCGCGATTTAAACTCAGGGGGCAACGCGTGCGCTGGTAAAAAAGTGGGAATTAATTTTAGCTTCGTGTTGTTTTGGAGTGAAGCAATGCAATGAAGCAGCTTCAACTCGCTCTCCAAGCTCAATCCGTATCCCGATTTAATTTCAACGCAACCCGCTCCTGCTCGTTCAAAAAAACCCAGCTCGTGGCGTGCGCGTGAAAGCAATTCTTCGGCACTGGCCTGTCGTGTGTGTTTAACCGTAGAGAGAATCCCTCCTCCCTCCGATGCAATTTGTGCGTAGGTTTTTCCACTGCAGCGTAAGTTGTAGTCAGTGTAGCGCTCGCCGGCGAATACAAGGTGGGTATGGCACTCTACTAATGCCGGAAGCCAAACATTTCCCTTCTCTGATTGCCGTTTCGAATTCAGATACTGAGGGGGTAAGTTTTGGCTTGGCCCCACCCAAGCCACTTTGTCGTCTTCGACGACAACGGAAGCGTTTTCTATTACTCCCAAATCCGATTGAGTGGGATGCCGCCCCGACTTAAGACGCGCGCCTGTCATAGTGACGCATTGGTGTATGTTTTCGTAAATCGTCGTCATGTCTGCATGGGGACTTTAAGCCCTTGGCGTTGGGCGACTTCTTTTGCTTTGGGGTAGCCGGCATCCGCGTGGCGGAAGACGCCCATGGCGGGATCCGAGTTTAGAACCCGAGAGAGTCGGCGTTCCGCGCGCTCGGTTCCATCCGCTAAAATAACCATCCCTGCATGGATTGAGTACCCAATTCCAACCCCACCTCCGTGGTGTACGGATACCCAGCTTGCACCGTTTGCAGTATTTATGAGCGCATTTAATATTGGCCAATCCGCAATGGCATCGCTTCCATCTTTCATGGCCTCTGTTTCACGATTGGGCGATGCGACGCTCCCACAGTCGAGGTGATCTCGACCGATTACTATGGGAGCAGAAACTTTCTTTTCTCGAACAAGACGGTTAAAAAGCAGGCCTGCCTTTTCCCGTTCGCCGTGGTTTAACCAACAAATCCTCGCGGGCAGTCCCTGGAAATGTATTTTTTCTCGTGCGAGCTTAAGCCAACGAGCTAAGTCGGGTTTATTCGGAAATAGGTCCAAGAGCGCCTGATCCGTAGTGTAAATATCCTCGGGATTTCCAGAAAGCGCCACCCAGCGAAATGGGCCGTTCCCTTCACAAAACAAAGGGCGAATATATTGAGGAACAAATCCGGGAATATTGAAAGCATCCGCCACGCCCTCCTCTTTCGCGACCTGGCGAATATTATTTCCGTAGTCGAAAGTGGGGATTTTCTTCTTTTGCAGTTCGAGTAACCCTTTCACGTGAAGTGCGATGGATGCTTTCGAGCGGCGCACGTATTCCTGCGGGTTTGTAGTTCGCAAGTTGGCACCAGCGGTCAGATCTAAGCCAATCGGCAGGTAGCCTCTGAGCGGATCGTGCGCACTTGTTTGATCGGTTACCAAATCGGGAAGAAATGTACCCTTAGCTATCAGGGGCACGATTTCTGCGGCGTTACCAAGAAGCCCTATGGAAACCGCTCTTTTTTGGGAGCAAGCTTCCTGGATCGACTTAAGCGCTTGCTCTAGGTTTGTCTCCATTTTGTCTAGGTAACCTGTTTCAATCCGACGGCGAATACGAGACTCGTCGACTTCAATTCCCAGAAAGCAAGCCCCGTTCATGGTGGCGGCGAGGGGTTGAGCACCGCCCATTCCGCCTAGTCCTGCGGAAAGAATCCAACGCCCACTAAGGCTGCCCCCGAAGTGTTGCCGACCTGCTTCAGCAAAGGTCTCGTAGGTTCCCTGAACGATCCCCTGAGTGCCAATGTAGATCCAGCTCCCTGCTGTCATTTGGCCGAACATGGTTAGGCCCTTTTTCTCTAAATCTCGAAAGGTATCCCAATTCGCCCATGCGGGGACGAGTAGTGAGTTCGCAATAAGCACGCGAGGGGCTTCTTCGTGAGATCTCAAAACACCAACCGGTTTGCCAGATTGCACAAGCAAGGTTTCGTTGTTTTCAAGCGACTTAAGGCAATCGACGATAGCATCAAAAGCCTCCCAACTGCGCGCTGCCTTGCCAGTGCCCCCGTAAACAACCAGTTCTTCGGGTCGCTCCGCGACATCGGGATCCAAGTTGTTCATGAGCATGCGTAAGGCGGCTTCTTGTTCCCAACCCTTACATTGGAGCTCGCTTCCGCGGGTTGCGCGCACAGTTCTCACAAAATACCTTCTTTCCGACCACGGCCATGTAACGCACCCGAATGGATCCAAGCGGCAACCACTTCAATATCGGGAGTGAGTGCTCGATCTTCTTTCAGCGGCGGAACCATTTCACGAATCTGCTTCCAGAGCCACCGCGGTCCAAGGCCCCCTTGGAGTGGTTTTCTAAATTCCAAGGCTTGGCTCGCGGTGAGCATTTCAATTGCAAGGATTGTTTCTACATTCTCCAAAATCACCTTTGCTTTGCGTGCAGCTGTGGGGCCCATGCTGACATGATCTTCCTTCTCGTTGTTAGTAGGAATAGAGTCAGTCGAAGCGGGGTGAGTAAGCAAACGATTCTCAGAGGCAAGTGCCGCCGCCGTGACGTGCGCTATCATAAAGCCCGAGTTGAGCCCTTCCTTTTCGACGAGAAAACAGGGCAATCCGCTGTAGCTAGGATCAATCAGTTTAGCGATGCGACACTGAGAAAGACTACCCAGTTCTGAAAGGCCCATGGCTAGAATGTCTAGTGCGAATGCAATGGGTTGGCCGTGAAAGTTTCCCTGCGAAACAATTTCACCCGTGTTCGGATCTACCAGAGGGTTGTCAGTTGCGGCATTGATTTCAATTGAGAGAGTGTTTCGAACAAAAGAGAAAAGATCGCGGCAAGCGCCATGCACTTGTGGGGCACAGCGGAAGGAGTACGGATCTTGTACTCGGTCGCAGGTTGCATGACTCTGGTATATTTCGCTCGACTGCATGAAACCACGCATCCTACGAGCCGATTCCATTTGCCCAGGAAACGGGCGAGTCTGGTGAACCCATTCCGAGTAGGCTCGAGGAGTCCCGAGGACCCCGTCCAGGCTAGTGGCACAGGTAAGATCGGCGAGATCCGCCAATTGCTCCGCTCGAAGAAGTAGGAGTGCGCCCAGGCCGGTCATTTGCTGGGTGCCATTGATCAAAGAAAGGCCCTCTTTTGGAGCAAGTTTCACCGGCTTAATCTTTGAGAGTTTTAGAGCGTTGCCACCGGGCATGCGCTTTCCATCTACAAACGCTTCCCCTTCGCCAATTAAAACAGAGGCCAGGTGCGCTAGCGGTGCCAAGTCGCCGCTGGCTCCCACTGAGCCCTTCGAAGGAATCACGGGGTGAATGCGATTGTTGAGCATTTCTATGAGAGTATCTACGACCTCGGGTCTGACGCCCGAGAATCCTTTCGCCAGGACGTTGGTTCGCAGCAGCAAAATCGCGCGACTTTCAGTTTCGGAGTGGACTTCACCCACGCCAGCACAGTGGCTCCGGATAAGATTTACCTGAAGCTGGTCCAGCTGGTCCGGCGGGATGGTAACTTTACTCAGAACACCGAATCCTGTGTTGATGCTATAGACTCGCTCACCCGACGCAGCAGCTTTTTCCACAAACTGCCTTGTGTGCTTAAGGCGCTCCCGCGCTTTCTGGGAAAGACTGACTTCTTCTTGATCTAAAACAATAGAGCGAAAATGGGCGAGCGAAAGCGAGTGGCCGTCTAGTTCAATCACTGCAAAGCTCCTGTTTTCAGGTTGGCAATCGTCTTTTTATAGTCGGGCGTGCCAAATAGCCCAGTCCCCACTACCAAGACATCGCATCCGGCAGCCAAGGCAGTGCCTGCATTGGATTGCTTGATTCCGCCGTCAATTTCAATTTGCAAATGAGGGGCCCGTTTTCTTATTTCTCGGATGCGATCCCAGGTGGCCTCAATAAACGTTTGTCCCCCAAAACCAGGGTTCACACTCATTACAAGAACGAAGTCTACGTTCCCAAGAACTGCATCAAGGGCAGAAAGCGGGGTTCCTGGATTGATCGCAACACCCGCTCGCATTCCAAGCTCACGGATGCGTGAAAGTGTACGGTGTAAGTGGGGACACGCTTCAACATGTACGGAGAGCCAGTTGCAACCGGCTGCTGCAAACCGATCGATAAACGCATCGGCGTTTTGGATCATGAGGTGAGCGTCGATAGGTAGTTTAGTGTGCTTGCGTAAAGCTTCAATGACTGGAAATCCGAAACTAATATTCGGAACAAACTGTCCATCCATTACGTCGAAGTGAAGAAGGTCAGCCCCGGCCGCTTCCACGGCGTTTACCTCTTCTCCTAGTCGAGTGAGGTCGGCGGCAAGGATCGATGGAGCAATGAGAGGTTTCTTAGACGCCATTGGATCGCTCCTAGTGGGAAAAAGCACTGAACGGGAAATTTCCCCGGTAAGCCATTAGAAAATCACGCGTTTCCATTTTTTTTCTATTCTCGAGCTGGATCCGTGTCAAGGCGAGCGCGGTATCGCCTCCGCAATGCACTATCAGCGAGGTTTTGTGGTCGGTGGTTAGGCTCCCGGGTGGTTTGTGTTGCGATACCTTCACCGCCTGAGCCCCAAATATTTTTAAACGCACCCCGTCAAGGCGGGTTTCGGCCACCGGCCAGGGTTGGAGTGCACGGATTTTTCGCAGTAGCGTTTCCGCTGTTTCATTCCAATCCAGCTTAGAGTCCTCTTTTTGTATTTTTGCCGCGTGAGTAGCTTCGCTGGCAACTTGGGGCGTAAGAATATAATTACCACTCTCCACAAGTTGGACTGCCTCAACTAGTGCGTTTCCGCCTAATTCGGCAAGCCGCGTGAAGAGTTCCCCAGAGGTCTCCTCGGGGCCAATGGGAGTCGTCTTTTTCAATAGAATATCCCCGGCGTCGAGTTGCCGGACCATCTTTTGAATTGTAACGCCGGTCTCAATATCTCCGTTCCAGATCGCCCGCTGAATCGGAGCGGCGCCTCGGTACTTTGGGAGCAAAGAGCCATGGACGTTGAGACAAAAAAGTTTCGGCAGTTCTAAGAGTTCTTTCTTAAGCAACTGACCAAATGCCGCAACCAGTATCAAGTCGGGCTGTAGAGCTCGAAGGGCAGCGATTACTTCCGGTGTATTGGCGCTTTCTGCAGCAAAAACCGGCAGCGAGAGTTTACGGGCAAGTACTTCAACCTCCGAGGGCTCTAACTTGAGCCCTCTTCCTGACGCGCGGGCAGGCTGGCAAACCACTGCGAGAGGAGGCATTCCCGCGTCCACTAGTTTATTTAAAACGGTGGCCGCAAATTCCGGCGTTCCCATAAAAACGGTGCGTAGCATTCGCGCAGTATGTCACCGGAGTCTAGAGGTCGGCAAGCTTGAGCAATTCATTTGCTTGGGCGAAGGTCAGGCCAAAAAACTTTTCATACCAAGCATCGGCTAGTTGAGGTGGGCTAGAGCGCCGAAAACGCAAACATCGGTGAATTTGGTCGCCGGTTGCCATAAGTGTAGGTTCGTTGCTGGAAGATTCACAATACCGCTGTTCCCAAGCCTCTTCGGTCGAGTTTAGGATGTCTGCAGCCAATAAAATGGCCTGTTGCTCAATCCACGTTTCGGGCGACTCCAGCGCAGGAGTCTCCGGCTCAAGTCCTATCTGAGGTAAATTCCAATGGTGCTCAAAGCCCAATTGAGCAAGCTGCTTTTCATATCGAACCGTCCGAGGCGTTCCAGCCACTACAAAATCTCCCTGCAAGTGCAGGTCTAAGCTCTGTTTGTGATTCCACCCGTCGTATTTTTGGATCCGGGGCTCTGTTCGGTAACGCGTAACAGGTCGGTACTCGGATTCCCCCTTCGGCCCCTTAGGTGGTTTTTCTACTGTTTGATATTCGGTAAAGGGAATTTGCACCTGGTATCCGTGGACCCGCTCAACAGGCGAGCGGCTATGCGAAAATGTGTAGTCCCCCTTCAAATGAATGTGAAGGACTCTTGAGCCACGGATTTCAAACCACGGAGATTCACGGAAAGTATTCTCGATCGATTTTCTTAGCTGTGTCGCACCCCCGCTACTTAGCCCTTTTACGTTTGTGTGCACTACGACACGACCGTAAAGTTCCGAAAGTTTAGTCGCTCGGGCACCCGAAAGGTCTTTTCCGGGTTGTCCCCAAGCAGAGCAAACCTTTCTGACAAACTCGGAATAGTAGGGCTTTTCATCGGTTAGGCTTCGGGAAAGCGAGGAACACTGGCGCTTGCCCGCGGCAGCAAGCCGCCGAAGTAAGAACTCTCGGCGCGGATTGAGATTGCCCGAAAAAATCGGTTCATAGTGCGTTAGTAGATAAAGGGCGGAAAGAGGCCGATCTTTGTTCTGCGCACTCCCTATTTTGTTTTCCACAAAAGATAAAGCTTCGATGCTTTCTTCCTCTTGCGTTCCCGCGATTGCGCCACCGGGAAAATAAGCCCATTGCTTCTCAAGGGTCACCACCTCAAGGAGCATTTCAATTGCCAGTTCTTGATCCAAAGCAAGACGCGCTTTGCGCACCTGGATGAGGCGCGAATCAATAAACCGAGTGCGAGCTAGCTTCAGTCCAGCTACAGCCTTTTCATCGTGAGGATTTTGCGCAAGGACGGCGTCATAAACTTCAACTGCTTCTCGAAATGCTCCCTGTTCGAACAAGCTTTGCGCTTTTCCCCTTAGGCCACCGCAGCCAGACAAAAGAATGCCAATAAGGAAAAATCCGGTTTTCAAAGGGTCACCTGCCGCCTCAGTTTGCGCTTGGCAAACAAACGTTTGAGCTTCGATAGCCTATCAATAAAAAGAATCCCTTCGAGATGGTCGAACTCGTGCTGGATCGCAACGGCCAGTAGGCCCTCCGCGTTGAGAGAAGCTTGATTACCATGACGGTCTTGATAGTCAATTGTGACCGAATTATTTCGATTTACGAATTCTCCAAGGCCCGGAACGCTCAGGCACCCTTCTTCAAAACTAATACTCCCCGAGGCATGGCGAATTATAGGGTTGATGAATTCGTGTTTTCTGCCGGAAAATCCAGGTTGAGCTCCAAGGTCGATGACAAAAATGCGAACAGGAATGCCCACCTGAGGTGCAGCGAGCCCAATTCCATTGCAGGCGTACATCGTTTCAAAGAGTGAATCGACAAGGTTAGAAAGTTTTTCGTCAAACTCTCCGACCCGTTCCGATTTTGCCCTGAGCTTCGCATCGGGGTATTCAAGAATCGGAAGCACAGGCATTAGGGCCTCCAGAGACGGAACGACGAGAGCCCTAAGAAAAAGAGGTTGGGGCCCCAAGCGGCTAACACCGGGGTGATGTTTCCCGCTTTTCCCACCGATAAACTCAAACGCGACATCAGTAAGTAGCAAAACACAATACCAAAGCACATGGCGACGCTTCGAGAAGTGGAGTGCGTCTTTAGCGGTTTCATTGCGTAGGGAAAGGCGAGCAGCACCAAAAGAAGGGGTGTAAACACTAGCGCAATGCGATCGTGGTAGGTCATTTGCTGTACTGTCGTATCGAGCCCGTATTGCTTATTGCGCTGGATATATTGGCGAAGCTCCTTGAGTCGCATCGTTGTTTCGTAGACTTCCATTGTTTTAAAGTCTTTGGGCTTTTCGGGGATGACCTTGCGCTTTACTTTAAAATCGATGGCAAGTGGGTATTCAGATTCAGGTGGGTAGGTAATGACCGACCCATTTTTCAAAATCCAATCCCCGTTTTCGAATTTGGCCTCTTTGGCCGAGATTCGCTCCAGCAGGTAAAAGCTAGGGGTAAAGAGATAGATCTTAATATCCTTCAGGGTGTTTTGCTGAGGGTCGAATTGTCCGAAATTATAAACGAGTCTGCCGCTGCGGTACCAGAAGTTGCTACGGTTGAACGAAGTGAGGTTTTCACTCGAGGAGGGATCAAGGCCTCGGTGAATGAGAATTTGTTTTCTCGTGTACAGCGGAATGAGCGGATCAAAAACCAAAAAACAAACGGTACTGACTACTGCAACCAGAGCTATGAGCGTAGATAGAACGCGCAGCGTACTTACGCCGCCAGCATACAAAGCCAAAATCTCATTCTGTCGAGCCATGTTCGTTAGTACCAATAGCGTAGCCATCAAGCACGCGACCGGAACAAACTGCTGAACGGTCGCGGGGATGCGATAGGCATAGAGCAGCACGATGGTCCCCATGGGGTAGTTCATGCGCCAGAAGTTGGTAAGGAAATCGATACCCAAGAACAGAAGGGCGAGGCCAACCAAAATGAACAAAAGGTAAGTCGCTGTTTCTCGAACCAGATAGCGATCTAATGTGTCCATTCTTCCTTAGAGAGTTGCGAGCCAGTTTTGAAACTGAAGAAACGCTTCTTGAATCTTAGCGGGTTCCGTACCGCCCGCTTGGGCAAAGTCCGGTTTCCCGCCCCCTGTGCCGCCAAGTTCTTTGGCCAAAGGTTGAATCATCTGAGAAGCATTGTACTTCGAGGTAAGGTCAGATGTTAGTCCTAAGCACAGTGAAACCCTTCCATCGACTTCAGTGGCAAGGACCACGACCGTGTTTTGTTTCAGTTTGTCTCGTACCTGATCCACTAAGGTACGCAAAACCTTTGGATTCACCGAAGGAACTTTTTCCATTACTACCTGAAGCGCCCCGATGTTTTGTTTTTTTTCCCAAAGCTGTCCGCCGCCCGAGCCGCCGCTGCCCTGCGCTACCTGGATCTGTAACTTTTCATTGGTCTTTTGCAGGCCAAGAACAGATTCCTGCAGTGCAGCAACCTTTGTTGTGACGTCAGCCGTGCCAAGTTTTTGTTCAAGGCTTTTTAGTGTGCTGTGGCGTTGCAATAGGAACTCAATTGCGGCATCGGCTGTGATTGCCTCAATGCGGCGAACGCCACTTGCGACCGAACTTTCGGAGGTAATTTTAAAGAAAACAATATCGGCAAGGGTTGAGTTTACAAGGTGTGTTCCCCCGCAGAGTTCTACACTTACCGGAGACTCGGCACCGACTCGAATTACTCTGACCAAATCGCCATATTTTTCGTCAAAAAAAGCAAGGGCCCCGGATTTCACCGCTGCATCGTAGGACATTTCAGCGGCAGTAACGGTGAGTCCTTTGCGAATTTGTTCATTCACGTAAGTTTCAATTTGCTGGAGTTCTTGCTCTGTAACGGCTTTGGAATAATTGAAGTCAAAGCGCAGGCGGTTCGGATCCACCAAAGACCCTGCTTGTTTTACTCGATCGCCCAAAACGTGGCGTAGCGCTGAGTGGAGTAAGTGGGTTGCCGTATGATTTGTTGCTGTGCGCTTTCTCAGCAGGCCATCCACATTGAGCTGTGTGGTCTTTCCAGTCTTTAATTCCCCTTGAGTGACGGACACGCGATGCAAGAAGGTTTTTCCATTCTTTTTGGTGTCGAGTACTTCTGCGATGGAAGAACCTTGCGATACTTTGCCGGTGTCTCCGACTTGGCCGCCACTTTCCGCGTAGAAGGGGGTCGATTTAAACACGGCATAACCCTTCCCAGGAGCGGCTAAAGTGTCCACCTCTTTGCCCGACTCATCCAACAAGAGATCTAAACTCGATTCCCCCGCTGTGGCGCTGTAGCCCGTAAACTGGGTTTCGGTGCGCTTGGTCGAGAGTACTTTTTGAATCGCCTCTTGCACGGAGTTTGTTTCAGTGCCCTTGAAAGAACTTTGGCTCCGCTGCTTGTCCATGAGAGACGCGAAGCCCTTTTCATCGATTCCCAGATTGTGTTCAGCAGCGATGGTGGCTGTGAGATCGAGGGGAAATCCAAAGGTGTCGTAGAGTTTAAAAGCCACTTCACTGGGTAGTACCTTGCTGGACTTTTTTGTTGCGTCCGCGAGTGCCGTTTCTAACACGCCCATTCCGCGATGAAGCGTTTCGTGAAACTTGGTTTCTTCCTCGTGGATATAGTTTTCAATGAGTCGTTGTTGTTCCGCTACTTCGGGATAGAATTTTCCGAGCGTTTCGTTCACCTGTTGAACAAAAGAATAGAGGAAAGGTTTTTCTTGTCCAAGTTTCTTCCCGTGTCGGATGGCCCGTCGGAGTATGCGACGCAAAACATACCCACGTCCTTCATTGCTTGGGTAGACTCCATCTGCAATCAGGAAAGTCGACGATCGAATGTGGTCGGCAATCACGCGCATCGAGGCAGAAGTGGCGTCTTGTATCGACTCTGAGTACGGCAAGGAAACCGAACTCGAAATCGCATTTAGCAGTGGCGCAAATAGGTCGCAGTCATAGTTGCTAAACTTCCCTTGCATGACGCTGGCGACGCGCTCGAGCCCAGAGCCCGTGTCTACGCTGGGCTTTGGCAATGGAGTGAGCACTCCGCTTGCATCCCGGTTAAATTGCATAAAGACCAAATTCCAAATCTCAAGGTATCTACCGCTTGTGTCGGTGCCCGGAGATTTGCCATTTCCGTATTTGCTGCCCCAGTCAAAGTGGATTTCGGTGCAGGGGCCGCAGGGGCCGGTGTCGCCCATAGACCAAAAATTGTCTTTCTCACCTAAGCGTTCGATTCGACTGGCTGGAACGCCGATTTTTTTCCAAAGTGTTTCTGCCTCATCGTCCTTTTCAAATACGGTTACCCAAAGCTGTTCTTTGGGCAGTTGCCATTTCTGAGTAAGCAGTTCCCAAGCAAATGCGATGGCTTGTTCTTTAAAATAATCGCCGAAGGAAAAGTTCCCCAACATTTCAAAGAAGGTATGATGCCGGGGCGTGAAACCAACATTTTCTAGGTCGTTATGCTTCCCACCTGCGCGAAGGCATTTTTGCGCGGTCGTAGCACGGGTGTAACCGTTGTTTTGGATCCCTAAGAAGCAGTCTTTAAATTGAACCATTCCAGAGTTCGTAAAGAGAAGAGTCGGGTCTGCTGCGGGTATTAGGCTTGAGCTTTTAACTCGAGAATGGCCATGAGATTCAAAATACTTTAAAAAAGACTCGCGTAGGGCTGCAGAATTCATAACCTCTGAATCTAGCCTAAACCGCTATTAGGGGAAAGGCGCCTGTCACTTTTTCATGGCGTCCCAGGCCGCCTATGTTGGCAATGGTTGCCAGGTTTTGTCTCCCAGGTTACTTAGGAGCCTTGGAGAACTGGATGGATATCCGACACGACTGGACTCAAGCGGAAGTTTACGGCCTTTTAACAGGCCCATTGGCCCCACTACTCGACCGAGCCAAGACCCTTCACGCTCTTTATGCCGCGAAAGATGTTCAACAGTGCCAGCTGCTCAGTATCAAAACCGGAGCATGCCCTGAAGATTGCGGCTATTGCTCACAAAGTGCGCATTTTAAAACGACTGTTCGGCCCGAGGCACTTATGGAAGTTGAGAGGGTGATTTCCAGTGCTCAGGAGGCGCGAGCTAACGGCGCAAGCCGTTTTTGCATGGGGGCGGCCTGGCGCCAAGCTCCCTCCGACAAGCGGTTTGAAGCCGTGCTCGACATGATAAAGGGCGTTGCAGCCACCGGGATGGAAGTGTGCTGCACTCTGGGTATGGCCACCGAAGACCAGCTCCGCCAAATGAAAGAGGCAGGACTGACGGCCTATAACCACAATTTAGATACCAGTCGGGAGCACTATTCGAAGGTCATTTCAACCCGGACCTACGATGACCGGCTCAATACTCTTTCTGCTGCCCGCAAGGCAGGTGTTCAGGTTTGTTGTGGCGGTATTCTTGGTTTAGGCGAAACTTTGCAAGATCGGGCGGCCTTTCTAGTTGAGCTTGCCTCAATGGATCCCCACCCCGAAAGCGTTCCTGTGAATCTGCTCGTGCCCATTGAGGGGACTCCTCTTCAGGCAAGCTCAGAAGTACCGTTCGAAGAGTTTTTGCGAGCCGTAGCTACCGCACGCATTTTGATGCCTCGTGCGCGCGTTAGGCTAAGCGCTGGGAGAAACACCATGACCCAAGCTCAGCAGATACAGTGCTTTGAGGCTGGTGCTAACTCCATATTTGTCGGTGAAAAACTTCTTACTGCGCCTAACGTCGAGTGGGAGCAGGATCGCGCGCTGGTCGAAAACTATCGTTAGCGCTAAGGTTCGGTCTCAGGCGATTGTAGGTAGGTCCAGTTAGGATCGATACTTTTCAGATTCTGGTAAATATCCAGAATTCCCCCTGCTGCTTTTTCTTCGTTGATGCGCGTTCCTCGAAGCTCATTGCGCATAGCAAAGGATGTCGTTTTATCGTCCAAAGCAACGAGCTCGAATTCGCCTTTCCAATGTGTGATGTGCCGAGTGCCTTTCACTTTGGCATAGGAAATGAGCAGCCGTTTAGGATCTTCGACAGTTCCTTCTTTTAGGGTCTGGTACCATTCGATTGTCCAAGATTGCACTGCAAAAAAGGGCCCTGCTTCATAATTGGCTAAGAAGAGAAAATCCACATCAGCCTGTTTGGATTCGGTGAAGTCGACTAGGTTTGCATCTTTCCATTTCACGCTCAGTGGGTTGTGTAAAGCAGCCCATACTTGTCGCAGTGGTCTCGCTATGCAGCCACCACCCTCGGCGAAAAAGAAACCCTTAGGATCTTTTCCCTTGGTCGCTATCGTCGTTTTGGGGCTTTCAAATGCGCCAGAGCTTTCTTTCTTGCAGTACGGTCCCTGCTGATCCCCAGCAGAGGGCTGCGCGGAAGAACGCGGGAAAGAAGACTCTTTCGGATCCCCTTGAAAGGGGGTCGGGGGGCCCTCACCCCCGCAGCGAACAATTAAGAGTAGGCAGAAAAAATAGCCGACCGCTCGGATCAAACTTTTGTCTCCATTTGGGATGCGACAATTTGCATAATGTCCATTACCTGCACCTTGTCATCTGCACCTTTATCCGTGACCCCATTTCCAATCATGATGCGACAGTAAGGGCAAGAGGTAGCAATAACATCCGGTTTTTTCTCTAGTGCCTGGCCTGCGCGTAAGTGGTTTACGCGCTGGTCGGCCTTTTCCTCTACCCACATGCGACCGCCGCCTGCTCCGCAACAAGTGCCTTGTTGCCGGTTATTGTCCATTTCTTCGAGTTTCACACCGGGAATATGAGAGAGAAGCGACCGAGGCTCTTCGAAGACGTCGTTGAAACGCCCATAATAGCAGGAGTCGTGATAGACCACTTTCTTGTCCAGACTTTTGGTGATTTTGATCTTTCCTGACTCGACAAGTTGTTTCACCAAGTCGCCCGCGCGAATCACTTCCCATTTACCACCGAAGTCCGGGTACTCGTTTGTCATGGTATTAAAACAATGAGGACAGTTAACCAGGATCTTTTTTACGTTGTAAGACTGGATCTTAGCGATAAGCGCCTCGGCCAAAGTTTGGAAGAGGTACTCATTTCCAAGTCGTCGTGCCGTTTCGCCGTTGCAAAGCTCTTCTTTGCCCAGAATCGCAAATGAAACTCCCGCTTCTTGCAGAATTTTGACAAGTGACTGTGTGGTTTTACGGTTGTTTGAGTCAAAAGCCCCACCGCATCCCACGTAGTAGAGGTATTCGACGTTAGGGTTGTCGGCCATCCGAGGAACTTGTAGCCCATCGGTCCAAGCAGTGCGTTCTTCAGAAGAAATACCCCAGGGGTTTGAGTTGTTCTCCAGTCCCTTGAAAGTACGGTTCAGTTCATCTGGAAAGCGAGAAGCTTCTTGAACCAAATGTTGCCGAAGAGCAACAATCTTATCCACGTATTCAATGTTTACTGGGCAGGCTTCTTCGCACGCGCGACACGCGTTGCACGACCAAACTACTTCCTCCAAAACGGCCTTTCCTTCACCAACAACCACATCCAGCCCAGCCGGATCGGTGCCAGGTTTTAAGATGGAAGCCTGTTGGCCGTAAAGACCATCGCGAAGCTGGAGCAGAAATTGCCGCGGCGCCAGCGGCTTGCCAGTGGCCGTCGCTGGGCACATCGAAGAACATCGCCCGCACTCAGTGCAGCTAAACATGTCTAAGGTTTGTTTCCAGCTAAAGTCGAGGGGCTTAGATCTGCCGAAAGTGGGGGTTTCAGCCGTGAAATCAGTTTTGGCAATTCGCCCCTTCGGCTCAATCCGTCCAAAGAAAACATTCGGAACCGCGGTCAAAATGTGAAAGTGCTTAGAGAGGGGAAGGACATTTAGAAAGCCCAGAATCACGCAGTTGTGCACCCACCAAGCGATATCGGAAACCGTTTGGGCGAGTCCCGCATTTCCGCCAAACAAGTCGGCGAGTAAGCGGCTAATGGGCTGCCAATTCGCCTCGGCGGCAATTTCCGGATTGCCACTAAGGAATACGAGTCGGCCAGCATCGTAGAAAAACCCCGAGATCATGATGGTGGCAATGCAGCAGAGAATTACAATCGCTTCTACATGGCTCTTGCTATGAAGCTTTGCTTCCGCCGGCAAAAAGCCCATGAGGCGCTGCGGTTTTTGTATTAGCCATCTGTAAAGCAAAACACCAACGGCGCAAAGTACGGCGGCCTGGAAAAAATCTTTCGCTAACGAATAAGGTGCAGCCAAGAAATGTGGCAGTCCGAAGTCAGGGAACCATCCGCGGGCAAACATGGTGGCCACTTGCAGGCCCAGAGTAATGAATCCCCAAAAAACGACGATGTGTAGCACGCCAGCGATTCCGCCATCTCGGAAGAACTTGTACTGACCAAAGGCATAAACGAGCGTGTTTTTAGTTCTCTCTAGCCACGTGCCGGGGGAATAGTCTCGACGATCATCTCGCCGCATCTTTAGAAGTAGGCGAAAGCGGTTCGTAACCTGATAAAGGAAAGTACCTATAGCGACCAGGAAAGCCGCGGTCCAAACTACAGTGGATAGATCTAGCATGTTGAGAGTTCCTTTGTGTTTAGAACAATACCCAAGTCCTAGGGGATCGGAAAGTAATCTTCCCGGCGACTCGCCCAAGAATCGATTTTCGAGCGGCATGCCGCAACATGTTCGAGTTCAAATCGAAAACTGAGCACGCAGCTTTGTTTCTTTGCTTTCGCCCTTACCGTGCCCCAGGTGTCCACTACCAGGCTATTGCCGTAAGTATGAGCGCCATTGCCTGACTTTCCAGAGAGCCCCGGTGCCACCATGTAAAACTGATTTTCTATCGCTCGTGCTCTTAGGAGTGTCTGCCAGTGCGCTTTTCCCGAAGGAACCGTAAATGCCGACGGAAGAAAGACTACTTGGGCGCCCCTTTTTTTCAAGGCTCGAAAGAGCTCTGGAAAACGCAGGTCGTAGCAAATGGCGAGGCCGAAACGCACTCCCTCAAAATCAAAAACTTGTACTTGGTTACCAGCCTCGGTGTACGCGCTTTCGTTGTAAGTTCGATCGGGAAGACGTGCGTTAAAAAGAAAAATCTTTCGGTACGTGGCGAGCTCTTTACCACCCGGATCAAAGGCAAGGGAGGTGTTGTAGTGTAGCCCATTCGGAGCAGGCTCTCGAAGAGAGCCGGGGATTAGGCAGATCGATAACTCAGCGGCCCAATTGGCAAATAGAGCCTTGAGTTCTTCGTATCGCGCGGTGATGGCCTTGCAATCGGTAGTGGGGCCGCTGAAGTAAGCCATCTCCGGAAAAACTACTATTCGCGCGCCCCGTTTAGTTGCAGCTTCTGCGGTTTTTCGCATCGTGCGCAAGTTGGCATCTAGGTCGGACAAGCTCCTCATTTGTACCAGGGCTATCTTCACTAAATTTTCCTCGGCTCAGGGCTTGCTTGAAATTTTACGCTATCGCAGCCTAGATTGGCAGGATCATGAAAATACTTTTTCTGGCCGACCCTTTGGCCAAAATCAAACCGCGGACCGACACCTCGCTCGCTCTTGTAAGGGAGGCTCTCTCGAGGGGCGATGTCCCTTACTGGGCTGTTCCTACTGACCTACGATTGGAAAATGGAAAGTTGTCTGTCCGATCGGTCAGGTGCGTCGCTTGTCCCCCTGGGGAACTGCCCCGGCTTGGTGAAGCGAAAGATAGCGCGCTGCGCCACCTTGACGTGGTTTGGATAAGAAAAGATCCGCCCTTTGATTCGAGTTACCTGTCGCTTTGCTGGCTGCTGTCCCTTGAGGAAGAGAATATTTGCATACTCAATCGGCCCAGTTTGCTTACCAGGTACCACGAGAAATTGCTTCCCTTTGAAGCTGTTGCCCAAGGTTTCCTTAAGCCGTCCGACTTGGTACCAACCCATATCGGTGGCCTCGATTCGGCCCGCGCTTTTTTGAAACGTGGAGGTTGGGCGGAAGCTATTCGAAAACCTTTTTTCGGTTTTGGCGGTGCCGACATAAAACGTTTCTCGGTTGAGCAAGAGTTGCCGCCTACTAGGAACGACGACCTTGAGTTAACTCAACCATTCTTGGCTGAGATTGCTCAAAAGGGCGATCGCCGCATTTTTTATTTACGTGGCAAGGTGATTGGCCATTTTGTGCGCCTTCCAAGGTCCGGTGACCATGTTAGCAACATAGCTCATGGTGGAACCGGGCACCTGGTTCCAATGAGTGCGTCCCAGAAATCGGTAGCAGAGAGTCTAGGTAGGTTTCTCAAGAAGATAGGAGTCGATTTCGCTGGGGTAGATATGATCGGTCGGCGTATTTCTGAGGTAAATATTACTTCGCCCACGGGTATACGTACTTATGCCGAGCTTTCAGGAATCGATTTAGCCCCAAAACTTGCGGAGCACGCTCAACGACTAGCGGAGTAGCGAATCACTTCGCCCATATTTTGTTTCCACGCGCCGTTGTAGAGCTCGAGAATACGGTTCGCCGGATTTTTGCCCTCGGCCAAGTTAGCTTCAAGTGGTGCTAGGAATTTTTCTTCTCCAAGGCCGCGCGATACGAGGGCTTGTCTGGACATAGCGAAAACTTGTCTGCCTAGTTCCAGTAGAGAAAGGCCTTCTACGCTTGCTTTCATACCTTGCTTGCCAGCTGCTATCCAGAGACTTTCAAGCGTCTTCGGTTCGAGTTTTCCCAGCTTTTCAAGTACGAGCGCGCGTGCTTCTTCGCTGTAAATAAGACCCGTCCAAAATGCGATAGCGCTATAGCGATCCGCAGGCCGCAAACCGTCGAGTGATCTAATTTCTATGTAGCCCGGTTTTAGCCTGGCCTCAGTAAAGATTTGTCGCAAACTCGTCAGCTCATTTTCGGCATTGAACGAACATCCCGCAAGTTTTCCGTTTGCTATGTCTTCGAGCGAGCGCCTCTCGGATCTTACGTGTTCACCTTGGTTGTTTTGCACGAACATCAGCGGGCGGCTCCAGGCGATTTTGGCGTATTTCGCAAAACTAAACCCTGGCGCTAGGGCTTGCGGAAGCAATCCTTGGCGGTCCGGATCTGTGTGTCTCCAAACTTCCGATCGGAAAGATAGCCATCCATTAGGACGACCATGGCTCAAGGGGGAGTTCCCAAAAAGCGCTGTCGAAAGAGGGGCCGCTAGCAGTCCAACCTGTAACATCTCTATCGCTTGTTTTTCCGAAGAGTAGTCGAAGTTTATCTGAATAGACGAAGTTAACCGCATCATCGTGGTTCCCAAAGTGTCTTGTTTGGGAAGGTACTCGGTCATGATGTGGTAGCGGGGAAGCGGGATTACGTCGATGTCTTCCACAGACGCCACTGGGTTCACGCCGAGTCCAATCCACTGCAGACCGCTCGGCGCGGTGATTGTATCTACTTGCGTTTCAAGCTCACCCAATGCGGCGGCTACTTCTGCAATCGAGTTAAGTGGATTGACGGCAAACTCCAATTGGCTGCCTGGCTCCAGCGATATCTTGGCTAGGGGCGCTTGAAGTCCTAGCGGGCGATCTCCCGATTTCGCCGTAACGGGCCACTGAAGATGTTCACTCAATTGCCTGAGAAGTCTTTCCGCCCCTAGCGGACGATTGCCTGTTTCGTAACGAAGCGAGGTTCCGTCCGCCCAAACACCGATGCGTTCAATTTCTAAACCAATACGATGCTGGGAATTGCTGCGACACTCACGTTCTAAAAGCTGTGCCGTATTTTCCCAGGTGGGGTCGGATCGGTTTGGCATGGGCGGCACTATAGCCCAGCGATGGGTTCAAAGCGAGCATTGAACTATTGCCGCTATTTAGCCCGAGTGGTAGCTTACCTCCCTCGTTACACGAGGGCCGGTAGCTCAGCTGGGAGAGCGCCACGTTCGCAATGTGGAGGTCGTGGGTTCGATCCCCATCCGGTCCAATTTAGACACCCAAAAATTAATTAAAGCACAAGCACTTAGGGCTTTAGGAGTTCATCTAATCGGTGAATTAGGTATGAATCGTTGGCTAGCTTAGCCTTATCTAACTTTTTGGAAATCTGAGCCCTTTCTTCCGCGTTCAAACCGATTTTCTTCAGCGCTTGAGCGGCACCGTAACTGCCGTGTTCACTGTCCAAAAGAGCAAGAAGTTGGGGGACGAGCGGCCGGGCATCGGGTCCCATTTTTTCAACAAGTGATAAAGTATGGTACGCCTGATTTTGATCTATTGACGGGTTGGAAAGAATTCTTGCGATAGCTGGCAAATCTTCTTTTCTCAGCCCAATTTCGTTCAATAGAATTCCGCCATCGTAGCTCGTAGTTGGCTTGGTCAACGCTTCCAGTAAAAGTGGCCTCAAACTCTCAAGGTGCGGTCCAATTTTTTTAGCTAGTTCTACAGCATAAAAGAGTTCAGGTTTGGTTTTGTTCATTTCATTTCGGAAAATTTTTGCTACTTGAGGCACGTCTGAAGCGTCAAACGGAATGTCTTTCATCGCTTGAAGTACGGGATACTCGGAGTCCTCCCAGTTTTCTAAGAGAGGGCGCCACATCAGAGGTTTCAAGGAAGCCTTGTTGTCCTTGGTGGAACACGCAAGGGCTAAGTAGGCAAACCATTTGAAGTGCTCATTTTCCCCTCGAAGGCCTGCCGCGATTTTCTGCATTGTGGAAGGACCAAAGTCAGAAACGGCTGCGATGGCATTTGCAATATCCCTAGCGGGCGAGGTTTCCTCTCCCACCGTCTTTCTCTCCATAAGTCGCCAGAGCAGCGGCTCTGTATCACGGGCACCTGATCCCAAACTTTCCAAGGCGAAAATCGCGGGAAAGCCATATTCCTGCCACTTGTTTTCTTCCAAGGTTTTCTCAAGAACCGCAATCATTCGCTGCCGCGCTTTATCGATTTCTTTCTGACTTCCGTCGAATTTTCCAGAGCCGACCTTCTCCAAAAGATCGGTCGCTTTGTAGAATTCCTTTTTGAAATATTCCTCTCGGCGATTTGCATTTCGCTCGTTGCGTCGGGCTTGGGCCAGGTTCTGTTTCTCTGCAACGGTCGGCCGAGGAATGTGCAGGTGATAGAGCACTTTATCAGGGTGTGCTTTGTCGGCAGGTTCCTGTACTTCCCGCCAGGAAACCGTAGCGACCGACTTTGTTTGAAGTCCGCCAAGATAGAGCTGAAGAAGCGCCGAGCTAGTCTGCGTAACTCCAATACCAAAACCTCCTCGCTTAAAATCGCGTTGATCGTTGGGTACCGTGAACGTTTCTCCATCGCTGCGGAGAACTTTGTTTCGAAGGGCTTCGGGAAGTGGGCGGTGGCGATCATTTAGAATATAAACGTCAACACCCTCTTCGGTATTTCTTACCCCATATTTCACCGTAGAGTTTGATCCTAGTGCGCCATGCCCGGCCGCATTTTCAAAAGCATATTCCAGGATCATTCGGAGTGCGCCGGCATGGAGGTAGTCATTTTTTTCCAATATCGCGTCTCTCACCTTTCTAGCATCGATGTAATCGGACCGCATCGATTCAAGAGGAACACTAACGTCGAGTTCATGGTTGGTAATATGAGGGAGCTGGTATTTGCTTGCTACGTCGCCAAAGAGAAGGACGCATGGTTTGTTTCGCGGAGTAGAAGCTTGGGCTTGAGAGAGTGTTAGAAGAAACTGGGTCCAAAATAGAAAGATCCAAGACTTGCGCTTCATTTTGCAATTTTAACAGTCTTTCCGCTGTTTGCCGACGTTCACGGCGGCGATTTGCCTTGGATCGCTTGCAAAATTTCCATACTCACTGGCTGGAATTTCTACCAGTCCTTCGAATTCGATAAGCTTCAAGGTAAAAATCTAGAGCCAGGGCTGGATTCGGAACTAGCCGACCAAACTGTGCTCGGCGATGGGTCCTCTCAGAAGGTGGCGTTTCCGACCACGCACTCATAATCGAATCTCCCACCCGCACTAACTCTTCATGGTCCCCGGCTTCAGACAAGGCGTGAAAGAGAAACCGATACTTTGAATTCTCGTCCCACCTTCGAAGGTCTTCAGGTGTTGGACTAGGGGTAAGTTTTTCGGGGCGATCTTCCACTATCTGCCTTGCTCGCCTCGATAGGTGGAGATGGGATAGGGTCCAGTCCTCAGGCGCATTTACTCCAAATGCGTATGCCAAAGCTTCGTAGGCAAAAGTCAGTTCCTGTATAGTTCGAGGTAATAATCGTATCTCCGTCGCGGAGATTTTTTCAGTTTTGCCTAGGTATAGGCGTTGATACCCTTGGGCATCGCGAGTAACTCGTGCTTTTTCCTTCTCGGGTAGGCTTGCAATAATATTTTCTGAGCCGGTACCCAAATTCCACAGCACGATCGCGGAGTCTAAATGAGGAAACAGCGGGAGTTCCTTGGTTCCGATGGATAAATTTTCGCACCATACACCGTGTTGGATGATTTCCTGGGCTAGAGCTCTAGCTCGCGCATCAAACAAGACTAGGGATTTGATGTCTTCCGGCTCTCCAACTCCCCAGTCGCAGTGGCGGGTGTAACGTTGCACGAGACGACTCGCGCTAGCGAGTGCCGAAAGCGCCGCCCTTGCCCCCCAAGATTGAACCGCTGCCGGAGTTGGAACGTCCCGAGTTTGTTTCTCTGCACTGGCGTCATTATCTGTTAACTCACTTACAAATTGATTCGGTCCTGAATCGGATAGTAAGAATTTTGCTAGACCGATCAAAGCTTCAATGGCTTGGTTGTTGCCATCTCTTTGCGCGGCTGCTCCGAGCCACTTAATGGCGGCATTCATCGCCTTGAGGCGGATCTTTGCAGTGACTTCTATTTGGTCGGCGGGGAAATTTCCTTCAGCCAAATCCTTAAATAGCAGGCCTAACTTTAAAACGGTTTCTATGTGTCCTGTTTCGCCCAGAATTTCGGGGGTCACTTCAATAGTAGTAATAGGGGTAAGCCTATTAGGCGGATTTGTGAGCAGGCCTAGGGCAGTCTGGTGTTCCCACTTGTCTGGAGAGCCGATGAGAGTGGTCTGGACCAGGTTGGCATTTCCAGAATAGTAGGCCGTCGTGGCAAATTGCTCTAGCCATTGTCGGCTAATTAATCTCTTTGATTCGAGCGAATTTCTTAGTCGGTCTCCGGCTGCAGCGGCAATTTCGTACTCTTCCGCCTCGAGGAGCCAGATCAGAAACAAGCCCTGTCGAGAAGAGATCCAGTCGTTTACATTCCACTCGTCCGAAGAATTTTCTGAAGAAATAAGAGCGTAGGCTGCTTTGAGCAGTCTGCTACGGGCAGCGTCGTCGATTTGGCCTAGCGGGGCCAAAGCGGGCAAATTGCCGAAAATGGCGTTTCGGTTTTGTGGGGTGTTTAGGTGGCCGCGCTGGCTTAGAAGGACTGAGCACAGGATGGGGAAGGGAGGGGCTTTAGGCGCCCCGAGGTCAGACCCAATCGCAAAGCGAGAAACCCCACCGAGCAAAATTGAACAAGCAATAAGATAACTTACGTATGTATTTGGGTTTTTCGCAAATCCCCATGGTTCGGGGTATCGCGAACGTAACGAGTTTTCCATCTGGGTAGGCCGTATAACACATTTTTTGCGGGTGCATCCATGACATCGTTCCTTCTTGTTATTTTCCTCGAGCTACAGTATCGCAGTGTTTTTACGGAGATTCGTGTGGGCAGTTTATCGAAGATCAGCTTTCTAGTTTTGTTCCTTTTGGTCGGCGTCGCAGGGGCGGTAGATCCGGATAGTTTCGAAGACGGCAAATTGAACGAAGTGGGCGCAGCCCGCTGGTGGTGCCCGGCTTCGAATTGGGGCAAGGCCAATCTGGAATGGCCAGAATCCAAAATGGACATTGTGAACCGGATTTCTCAGAACACGAACACCTTCGTACCCGCCAACCACTACAACGAAAATACGATTTTCCGGCAATTGGGTCGTTCAGTGGGGCGATTTGAAACGTATTGGTGGAAGCCCAGCGAGAACGGTTACGCCATGTCCGTATGTACTGCGACGATAGTGGCCGGCGACTACATTATTACCAACCGTCACTGCGTCACGGACGATGCTGAAGGCAGCACGCTCGTCAAAGCTCAGATTCGGATGAACTATCTGGATGAGTCTATGGAAGGGGAGGTTTACAAGGTCGATATTAGCAAAATTGAAATAAACGCAGCTTTGGACTACGCAGTCATTGGCGTACAGGGTTTCCCTTTTTCAAAGTACGGAAAGGTGGATTTTGCACCGCGAGATCCTGAGTCGGGCGAAGAGATTTTCATTATTCAGCATCCCGCTGGTCTCCCGCAGAAAGTCGTTAGCGGCTGCCACGTCCAGAACGATGATGTCGATAGCGGCTCTAATTCCTATTTCCACTCCTGTGAAACCAAAGGCGGAAGCTCGGGTTCGATAATTTTCTCGGCTAGGGACAATGCTGTAGTGGGGCTCCATTACGCTTCCATCAAGCCTGAGTACGAAGACACAGTGACCGCTCCGTTTTTCAAATTTAGCAAGCGAACCAAACGAATTGGCGAGGACAGCGACTTGCTCAAGAACGCTTTGCCAAATTTAGATCCCGATCGGAAGCGCACTGGTTGGGTAGCTATTGGTTCACCGGGCCTTGCGGGAAAACAACAGGTCTGGGCTACTCGAAATTCAAAAGATGATTTTCTCGCCTACATCAATGAATACTACCAAAAGGGTTATGCAATTCAGGAGCTAAGCTACTCAAAAAAGGCCCAGCTTTGGGCGGTAATTCTCACCGAAACCAGCAAAACTCAAAGCTACATTGCAGGTGCTAATTGGGGTGAAGTAGCGGAGTGGATTTCGAAGAAACATGACGATTCCTATCAGATATCTGATGTGGTTTTTGGGGATGGCACCTACATGGTTTCAATGAACCAAAAGGCACCCGAAGATCTCAAGCCCGAGCGACTATCCTGGTACGCAACGTTCCCCTCCGACGAAATGCAAGAAATGCGTTCAAAGGGCTGGCGAGTAAAAGAGTTGGCCTATGACGAATCTGATGAGAACAAGCCCTGGCTAGTAATCTATGAGGAATCCCCTGAGAAGCGGTGGACTTGGGTGACAGGAGACGAATGGCCGTCGGAAAAAATAAACGAGCTGTATAAAGATGGGTGGGTTATCGACAATGCCACTTTTGTCGATGGGAGCTGGGTCGTGTTTTTAGGCTCTTACTCCGAAAGCATCAGTGTCCCATGGGATCACCGTCCTTCTTACTTGCCCGACGTGGTTATTGGGCACTATTGGGAAAGTGGTTTCGGTCTGTATCAGTTGGTCCCCGGGGGATAAGGGAACGCCTCTAAGAGAGGAAATCTCACTGTGTGTGGACGCTTCTGATACAATTTTGCGATATGGGTTTAAGGCGAGCCAAGTATTTTTTTCCCTTTTTTTCTCTGCTTCTGTGCGTCTCAGTTTTCGGCGCACCAGCTATTGCCCCACAGCGACTCACTCGAAAAGCATGTGCGGGGTACTATCGAAATCTCGCGGATCTCGGATTCGGAGGTCGTGTTGAGGCTATTCTAGATTTGTTGGCCGACTCGAAAAGTAGTCAATCTGTGAAGTGCGCTCGTTGGGAGGAGTTTGCTAAAGAGCTTCGAAAGGAGCGCCCCGGCTTTCAATCCAACCGTTTAGAGTTGGCCGATGGAACTATTATGTATCGCGGCGCCTTCCGTGCAGTTTTGTTGGTGTCCAAAAGTGGCGAGATTTATACTACGATGACGGATCTTTCAAACGCCTGGTTTCAGGAATGGGATGCCGCAACGGCTACTCGTTGGAGAAAATCGATAGGCCCCAGAAAAGCAGGGTCTACTCAAAGCCAAAATTAATTCTCGGTTCCCATAGAGAGGTAGTTTCCGTCGGTCAGCGCGAGCAAACCATGAAAGCACACGGTAGACGGAGACTTTGGTTCGGGAACGATGATGGTCAGTTCTCGAGGCCCTAAGATTCTTTGTTCTACCCAACCCGTCGCGGAAAATTCGGTCGTTTGCTTTTGATTGCCGGAAGCGTCCCACTGCCTGGTACTCGGCCGCTCACTGGAAGTTTGTTTGGCTACGCCTTGAATTACGGCAAACTGGCCGCTTTGAACTAGCCAAAGCTCTTGATTTTTTTCGTGTCGGTGAAGCCCTAGTCGAGCGCCGCTATCTAGGCGAATGGAATCAATGGTGTTGAGTACCGGTGCGACCTCTTGCCCATTCCAGATGTCCAGACCGAGGGTGTTTGAACTTTCACTTGCGACAGAAATATTCCCGCTGCTCGCGTTTACCCGATAGGGATCAATAACGTTTTGATGGTAGTACGTCTGCGGCCCGCGAGCATACATGGGCAAGACACCAAATCGAAAGAGCGATGCGTCGGCTTGAAAGATTTCAAACTCTATCTCGGTAACAATTCTCTTTCCCGGTGCATCGACGAAGGCATCGTTCTGAAGACGAAAAACCGAAGACTTTCCTACGATCGTGCTTGAGGCCTCGGCCAGCTCAATAGATTCAAGTCGGTTGTCGAACGGGCCGGTGCGGACATACGCCTTACCGCTAAAGCGAGCCCTCAGTCCCTCTTCAGCGAGTGAGTGAAACCGTAGTTCAATAAAGCCCCGGGCGGTAGCGCCTGCTCCGCTCCTGCCGCGGCGAAGCGTGAATTGCGGCGGGGATTGGGCGCTGATTTCCACATTCCAAGAAGGCTCAATGTGCTTCCAAACATTCAGGGAAATCGGGCCATTAAACTCACTTTGCAAAATCTCAGCAGCAAGCGCAGCGGAGGATGCAAGGAAGAGAAATACCGCTGCACAAAAGTGGCCCATTCTGAAGCTATAGACAAGGGGGGGGAGATTAAGCAAGAAAGATGTATAACGCACTGGGCTATTCCGGTGCATTTACCCCTAGCTCTTATAAATAAGATAGGGCTTACGAAACTTTTTGAAAGCCGCGACATCTTGCTCTGCTTTTTGTTCGAGCGACTTCAACGGCTTTCCGCCTTCGATGATTTCTCGCAGAAGGGAAGTCCCCGCTATTAGGTCGATGGGCATGCGAATGTGTTCGTACTCATACGGTGGTTTCTTCCAGGCAAAATACTTTGGGGCGCTTGCGGCAATCGCCTGTAAAAGGTGGATGCCGGTTCGAAAGCCATTAAATTTCTTTCGGTCAGTCACATGCAGCTGCACTCCACCGCATACCTCTTCCTTGCACTTCTGGTAGGTCGGCTGAAAGTAGATGGGGCGAAAATAGACCCCTCCCAGTTTTCGCGCATTGAGGTCTTTGGCCAGGCTGTCGGGCTCTACATAGCCTGCGCCAATCCATTCAAATGGTTTGGTCGTTCCGCGCCCCTCGGAAATATTGGTTCCCTCAAAGAAAACACCCGCCGGAAAAACTAATGCAGAGTCGAAAGTAGGGATATTAGGGGACGGAGTAATCCAAGCGCGTTTCCACTGATCGCCATAGTCAGACCTTTTCCAGCCCTGCAGCGAAACAACTTCAAGGTCGCACCCAATTCCGAATGCATCATTGATCATTAAGGCTAGTTCGCCCATCGTCATCCCATGTCGGACAATAATTGGAAACTGTCCTACAAAAGACGTATACGCTGGTTCTAAGCAGTTTCCTTCTAGGGAATTTCCATTTAACGGATTGGGGCGGTCTAGGACGATGACTTTTTTTGAAGTGCGTTTGGCTACCCGCATGCAGTTCGCCATTGTGTAAACGAAGGTGTAGATGCGGGTGCCGATATCTTGCAGATCGATCACAAAAGCATCGATTTTTGAAACCATTTGGTCGGTGGGTTCGCGTGTGTCGCCGTAGAGGCTGTAGACCGATAGCCCGGAGGTCGGGTCGACGAAGTCTTGGCTTTCGACCATATTGTCTTGTTTCTCTCCCCGGATGCCATGCTGGGGCCCGAAGAAACAAGCGATATTGAGTTTGTATTTCTTTTGGGTGATTAGCTCGCTGATGTGTCGGAGGTTCTTATCTACCGAAGCTTGATTGCAGAGTACCCCAAGCCGAAGGCCACGGTACTTTGCATGTTTCTTTTCTAAAAAGACCTCTAGTCCAGTTTTCATCTTTATTCTCCGTGGGGCGGCCAACTATTTTCTGGAAAACTTGCTAAATTCGAGCGCAATTTTATCTACCCAAGCTGACATTCTACCGAACCTTAAGCCGGGATCATTCAAAACAATCGCAAACGCTAAGTTTTCATTCTCCTTCGTCGTCAGGTAGCCCGCCAATGCGTTTACCCCATCGAGAGAACCGGTTTTTCCTCGAACAGTGGTGTGAGTTGCTTCTGCTGGAAAGCGATTGCGTAGGGTGCCATCTTCGCCTCCGACGCCCAGGGAAGCCGTGAATTCTGGTGCAATGCTAAAATCTTGGGCGGCGCTGGTGAGCACGCGAACAATCTGTCGGGCTGTCACTTTCGTTTTTCGTGTTAGCCCGCTTCCGTCGCTGATTGAGTAAGAGTTGGGGGCGATGCCGATGTCGGCAAGCGCATTCTCAACCGCCTTTATTCCCTTTTCGAGGGTTCCGGGTGCTCCGTAAACCGTAGCGCCTACCTTCTTAAATATTTGGTCTGCTACAAAGTTGTTACTGAACTTATTCATTCCCCAGACAATCTGCCATACGGGAAGTGAATCGAATTTTAATATCTGTCTCGCTTTAGAGGGAACCACCCCTTCCTTAATGGTTCCATCGAGTTTCAGGCCCCGCTGCTCCCAAAAGGTACGAAACATATGAGCGGCATAGAGACTTGGGTTTACAATGTTTCGATAGAAACGCAGCTCTTGGTGTCCAAGGGGAAGTGAGCCACGAAGCAAAACCGTATCCCCAATATCCCCTTTTACAAATTCGGTGCGCTTCACTTGGATGCTATTGCCGCTTCCCTCTTTTCCGGTGGTGGCTTGATTCACGACCTCCACATAGGAGTTCTCGGGATCTGTATAAACTATAGGCTGTTTTCCCGGTGTTTCGGCGGGCTTAACGTAAATAGTCGTTGTGTTGAAGTTAAATGAAAGCGCGCCGATCGGGGCGTTGTAGGCCTGGTCTGTAAGGTAACTGGGCCTAGTGTCGGGAGTTCGCTCTCGATCATAGTAAGTGTCGTCGACAATGATATTGCCGGTAATCTTTTTTATCCCCGAACGCACTAGCTCATTTACGAGCATCCAAAGGCGCTCGGAAACTAGGCTCGGGTCTCCCCCGCCTTTTAGGTAAAGGTCTCCGCCTAGCCTGCCGTCTACAACCGGCCCTGTCGTCCACACGGTAGTTTCAAAGGCGGAAGTGGGTTTAAGTTTCTTAAGAGCGGTATAAGCCGTAAAGAGTTTGCAAACAGAAGCAGGGATCACCTGCTTATCCGCATCGCTTTCATAGATAACTTCAGAATTATCGAGCGAGTAAGCCAATATTCCGACGTCCAACTTTCCAGCGCTATTCTTGGGCAGTACTGCCTCTACAGCGGACCGTAGCCTTTGCAGAGACGCAGCCGGAGCGTTTTGGGACTCGGCCGGTGTACGCGCGACAACTGGCGAGTTGGGTTGCACATTCTTATAAGGCCCAATCCGAATACCCGCTGGGAGAGATTTGGAGGGGAGGGCGGTTTTACTTCCGAGCAAAGCAATAAGGAGCGGCGCAGCAATTTGGTTTAGTCGCATTGTTTCTTAGTTTTACATGACAGCTTTACGGATGGCCATTTCAGTTGCATCCTTTTTCCTGCTGCGATGCCAAATACTGTGAAACCTAAAATCCTGCTAGTCGACGACGAAGCCGCGATCCTTGAAGCGCTGCAGCGGACCCTTCAAAATGAGTACGAAGTCTGTTGCTCTGCCGATCCGGTCATGGCATTGGAGTGGCTCGAGAGAGAGGAGTTTGCAGCGCTCGTTTCTGATATGCGAATGCCGTCTATGGCGGGCACTGAATTGCTTGCGCGAGCAGCCCGGTCGCGCCCACTTACTACGCGACTTATTCTGACCGCATTCACCGAAAGCGGGGCAATAGTCGATGCAATCAATCGAGCGGAAATTTACCGCTTCATAGCAAAGCCGTGGGACAACGAAGAACTTCGCGCGGTACTTCGTCAGGCCTGCGAGCACCATCAGCTTAGAAAAGAAAATGATCGTCTTTTACAGGAGCTCAAAGCAACCAATCAATCGCTTGAAAAGCAGGTAGCCGTTCGTACTGAGGAGCTTCGGATTGCAAATGTGAAGCTGAGCGAGTTGGCCCTGACCGATTCGCTCACTCGAGTCGCAAATCGACGGGCTCTGTTTCAGCGGTTTCAGGAGGAAATTGATCGCGCTGAGCGCTACGAGCGGCCCATCGCCGTCGCAATGGTGGATGTCGACCACTTCAAGGCGTTCAATGACATGGAAGGCCACGTCTGTGGCGATGAGGCGCTGAAAAAGATAGCTGCGGCGCTGTCATCTAATGTCCGTAAAACAGATTTCTTGGGCCGTTACGGTGGCGAGGAATTCGTCGTTTTGATGCCCGAGACCAAGATATCCACCGCATTGGAAATCTCACACCGCTTGAGAACCGCTGTCGAAAATACCGTTTTTCAAGGCCGAGCTAAGCAGGCGTATTTGACGGTGAGTCTAGGCATTGCAGGCTACCCGCAGAACGGCCAGACGCCTAAGGCGCTAATTGAGTCGGCAGATCAGGCGCTCTACGAAGCCAAGCAGGGCGGTCGTAACCGCATTGTCGTGTTTGAATAAACTGCTATAACCATCCCCATGCATCGTTTTACCACGTCTTTTCCTATGGTCGCCGGCTCGGCCCAACAGCTTGATCCCATTCAGTCCCATCACTTAGCAAAGGTTCTGCGATTGGAAGTGGGTCGGCGGATTTTGCTGGTCGACGGGAAGGGGGGCTTAGCGGAAGCGATATTGACTGAAGTGAAGGCCAAGTCCGTCTGCGCACAAATTGAAACCGTCACACACTCAGTTCATCGCTCTAAGTTGCAGCTTTGCTTTGCGCTGCCGAAAGGCCAAGCGCTCGACTTTATTTTTCGTCGCGCCACCGAGTTGGGACTTGAGAGTTTTCAACCGCTACAGACTCAGTATTCGGCACCGGCGAAGGTTTGGAATCCAGAGCGATGGGTGTCCGTAGTTTCGGAGGTGAGCAAGCAGTGCGAGGAGCTTTATTTTCCACAGGTACAAGTCCCTCAGACCCTCTCGGCTTGGCTTCAAACCCGAGATCGAACTAAACCTCTCCTTTTGTGCGACGAAGGGGCTCGCTTGGAGAAGAACCTCCAATGGCAGCCAGGAGCAGTGGATCTTGTTGTGGGAGCGGAAGGAGGATTTAGTCGTGAGGAAGTTGCTTTGATCGTAGAACAGGGGGGGACGCTGGTTGGACTTGGAAGAAATCGCCTGAGGGCCGAAACCGCCGCCTTGGTCGCCATGGTCTTAGTGAAGAAAGAAATCGGCGAGATTTAGTAATTCCTCCATAGCTGCTATTCTGAACAAGCATGTGGAAAGTCTTTCTTGCCTTTGTGACACACCGGTTGCTTTTGCTAATGGTGGCCACCTTGACCCTCCAATACGCTCACCCGGGTAATTCGCGGCTGAGTGTGTGGGATCGATTCCTCGATAGAGTAGCCGATGGGCCGGAAGTTCAGTTAGTAGAGGGTTGGTCAAAGCTACCTGCGACCCAGGTGATTCGTGAGACTCGGAACCCTTTTCATTGGATTTGCCTTCAACTAAAAAAAATCACTGGTTGGAGCACTGCCGCCTGCCTCATAGCGGTTTCCAATCTTTTCGTCCTTCTGTTCCTGGGGCAGCTATTCGCTCTTTTCACTCGGATGGTGACCACGGATGTGGCGATAGTGGGGGCAAGCTTCGTCCTGCTTTGGCCTACGAGCTACGAATTAAGCCTGGGCTCGAGTTTGGCATTTACCTGCTTCTTACTAACCTTTTCGGTTCGGCAAGCCCTCGAGCAAACTTGGTGGGCTTCTGGTTTCGGAGTTGGCTTTTTGGCGTTGGTCGATCCCATCTGTTTGGGTTTGGTACCCGCATTTGCTTTTGTCTTTTGGTCGGTGCAGCGCTTTCTTCCTTCTAGGGAGTGGAGCCGAAATCTGGCGTATTTTTTGGTTCCTTTGTTAATCGGCGTGCTTCTTTCCGGTCGAAGTTGGATCGCTGTACTTTCCACGCTCGATCAATCAGCCATTTTGGGGCTTTTACAGGGAGAGTCTGCACCCAACCAGGGGCTTTTCTCGGCTCCTTACGCGGGCCAGACGATTTCAGCGGCGTTTTTTTTCTTGGGAGCTATCGCGGCCCTGTTCAGCAATGTAAATCCGCTGCATAGGTTCCTGCCCCTATTGGTACTAATCGGCTTTCTTTCGGCTTCACCGTTTGGCGCATTGGCATCTCGAGCGCCGCTTGCTGGCATCTGCATGGAAGGCGTGGCGTCGGCTTCCTCCGGCTCGGTCAGTCGTATTGCCAGTATTCTGATGATTTTGCTCGGCGCCTACGAAGTGTACGCCCTTTTCGGTGCATAGACTTCGTCGAGGGCTTCACTGGAGCGTGAAGCGCTGCGGTGATTTTGTCACGCCGCAGCCAGGGCATCGGCAGTTCTCGATCACTTCAAAGTAACTTAGATTCAAATCGTGGGTAAAAAGCAGCTTTGTATTGCAGTACGTACATCGGTCAAACTGCTGAGGGGTGAGGCAAAGGGTGGGATCGTTGGAGCCTTCGAGGGAAGCGTTTTCGACACGTAAATAGGGAGACCTCATGCGCTATTCTCTCCTTGAATAGAATCGTTGTATCTTACCTATCGACAGAAGTTCCTCGGCCATTAAGGAGCGTTTCGATCATTTGAAATCATTTCTCGTTTCCTATACGGTAGCCTCGCATGGCTACTTACTCTTCTAAAGTCGCGCTACTGGGTAGCACCATTGACTACGCCGGCACTTTTCCGCCTGCGGCTCTGAGTTTCGAGCAAATGCTGGTTGAGGCTTGTAAGTTTCGCCGCAAAGCAAAACATCCTTGGTTGCTTGCCAAAGTCGTGGTTCCGATTGCGGACCTTCGCAAAATCACTACAAAATCTTGGTTTGATGCAGGTGCAGACGGAACACCGATTCCCCTGACCGTCATTGCTAGCGCCGCCGAGACGCCCGAAGAGTGGCTACGCACCTTGTCGTTCGAACTGCGGGAGTTGCGCCGTTTTAATTCGCGATTTTCCGATGGCCCGTTGCGGCAATGGGCCGCCAGTTATGAAATAAAATTGCCGGAGTCAGCCGATCCCAATGTATTGACCAACTTACTGATCGCCGCATTAGATTCCTCTCTTCAAGGTGAATCGCTAGGAGTGGGTGTCTATTTCGAGGTTGGCCTCGATGCGCATTGGCAGGAACGATTGTCGCGCACTGCACGCACTCTCGCGGAATGGTCTGAAGAAAATCCGGACTGCATTGGGTCAGTCGGCTTAAAGGTGCGGACAGGAGGTAAACTTGTTCCGACGGCTGAGCAGCTCGCCGAAGTAATAGCCATTTGCACTACCCATCAGTTGCGATTTAAAGCCACTCAAGGGCTGCACCACGCGGTGAGCTCGGAAGCCGATTTTGGTTTTGTGAATTTGTTCGGTGCCTTTGCTTTCGCGCAGGCGCTTGGCATTGATGCGTTTGGTGTTTCTGAAATTGCCGCCTGTTTGCGAGAATCCGACGCGAGTGCATTCCGCTTTGAAGCGACTTCGTTTCATTGGAAAGGCCATGGTTTGGGGCTCGAACAAATTGAGTCTGCTCGTCGTCAGCACTGTGGCACTTTTGGGAGTTGTAGTTTGTCTGAGCCAGATGGGTTTTTATCCACGGAAGTAGGGGAGTCCAAATGAAGTTAGCGACGATAAAGAGCGAAAACCCAACCCAGCGCAACGGTCAGCTGGTTGTAGTTTCCAAAGATGGTAGGCGGGCGGTCAAGCCGCTGGCTTCGTTACCTCAAACTCTGCTTGGTGCTCTGGAGACTTGGAAAGAAACGGCCCCTGCTCTTGAGGCGATTTCAGCTGCACTCAATTCTGGTACCGCGACTGGCGCATTTGATCTCGACTGGAAGAATCTTCTGGCGCCACTTCCTCAAGCTCCTGGTTTTTATGATGGTAGTGCTTTTCTTTCCCACGTCGTTCGCGCCAGGCGTTCTCGAGGCGATGAAATGCCAGAATCCGCACGAAAGACCCCGTTAATGTACCAAGGGGTGAGTGACAATCTTCTTTCTTTTCAAGCCCCCTTAGATCTCATGAATCCTGAGTATGGTGGCGACTTCGAAGGTGAATTTGCCGTCATTACCACCGATGTTCCGAAGGGGACCCCTGCCGAGAAAGTGGGAGACTATTTCGCTCTCTTTACTCTTTTTAACGACATTACCTACCGAGTGTTGGTGAGAGAAGAAATCGAAACAAAGTTTGGGTTTTTGCAGTCCAAGCCTAACTCTGCATTTGCACCGTTTGTAGTAACCGCAGATGAGTTGGGCGAGTTTTGGGATGGTAAGAGAATTTTGGCTGATCTTACAGTGAAGCTAAACGGAAAAGTTTTTGGTACGCCCAACGGGCGTGAAATGCACTTTAGCTTTCCGCAGATTGTGGCACATGCCTGTCGTACTCGGCCCCTTGGCGCTGGAAGTATTATTGGCACGGGCACCGTATCCAACGAGGACAAGAATAAAGGGTTTGCCTGTCTGACAGAAAAGCGTTTTCAAGAGATTTTGGACGCAGGGAAGGCCGTTACTCCCTGGCTCGCCAAAGGAGACGAAGTTTGGATGGATGTAGTGAAAGACGGCGTCTCTGTATTTGGGCCGATTGATCAGAAAGTGGTTGTGGCATAGGATCCATCCAGGGGGATCGAATGGCTGCAATCGAGATTCACATCAACAATCAAAAATATGTCATCAAAGGCGATACAGAGTCTGAGCGCCTAGGCGAGGTGGTCGACGCGGTACAGGAGAAAATTGATTCACTCCTACGATCTCAGCCCTCCATGACTCCGATTAAGGCCGCACTTTTAGCTGCGGTGGAATTTTCCGACCAAACTTTTGAAGTCCGCAGTAAGTTTGAAGCGTACCGGCACGGGGTTTTGGATAAAGCGGGTGCCATTTTAGAGCGAATTGAGCGCGATCTTACCCCGCCAACCAACTAGGTGGATGAGTGCGTTCAAAAGACGAAGCACGTAAGCAGTGGAAGCGAGAACGCCTTACGTGTACCCAGTGGCCCAGCGACGAGGTTTGTAAGCAAATTCTGTCGGACCCGGCCTTTCATCAGGCGCGCCGGGTCGGGTTGTACTCGGCCCGGTTGGGCGAAGTCGATTTACGACCCCTATGGAAAGCCCGTCCAGAGGCCTGCGTTTTTCCAAAAGTCGTAGGTCCTTCCCACATGGAATTTCATCACATCTCCGACTTGAAGGACCTAAAACCCGGTTTTGCCGGGATATTGGAGCCCCATGGGGGAAGCCCAGTGGATTTTTGGGGCGGGAATGACTGGATTTTGGTCCCTGGAAGCGCTTTTGACCAAAAAGGGAGCCGAGTTGGAAGTGGCGCGGGCTTTTACGACCGTTTTTTGGTAGGAGTCTCTGCTCGGCCGGTGGGGGTCTGTTGGGAGAGTCAGATTGTTCCACAGGGACTTGCCCAGGAGCCGACCGATGTTAGGATGTGGGCGATTTTTACCGAGCGCAGAGCTCTTAAGATTGGTTAGGTTGAGACTTTGAGTGAACACCATACTAGGGTCCTTTTTTTCGGCGACGTTTTTGGTAGGCCGGGAAGGCGAGCCGTTGGAGCAGCCCTTCCAGGGCTGGTGAAAAAGTATTCTCCCGACTTTCTCTTTGCCAATATCGAGAATCTAGCCGGAGGCCGCGGGGTGAATTACAAAACCTTGGCCGAAATGACTGAAATGGGTTTTCACGGGTTTACCTCCGGAAACCACGCCTGGGACAATCGTGAGATTTTTTCTATCTTGGAAAATGATAGGCGAGTGTTGCGACCTGCCAATTTCCCCGATCCTGCCGATTCGCCTTGTCCTGGTGCTGGGCATGCGATTTTTACCAATAATGGCAAATCGGTTTTGTTGATCAACCTCATCGGACGCGTTTTCATGGAAGATTGCGAAGATCCGTTTGAAGCGGTGGATTGGATTTTGGAGAATAAGCCCGAGGATGTTCCTGCGATAGTCGACATGCACGCAGAAACTACGAGCGAGAAATATGCAATGGGTTGGTTTCTGGATGGCAGGGCGGCGGCAATGGTGGGAACGCACTCCCACGTTCAAACTGCCGACGAAAGAATTCTACCTGGTGGAACAGCGTATATTACCGATTTGGGGATGTCGGGGGCGTTTGATTCAGTTATTGGAATGAAGCCGGCCCCGGTAATCGCGCGCTTTCGGACAAAACGCCCCCAAGGGTTTCACCTGGCGGTCGACAATCCGGGGTATGGCTGTGTCGTTATCGACATCGACAAGCAGGGCAAGGCGACTTCGATTACGCGCCTCCGCGAGACGGTGGTGCATGTGGATATGAATATTGACGGAGGGGTAGAGTGAGCGTGAACCAAAAAGCGGAAGCCCAATTCAAGGAACTTACCCGCGGTGTGGACGATGTGATAAGTCGGCCCGATTTACTCAACAAGATCCGCCGCTCTCTTGAGACTGGCAAGCCACTGGTAATCAAGGCAGGTTTCGATCCCACTGCTCCAGATCTTCACTTGGGACACACTGTGCTTTTGCAGAAAATGTGTCAGTTCCAAAATTTTGGTCATCGGGTAATTTTCCTCATTGGTGATTTTACTGGCTTAGTGGGTGATCCTTCGGGCCGCAGCAAAACCCGTCCCCAGCTGACTCGCGAGCAGGTTGCTCAAAATACCGAGACTTACAAAAACCAAGTTTTTAAGATTCTTGATCCGAAGAAAACGGAAGTCCGCTTCAATAGCGAGTGGCTTGATAAGTTTACTGCCTACGACTTTGTGCGCTTGGCCGGAAAGGCCAATGTTGCGCGAATGCTTGAGCGAGAGGACTTTAAGACTCGCTATCGAGACGGAATCAGTATCAGCGTACACGAGTTTTTATATCCGCTTTTGCAGGCCTACGACTCGGTTGCGTTGAAAGCCGATGTGGAGCTTGGAGGAAGAGATCAAATATTCAATCTCTTACTTGGACGTGAGTTGATGAAAGACTCGGGGCAAGAGCCACAAATATGCCTTACGATGCCACTGTTGGAAGGCCTCGACGGTGTGCAGAAGATGAGCAAGTCTGCGGGCAACTATGTCGGAATCGACGAGCCGGCCGATCAGATCTACGGCAAACTCATGAGTCTTCCCGATGCTTTCATGCGCAAGTACTACGACCTGCTCAGCGGCCTAACCTCTGAAGCGATCGAAAAACGTTTCGACGAAATGAAAAAGGGGCTTAACCCCCGCGAAGTGAAATCGGCTCTAGCCGAGGAACTTGCGGCGCGTTTCCATTCGCCAGAAGCTGCGCAGAGTGCCCGAGAAGGTTTTAAAAAGGTGTTTGCCCAGGGCGGAGTGCCCGATGACGTTTCTGAGAAGAACATTCCATCCGGCGATATTTGGCTTCCGGCTTTGATGAAAGAGCTGCAACTGGTTACAAGCACGAGCGAAGGAAAGCGGATGATTGGGCAGGGCGCAGTAAAGTTTGATGGCAAAACTCTGACGGAAGATCGTTATGCATTTACTCCTGGAACGACGATTGTACTGCAATGTGGAAAACGCAAATTCGTGAAGCTTGTGGTGCGCTAGTTCTTAAAGATGGTGATTTTGCGGCCGAATGATGTTTGGCGGTACTTCATGATTTCAGGATCTCGGTAAATCGCGATTTCGTTCGGGCCGTTGGAGTTGTAGGACACATCACCCCAGCTATAGAAAAAATCCTCGGATCCAAAGGTTCCGCCCCCGGTTCGAGAAACTGGGGGCCCGAGTTCTGCCGTTAAAACTTGGTCCCAAGTTGCTGGGGCGACTTTTTCCAATTTAAAAACGGAAATTTTCTTCCCCTGAATAACCCCTTGGAAGGGATCTTGGATTTCGATGAGCGCTACGCGCCCGTTTCGGAAGTAGGCTCGGGTACCGACTTCCTTGAAAAAAAGCATGTGCGTGAATTTGACGCGATCCACCCCTGGATCCTGGGAGAGGTCGACTCGTTCAGGGGTCCACGGGCTTCGTTGTAAAATCCGTTCTTCGGTATCGTTAATATTCACCAGTTGGCGGATACCCGAATAAAGGCTGAGTTCCAGGCCAATGCTGGAAGGGGCCCGCTCCGTACACCCTGGGCCCAGTAATAACCCTGCGGTGATGGTGATAGAAGCCAGAATGAAGCGCATAAATTGATTATAACACAGTGACTTTTCTTGATTTCGGGCCATGTTAGCGGTAAATCTTCGACGCACTCTTCACTAGGGGGCCGCTAGCTCAGTTGGTAGAGCACATCCCTTTTAAGGATGGGGTCGATGGTTCGAATCCATCGCGGCTCACTTTTAATTTCAATGGGTTAACGCGGACGGGTTGAAGACAGGTGCGTCCCACTCCGAGTCTCACTACACGGAAAAAAGTAGTTCTAATTACCTGCCCCTAAATCTAGATGCTCTCCTGTTGTCGCAGTGAGTTATTGCAGGGTTAACGCAAACTTAATTCATCACGTGTGTCCTAAAAATTACCGAAAAGGATCCGAATGGGTCCCAATACGGCAAAACAGGCAAAAGCGAATCTGAAGGGCCAGTTCAGGCTCTTCTTTCTGCTTGGTCTCATTTCAACTCAGTCCCCGCTATTTGCAGAAGAACAGTCTTTTTGCTCCACGGTCTGGCGCGCCATATCTCTGCGGTTTCAGCCAAAAATCGTAAGGGCCTTTCTTCCTTCCATAACCGAATTCGATTCCTCCAGGTTTGATTGGGCAGGCTGGGAACGGCTGTCACAAGATGAGAGAACCTCCGTTATTCTTTTCGCAGTCCGGAACCGAAGTTCTAGGGGGGCGTACATTAATATTTTTTCCGAGTTCCCGCGTTTCTGGACGCGTCTGGATGAGATCCATTTAGCAGAGATTGGTCGTGCAGTTCATTCGACGTTGTCGGTACCTCAAGACCCTGATTTTATAAGGCTCATTGCTCCTAGCATAAGATCTCCAGAGCTTCGCTTTCAAATCGCTGAAGCTGCCGTCAAGGCAGAAGGGCAATTCCCCTTTGTAAACGGGGTCGTTAAGGCGCTTCGCCTCAGCGAACCTCAAACTCTGAAGTTGATTGAGCAACTGGCGAGAGCTGGGAAACTTGAAATCGGTCGCTTTGGTGATGAAAAAAGCCCTTCCAATCTCTCCTCTCTGGAGTCCCTAGAGCGCCTTGTCGAGTTACAAGCTCAATATGGAAGGACACTGCTAGGTGCCGCGTTGATTCTTTCTTTCAAGGAAGTTCCTTTACGGCAGCGCTGGAGTCTGGCTGCACTCGCAACAGAACGCCTCGTTTCACCTGCGGTGCTAAAAGAACTCAAGGCTGTTTTAGATTTGCTCAAAGATGAAAATAGCTACCCAGATCCCAAAGCTCCTGAGTTTCAAGCCGCTGCGACGAAACTTTTGGACATGTACCTGCATGATGAAATGACAAGTGGCCTACAAATCCCTATTTTTCGTGTGGCGGCAGAGTTTCTATCCCCGTCTTCACGAAAGGCTTTGGGACTTTCGTGGGCGGCGAAGACGACTCCCCATTACGACACAGCAGAGCTCTTAGGGCTTTCCGATAAAGAGTACGGGGAGCTTCAAAAGAATTATTTGGATCATGTTAACCTTGTATCTTTGCCGTACCTGCCGGACGATTTCCCTGATTCCCTTAAGAGTCCGGAACACTTGAAGAGCCTGGCCGATCGATACCTAGATCGTGTCTTCGCTACAAGGCATACCCAAAGGGAAATGGGCATCGAACTTTCTTATTTCTTACGGGGAAGCTGGCTTTTTAATCGACGGGATCTTGCCGGACGTTTTGCGGCCCTCGAACGCACCCCGCACTTCCGGGGGAAATCTAACGCCGAAGTGGCTGAACTCACTCACTATCTGATGGGAATATCAGAGGGGGGTGATGTCCCCCTCGTCATGGTAAAGGCGAAAGCAAATGAACTTTCTTTGGAAAGGCCCGATCTTTTTCCTCCAAAGGTTTTGGAGTTTCTGCAATCTGTTGGAAACGAAGCGGCCTATCATCGGCTATTGCTGACTCTTGTCACAAAGAATTTTCGAAGGGAAATCGATCTAAACAAGCTACCTGCAACCCCACTAGCCTTTGCTGCAAGCGAACTAAACCTTCCCGGAGAGACATTCCAAAAGCTATCGCCAGCAAGTGCCAGCTATAGGCATTTGCTCAACGTTTTTTGTGATCTGTCCTCCATGAATGCGGCTGAATGGGTTGATAGAGCTAAGTTTGAGGGAATTGGAAGTAAAGAAATGCAGGTTAATGCGAGTGAGTGGCTTGAGTATTTCCGTACACTCCGTGATTTGCATTATGTAAGAATTTCTCCCAGTCAGATTCGAGGCACGATGTTTCCTCCGGATAAGCCTTTAACTTCCACGTCTATTTCTCCTCGATTGGAAGCCGGATTGAAACTTCTCCAGACCACTCTTGTTGCTGATTTGAAAGAGGCGGGTTTTTCCGGGTTTTCATCAAAACATTTTCAAAAACTTCGGGAAAAGTGGGGGGATCTCGAGCCAATCTATACGCTTCTCGCCAGATATAAAGGCGACCCTAAGTGGCGCGCGGAGCTGCCTATTGTAGGGCGTATTTTCCAGGCTAACCTTGGTGGTTGGGGGGAAGAATACAAATTCGATGGCTTTCGGGGCGATCGTGGGGATCGAGAGGCTGCAAAGGCGCAGTTGGCGAGTCTAAAAACCAAAGAACAACAAGCCCTTTGGCGGAGGGAGGTTACAGTAGGTGCTGTCGCCAAAGCCGAAGATCTAAGGGATTTTAATGGTGGCGAATGGTTGCTTAAATACGTTCACGAACAGCTCAATGCGACTCTTTTTGGCCATCTCGCCGAGTTAACACGCAATCCACAGATTTCCAAAGACACGATCAACGGTATGGCCGACAGAGTTCGAAGCGCCAAGAGCGAAGTCGAACTACGAGATGCGTTGAATGCTCTCGGGCTAACTTTATCTTCGATCAAACCGAGATATAGCGAGCGCGGGCTCTTTATGGAAATCCGGGCTGAAATCACAGATGCTCGTGCTAAGCTCAATCCCACCCAAGAAAGCAACAAGAACACTAAGTACTTAGTTGTTTCGACGCTCTTTCACGATACGAAGCCGCTAATGACAATTGGAGATTTAGTAAAGACGCCATCTTGTCAAAACTATCGAACCGGACATTTAGTACAATCCCTTCCAGGCTACGTCATCGATGCCAACGTAAAGGGGCTTGCCTCGTTCATTCTAGATCCTTCCCAATTTGAAAAACATTCTGACTTTGAAAAGGCTGCTGATTTCTTGCGTAAGGATCCCTCGGGAGTTCGAGTCGATTGGGGTACGAATCAGATACGCTTTGGCGACACCGTTTCCTTGGCCGTGCCACATGCTTATGTTCGACAAATGGTGAAACTCGGTACGACGGGTGGGGGAAGCGCTGGTCTCGCACGCGAACCCACCTATCTCCAAGCTCATTTAGCCAATCGTTTTGCTCTTCGTCAGATGGATTCCCTCTTTTCCCAGTTTGCTGGAAATCTCGGCGCATCTACTGCAGAAGAGATCACGGTTTCTGAATCAAGAAACCCCTTGGGTGTCTATTCGGACCGCTCTGGAGGTATAATGGAGGGAAGCTATAAAATTCATTAATTTGAAAAGGAGATTTTCTTGCACGGGTCGATTGATCGAATCGGTCCTGGCTCACTTCTTCTTTCCCTCTTTCATTTCTTTCGAATTCAGTCGCCGGATGTTGTTTTGGTGCATTTCCAGCATGTTCTGCCAGTGGTACCTATCAGCCAGTGCTTCTTCGTAGAAATAAGCGTCGGTTTTATTCGGCCCGGCCTCTTTTAGTGTGATGGAGCCGCAGAGGCGTTTGACGTGCCCGGTGCCGGAAAGTTTTTGATAGGAAATTTGGTAGCGCTTCGGTGCTGCGGGGGTACCTTCTAACAAAGCATACGCCCACTCCTCTACCCACTGTAGGTTAATGAAGGCCCAAATATGGATATCCACGTCCACCGTGTGAAATGCTTCATATCCAGCTTTTTTGGATTCTAAAACTTTCAACTTGGTTCGGCTCATGTCCTTCCAGTTGGTGTGGTCTAGAAGCCACTCATATACTTCTTTGATCGGAAGCTGGATCAGTGCTCGTGCTCCCGCAAATTCTACTTCATCAGTGGCTCGAACACCCTCGTTAGACAGAATGGAGCCAGGCTTTAGTTCTGGGGCTCGCATGAGCGGTTTCTCGATTTTCTGGCTAAAATCAAAGCAATAGGGCTCTACGTCGGCGTTTACTTGGGGGTAGGTAAAAGACAGAGCGAGCAAGAGGCCAATCCACGGGTGCATTGCCTCAGTCTATCACAACACACGGCCCCTTGCGGGGCGCTGCGGGGTAGGGAATCCTATATAAAGGGAGGCTCCTATGTCTAAACCTTTTTTCACGATCGCGGCCTATTGTTGCATCTTATCCAATATTTGCGTGGCCGGAGTGGTGGATACCAAGGACTGGATTAAGGCTCACGAGGGGGACTACCGGATTGAAAAAGCCGGAGGAATGCCACCTAAGGGCGAAAATGCCTTAGCGAATGTCTACGCCGATACGGATGAAGGGGTGTTGACCATGCCTTTTTGTCGAGAGGGCGAAACGTGCAATGTAGGCTATCTTTTCTTAGCCTACGATAAAACCAAGATCACCGAGCGCACCCTGGCCGCCGGAGGGACTCGAACCACAATCGAGGTTCAAGATGCCAAAGGGGACCGCACCTACACTTGGACCGAAACGTCCGGGACATTTAAGTTCTCTAACCCTCATTTCGTGTTAGACGGCAAAGTGATTACCATGGAACACGAGATGGTCCGGTCGACTCCATAGTCGCTAAGCCCGAATCTTAATCTTCGACTTTTCTTGAGCGTGGAAAGGTGACTGAATTTGGTCCACCGCGCGCCCTGGGCTGAACTCTGTTTCAAGTACCCTGTATGCATTGTTACCCCAAAGCTTTCTTAACCGAGGGCTTTCAATCAGCTTAAGCGCCCCGTTGGCCAAGAGCTCTGTCTCCGAAATGCTGTGGGCGATTCCCATTTTTTTGGACTGAATGGTTGCAAGAAACTCGTTGGTTGGGTTTAGCGCAGCCAATAAAGGTTTTCTGCAGAGCATGTAGTCAAAGGCGCGCCCAGGAATATTGTCGAATTGGTACCGCCCATCTAAAGTGAGGCAACCAACGTCGCACGCCGCCAGTATTTGAAGATACCGATTCAAGGGGACTGAATCTTCAAAAGAGCACTTCTGAAGTCCTCTTGCGGCGGCTTCCTTCCGAAGATGGTCGAATCTGCTTCCTCCGCCTAGAAAGAAAAAATGAACACGATTAGATTTCTGGGCGATGGCGGAGACCAAGCCCAAAATATCGTCGGCGCTTTGGCTTGCACTGAACGTACCACCGAAAAAGAAAACGACATCGTCATTGCTTATTCCAAATCGAAAGCGAAAGTCAGGATCAGGAATTACTCTATGTTGCGAATCTCGCCAGTTGTAGAGAAGCTCTACTGGTGGCCCCGAGGGAGCAAGCTTCGCCCTGAGATAAATCACGTCTTTTCTTGATTGCGCCCCAATGGTGTCGGCAACGCGGTACTGTTCTTGCGTCAGCTTCTTGAGTAAAGAAATTCCTAAGGGGCTTTTAACTAATTTAAGTTGAACCAACCATTCGGGGAAAATATCCCTTTGCACCATGTAGGTCTTGCATCCCCAAAGAGATTTCAGTCGTTTCACCAGGGTTCCCCAAAAAGCCGACGGGGAAAAGTAAATGATTTGGTCGTGTCGATTGGCACGGAACCAAGATCGCGCGACCCACCAAACAAGCCATGGTTGCATTATTTCCGCGAGTGCTCGTGCGGGAAGCCAACGAAGCTTTGTCGAAAGTGCTCGCACGCGTATGACCCTAAGGCCATTCTGCCAACTTTCCTCTACTGGCTGATCTAAGCCGGGATCGGCGGTAAGAATAGTGACATCATTACTTCGAGCGCGCAGTTCAAGTCCGAGGTCGCGAATAAGAAAGGAAATCGACTTTGGGTGCGGGAAGTAGCAGTCGGTTAGAATGAAGACTTTCATTTAGGCCGCCCTTTTTACCGGTTCTGCGTAGGTGTCCGGCCTAGCGGGATCAAAAAGTTCATGAACCCAAAATAGAGTGAGTAGCTCGCCCCCTCCGGTGTTTTCAATTTGGTGAGTATGCAGGGTGGGGATGTCTAGGTACGAGGGCTCATCTGATCGCAGAACGATGGACGTGATTTTATCAGAGAAAATAGCGCGAAGTCTTACTGTCGCCGCGCCTTTGAGTACTACAAATCTTTCTACTTTGCGCAAATGAAAGTGGTTGCCTCGAGTAATGCCTGGATGGGTGGTAGATAAAAACACCTGGCCTGCGGAGCCGCCCTTCACCGCTTCAAATAGCGCCCCTCGATCGTCGCTGTGAAGCACGATTTTTCGGGGGTAAAAGCTGGGAAAGAGATAGCTTCGAAAAGTGTTAAATATATCCAAGTCGAAATCAGTCTTTAAACTAGGAAGCAGATTCATCGAATAGGACTGGCTCACTTGTTCAAGTGCCTGAAGCAATTCGCTTACTCTTACCTTTTTGCCACTCAAACGAATTTCGCCGTCTAAAGAGTTTTCAATAATTCGAACAATTTGTTTTGCTACGAATTGCGCGTGCACGAGCTCAAGTTCGATGTCTTTCTCAACTCGGGCCGTTTCATTGTTTGCGAGCTGATGGCAGAAAGTGGCCACCACAGAGTTGTAAAACGGCTTGGCATATTCTCCGAAAACATGCGGCAGCACGAGATTGGTGAATACGCACTCATTGGCCTCGGCAAAGCGCTTGATCGTTTCCGAGGACTTTCTTTTGCCTCTTCCGTAGGCACTATCAGTCTGTGCGTGGATCGATGAAGCAAAAATCAGGTGCGGTCTTACTCCAGTTCGCAGGAGGCCTGCGGTAAGTGTTTCGGCGAGCGAGAGATTCATCTGCTCCACCATCAGTGCGTCGCCCCGGTTTACTCCGGCGAGATCCACAATGGCAGTGGTCGATTGTAAAAAGCCATCAAATGCCTTTTGATCTTGATAGGTGGCACGCGTTGCACAGACAAATGGAATGTTGAGCGATTTGAGACAGGCGCGCAGGTGTTTGCCGATGAATCCATCGGCACCTGTAATCCCGACCATCACTTGGCTATTAGGCTGCTTTTTTCTGGGCGCCATTTAAAGCCTCTTGGATTTCCGCCAGAGAAAGGAGGAGCTTTTCTAATTCCTTATCCGAAAGCTGTGCAGTGCTCCGAGAAGTATAGTCCGTTGCTTCAGGGTGTCCCTCGCTATAGTACTTCTGATAGTTCAAGTCGTCGGTCTCAGGCGGAATTTGCAGGTAGGACCCAAAGTCCTTAGCACGCTGAACCTCTCCTGCCGTTGCCAGAGTTTCGTCTACTTTTTCTCCAAAGCGAATGCCAATGCGTTTTACCGGCACACGAGCTTCGAAAATCTTCATTAAGCAACGAGCTAGTTGGTCCACCGTGCAGCCGGGAGATTTGCGAATAAAAGTATCTCCAGATCGCCCCTCTTGGAGGGCGAACAGTATGAGATCCACAGCATTTGGCATAGTAAGCATGAACCGAGTCATAGAACCATCGGTTATGGTAATGGGCTGTTTGGAAAGAATTTGTTCCACGAATAAGGGAATTGCCGACCCTCGTGAATACATTACGTTGCCATAGCGGACGCAGCACACAGTGGTGTTTCCGGCGGCACCAAGTCGAACAATAGACTGCAACATTTTTTCCATCAGTGCTTTGGTCATGCCCATAGCATTGACGGGCATAACGGCTTTGTCGGTGCTTAGGCAAACCACCGCCTTCACCGCATTGTCGATGGCGCACTCGATTACGTTGGTGCTACCCAGGACATTTGTTTGTACTGCCTGCATCGGGAAGAATTCTGCCGTTGGAACTTGCTTGAGTGCGGCGGCATGAAAAACGAGATCGACCCCTCGCATGGCAAAGTCGATGCTGTGCCGATCACGAACATCGCCAATGAAGTACTTAATCGGGCTTCCCTGGTACTTTAAGCGCATGTCGTGCTGCTTTTTTTCGTCACGACTAAACACTCTTATCTCTTTGCATTGTTCTTGGAGTAGTCGATTGATCACAGCATTTCCGAAGGAGCCGGTCCCTCCGGTTACGAGGATCGTGGCCCCGGCAATCTGACGGCCATTTGGTTTATGCTTGGGTGTTTTCATGGCATTCTCCAAACATGGCGATTTACATAGTCGGTATAACTCAATATCACCCGGACAATTTTCGCCGAAACATTGGTAACGTCGTAATCCGCAGGCATTTTTAGGAGCCTTTGTGATCCTCGAGGCTGTGTCTTCAAAACTTCAAGCGCTTGTAGAATCCGCTCCGCCTTTAAACCAGTGAAGATTACAGATGCCTCATCCATTCCTTCGGGTCGCTCATGGCTTTCTCGCAAGTTGAGTGCTGGAAAATTTAAAATGGCAGATTCTTCTGTGATGGTTCCGCTATCGGATAAAACCGCAAGGGCGCGGGTTTGAAGTTTCAAGTAGTCCGCAAATCCAAGTGGCTTAAGAATGCGGACCATGGGATGCCACTTTGCCTTTAGTGCCCCCAGGCGTTTTTGAGTCCTAGGGTGGCAGGACACAATGACGCTCTTTTTTTCTTTTTCCGCCAGCAGGTTCACAGTTTTGACAAGTTCGGCGAGGTTTTCAGCGTTATCAACGTTCTCTTCTCTGTGGAAGCTTGCCACGTAGTAGTCCAGCTCCTTGAGCGAAAGCGTTTTCAGAATGGTTGAGCGTTTAATTTCAGCGTCGTGGTGTTCGAGTATTTCCTTCATCGGGCTTCCAGTCTTAATAATCCGATCTGCGGGAAGGCCTTCGGCAAGCAGGTTCTGTCGAGCAAGCTCGCTATAGGGCAAATTGATATCGGCTAAGTGATCGATGACTTTTCGATTGATCTCCTCTGGTACTCGCTGGTCCCTACAACGATTTCCGGCTTCCATATGGAAGACGGGGATTTTTCGTCTTTTCGCCGCGTACGCGGCAAGGCAGCTGTTGGTGTCCCCTAACACTAAAAGCGCTTGCGGTTTAAGCTCCTCAAGAACCTCGTCCATTTGGCTGAGTATTGCGGCAACCGTCTGTACCGCATTTTGCTTGGCGCACTTTAGGATTCGCGTGGGGGCGGGGATCCCTAGTTGTTGGAAGAAAATCTCGCTCAGTTCAAAGTCATAGTTCTGTCCCGTGTGGATTACGCTCAGATCGGTGTGTTGATCTAATGCGACCAAAACTCGAGATAGACGAATGATCTCGGGTCGAGTTCCAAGCACCACCATGACGCGCAGCTGCACTGTTTCTTTTTTCGGATTTTTGCCCAAGCGTAGTCCTTCGTCTGCTTATCGTCAGAAATGAAGGCCGGGCTTAGAGGGAAGGGGGAAGGCTTGTAATGCGTCGCGACAAAAAAAGAGCCCGCACGATTTTCGTGCGGGCTTGAACGAGAGAAAGAGGATTCTAGTATTTATAACCGACGTTGAGAGCGTCCTCTTCAAATTCAAAACGAATCCTTAAACACCAGTCTACCTTGCTGCCATCTTCTGGCGCATAAAGCTTCTTGGTGGAGAAGTCGCCGATGAATTGGTAAGGATCGCGGCCATCTTCGCTCCGACGGAACTCATCGGGTGTCATCTCTAGTGGCGCTTTTTTATCGAAAATTCCTAGCCCCTTCGCCTGCGCACTCTGGCAGGCTTTCACAAATTCTTCAACGTGTGCGGTGGTCTCCCACTTGTCGTTGCAGACATTGTGCGTGCAGTAAAGGTACGGGACAGCCCAGCCATCTTTGACCATTTGGAGGTTCGTATTTACACCCTTATAGAAGATGTAACCGAGATCTCTTTTGTACGTGTCTACTCCATCGATCTCAATTTCGCCTTCAATGGCCTTGCCCGTTTTCGCGTCGACGGCATTTCCCACTAACCGTCCACCCTTTGCAACCTTTGCAGGTTTGGCGTTCATAAGGGCGTGCAAGTGGTCGGAAGCAAGTTGGCCCCATTTGCCCTGACTCTTATTTTGAAAGTGGAGTTCTGGTGCATCCATACCCAAGAAGCGAACTTTGTGTTTTTTTCCGTCCGCAGCTACCGCATGGGCCGTGTCGCCATCAATAATGTTGGTAATTGTCGCCTTGATTTTTGCGGGGGCAGTATGGGCAGTCCCCTCTAGCAGAAAGTACGCTCCGGCAAACAGGACCATCCACCCGAAACCACTCTTTAGTCTCAACACCCAGGGCCTCCTCGTTTTTTTTAATTGGGGAAAATTAGGACAAGAAAACAACTCCACTTTGGAGAGGATCTCCCTAACTGTCAAAATAGCACCGATAGCCTTCTTATCACCTGTTACCATCGATGGTATGCCGGGTGGCCGGGCTTCACGGCAACGAAAAGCCCGGTGCAGGTATCGTAGACTTTTCCGTCGATCAAAATCTCCGCATATATTCTGGCGCGGTCTTCACTCACCTCGGTTGCACGGGCGACTAAAGTGAGTGTTTGGTTCGACGGAGTCGGTCGTAAAAGCTTTACCGCGAATTCGGCAGTGACAGTGCATGGGGGGGATTGGGCGCCCGACTGCTTCATGAGCGTCCAGGCAGCGGTCCAGTTTGAGTGGCAGTCCAAAAGGGAACCTATGATTCCGCCATTGAGCATTCCAGGGAAGGCTTCATGGTGTGGCTCGGCCTTCCATTCGGCCACTAATCCGTCTGAATTTGGAAAACTGCGAATGCGCAATCCCTTTGGATTGGCCGGGCCACAGCCGAAGCAGGCATTGTGGGGCGCGTAGATTTCTTGGAGACAAAGTTCCATTTAAATCTGCCGGGAAATTGGGCGGTAAGAGATTCGAACTCCTGACCCCCTGGTTCGAAGCCAGGTGCTCTATCCAGCTGAGCTAACCGCCCACACTACTCAATTCGTCCAGAATTCGTACCATCGACTACTTGCGTCGTCATCGAGTTTTCACGGCATTTGAAGATCTGCCCAAGTAGCGAGCTCTCCTATTCGAGAGCAGCCGTACGGAATCTTCGCATAGCCATTGTTCCCATGCGAAGCCCCCCAGGAGTTTCGAACAAACCACACCCCACCCCCCTCGGTGTCGTCCCAACCTACGATGACTTCAATATGGTTGGTTTGTCCTTTGGTGCAGCCTGAAAATACGCCGTCACCCGCAAATCTTTGAAGGTAACTGTTTGCGCTAATGGTTACTCCGAGCGGCCCATGTTCTAGAAGGGCTTGCTTGAGCTGTGTGGTGGTTGGAACGGTTCCTTCTGCCCCAACGTAGCCCCATTTCGCAAGTCGGAAGACCGGCTTCAGACCCTGCTTACAAGCCGTATCGCGCCCCGTGTACGGATAGCTAGAAGTGAAAACAGCACCCGGGTCTTGGTGGTAGTCGTGGGCGAAGTAGCCGCCATCAGCTGCCGTCCCGGCCCCTGAACAAGAAATTACCTGCTGCACCGATAGGTCGGTGGCCTGGCGCAGGTGGATTTTTACCAGGGATTCTAAAACTCCCACTGTGCCTTGGGCCCAACAGTCTCCGGCAACTTGAGTTTTAACCGGTGTAAGTCCGTGGGCATAAAAGCGCCAATCAAAGTATTCGGGAAGATCCGAATCGGCGACCGCAAAGGAGCTCTTCCATGGGGCTTGTTTTGCCCAGCCCGGTGGGAGTTTCAATCCGGTGAGTACCGAAAGTGGTTGGCTGGCGGCCCAAGGCGGTTTTTCCGCCCAAGCACCACTGGCCAGCAAGACAGCTAGGATGAACCCAATTCGCAGTTTCATAGCACCGCCCTATAATCGGCGTATCGGTAGAAACCTCTGAAAGCCCAAGCCACCAAGCCTATGCGTGGGTTGCTAAGAAATGACGCAAGGGGTATTTTCCTGCCGATGTTTTGGATGCCTTGTCTGGTTTTGTTGGCCTATGTCGTGGGAAGCTTCCCGTCCGGTGTCGTTTTGTCTCGCCGGCGTTTTGGTATCGACGTACGCGAAATGGGAAGTGGCAACATCGGTGCGACGAACATCACGCGCAGCTTCGGTTGGTCTGCGGGCGTAGTTACTTTTCTGCTCGATTTTCTTAAGGGCTATATCTACTTGTGGTTCGTTTCTCAGCTCGTCCCTGGTGAAACTTGGCTAGTCGCTGCGTGCGGAGTTGCTTTGGTGTTTGGGCACTGCTTTAGCCTTTTTCTCCGCTTCGAAGGTGGAAAAGGGGTGGCGACTACTCTAGGGTGTTTTGCCTGCGTTGTTCCGGGTGCTGCTTTTTGTATGGCCGCGACCTACGTGCTAGTTCTATTCATGACGCGAATTAGCGCCTTAGGATCTCTTGCAGGGATAATGGTCGCCTGTCTTTGGACTTTCTCGTTCCCTCCAAAACTTCCTGACCTTGCTCTTGTCTTGATCCTGAGCCTGCTGGTGGCCTTCCGCCATCACAGCAACATCAATCGGCTTTTGGCTAGTGCTACATAGTCGACTGTTTGTTCTGGGTTAACGCAAGCCACCTTTTCATTCCAAGACCATTTGTTTACATCCTGAAAATGGGGGCGTCAGCATGAAGGTTTTTGTTATTCTGTCAGTTTTAATTACTGCAAGTTTCGCGACGGCCGTAGACTTGGACCATCTTTCAGCTAGGAAGAGCTGGTCTCAGCAGCAGGCGATCTCCGATTCAGCCTTGGCCGCCTACAAATCAGATCAAGCCCAATTCGAAAAATCGAATGCTCGCGTAATGACCGAAATTGACAGAGAAAATCGACTTGAGCGCACCATACCCGAATATGAAAACGACTTACGGAACGCAAATCGCCAGATTTCTGAATTGGAAAGGGAAATTCCTGAGGTGGAGCAAAGGGCTCGACAAGCCGAATCAGAACTAGCCGAGGAGAAGCAAAAACTTTCTCCTTTGGAAATGCACGAAAAGCGGGAAGCACACCATTTAGAACGAGCTCGCGAACGACTTCGTCGGGCAGAGGACGAGCTGAAAGAAGCAAAGGCGAAAATGCCCCCAGTGGAAGCCGACATTGCGACAGCGACGAAGGCAAAGGAGGGCGCTGAGCGCGAACTCGAACAGGCAAAGCGGGAACATAAAAAAGCGGAACACGAAGTACGACGCTGTGAAAATGAAATTTCTCAAAGGCAGAATTCCGTTGCTAGTTGGGAGAGGGAATTGGCAAATAAGCGCGCCGGCCTAAGCTTAGCGCAGCGGAATCGAAGAGACGCAGGGACAAATCTGCAGAATACTCGCGACGACTTGCGCCAACAGAAGGTTTTGCGACAGGCAGCTGAGGATCAAAGAGAAGCCGACCGACGAGAAATGGCCCGTTCTAAGGCGGACTATGACCGAGAAAATACCTACGCCGTGCAGCTGTACGACTACTACCAGCAAGTGCTTGCAAACTACAATTTAGCGCGCCAACAGGTTGTTGATGCTGCTGCGCAATTGGGCGAGAAGCATGGCTATAGCGAGGCATCGGAACGCGCTCCTGCCGAGGGCACGAACACCGGCATAGAGATGGCCAAACGCGTAGGAGAAGAAGCTGGCGCTAAAGAGGCACCAGTACGCCAGAGCATCGCGGGGTATCGATCTGCCCGTAGCACGCCCGGGCAAAATCCTGCCGCTTATCAAGCTGGAATTGACGAAGGGAAGGCGCTTGCCGACACCAAGGCATCGCTCGAGGATTTTCCCAACGGATACAATGCAGCAATGGCGGCAAGTCTTTCTTCTGATCCGCCGAGCGCCACTGAAGTAAAAATGGAAGAGGTACCAAGTGATCTAAACACTGCCCCTCAAGATAAGGGCAATTGGTTGTTGCCGACCAAGCGTTTGGTAAAAGTGAACTCGGATCCTACCTACCCAATGCCATCGGATGTTGCGTACCGTCTACCGTCGCGCCCCGGGGTAAGGGTCAATGTTCCCTCCGCGGACAACCGGTACTTGAGTCCATCTTGCGCTTCGGTACCTCTACCAGAGTTTGAGTCGGTGTGTACTAGTAGCTATGGCTCGGCCTATGCGCGAGGGTATCGCTCTGGGTACGAATCCACCTTCCTCAGTGAATATCGGCGAGCATTTGATTCCAATATTTCTGCATCCTACGAAGCGGCACGAAAGATCGGTGTTGCGGCCGAATATCAAAAAGGCCTATCTCAGGGAGCAAAAGATCAAGGCGTTCTCGACGGATTTGCGGGTCGAATCTCTGCCGCACGAGCGAATCAGCAGAAATTGGGGGCGGAGGCTTGGGGTAGCTATCTGGCATCGGGCTATTTACTCAGAGTGAAAGCGACCAATCTAGAGGAGGGCAGTGGAGACGGCCTGTTCACTCCAGGAGAAAAGATTTCAATGTCCGTTGTCGTCGACAATCTTGGTGGTCGGGCTGCGCCCCCAGGGGCTCTGTTGGCAGTTGCTCAAGGTGGCTCTGGCGTCTCGGTGTCGCCAAGCCCTCGTCCTCTTGCGCGCTTAGACGCAAACTCTCGAACTACATTGCGGGGGACTTCTTTCGCAAATCTAATGCCGGGACAGGCAGGTAAAGAGGCTCGATTCCAAATCGCTCTTTCGAGTGGGGCTAGTTCTTCGGCGTCGTTGATTGCCGAGGCCAAAGCAACACTTCATTTTCCTCTAGAGCTGCAGGCGATAGAGTTGTCAAAGAAACCCAAAGTGGGAGAGGAAGTCGATGCGAAGTTCCGGTTTAAGAATCTACTCACGACAAAGAATGCTCCGGCTGAGATAAAAATTGCTTCCGTCCCTGGGACGGTATCAGTATCGAGTACGGAGCTTGCGTCGGTGGAGATCGAACCTGGTCAGCAAGTCGAACTAAACGGCAAGGTAAAGCCGGGAGTTTGGGTGGGTGGAAACACTCAGGTTGCCTTTGTAGTGGATAGTCAGAACTTGGGTGGATTCACGGGAAGTATTAGGCAGGAATTTCCCGCACTCGTCGAAGTCGATCGCGCTGCTTCGCTTTTTCTATACGACTGGAGTGGGAAGGAAGTTCCAAGCGCGACATTTGACGTTGCAGCAGGGGGAACTCTTAAGTTCAACGTACAGTTTAAGTTCCAAGGCAAAACACCGCTCCCCGGTCCCTTTGCTTTTAAGGTTGCCCAAACAAGCGATCCCGGAATCAGAACAGTGAGCGGATCTACGGTCGGCACCCAATACGGCGCAGCGGGACCCAACTCTACGTTCTCGCCCATTTCAATGCAGTACACTATCGACCCTAGTCTGAAGGGGAAGAAGGGGCATGTTTTTCTCCTGCTGCTCGAGAGGGGACAGCCCATCCACGTGCTACAGGTGTTCGTAAATATACTTTAAAAAAGTAACACGCAGCGTGGAGTGCAGGCCGGCGAATTCTACTGTCGTTCCTATAGTTTGTCGGGAAATTTGCCGATGTTACTTCCGAAGGGACGGCAATGTCGCCAGCGCTGCAAAGCCTATATCTGCTAGTCCAATCGAAGCCAGGTAAACGACTGGATTCGCTTAGAAAAAAGTTGGAAGCGGCCGGTTTTCGTTTAGACGTTGTGCGTCTGGATGATGCCGACCTATGTACTCTCGAATGGGCGAAAGCCCATTTCAAAGAAGAGCCTCAGGCGATTTTGTTTGTGGATTCTCCCCACGATTACGTCGCAAGAGTAAGCGAGCAACTCAGTGCGCTCGGCCCTGCATTTCGCCATATTCCCTTTTTCTTCGGGTATACCAGCGCCGATTCACTAGTTGATTTAGAGAAATTAACTACGCAGATAGTAGATTTTTTTCCGTTGACCGAAAGCTCAGAGGCACTGCGCTTGAGGTTTTTCCTTCGCACTAGGCAGCACCAAGAAAAAGTATCGGCTATTCGTTCGTCACAGGACCAGGCCTCGCAATTAGCTGCACTTGATACAGCACTTAAGCAGAGAGAAGAGTTTCTAGGCGTATGCGCACACGATTTGCGCTCTCCGATAGCACTTATCCAAACCTGCCTTTCAATGATTCTCAAATCGCCGGAAGCTATGGCCGCGATAAACCCGATGTTCGGTGAGCTGCTGACTCGCGCGCACCGGCAGAGTGGGCATGCACTTACTTTGGTGAAAGATTTGCTAGATGTTACGGCATTCGATCAAGGACTAAGGCCTCAGTATCAGATTCTTCGTCTTCACGATTTACTCAGCGAGTTTGTCGGAGATTATCAGCTTCAGGCTGCGCAGAAGGATGTAGCATTTCGTTATTTCAATCCTATTCAAGACTGGAAGGTTCTTGCAGATTCAGATCGAATTCGGCAGCTTCTTCAAAATCTTTTTGCTAACGCACTGAAATTTTCCGAGCCTGGGAAAAATATTTATCTCAATGTTGCCCCCTTTCAGGGGCGACGGAGTCACGATCCCGACTACCCCATGATTGTGATTAGCTTGAAGGACGAAGGCAAAGGAATCCCTCCTGCCGAAATGCGAAAGATTTTCGATCGGTTTGTGCAGTTGAAGGAACAGTCTAGAGAGGGTGGCCGAGGACTTGGTCTCACAGTGGCGAAGCAGATCTCAACTCTACACGACGGAAACATTTGGGTAGAAAGCGAACAAGGCAAGGGCGCCACATTTTATGTGCTCTTCCCACACGCGCTAAGCCGTATTGGGATCGAAACCAAGCCGAATCCTATGCGGCGAGTTTTGGTTGCCGAGGCGTCGGAGGAGCGGCGCAAAAGCCTGTTTGGGAAGTTAACCCAGTGGGGTTATCACGTGGATTTTGCGACGGATGGGGTCGAGGCGATAACATTGACCCACCATTTGCGCCCGGATGTTGTGGTGCTGACAGCAGAACTTGGGAAGATAAATACCGCCGACGTAGCCAATTTTCTGAAGGCCGAAACAGAGCTTCGTGACATTCCCGTACTGCTTGCCACGCCAAATTTAAAACAAAACCAGCGCAATGAAACCATTCTTGCAAATGGTACTTTGCCGTTGCCATTTACTCAGTCTGACTGGGAAGACGCCCTTTCACCTGGGCGCAATAAGCTTAGGAAAGTTGCGTAGGATAAAAAAAGGAGAGCGAGTCCCTTTCGGCACTGACGCTCTCCTTAAAAAAGCGCTCTCTACATTCCTTTAAAGAAGTACTGAATCTCTCGCTGAGCGCTGGTTGGGCTATCCGAACCGTGTACGCTGTTTGCCTCCAGGCTATCAGCAAAAATCTTGCGAATAGTTTGGGGGGCAGCTTTAGCCGGATCCGTTGCGCCCATAAGTTTGCGGTAGTTCTCAACCGCATTCTCGCCTTCAAGCACCATAACCAATACTGGGCCGCTGGTCATGAAGCTGACCAAGCTTCCAAAGAACGGGCGCTCTTTGTGCTCAGCATAGAAACCTTCTGCCTCGGGCTTAGTTAGCTGCTTCATCTGAGCAGCAACGACCTTGAGGCCGGACTCTTCCATCATGGTGATGATGCGGCCAATTTGATTCTTTTTTACAGAATTCGGCTTAATAATCGAAAACGTTCTTTCCATTTCGGTACTACCTTTACTACTTCTTTTTTGCCAATGTCTGCGCCATCGTTTCCCCGATAGACGCAGGGCTCATCGCAACTTGGATCCCCGCCTTTTCCATGGCGCGAATCTTGTCGCTAGCTTTTCCGCTGCCGCCGCTGATGATGGCGCCAGCATGGCCCATCCGTTTTCCAGGGGGAGCGGTCTGGCCTCCGATGAAGCCAACCACGGGTTTCTTTACCTCACTTTGGATGTATTCGGCAGCAGCTTCTTCTTCACCACCACCGATTTCTCCGATCATCACAATGGCGTCGGTCCCCGGATCTTCATTAAAGAGCCGAATCACATCAAGAAATGACAAACCATGAACCGGGTCGCCCCCAATTCCTACACAAGTAGATTGGCCTATTCCCCGGGTGGTCATTTGGTGAACCGCTTCGTAGGTTAGGGTTCCACTGCGGGAAACCAACCCTACTCGGCCTTCCTTATGAATATAGCCTGGCATGATCCCAATTTTGCACTGCCCCGGAGTGATGATTCCCGGACAATTTGGGCCAATCAGGGTGCTCTTGCTCGTTTTTAGGTATTCCTTCACTCGCACCATATCCATTACAGGAATGCCTTCTGTAATTGCGATGATGACTTGAATACCGGCTTCAGCAGCTTCCAATATGGCGTCGGCTGCAAAAGGGGGAGGGACGAAAATCATCGATGCATTGGCCCCGGTTTTTTCAACTGCCTCCGAAACGGAGTCGAAAATGGGGTTGCCCTCGAATACCTCGCCTCCTTTACCGGGTGTTACCCCACCTACCACCTTGGTGCCATATTCTTTGCACTGCTTGGTATGAAAGGCCCCTGCTTGGCCAGTGATCCCTTGGGTAATCAGTTTCGTGTTTCTGTCGACTAAGATGCTCACGCTTTGCCTCCGGCTGCTGCAACGACTTTTTGGGCTGCTTCTTTCATTCCAGTGGCTGGAATGATCTTAAGTCCTGACTCTGACAATAACTTCTTTCCTAGATCCACGTTTGTGCCTTCTAGCCGGACGACAAGCGGTACTGTCAGGTTAAGTTCGCGTGCCGCTCCGATGATTCCGGTCGCGATCACATCGCACTTCATGATGCCGCCGAAGATGTTAACGAGGATCGCCTTCACCTTTTCATCCGTTAGGATGATCTTAAAAGCTTCCTTCACACGGGCTTCGGTGGCACCGCCACCGACATCTAAGAAGTTGGCTGGAGAGCCCCCTTCTAGTTTGATGATGTCCATGGTTGCCATTGCAAGCCCCGCACCGTTGACCATGCAACCGATGTTTCCATCGAGGCTAATGTAACTTAGCTCGTGCTTCTTGGCCCTGGTCTCGCTGGGATCTTCTTCGGTGGGATCTGCCCACTCACTCCAAATCGGATGGCGAAATGCGGCATTGTCATCAAAGCCGATTTTTGCATCAAGAGCCACCAAGTTTCCTTCTCCGGTGACAATGAGCGGGTTGATTTCCGCCATTGCGCAGTCTTGTTCTTGGAATAAGCGAACCAGCTTGCGCAAAATATCCACAAACTGCTTGGCCTGGGGGCCGACCATCCCCATTCGCTTAGAAAGGCGACGGCCTTGGAAGTCGCAAAGTCCTGCAGAAGGGTTGATCCACTCTTTGAAGATCTTCGAAGGCGAGTGGGCCGCGACTTCTTCGATGTCCATGCCACCTTCCGTGCTTGCAATAATAGCAAGCGAGGAGGTGTTGCGATCCAAGGTGACCGAAAGGTATAGCTCCTTCTGAATATTGGCGCCTTCTTCAATAAGAAGCCGCCGAACCAAACGGCCTTCGGGCCCTGTTTGGTGAGTCACTAAAGTCATTCCAAGAATCTTGGACGCAAACTGCTTCACTTCCTCAATTGTCTTGGCGACCTTTACCCCGCCACCTTTACCCCGACCACCTGCGTGGATTTGGGCTTTCACTACCCAAGGCCCTTTGGAATGAACTTCCGGCGCGGCTTTCACTGCATCATCGACAGTGAAGACGGCCTTTCCATTTGGAACCGGAATTTTGTACTGGCGGAAAAGCTCTTTTCCCTGATGTTCGTGTATGTTCACGCTTTTGCCTCCAAAACGTCCACTAGCTCTTTTACGGCTGCGGCCGATTTATTAAGTTCAGCTTTTTCGGTTTCATTAAGATCGACTGGAACGACGCCTTCCACTCCGGCGCGTCCCAGTTTTGCAAGTACGCCTACGAAAAGATTCGACAAACCAAATTCCCCTTCAAGCCATACGGCACAGGGCAGGACTCGCTTTTTATCTTTTAAAATCGCTTCTGCCATCTGCACTGCCGACGCTGCAGGCGCGTAAAAAGCCGATCCGGTTTTGAGTAGGTTCACAATTTCAGCGCCGCCAGTACGGGTGCGTTGAACGATTTCTTGGATTTTTGCTGCCGGTAGGTACTTTTCCAAGGGAATTCCAGCGATAGAGCAGTACCGTGTCATCGGCACCATCGTGTCCCCGTGTCCGCCAAAAACGAAACCGTAGACGTCTTCTACGCTGACTCCTGCAGCTTCAGCCACAAAAGTTCGGAAGCGCGCGGAGTCTAAGACCCCAGCCATTCCAATTACTCTTTCTCGTGGGAAGCCACTTACTTTCTTGGCTACGTACGCCATCGCATCCAAAGGATTTGAAACGACAATTAAAATGCTGTTCGGGGATAGGCGTGCAATCTTCTCTGTAACTTCTCCGACGATCTTTCCATTCGTCTTAAGGAGGTCATCCCGGCTCATTCCCGGTTTGCGGGGCAATCCGGCAGTAATGATCACGACGTCCGAGCCGGCAGTTGCGGCGTAATCGGAGGTGCCGGTGATTTTTAAATCGAATCCTTCTACCGGGCCACTTTCGAGGAGATCGAGCGCTTTTCCTTGGGCCGTACCTTCATTCAGGTCTACCAAGACTACGTCCGCCAATTCTTTTGTGGCGATCCAGTGTGCTGCTGTGGCGCCCACATTTCCTGCGCCGACTACGGTGATTTTGGGTCTGCTAGATTTTGAATGGCTCATTTTTTTTCCTTCATTCGGTGAGAAAACGGCAGTCAGAGTAGAGGGGGCAGCTTGCCCTTGTCAATGAACCCATTCCACTGCCAAGATAAGCCGTGCTCACACGTCTACTTATTGTCTGTCTCGTCCTTTTCGCATCGACACCACTACGCGCCAAGCTTTTGGAAGATGAGAAAAACAATATTGAGGTCTACGAAAAATGTAGTCCTGCAGTCGTCAATATTACCGCAACCACGCTACGCAGAGATTTTTTCTTTGATGTTATTCCACAACGCGGTGCGGGTTCGGGCGCGGTAATTCGTCCCGATGGCTATATTGTTACGAACCACCATGTTGTGGGCGATGCAGCAAAAGTTGAAGTTACTTTCGCTGACAAAACCTCATTACCGGCGAAGGTAGTGGGTTCAGATCCCGACTCTGACCTGGCGGTACTGAAGGTAGACAAGCCCGGGAAGATGGCTGTTGTGGATATTGGACTTACCGCGTTAAAGGTTGGCCAGAAAACTTTGGCAATTGGAAACCCATTTGGATTGGGTGGGTCGTTGAGTACCGGAATAATCAGTTCGTTGGGTCGTGACATACGCGGAACCACCGACCGCCTTATTCGAGACATCATCCAAACTGACGCTGCGATCAATCCTGGGAATTCTGGAGGGCCACTTTTGGACAGCTCCGGAAACCTGATTGGCATAAATACACAAATAATTAGTCCGAGCGGCGCCAACAGCGGGGTGGGTTTTGCCATATCGGGTCAAACTGTTAAACGAGTTGTTGATCAGTTGATTCAATACGGTCAAGTTTTGCGGCCGGACCTGGGTATGTTTGGAGTTGGGTATAGTGCAGGCTTGCTCCACACCTTGGGTTTGCCGTTGGATAGTGGTGCCATGATCACCGAACTGGATCCAGCAGGCCTAGCCTCGAAAGCCGGACTGCGTGCGGCTGACCGGGAAGTTGTAATTGGTTTTCGGCGTTTTCCTTTTGGCGGAGATATCATTTTTAAAATTGATGACACACCGATTCAAAACTGGCGCGAAGTGCAGGACTTGGTGTTCGATAAAAAAGTGGGCGAGAAAATCACAGTGCATTTTTTGCGCGGAAAAACGAAGCGTTCTGTTACCATTATTTTGCGACTACCGGATCAGGTTCGTGGGAAGAGCCTGTGATCGCTAGTCTTTTCTTGTAAGCTGATAAATAGAATAGTAAATTGATTGACGTTAGTTAACTCCCAAACGACCACAAGGAGAATCATAATGAAAAAATTACTTTTGGGTGTGTCTCTCTTAGCTACGCTTGCGTTAACGCCAGCTTTCGCTGCAGAAAAAGCCTCGTCTGACATGAGCGCAGCTCATGGAAGCGAAGTTTTGGTTGGAACGAACTCCGGTGCTTTGACGATCTCGGGTAGCGCAATCACGTGGAATATGACGCTTGGTTACCAACGTCTTGTAATGCCAAATCTACAGGTCGGTCTTCGCGGCGGATTCGGTATTGCTTCGACTGCGCAAAACTGGGATGCGTTGGCATGGTTCACCTGGAACATGGACGAGAAGTTGAATGACTCCATTTTCGTAGGTGTCGGTGCAGGTATCAAGAACAACACTGCAGCCACTAACTTCGCAATGGGTGCTGAAGTAGGTAAACGTTTCGAGCTCTGCCCGAACTTCACCTATCGCCCAACTGTGAGCTTGGCTCATACGTTCACAACCGGTGCAAACTGGGATGTAGCGTTCAACGTGTTTAACTTCTCGTACGTCTGGTAGTTTGTTCTCGAGAAGTGGCGTTTAGGTAGTACCGCCCGCGGTGACCCCGCGGGCGTTTTTTTTGTTTAGTTTTGTTCGTGCATGTAGCGTGCAAGTTTGTTGTAGAGTGTCTTTACGGTAATTCCCATTGCACCTGCCGCCCGGGTCTTGTTGCCCTCGAAATGTGCCAGTACCTTGAGTATGTGTTTCTTCTCAATAATAGAGAGATCGAATGTTTCAACGTTTTCCTTCCCCAAGCCTTCGCTGGGTCCGAGCAGCAAGTATTGGTTTAGTTCCTCCGCCGAGACTATCGAAGACTCAGAAAAAATTTTAAGCCTTTCCACTGTATTTTGAAGTTCTCTGACATTTCCGGGCCAGTGGTGTCTTTTTAGCGACTCAAGCGCAGGAGGAGCAAATCCTTTGACTTGTGTTGACGCGCCCAATTTTAGAAAATGATCAACAAGAATTCCTATGTCGGAGGGCCGTTGGCGCAAGGGAGGTATACGCAATACTACTGTGTTCAAACGGTAAAAAAGGTCTTCTCGGAATTTTCCGCTCTTAACATGGGCCGCTAAATCAAGGTTGGTTGTGCATAACAAGCGGACCTGCACCTTAATTGGGGTGGTGCCTCCGGCTCGGTACGATTCTCCATCCTGCAAAACACGCGACAGCTTGGCCTGTACTTCCAGACTCATTTCGCCAACATCATCAAGCAGGAGTGTCCCACCGTTAGCTAGTTCAATTAAACCCACTTTTTGCGAGTGTGCTCCGGTAGTGGAGCCTTTTTCGTGTCCAAATAGCTCGCTTATGAGCAGGTTATCGTGGAGTGCTCGGCAGCTAACATTTACAAGCGCCCTTGAAGCGCGTTTCGAATTCTGATGGATACGGCGGGCGAGCACTTCTTTACCAGTGCCACTTTCGCCCTGAATTACGATGGGTACATCAGTCAGGGCGACTTTGTCTGACATTCTTAGCAGCGACAGCGTTGACGGATCACCCGTCACGAAGCCGTGGCCATTGGCGGAAATATGCCTATTTGCGTTTCCCATGCCCCCTTATCCCACGCTAAAATCATTATACGCATCGTTGCAGGTAAGCAACCGGCAAGTCTTGCAACACAAGGGGGTACGGGTGAAGGTCGTTTTAGATGGTGGTGTATGTTTTGATCCCTTTGGCGCTTGTTTCGACTACTATTCGCAGCTTGCCCCACGCCTAGTGGCCCTGGGGTGTGATGTCACTCTTACCCCGTCCCCGACTGGCGTTCTAGAGAGTCTTCAAGGCAGTGGAGCGAAGGTAACTCGTACGGTGTTGCCTACAGCCCCTTGGATGCCGCATGGCCCGGTGCGTCGTTGGCTCTCTGCGCGCAAGGCGCAGCTTGAGCGGTGGAGGCTGCAGTGGCACTCCACCTCGCCCGGTTCTACCCTCTACCAGTCTTTCTACTATGGCCTTTCGCCAAGCCCGAGTTGGACTTCGATTGGAATGGTACTCGACTTAATTCCGGAGAAATTTCCTCATTGGTTTGAGGTGTTAGATGAAGATTTCCTAAGTCGGAGAGCAAAGTATATTCGGAGTGCTTCTCACTACATTGCAATTTCACAGTCTACTAAACAAGATTTGGTGTCTCTATTTGGCATTGATCCAAATAAAGTTCATGTAGTGCATTTGGCAGTAGACGCTGCTGAGTTTCAGGGGCCGCTAGACACGTTGGAGGCGACGGAGTGGTTGCACAACCTTGGCGTAGTTCGGCCGTTTCTTTTGCAGGTGGGGGGGAGAAAACACCATAAAAACTTCCTCAGAGTCTTGGAAGCATTTTCAGAAGTCGCGTGGCAAGCGGATATCGCTTTGGTTTGCGCGGGAGAACAATGGGATGCGGAGGAGCTACAACGTATTAAGGCGTTAGGACTCCAAGATAGGGTCCATCTGGTTTATCGTCCCCTCAAGTCGGAATTGGTGCGTCTTTATAGAATGGCGGAAGGACTGGTTTACCCTTCCTTGTACGAAGGTTTTGGGCTTCCCCCTCTAGAAGCGATGGCTAGCGGCTGTCCGGTGGCTGCGTCCCAGGGCGGATCTATTCCCGAGGTGGTTGGTGACGCGGCCATGCCATTTGATCCGTATGAAACGGGCTCCATACGGCGAGCTCTTGAGAAAATTTTAGATCCGTTTGAGGCAGATGCATTGCGCGCAAAAGGGCTTGAACGGGTGAAGCTCTTTCATTGGGACCGCGTTGCCGATGAAACGTACGGAGTATATCGATCGGTTTTTGAGGGGTTACATGCGGAAAGAGAAAAAGTTTCAAGCCGCGGGAAACGGAGTATAAATCCTTCTTCAAAGTGGAGTGAAGATGGAACAGCTTGAAATGCAAAGCGGCTTTGGCAATCAGTTTTCTTCGGAGGCATTGAGTGGGACTCTGCCAGTGGGTCAGAATTCACCTCAAAAAATCGCTCATGGCCTTTATGCGGAGCAAATTTCCGGCTCTGCCTTTACGGCCCCACGGCACGAGAACTTGCGCACTTGGACCTATCGAATTCGGCCCGCGGTAGTGCATGAGACTTTTGCTCCGATAGATTCGGGCCGAGTGCGAAGCACGCCATTCGATGAAGTCCCCCCTTCGCCGGTGCAGATGCGGTGGGATCCTCTTCCAATGCCCAAAGAGCCTACGGATTTTTTGCAGAGTTTAGTGACCATGGCGGGCAATGGTAATAGCAGCGAACAAAAAGGCTGTGCCATCCATTTGTATGCTTGCAATAGGTCGATGGGCGAAAGGTTCTTTTATAGCGCGGATGGAGACTTTCTCTTCGTTCCTGAAAAGGGCTCTGTGCGACTTAAAACCGAGTTGGGTTGGTTGGATATTGAGCCGCAAGAAATTGCAGTTATCCCCCGCGGTATTCGTTTTCAGGTGGAGCCGCATCAAGATGCCCGCGGTTACGTTGTCGAAAATTATGGTGCGCCGTTGCGTTTGCCAACTCTTGGGCCGATAGGCGCCAATGGCTTAGCCAATCCGCGCGACTTCTTAGCGCCGGTGGCGAAGTTTGAAAATCGGGAAGGGAAGTTCACTCTGATTGCAAAATTTGGAGGAGCGTTTTGGCAGGCCGCTCTTTCCCACTCACCATTCGATGTCGTCGGCTGGCACGGGAATTATGTGCCCTACAAATACGATCTACGCCGTTTTAACACGATTGGAACTGTGAGCTTCGATCACCCAGATCCGTCTATTTTTACGGTGCTCACATCACCCTCTGAGACCCCCGGTGTGGCAAACCTGGATTTTGTTATTTTCCCTCCGCGATGGATGGTGGGAGAGCACACGTTTCGCCCGCCCTATTATCATCGCAATGTTATGAGCGAGTGGATGGGATTGGTGTGCGGTGTTTACGATGCGAAGGTTGGCGGTTTTGTGCCCGGAGGTTCGAGCCTGCACAATTGTCTGTCTGGGCACGGTCCGGATGAAAAAACCTTTGCGAAAGCAAGTGCTGCCGAGCTGAAACCCGAATTCTTGTCTTCGACTCTAGCGTTTATGTTTGAAAGCCGGTATCCATTCCACATAACAACCTTTGCTAGAGACGGTGGTTTGCTTCAAAGCGACTACTCCGCTTGTTGGCAGGGTTTGCCAAAGTACTTTAAGTAGGCATTCGGAGTAGTACCCATGACACGCCACTGTGTTTTTTGTTTCATCTTTTTCTTTTCGGCAGTCTCCATCGCACAAATAGTTCCGTTCCGAGTTCAATGTTCGGTCTATGCCCAAGGATTTCCCGGCGTCACCGACACCGAGACCGACTGGAAACAAGTGGTCTTGGAAGGCGACGCCGATTCCGCATTGGGGCATCGGCAAGTAGATGAAATCGGGGACTACAGCTTCTGGGTGGTTACTAGGGAAGTTACTACTCCGCTAAAAGTAAAGAAACGTGCCGAAAAGCGCCCAGAAATTCACGCTTATAATGCAGAAATTCGTAACAAGCGAACCGGAGTGGTTGCTCGGGCCCGCAGTTCTGGAAAAGGAGAGACCTTGGATGGAAGCTCCTTTCAGGCGAGTGTGGCCCTTCTGACGTACTCCAAAGAGCCTGGTAAGGCTCTTGAAGAGGCAGGTCACCTTTCTTTTCACTGTCGGCACCCTAGCAAAAGCGAATGAGTGAAGGTAGAAGTAGCTTGTGTTCGGCTTACACGATAGCTACCCCTACTGGGACGATATAAACGAAGGAATCGTGCGCCAGTTTGACGCTGAGCCAGGTACCGGAATGGTTCTGGATGTCGGATGTGGCAGAGCCGCGCTCGGCCAAGCGATCGCCGAAAAAGGTTACCAGGTTTGGGGTATCGAAAATGCCGGTGAAGCTATCGCAGTCGCGAAGAATCGCATCCATCGTTTGGTGGAATACGACCTTTTGGACCATGAGCGAGTAGCTCAGGATCTGGGCGCCAATCGCTTCGACTATCTGGTTTTCTCCGATGTGCTAGAGCATGTTTACGATCCGCTTTCCGTTCTTTCTTTCTACAGCACGTTTTTGAAGCCTGGTGGAAAGGTCTTCATTTCAGTTCCGAACGGCCTCGCTTGGTTACACCGACTAGAGTTTTTGCTAGGACGTTTTGAATACCGCGATTCCGGGATACTCGATCGCACCCACATTCGGTTTTTTACCACCTCAAGCGCTAAGCGAATGGTCCGCGAAACAGGGCTCGATTTTATGAAGTTGGACTGCACTCCGTTCATTGTGCGGGCATTTCTACCCTTGATTAAAGCTGTGCTCGGTGGGGGCAAGGCGGAAAACGCTGATCCCTCGAAATTGTTGGAGTCGGGTCTCTATCGATTCTATTTGCGTTGGTTCTACCCCGTTGAGTACGCTGTGGCCCGGCTTTTTAAGGGGCTGTTTTCTTTTCGGTTAATTTTGGTGGCCCGGAAAGTGGCCTAGTCTGATTAGGGTGTGAGATGTCGATATCAGTTGTAATGATCACCATGAACGAAGAAAGATCGGTGGCGAAAGTCATTGGAGATATTCGTTCCGCTTGTCCTGAAGCGGAGGTTTTGCTCGTGGATTCGAGTAAGGATAAAACTCCAGAAATTGCTTCGGCCATGGGGGCGAGAGTAATTCGACAGTTTCCGCCCAAGGGGTATGGTCCTGCGATGGATCTCGCCTTGCGTTCAGCAAAAGGCGATGTAGTCATCACGCTTGATTGCGACGATACTTATCCGGCTCAGGATATTCCGAAGTTCGCCGACTATATTCTTAAAGATGGCTACGACTTGGTCGATGGTTCTCGATTGCGAAGCAAATCTCCTGCGATGCCTTGGTTGAACTACCTTGCCAACTATGGATTTGCTTTGGTCGCATCGGCCTTTTTCTTTCGTCGGGTAACCGATTTGCATAGTGGCATGCGAGCTTATAGAAAAACTTTGATCGATTCCTTGCAGTACAACAAAACGGGTGCCGCACTTCCGGTTGAACTTTTGCTTCGGCCGCTCAAAGAGAAAAAGCGAGTGAAGTTTGTTTTTATTGATTACCGAGTTCGTATTGGTGAATCGACATTGAATCCTTTTCACAGTGCGTGGTGGACCTTGAAGCGGATTGTCGGGGTGTGGGCGACATGAACCTCGGAATTATTGGTGCCGGGCCTTCGGGGCTTGCCCTTAGTCTCTTCCTCCCCGAGCCAGCCACCATTTTAGAGTCTTCCTCGGGCGTGGGGGGACATGCTGCTTCGTTTCAGCGGGGTGGATTCACTTTCGACTACGGTCCGCACATCCTGTTTAGTCGCGATCGGGCGATACTCGATTTTATTGTCGAAACGCTCGAGGGAAATGTTCATCAGTGCGTGCGAAAGAATAAGATCTCCTTCAGAAACCGACTGATTAAATACCCATTTGAAAATGATTTAAGCAGCCTGCCAATGCAGGAGCGCTTTGAATGCCTTCAGGGCTTTGTTACCAACCCCTACAAAGAGCGTTTTGCAAACCCGCAGAACCTCAAAGAGTGGCTGCTTAAAACTTTTGGCGAAGGAATTTGCAAACATTACCTTTTTCCCTACAACGAGAAGGTTTGGAATGTTCCGGTCGAAAACCTTTCCATGTTGTGGGCCGATCGAATTCCGAACCCACCGGTCGACGATGTTCTAAAATCGGCGATTGGCTGGGAAACCGAAGGTTATTTGCACCAGCTTCACTATCATTACCCTCTTACAGGGGGGTATCAGGCGATAAGTGAAAGCTGGGCAAGGCGAACCAATATTCACTTCGATCAAAATGTCTTGCGAATAGCACGTTCAAGCGGGCAGTTCGAGGTAACGACCAATCGAGAAAAGTTTTCTTTCGAACGCCTAGTTTCCACAATGCCCATTCAGCATTTGGTTGAAGCAGTCGACTTTGCAATCCCCGATAAAGTGCGCAAAGCGGTAGCCGACCTGGTCGTTAATCCCATGTTTGTAGTTTCCCTCGGCATTCGGGGCGAAGATCCAGATAAGTTTACGGCGATATATTTTCCGGAATCGGATTTTGCGGTGAATCGAGTAAGTTTCCCCTGCACTTTTTCTCCCAAGAACGGTCCAGAGGGTTGTTACAGTATTCAGGCGGAAATTACCTGCTCTGCTAATAGTGCTACATGGAGCTGGACTGATGCCGAAGTGTTGGAACACGTCGTTAGCGGACTCGTATCCAAGGGAATTCTAAAGAGCCGAGAAAGTATCTTGGTTGCAGATGTCGCTCGCAAGGATCGTTCTTACGTAGTTTACGACGAGCACTATCTGGAAAACGTCGCCATTATTCGACCGTTTTTCGAAGATCAGGGTATTTCGCTTTTGGGACGTTTTAGTCACTTCGAATACATCAATATTGATCAGGCGGTGCAACGGGCTTTGGAGTTGGCTGCCCGCCTATTAGGGGAAGATCCGGTTAAGGGCAAAGCGACTTTCCTTGAACGCGCTAGCGCGAAGGTAAAGGGTGTCAATGCAGCTTCCTCTGCGTAAATATTCTTGGCGCTGGCTTTTGTCAGGCCTATTTGGGTTTGCCCTAAGCGCTTTTCTTTTTCATGAATACTGCGCCTTTGACCCGCTTCTTGGGTACGACGCTGCCGGGCATATATTGCACCTTCAGTACATCGCCAATGAAGGAATGCTTCCGACTACCAGTTTTTATTCTTCTTCCAATCCACCGGCTTACTACTTGGCAGGTGCACTGATATGGAAAATTTCCCATGATATCTTTGCTGTTCAGTCGTTGTCTTTGATCCTGTTTCTTCTGAGTGTCTGGCTTTTTTACTCAGCGCTTTCAGAAAGGCACCTGCCTTGGTTGGTCAAGTGGGGACTGACTGCCTACTTCGCTTTGTTACCGCTGTCGCTCAATTATGCGGTCATGATTTTCAACTACGTCTTTGTGAACTTTTTCGCCCTGCTTTTGCTTTTGTTTTTATGGAAAGATTCGGGACGAAGGTCGCTAGGGTGGCGAGATGCCGCTTTGATAGCGGCGATCTCTAGCCTGGCTATTTTAAGCTCGCTATCTGGTTTGGCTGTTTGGGCGGTAGGATTTTGGTTTCTCTTGGCCAGACCGAAAGTGGGAGCTGAGAGCCGGACCAAACTACTTTTAATTTTCGCCCTTGCCAGCTTTGTCATCTTGGCGCCCTATTTGGCGTACCGTGCGCAGGCGCAGGGATGCATATTTTGCACTTTGCACCGGGGGGGTACTCCTACAAGGTGGTATGTTCCGTACAATCCCAGGGTGTATTTGCACTTCGATAGAACCTTGTTTTCTGAGCCGGTGTATGTGCCGGGACGGCCAGATTTAGATGGGCACTTGTCCTATCTTTATGCGACTTGGTTTGGTGATTATTGGAACTACCTAAACACCGATGGTGAAAAGCCCGCAGGTGGAAATGTGGTGACTCCCTCGCGGAAGCGAGACCTTGTCATTTTACTTTGGCTCGGCCTTCCCATCGCAATCGGATCTCTTTGGCTGGTCTTGCGACGGCTTAGATTTGTGATGCGTTCCGGAGGATTTTTTCGCGGTCAGGCATTTTACTCAGGTTTACCGCTGGTCGCAGGTTTCCTTTTTTACGCCCAGTTTTTCGTCTACTTTCATCGCTACCGCGAGACCGTTCTTTTTCACTCTGGCTATCTATGGCCATGTTTAGTTCTTCTATGCTGGATAGCCGCAGAGGATTTGCCGAAAATTTCCCGAGGGTGGCGTTTGTCTGTCAGTGGTTATCTGATTGGGTTTAGTCTCTTCTCCGCTTGGACCTTTTGGTTCTAAGGCAAAAAAAAAGCCACTCCTTTCGGAGTGGCCCTAATTCTTTTTAACTGCTTGAAGTTGAAGACAGCTTACTCAGCTTTTGGAGCTGGAACTTCTTCGGTAGCTGGAGCCGGAGTTGGTTCTGCTGCTGGAGCAGGAACTTCCTCTGCCTTTGGAGCTGGCACTTCCTCTACTGCGGGAGCAGGGGTTTCTTCAGCTTTTGGGGCTGGTACTTCTTCAGCCGGAACTGCTTCACTCGGTGGAGCCGGGATTTCCTCCGTCACTGGAGCTTCTTCAGGCTTTGGCATTGGCACGGCTTCTAACATAGGTTCCGCTGCCGGAGGCGCTGGTGGCAACTCTTCTACAGTGGGGGTTGCCGTTTCGTCGGCCTTTTTTTCTTCGGCGGACTGCTTTTGTTCGGCTGCGGGCTGGGATTGCGGCGCAGATTGTTTATTGTCTTTTCCGCAGCCAGTAACAATGATTCCCATGGCGGCAATAGCGGACAGAACTCGTAATTGAAGATTTTTCATAATTCCTCGTACTGTTTAAGAGCGGTTTAGCCCTTGCGTTTGGTCGGGGTTTATACGGGAATTAACGCCACGTGTCAACCTCAAATTGTTGAGCTTGATCTAGGTAAGTGCTTGATAATATGTTTCTATTCCTCGCTGCCACCGAGCGCTCCCAAGACCTTAGAGGCCACGTTGGGACTAAACCCGTCTTTGACGAGTCCCTCAAAGCCACGGGCGGCGATATTTTCGAGGCTCCCGTAGCTTCTCAAGAGCTTGGTTTTTGTTTTTTCTCCTACGCCCTCAATCGCTTCCAGGGGGCTCCCGCTCTCCGCCCATCGAGTACGCCTACGGCGGTGGCTCGCCACCGAGAAGCGGTGAGCTTCGTCCCGAACTCTTTGCAAAAGGGCAAGAGCGGGGTTTCCTTCGCGCAGCACGATGGGGTTTTTTCGGTTGGGAACAAATATCCGCTCTTCACTTCTTTGAATCTCTTTACGGGTAAAGGCACTCTCCGTACGAGCCTTGGCTAACGAACACACGGGCACGGAAACTCCACATGCTTGCAGGGCCTTCACAGCCGCTGCTAGCTGTCCTTTTCCGCCGTCGATCAACAAAAGGTCGGGAGGGGGTGGGTCCGACTTAGAAAAACGTCGCAATACTGTTTCGTGGATCATGGCGAAGTCGTTAGCGCCTTCCACCGTTTTTGGGTAGTACAGGCGGTACCGAGATTTCAGTGCACGTTCATCTGCGAAATGCACAAGCGCCACCGCGGGCTGCTGGCCCTGAAAATTCGACACGTCGATGCCCTCGATGGAATGGGGTGCTTCGGCGAGACCAAGAACCTCCTGTAGTTCATCGCTTGCCGAAGCGGGCTTGCGTTTGCCTTCCAGGAAGAGGAGTCTTGCGTTTTCATGTGCCATTCCCAGCAGTCGAAGCGGTTTTTCTCCACGCTTCACCGATACTTGAACCGTGCGTCCGGTTTGTTGCGTGAAAAGTGTTTGCAGGGTGGGTCGTTCAGGGAAGTCGTCCATTAACCAGATCTCGTCTGGAATAAGTGAAATGGAATAAAACTGCTCTAAGAATGCCGAGACCGTTTCTGAGGGGTCGAGCGGAATTTTCACTCTTTCTGCTCGGCGTCCAGTTAGAAAGCCTCCGCGAATAAATAAAACCACCCACTGAATTTCGTGTTCGCCAACGAAGCTACCGACGACATCAATATCCTTTAGCTTGTCTACCAGTACGGCGTTTTGTTTCTCCATCAGGCGCTCGATGGCTAAGATTTTGTCGCGAACTGTACGGGCTCGTTCGTATTCCAGCGATTCCGAGAGGCTCTTCATTTCTTTCTTAAGCGATTGTACTAAGAGCTGTTTTTTTCCCTTCAGAAAGAGCACAGCCTCGCGAACCTGCTTTGCGTAGTCTTCCTGAGAAACTAAATTCATGCAGGGAGCGGTGCAGGTTCCAATTTCGTAATTTAAGCACGGACGTTTTCGGCTTTTGAATTTTGCTTCGGAGCAGTCTCGAATTTGAAAAGTCTTGAGTAAAAAGCGGCTTATGTCCCGAATTCCTCCAGAAAAGGGGCCAAAATAGTTGAGGTGCGGGGAAAAAACGACTTTCCGTGCCACGCGAAATTGGGGGTAGGGATGAGTGAAGTCTAAAACAACGTAAGGGAAGTTTTTGTCGTCCTTTAGGCGAATATTGTAGCGAGGTCGGTGCTTTTTTATGAGGTTGCACTCCAGGAGTAGGGCCTCTAGCTCCGAGTGCGTTACGGTGAATTCTACGCCCGCAACCTTACCTACTAAAATGCGGGTTTTTGGCGTAAGGGCCGGGGCATTTTGAAAATACGACTTTATTCGGTTGCGCAGGTTCTTGGCTTTGCCCACGTACAAGATGCGCTTTGAGGCGTCGCGCATAACGTACACGCCGGGCTGGGTGGGCCACTCCCGCACTTGTTCCAGCATCTCTGCCTGGACGCTTTCAATTGCCTTGCTCATGTCCGAACTACACTATGCTTTTTTGGGAGTGAACTCAAAGGGCACATTGGAGCCCAGCCGAGTCCAAGAGTTTAGGCTTGCCCGAGCCCCAAAACCCATGGTACGCAACTCCCACTAAAACACACGCTCCTACCTATAGGAAACTCTGGTCCTGGGTCGCAACTGCGATACCGGGCAAGAAGGAGCGGAGGCTAAACCGGAGGAAACATGCCTGAAGTTTCTATGAAAAACATGCTCGAGGCGGGCGTCCATTTCGGACATCAAACCCACCGCTGGAACCCCAAGATGAAGCAATTCATCTTCGGACCTCGTAATGGCATTTACATTATCGATTTGGAAAAAACGGTTCGTCACGCAGTCGACGCCTGCACTTTCGTTCGCAACACGGTTGCTGATGGCGGCAAAGTCGTTTTTGTGGCGACAAAAAAGCAAGCTAAGGTCATTGCTCGCGAAGCGGCAGACCGCGCGGGAATGCCGCACGTTACTGAACGTTGGCTCGGCGGAACCCTTACAAATTTTATGACAATCCGTCGTGGTTGCGAAAAACTCGATGAGCTCGATCGGTGGAGAACCGATGGTACTTATGAGCGTCTTCCAAAAAAGGAAGTCGTGGTTCTTGAGCGGAAAAGAAAGAAATTGGAAGCCAGCTTGGGCGGCGTTCGTCACATGCGTTCGCTTCCAGCAGCGTTGTTTGTCATCGATCCTGAAATGGAGCGAATCGCGGTCGCCGAAGCAAATCGCTTAGGTATCCCGGTCGTTTCTTTGGTTGATACAAACTGCAACCCTGATCCGATCGATTACGTTATCCCAGGTAATGACGATGCGATTAAATCGGTTACTCTGTTTGTGAATTTAATCGCTGATGCTTGCCTTGAAGGTGCATCTGCTTTTGAAAACCGTGCACGTCAAAGTCAGCCACAGACTCCAGTCCGAGTCGAAGCTGCTACTTCGGAAGCCCCGGCTCCTGCTTCTACGCCAGAAGGCGGAGTTCGCAAGCAGCTGCGTAATATTCCTACTGAGATCGACTATCGTGAAAGCGAAGAAGAGTCGGCGGAAGAAGTCGTTGCAGCAGCTGATGCCCCTGTAGAAGAGGCATCTGCCGAAGCTGTCCCCGAGGTTTCTGCTCCCGCTAAAGCTGAAGCTAAAACCGATACGAAAAAGAAAAAGAAGTAGGAGTTCCCATGGTGACGAGTGCTGAGCTGGTAAGAGAACTACGTGAAAAAACTGGCGCTGGGATGATGGAGTGCAAAAAAGCACTCACTGAAACCCAGAACGACATGGATAAGGCCATCACCTACTTGCGTGAACGCGGTCTCGCTTTGGCTGCTAAGAAGTCGGGCCGTGCTGCAAATGAAGGTAGGATCCATTCTTACATTCACAGCAATTGCAAAATTGGCGTGATGGTCGAAGTAAATTGCGAGACCGACTTCGTAGCTCGCACCGACGACTTCCAAAATCTCTGCAGCGATCTTTCCATGCATGTAGCGGCCGCCAACCCAAAGTATCTCGATAAGGAACAAGTTCCTGCCGGAGATATTGAGAAGGAAAAAGACATTTTCCGTGCTCAAATGGAAGGTTCGGGCAAGCCGCCACAGGTCATTGAGAAGATTGTTGAAGGCAAGATAGGGAAGTTCTACGAGGAAACCTGCCTGCTTCAGCAAAAGTTTGTAAAAGACCCAGACCACACGATTGAAGCAGTTGTTAAAGCTGCAATCGCGAAGCTTGGGGAAAACATCAGCGTTCGCCGTTTTGCTCGGTTTCAACTGGGTGAGGGCGCGAAAGCTGAAGCCGCCAACTAGAAAAACGAGGTAGCCAAACGGTGACCCAAGGTAAAACGCGTTATAAAAGGGTCCTTCTCAAGCTCAGCGGCGAAGCGCTGGCTGGGGACAAGGCGTTTGGTATTAGTCCGGACGTAATAGAGCGTATCGCGAACGAGGTTAAAGTCGTTCACGAGCTTGGCGTTGAAATCGCTATAGTTCTGGGGGGTGGAAACATCTTTCGGGGTATTGCGGGAACAGCGCAGGGAATGGACCGCTCCACCAGCGACTATATGGGGATGCTCGCTACTGTTATTAACAGTCTCGCTCTCCAAGATTGCCTTGAGAAGCTCGGCGTTTATACGCGCGTTATGTCTGCGATTGAAATGCACCAGCTTTGCGAGCAGTACATTCGGCGGCGGGCTGTTCGTCACCTAGAGAAATCTCGGGTTGTTATATTTGCGGCCGGCACTGGTAATCCCTTTTTTACCACTGATACAGCCGCAAGCCTGCGTGCCATGGAAGTGGGCGCCGAAGTTATTATGAAAGCCACGAAAGTGGACGGTGTTTTTGATGCGGATCCCATGAAGGTTCCGGGCGCCAAGATGTATAAGAGCCTAGATTACATCGACGTACTCAAAGACAATTTGAAAGTTATGGATTCTACGGCCATCTCTCTTTGTATGGACCATGACTTGCCAATTCTTGTTTTCAATTTGAACACCGAAGGCAATTTCAAACGAGTCGTTTTGGGTGAAGAAATCGGTACCTTTGTCAGGAGGAAGACATGAGTGTCGGGCTGGGCGAAATAAAAAAGAATATGGAAAAGTCCATAGAGCACCTGCGATTGGAGCTTTCCAAGCTTAGGGTGGGACGTGCTTCTGCCTCAATGCTCGAAGGCGTTCGTGTGGAAAGTTACGGAAGTCAGGTGGGCTTGAAGGAGGTCGCGGCGCTTTCGACTCCAGATGCGCGCACCATCGCAATTCAGCCATGGGATCGTGGCTTGATGAACGATATTGAGAAAGCCATCTTGGCTGCAAATTTGGGGCTCACTCCAATCAACGATGGCAAAATCGTTCGTGTAAACTTACCTCCATTGACCGAAGAGCGGCGTAAAGAGTTCGTGAAAAACATTAAGAAGTACGGAGAGGATAGTAAGGTCTCTGTTCGTAATGTGCGACGCGATGCTTTAGATGAAGTGAAGAAATCAAAAGATCTCACAGAAGATGATAAGCGGCGCTTTCAGGACGATCTTCAAAAAGCGACCGACCACTGCATTCAGGAAATTGACAAAATTGTGGAATCCAAATCTCAAGAAGTGATGACCCTCTAAGCAGAGGCGATGCAACCTGGGGATCACAATTTGTTTCGGCCGGGGTCGGTAAAGCACCTCGCTATAATTATGGACGGCAACGGCCGTTGGGCCCAGAAACAGGGCTTAGGGCGTCCTTGGGGACATCGGAGAGGGGCCCGTCGAGTTGAGAAAATCTTAACCGCCTGTTGCGACCTCGGCGTTACACACCTTACTCTTTACGCATTTTCTACCGAAAATTGGAACCGGCCGGCTAGGGAAGTGCACATTCTGATGCGGCTTTTGGTGTCGGAATTGCGTTCGATGGCATCGAGTTTAGTGAAGGATCGCATTTCGCTTGTCGCTGCCGGCGAATTGGAGAGGTTGCCGGAGCGTGTTCAGGCTGAGGTGCGCCGAGTTACCGAGCTTACCGCCCTAGAATCCCCAAAATTGAAGTTGTGCATCGCTCTTTCCTATGGAGGTCGTCAGGAAATCTTGGAGGCGGTCAAAAGAATTGCAGTTCAGGTAAAGGCGGGTAGTTTGGAGCCTGGTGAAATCACCCAGGCCAATATTGCCGAAAGTCTTTATCGACCAGACTTTCCGGAACCAGATCTCTTGATTAGAACGGGTGGGGAATTCAGGGTGAGCAATTTTCTCCTTTGGCAGCTGGCCTACACTGAAATTTATATTACTGAAACTTTGTGGCCGGACTTTGGCCCCGGTGATCTGAATATTGCTTTGGAAGAATTTGCACATAGGGAGCGTCGCTTTGGGAAGACTTCCAGTCAGCTGAGAGAAGCTTCGTTAGGGGGTGTTCGGTGATCACAAGGACTATTACGGGTTTATTGGCCGCTTCTTCCGCAATTGCGTTGGTACTCTACGGTCCAGACGCTCTTCAGCTTTGTGTTTTGCTTTCGGTCGCTGGGCTCTCTGCCATTGAGTTTGACCGGTTGTGTTTCTCGAAGGTTTGTCGTGTTCGCCAAGTAAGAAGTCTTTTTCTGGTTTTTCTGTGTGCGCTTACTCTTCGATCCGCCATGGGACTAGCCTGGCTTTTGTTTGCAATCCCCCTTTGCGCACTGGCGTTTGAGCATGTTCGTGTGGCAAATCGAAGCGGCGAGTTTGAATTTGAGATTCGGGGTCTCGCCATGGAGCTTCTGGGTGTGGTCTACCTTGTTTGTACACTCGGGTTTCTCTTGCCGATTGTCCGATTTGGGGAATTTGGTCGGGAATTTTTGTTGCTGCTTTTCTTTTTGGTTTTTGCTGGAGATACGTTTGCCTACTTTGTGGGTACTTTTTTCGGCAAACATCGTTTAGCAAAGAATATCAGCCCCAAAAAATCTTTGGAAGGATCTGTCGGGGCAGTGCTTGGGTCGGGTGTGTTTGCTTGGATCTGGTTTGAGGGATTTTACACAGGGCCTAAATCTTCGGAACTCGTCCTTGGCTTGTGGGTCTTGGTTCCTGTGGTGAGCATTCTTGCTCAACTTGGAGATCTGTTCGAGTCGCTGCTCAAACGCAGCGGAGCTCGAAAGGATTCTGGTCAGTTGTTGCCGGGGCATGGTGGTTTCCTGGACCGCATCGACGGCCTAACTTTTAGCGCTCCAGCATTCTATTTCTATATTCGGTACGTCCTGGGGTCTGCGTGAAAAAGCGTCTTGGAGTTTTTGGTTCGACCGGAACCATCGGAACCAACACTTTGGAGTTGGTGCGACGTTTTCCAGACCTTTTCGAGGTAGAGGTTCTTACTGCGGGGCGAAATATCGCGCTGCTGGAAAAGCAAATTCTAGAATTTCGTCCTAGGCTCGTTGTGGTAAGTGAGGGAGAAGATGCCGCTCGACTTGGAAGGAAACACTCCGGTGTAGAGTTCTTGCATGGGGACCAGGGGCTTGTTGAGTGCGCAAAGTCTGCTTCGATTGAAATAGCCTGCCAAGGTATTGTGGGGTTTGCGGCTCTCGCTTCTACGTTGGAGCTCGTTAAGACGGGAAAGACAGTCGCATTAGCGAATAAAGAAGCTTTGGTTGTAGCCGGAAACCTCTTAAGGCAGGCGAGCCGCAAAAGTGGTTCGCTTTGCATACCGGTGGATAGTGAGCACAATGCTCTTTTTCAACTTTTATTGGGAAAACAGCCTGATTCGGTAGAGTCTTTGGTTTTAACCGCCAGTGGTGGGCCGTTCTGGAGACAACCAGAGCTAGACTTCAAGTCGGTAACTCCTGAAATGGCCATTCGTCATCCAAATTGGAAGATGGGGCCTAAGATTTCCGTGGACTCCGCAACCCTAATGAACAAAGGCCTAGAGTTGGTTGAAGCCCATGCACTATTTGATACGCCCTTAGATCAAATCGAAGTCTGGATTCACCCACAAAGCATTGTTCACGGGGCTGTTTGGTTTAAAGATGGCACTTGTCAGGCCCAGCTCTCGAAACCCGATATGAAGGCTTCCATCGGGTTTGCCCTTGGCTATCCCCACCGTTTACCGGCAGCGGTTGAAAAGCTCTCTTTAAGCCAGTTTTCCCAGCTCGATTTTGCAGAGCCTGACACTGTGCGTTTTCCACTGCTCAATCTTCCGCGGCAGGCTCTACAAGCAGGCCAAAGTTACTTAGTTGCGTTAAATGCTGGGAACGAAATCGCCGTGAATGCCTTCTTAGTGGGTCAAATCGGCTTTCACCGGATCCCCCAAGTTCTGGCGACCTTGGTTGACTCTCACTCGGCGATGCCCACTTCCTCGCTAGAAGAAATCCTAGATGTCGATCGAAACGCCCGTGAAAAGACGCAGGAAATCATTCGTCGGGTCTGCGTTTAGACTTTGGCGCCGGCAAGGCAATCGTTTACAGTAGGGGCTAGTTCTTCGTCTCGGAGGTTTCGTGGTTACTTCCCTAGTTGGAATGGTTGTCCTTTTGGGTGGTCTGATTTTTTTCCATGAATCAGGGCACTACCTCATGGCCAAGTTCTTTGGGGTAAAGGTTGAGGTTTTTTCGCTCGGCTTTGGAAAAAAAATTTTTCGCCGCCAAATTGGCGAAACTGAATATGCCTTGTCCCTGATCCCTTTGGGGGGCTACGTAAAGTTAATGGGGGACGATCCGTATAAAGGCGTTCCAGCCGCGGAGGCCGAACGGGCATTTTCTACTCAAAAGCTCTACAAACGCTTTTTAATTGTTGCCGCTGGGCCATTGGCTAACCTGCTGCTTGCCGCAGTTCTTTTTACGGTGATTTTTTGGATCGGTCAGCCGGTTCGCGCCACAAAAATCGGTTCAGTCGTGGCGGGTAGTCCCGCATGGGATGCGGGCTTACGTTCTGGGGACAGAATTACCGCAGTCGATAGTACGGAAATCTCTCTCTGGTCCGAGCTCGAGGACCAAATCAAGGCAAAGCTTGGAAAGAAAGTTGAATTAAAAGTAGAGAGGGGCTCTACCCCTCTCGTGATTCCCTACACGGTAGGACTCGTTCGTGGGCGAAACGTTTATGGTGAAGATGAAGAAGCAGGCGGAGTAAAGGGTATTAGTCCGTTTCCTGTGCAGTCGACTATCGGCGTTTCGGATCCCAATTCGCCCGCCTATGTCGCAGGGCTTCGCACGGGTGACACGGTTATCAAGGTGGATAGCCGCCAGGTAGCTTTGTGGGAAGAGTTGAAGGCGTCCATCGCTTCCAGTTGGAAGTCAAAAATGCCTATTACTATTTCAGTAAAACGCGCCGCTACCAAAGATGAGCCGGCTCAGGAGAAGTCTTTTACCTTGGTCATTCCAGCCAGTGTGGCTGTGGACAGGGCATCTTCATTTGGAGAGATGCAGGCGTTGGGAATCTATCCCTCGGAGCTTTTTGTTTCGAAAGTGAGCCCCGGAAGTCCCGCAGAAAAGGGCGGTCTGTTGGCTGGAGATCGCGTTGTCAAAGTAGGCGATGTTGTCATCTACAACTTTGAGACAATAGTGGATCAGGTTCAGGCAGCAGGCGAAAAGAACCTGCCCATCTTGTTTACTATTGAACGATCGGGAAAGCAGATTCCCCTCGATCTTAAGCCGATTGAGACATCTCAAGAAGATCCCATGACGCGCGAAATGAAAAAGCGCCACATGGTGGGTTTTGTACCGCACACTGCTCTGGCGGAAGGAGAGATGACTCGGTTTCAAATTCGGCAACCGATAAAGCTCGTCAGCCACGCTTTGAGTGAAACCACTGAAGTGGCAAAGCGCATGGTCGTGAGTCTTTTCAAATTAGCCACTGGTTCTGTTTCGGTGAAGAACCTCGGTGGGCCAGTGCTTATTGCATCGATTGCTGGGAAAAGTTTAGATGCGGGAATCGTCCCCTTTTTGCAGACGATGGCACTGATCAGTATCAACCTTTTTCTTTTAAATCTCTTCCCGATTCCCGTCCTAGATGGAGGTCACTTGTTGTTTTTCTCTATCGAGGCCGTAAAGGGTAAGCCCGTTTCAATTCGTACAATGGAACTGGCGAATCAGGTGGGGCTAGTTTTGATACTCATGCTCGTGGCGCTGACTTTCTTCAACGACATTTCAAGGATCATTCTACATTGAAAAAAACATTCGTAATTGACACCAGTGTAATTCTTTTTGATCCCCTCTGTATTTTTCGCTTCGACGACAACGTGATTGTAATACCGATCACCGTCTTGGAAGAGATGGATCGTTTCAAGAAAGACATGACCGAAATTGGTCGGAACGCCCGCCAATTTGCTCGTTACTTGGATGAAGCTCGTAAGGGCGGGTCCTTAACCAAAGGCGTGCCAGTGGGGAAGGGCGGGACTCTGATCGTTGATATGGTTAGAGACGCCGAGAGTTACCTTCCGTCGGATTTACGGCAGGAAAAGGCAGATCACCGCATTTTGGCGGTTGCGCTCAAGTTGCGCCACGATCGGCCAAACGTACCGGTCATTTTTGTGACCAAAGATGTCAACTTGCGGGTCAAGGCAGACGCACTTGGCGTGGTTGCGGTAGATTTTGATCCCGCACGAGTAGCCATCGAGGAATTGTACCCAGGGTCGATGTCTTTTGAGGTTCCTAGTGATGTGATTGAGAACTTCAACCATCAAAAGCGCTTCCCGATGGAAGACCGCCAGCTGAATCCCAATGAGTACGTTATTCTTCGGGACCAGAAAAACCACGATAGTGTGGTGGCTGGTCGCTACGATGCTGTCCAAAAATGCATTGTTCCACTTCGCATTCCGGCCACCGGAGTCTGGGGAATCCAGCCCCGGAATCTTGAACAGTCTTTTGTGATGGATGCTCTTTTGGATGACTCCATTCCTTTGGTGAGTTTGGTCGGGAAAGCGGGAACGGGGAAAACCCTGCTTGCCCTTGCTTGCGGCCTTCAAAAAACCATCGATGAAGGCAAATACCAAAAGCTACTCGTGTCTCGCCCGATTTTTCCGCTGGGCAAGGACATTGGTTATCTCCCCGGAGAAATTGAAGAAAAGCTCAATCCTTGGATGCAGCCCATATTCGACAATATCGACTACATTGTTTCATTCCAAAGCGGCGATAAGCCCGGGACTAAGCGCCCGGCGCGGCGTGCTTGGCAGGAATTGATTAACCAGGGGATGCTCCAAATTGAACCCCTTACGTATATCCGCGGCAGAAGCTTGGCCTACCAGTTCCTTATCGTAGATGAGGCGCAGAACCTTACGCCCCATGAGATAAAGACCATCATTACGCGTGCTGGAGAGGGAACTAAGGTCATCCTGACGGGCGACTGCTACCAAATCGATAATCCGTATATCGACTCTTCAAGTAACGGGCTTTCCTATGTCGTGGAGAGGTTCAAAGAGACGGCCCTCGGGGCGCATGTGACCCTAATGAAGGGCGAGCGTTCTCAGCTGAGCGAGCTGGCAACGAACGTCCTGTAGTACGTGCTCGACCGTTGACTTGGTTCCGCATTCCGATAGGGTAGGGCCGGAGGCGGAGTGGACAAGAAAAAGCAGACCACTCGGGTGCTTCTAACCCGCGAACAAAACGCACGGTTGAGCAAGCTAACCCAACAGACGAACGTGCCGATAGACGAGTACGTTCGTGAAGGAATTGAACTGGTTTTGGAGCGCCATCGGCACCGGCTACCAGGTCAAATTCCATTATTGCCCGAAGATAGATAGGTTTTTCCTTTGAGCGATCCAAAGCACATACGTAACTTCAGTATTATTGCGCACATCGATCACGGCAAATCGACCCTTGCCGATCGTATTCTGCAATTGACCGGGGCCCTCTCGGATCGAGAGATGAAGGAGCAGTTTCTCGATCAGCTATCCATTGAGCGAGAACGGGGAATTACCATCAAGGCGCAAACCGCTCGTTTGAATTTTCGCACCAAAGAGGGCGAAGATTTTATTTTAAACCTCATCGATACCCCAGGGCACGTCGACTTTGTCTACGAAGTTTCGCGCTCACTCAATGCCTGTGAGGGCGCCATTCTTGTGGTGGACGCCTCGCAAGGCGTAGAAGCTCAAACTTTGGCCAATGTCTATCTAGCGATAGAGAATAATTTGGAAATAGTGCCGGTTTTGAACAAAATCGATTTGCCGGGTTCTGACGTTGAGAGAACCAACAAAGAAATTGAAGACATCATTGGCATATCCACCGAACGTTCAGTGGCCATCAGTGCCAAAGAAGGTAAAAACATTCGCGAGGTACTGGAGTCGGTTTGCAAGTACTTGCCCCCTCCGGTCGGAGATGCCGATGCCCCCTTGGCCGGGCTGATTTTTGATGCATGGTTTGATCCTTACCAAGGCGTCGTATTCTTAATGCGTGTGAAGCACGGACGAATTCGCCCGGGTGAAAAAATTCGCCTCATTCACTCGGAAAAAGAGTACGAAGTTCTAAAGCTCGGTGTCTTTACTCCTAAAGGCGTCTTGGTAAACGAACTTTCAGTTGGGGAAGTCGGGTTTGTAGTCGCTGGGATAAAAAACCTACGCGATATTAAGATTGGAGATACGGTCACCACGGTTGCGCGTCCCGCTGCCGAGCCGCTTCCAGGGTTTAAAGAAGTGAAGCCCATGGTGTTTGCGGGGATCTATCCTACCGATAGCGCTGAGTTTCCAAACTTGAAAACTGCCATGGAGAAGCTCTGCCTGAACGATAGTGCCTTCACATTCGAAGCCGAGAGTTCGGATGCGTTGGGTTTTGGTTTTCGTTGCGGGTTTCTTGGCCTCCTCCACATGGAAATTGTTCAGGAGCGTTTGGAGCGCGAGTTTCAGGTCAATCTGGTCACCACCGCACCTACAGTCGTTTACAAAGTAAACACCGTGCAGGGAGAAACACTTTACCTTTACAACCCCTCTCAGATGCCCCCCGTTCAGCACATCGAATCGGTGGAAGAACCAATTGCACATGTCACCATTCACACTCCGGAAGAGTATCTGGGTAATCTCATTAAGATTTGTGAAGAGCGCCGTGGGCGGCAGACCAAGCTCCACTATCATTCACCCACTCGTGTTTTGCTTGAATACGATATTCCATTCAACGAAGTCGTTCTCAATTTCTACGATCGCTTAAAGAGCGTGAGTAAAGGGTACGCCAGTGTGGACTACGAAATTGTCCGATTCCAACCGGGCAATTTGGTGAAGCTAGATTTGCTTGTAAACGGAGATCCAGTCGATGCGTTGAGCTGGATTGTGCACAAAGATAAGGCCTATTTCCGTGGTCGCGATTTGGTGGCGAAAATGAAGACATTGATAGAGCGCCAGATGTTCGAAATAGTGCTTCAGGCTGCGATTGGTACCAAGATCGTCGCCCGCGAAAGGCTTGCTCCACTTCGTAAGAATGTCACTGCAAAGTGTTACGGCGGCGATATCTCAAGAAAGCGCAAACTGCTTGAGAAACAAAAAGAGGGTAAAAAGCGTATGAAGCAGGTGGGTAATGTGGAAATTCCACAAGAGGCCTTCCTGGCGGCGCTTTCAATCGACTAAACTCATGCAAAGCAGCCTTAAAAGATATGTGGGAATATTTTTCTGGGCCACCTGCGTTGCGCTAGTTCTGCGATTTTTCCTGGTCGAAGACTTTCGAGTATTTTCGGATTCCATGTCGCCTAACCTTTTGTCGGGCGATCTTATTTTTGTAAATAAGGCTAGTTTCAATATTCGTCTGCCTTTTTCTTCCTATGAGGTTCTAAAAATTCGGAGACCTGTTAGAGGGGAAGTGGTTGCATTTACACTTCCCGATCACGCGAACGAGACTTATGTAAAGCGTGTCATCGCAAATGAAGGCGATGAAGTCTTGATTCGCAATGGGGTGCTCTCGATTAACGGCAAAGCCGTTGATTTTAAACCATCAGAAATTCAGGCTACGCACACCCGATGGGAAATGCTCGAAGGTGGCAGTGGTCCCTATGCCGTAGTATGGGAGCCCTCGAATACCACTAACTATGGCCCCGTTCTGGTGCCGCAAGGACATTTTTTTGTTCTGGGTGATAACCGATTGAAAAGCGTCGACAGTCGTTCCTGGGGCCCGGTGCCCTATTCCTGCTTGAAGGGTAAAGTGAGTTTGATTTGGCTTTCGATTGGCTCGGAAGGTTTGCGTCAAGACCGCATCGGGCGCTGGGTGCGGTCGTAAAACCGCACCCAGTCCGATTTTTCGCTTACTTACTACTAACTACTGTTTGTTCTCGTGTCCGAACTCGCCCCATTGACCGTTTCCGTCGCCGCTCGTGCTATTGGGCACAAGTGTAGGACCTTTGACTCCGTCATCAGCGGGAGTCGGTTCCTTCGGCGCTGGAGGAGTCACCGGTTGCTCATCCGTCTTTGGGCGCTGGGGCGCTGTTTCAGACGAACCTGCTGGCATTGAAGGACTTGCTCCATTCACGGAATTCGACGGTCCATACTTGATGTAAACCGGGTTCCCATTTTCGTCATAGTACGCCGGTTTCGAGTTCTCCATTCCTGCTGGAGCACCAATCGACGAACGACTAGTCCCGTTTGCAGGGCCGTACTGCTCTTGCCCGTCGTACTGCTGCTGGCCATCGTATTGTTGCTGGTCGTTGTACTGTTGCTGGTCGTTGTACTGTTGTTGCCCGTCATATTGCTGTTGGCCGTTGAACTGCTGTTGCCCGTTATATTGCTGTTGGCCGTTGAACTGTTGTTGCCCGTTATATTGCTGTTGGCCATCGAACTGTTGCTGATAGTTACCGCCTTGATTGTCGTAACCACCGTCGCCGAACTCACCATTGAAGTTCTGGTCCTGGCCGAAACCGCCCTGGCCTTGCTGATTGAACTGGCCCTGCTGATTAAACTGGCCGTTGTTTCCTAGGCCAGCGCCAGAGTTCATATTCATTTGGCCTGATCCCTGAACTCCACCTTGGAATTGAGGATTTCCGTTCATTCCTTGCTGGTTAGGCTGCATTACCCCTGGGACCTGTGCATTCGGGTTGATTGGAATCGAACGGTAATTTTGGTTCGATCTATCCCAAGTTCCTCCTTGAGGCCAGGCTCCAGGATTGTAGGCTGGCATCATTCTGCGACCTGCGGCACCGGGCATTACTGGACGAACGTTGTTCGGGACAAAGTAACCTGCCGGAACTGCCTGAGAGTTCTGGAAAAACGCGAACGGCGCAATTCCCATGGGTCCCGGAGCTCCAACGTTCATTCGGAAACCACAGAACGTTGCTTCGTTCATCAACCAGGCCTGACGGACCCGAGTTGCGAAGAAGGGATTCATCATTAGCGCATTCATCGTTTGGCGAAGCACAAACACTTGGCCTTCCATTCTTTCCAAGATTTCAAGCAAGCTCCCATTGGGCCAAGTCATGACGGGCGCAATAAGAAACGTTTGACGTAGGCCTTCAATGAAAAGATAGGTTGCTGGCACTGCAATGCTGTAGCGATCATACAATTGTTGCAAGCTCGCCTGCAAAGCTGCCTCACCTTCGGCACCAGCTGGAAGCGAATTCGCTGTCATAACTGCCAAAGTAGCGTCATCAAGCGCATCCGCGCCGAAGCGAACATCGCCGACTCGCCAAGCAACCATGAATTCCACGGCTCGTCGCTTCCAAATTGGACTGGAAGTGCGAGGCGGCATCGCTAAAAGAGTGTTGGTTATCAACACTCGAAGATAGGGATTAAATGCTGCCATTCGCTGTAGGACCGCGGGAGCAATGGCGGGCTTGTTCCATTCTCGCGTCGCGACCATATTTACCTGAGCTATTTCCTCCATGAGGTTTTGAGCATGGATCGCCAGATGCCTGATCATGAATCGAGGATCTGCTGGATTGGGCAGCGGAGCTCTTAGTGGATACAAAGAACTTGCTGGGTTCATGTTGCCGACTGGTCCTGCGGGCGGGATGGGCTGTATTGGTTGCACTGGTGGAATAGGTTGAACTGGGAGACCTGGCTGAATTGGTTGCACGGGTGGAAGAGGCTGAATTGGGAGACCTGGCTGTGTTGGAAGGCCTGGCTGAGTTGGAACGCCGGGTTGCATAGGAAAGCCTGGTTGCATAGGAAAGCCGGGTTGCATAGGAAAGCCGGGTTGCATTGGTTGCATCCGCGCCAGCGGATTCTGCTGACCAAAACCGGGTCCGAACCCAGGTCCAAAAGGAACTCCCGCTGTAGGTTGAAAACCACCTTGCTGCTGCTGTTGTTGTTGCGGAGGCGGAATAAACGGAAATTCAGCATGTGCCCACGCACTTGCTAAGAACAACCCCAAAACGCGAACGGACATCGACATGCTACGCAAAGTCTGCATAGTTCCCCCATGGCTACTAGTTAGTAAGCGAATTAAATTAGTGTCTGAACCGTTTGGCACTGTATACGAATTAACTCAGTGCGTCAACGATTTATTCGGGTATTTCTGAAGAAAATTCATAAACTTGCCTGCTTTGGGGGTGACAAAAAACGGCATGCCTCACTCTGCGTTTGGTGGTAGCCTGCCTGCTAAACGGAGGATATTCCAGGTGATAAAAGCGGTTCGAGGCATGCACGATCTGTGGGGCGATGAGCTTGCAGGGTGGCAATCTGCCGAGAAGAAAATCCGCAAGGTCTTAGAGACCTTTGGCTACCAAGAAATTCGGACACCGGTGCTGGAATCGATCGAGGTTTTCTCTCAGGCGGTGGGCGATGCAACGGATATCGTTGAAAAGCAAATGTACCAGGTTCAAGACCGCGGTCATCCTGAGAGCGGGAAAGTCGAGACTCTGGTACTTCGACCCGAAGCCACTTCGTCGGTAATACGCTGCATTCTCGAACACCAACTACACAGAAATCCAGGTCCGCAGCGCTACTATTACGTTCTTCCCATGTTTCGCTACGAACGCCCCCAAAAGGGACGCCTGCGCCAATTTCACCAGGTGGGCGCAGAGTTGTTGCTTGATGGCTCGCCCGAAGCCGATGTGGAGTCTATCTTACTACTCGATGCGATTTTTAAGGCCTTTGGGTTGGAAGAATACGAAATTCGCATCAACAGCGTTGGGAGTGATGAAAGTCGGCCTCAATATAAATTGTTACTTCAAAAGTACCTAACGCCCCATTTGCCAGTGCTTTGTGAGCAGTGCCAGAAACGTTTTGAGCGTGCACCCATGCGAATTCTGGATTGTAAGAATGAAACTTGTCAGAAGATTTCGCTCCAGGCTCCTCGGATGGTTGATCACTTAGATCCTGCAAGCCACACACACCATCAAGCTGTTAAAGCGCGACTTAAGGCCGCAGGAGTTGAGTTTATCGAGGATCCCAATATTGTCCGCGGGCTCGACTACTATTCTCGAACGGCGTTCGAATTTACTTCCTCCCTCTTGGGTGCTCAGAGCGCTTTGGGTGGTGGTGGTCGATACGATGGCCTTGCCGCTCGCTTTGGTGAACCTCCCTTTCCAGCGGTGGGCTGGGCATTGGGGATGGAACGGCTCATGATGGCACTAGAAGCAAAACAACTCTTGGGCAAAAACTCCACGGGGCCGGCGTTTTTCTTCGCCCCTCTGGGAGAACGAGCGTATGAATTACTCCTGGCTATGAGCTGGGAACTAAAGCGCGAGGGGATTTCTGTAGAAATGCCTTACGAGCGCGATAAGAAATTGAAGTGGATGATGAAGCAAGCCGATCGGGTGGGAGCGCGCTTCGCCGTATTATTGGGGGACGACGACATAGAGTCGGGACAAGTACCAATTAAAGAAATGGCGAGCGGAGATCAAAAGACGTTAGCTCTTGCCACCCTGAAAGCAGAGCTCAAGAAAAGGGCATCGAATGAAGCTTAAGCGAACGCATACGTGTGGAAAATTAAATAGCCAGTTTCAGAGTCAGAGCGTTGTTCTGTGTGGTTGGGTCGACAGGTGGAGGGATCATGGCGGCGTTGTATTCATCGATCTGCGAGACCGGTCTGGAGTGGCGCAGGTAGTCTTTGATCCGGCAAACATGCCTGTCGATCAGGCGTCCACTCTTCGCCAAGAAGCCGTCATTGCAGTTCGCGGTACTGTACGGTCCCGACCCGACGGAATGAAGAACCCCAATCTCCCTACAGGAGATATTGAAGTGGTCGCGAATGAGCTCGAAGTATTGAATCGATCCCAGCCCTTGCCCTACCCGCTACATGAAGACTCTCCTTCGATGGGAGAGGTAGAAGAAACTCTACGGCTGGAACATCGCTATCTTGAGCTACGTCGACCGCGCCTTCAAAACAGTTTGCGGATGCGCCATGAATTTCTTCGAATTGCCCGGGAGCATTATTTTGAGAACGGTTTTTGGGAAATCGAAACGCCTATTTTGTACAAAAGCACTCCCGAAGGCGCACGCGATTATTTGGTGCCGAGCCGAGTGCATCCGGGCATGTTCTACGCGCTCCCTCAGTCTCCGCAGACGCTAAAGCAACTCTGCATGATTGGTGGTTTGGAACGCTACGTTCAGGTGGCTCGTTGTTTTCGCGATGAAGACTTGCGAGCCGATCGCCAGCCCGAGTTCACACAAATCGACGTCGAAATGTCGTTTATCGATGCGGAAGATATTTATGTCCTTCATGAGGCGCTTCTAAAGAAAGTACTCAAGGGGGTGCTGAACAAAGACCTTGCGACTCCTTTTGGACGCATTCGCTATCAAGATGCGATGGATAAGTATGGTTCGGACAAACCGGATTTGCGAAACCCTCTCACGTTGGTAGACCTTTCCGAGCAAGGCCGCAAATCGAGTTTTCAAGTTTTTAAGACGGTGCTTGAAAATGGCGGGATTCTAAAGGGCCTATGTTTTGAAGAGAAAGAGCCGCTCTCTCGAACTGAGTTGGATTCGTTGGTGAAGAAAGTAGCTCCCTTTGGTGCCAAGGGACTTTCGTGGGTGCGAATAAAATCGCCCGGGGACTGGCAGGCTCCTCAAGCTAAATTTTTCGACGAAGCATTGAAAGCGGAAATCGAGGCAAAGCTCCCTTTCTCCGGCCCCAAAATGCTGCTTATGGTTTGCGCGTCGCCGAAAGTGGTGAACAACGCGCTTTCCTTTTTGCGAGATGAGTATGGTCGCAAACTCGGATACACGAATTTGAATGAGGACTCCTTTGTCTGGGTGACCGACTTTCCGCTATTTGAGTTCAACGACGAAGACAAGCGCTTCTACGCCGCCCATCATCCATTTACGCGGCCGCATTCGGCAGACTTAGAAAAGTTCATGAGCTCAGAAAATCCCAGCGATTTGGCTTCGGTCCGCGCAGAGGCGTATGATCTTGTTTGGAACGGATTTGAAATAGGTGGGGGATCGTTACGAATTTATGATCTTCAAGTCCAGCAGCGCATGTTTAAGCTTCTCGGCTTAAGCGATGAAGAAGCCAAACAGAAATTCGGTTTTTTCCTAAAGGCATTGCAATACGGAACTCCGCCCCATGGAGGCATAGCGCTTGGAGTGGACCGAGTTTCAATGTTGCTAGCAGGAAGCGATGCAATTCGCGATGTGATTGCATTCCCAAAAACACAAAAGGCAACCTGCTTGATGAGCGAGGCGCCTTCAGAAGTAGACCTAAAGCAATTGCAAGAGCTGGGATTGAGGTTGGCTCCAAAGCCAACCCCGCAATAGAAAACTAATTTTTACCGAGCGGGCGTTGAGTTAACTCCATCGCCAACCAGTGGGAGGCCACAAATCGCGTCCTTCGCTGGATTAGCCGATAGAAAATCGACTCCGCCGATGTAGCTCGTGATAGCTATCATGTCGTAGTTCTGCAATTCCGATTCAGTCAGGTAGCCGGCTGTAATTTCTTGATTTACGTTGAGTGCCACTTCCTGAAGGAGCGTTTTGTACGCTAGCGTGCCTTGATTCACCGCGGTTACAGTCACCACGTCTCCAGGGGCAGTAAGCGAAATCGGGATGAGTACCACTTGAAAAGTCCCCGCTTGGGATCCCGAGGCTACTGTGTAGACGTCAATCTGCCCTAAGGTTCCATCGCAGTAGTTGACTCCATAGTTGGAAAATTGTCCGGAGCCTCGCCGCGAGCAACTCGTGAGCGAAAGCGCCAAGGCAAAAACCACCGCTAGCATCCACCATTTCTTCTTCATGGTAACCACTCTTCCCATTGTCCGGTCTCCAAAAAATAGAGCTCGAGATGGCCAGAGACAGTGCAAGGGTTCTGCCAAGAAGCGGTGAGAGGGTTAGCGACGGAAATTCAGTGGGTTATGAAATTTCTTCGAGTGGGGTAAAGCGTTGATCAAGAAAACAACAATAGCCCGTACTCACTAAGTCTTAGTCGGTGGCCGCAGAAAAAGGCTGCAAAAACTGAAGCTTAGTGGGGCGCTGCCGGACTCGTTCTAGGTAGGCAACTGTAAAAACTTTGAGCGGAAGTTTGCTAGCTAATTGAGTTTAGGCGGATTGTTGGAGATTGCTTCCCGCGATAGACTCGGGGGTATTTTCAAAGAGTGTGCAAATACGGTTTACCTTGTACCGGAGCGCAAGTAGGTCGTGCCGTCGCAGGTTAGGCAGAGCGGACAAGCACCGGGCTATCTCCGAGGCGTTGGGATTTTCGGCTGCCAAGATCAACTTCAATTCCATATAGGCTGCCTGCTCTTTTTCTAGGTGACGATCGAGAAGCGACTGCTGTGCCTCACTCATATCTTGAAACATAAAGCCCATTCCGTTTTCCACTTCGCACCTTTGTCGATCGAAGACGACGTGGGCTACTTTCGCTTTAAAGCACAAGCAGTGTTCCTGCCCCGGTAAAAAAAAGGCTAAGTGACCAATCGTTTCCAATGGGAATGGATTGGTGCTCGTTACAAAAACCCCGCCTCGACTGATGTTTGACGCGTATGCGGTGAAGGATTTGCTGCCTTCCGTAAATATAACTTTGTCTTCAAAGGGAAGGCGGTGCTGTTTGCGGCGTTCAACGAATTGAGCCATTTGTTTACTCCAGAATTTGCCTAATTGCCGTTTTGTCTACTTGCGACAAGCCCTCTGGATCATGCTCAATTTTGGGGCTGGGCCGCGGTTTTACTTTTGGCGCTGGCGCAGGCGTTTCCACTAGTCCAGCATAGACGACCAGGGAGTAAGCCTGACTATTTGTCCAATTTGCGAAGTTTACCGTGTGGCGCCACGCAGCGTGCCCCACGGTAGTGGTGCCCGATGGGATTTCTCCTATCAGGACTCCTGCGTAAACCGCCAAAACGAAGTAGAGGATTTTTCTGAACATGGTGGATAATTAAATTCTACCATATATACTTAAAGAAGTAGGAGACTCTCATGCCACCGCTCGTTCCCACGACGAGCAATGAGAGTGACGGATCCTGGCTTCCTTTGATTGATTACTCCGTGAAAACCGGAGTCAGTCTAAGTACCATCCGCAGAAAAATCAAAAGCAACAGCATTCAGTACCGTCTCGAAAGAGGAAGGTATTTGATTCTTCATAGCGAAGCCAATAACCGGGCTGCACAACAACCTATGCAAAACTCAACACCACAACCTAATCATTCAGCGCCGACTGCTTCATCGGACGTCGACCGCTGGCAAGACAAGCCATTGTCTCGTTTCAATCCTTCTCAATTGGTCTCCTTTGACTCTGTTGAGCAGGAAGAAAAACGAGTCATGCCCTTGGTAGATAAGGCGGTGGGTATGGTGAGCGATGCTTTCGAATATGCCCTCGTCCAGAAAGAGGAGCAGGTTCGGTTGCTTGAGCAACGTAATCGCGATTTAGAAGATCGCGTTAACGAGCTAAAGGTATTGGTGCGGGTCTTGGAAGAGAAGTATAAAGTCCGTTACTAACTCATTGCTTTAAACCCATAAATACAGGGTAGAATCCATCTCATGGCGAAGCTATGCCTTGCGATCTATTTTTTCCTGTCATGCTCTGCACGGTCTGACTCTAAATCAGACTGGGGCGCCGCGCTTTCCCTTCTTGAAAGTGGCAAGGCCGCTGAGGCGATTGTTTTGCTTGAGGCAGGACTTGTTGCTGCCCAACAAAGAGGCGAGCGTGTACCCGAGGCCCATGGCGCCTTGGCCAATGCGTACGGGCGTGTTGAGCAATGGGGCCCGTCTGTTTATCACCTCTTTCAAAGTATCCTCCTTCGAGTAAATCCTTTTTATGCTTTAGATGGCATTTCAACTCTTTCGCAAATTCAACACCGATTGATGATTCAGCAGCCTGCTACGGATCAAACGAGCGTTCGTTTTCGTCTGTTCTGTTCTGATTCGATTTTGCTAGCCCTGGGCTCGATTGGTATTTGGCTGGTGCTCTTCTCGGCGTTCCTGTCGGCTCGGCGGCGCCCTGGTCTGATTACTCTTGGGATTTTCCTAGGCGTCGCGGCTCTGAGTTTGTGGGAGGCGCGCGCGAGATTGCCCGAGATAGGGGTGATAGCCCAAAAGACGCCTTTATTTACCAAGCCCAATGTAGATTCAGAAAAGCTCACTGAGCTGCCAGCTGGGGCTGTTGTGCTGTTTAAAACACAGACGGATGCCTTTGCTGCAATTGAAGCCCCGTTTGCTGGTTGGGTCGAATTGCACGCGCTTAAGATCGTAAAGTAACTCAGCCTAATACTAGTTTAGCGAATGTTCCAATGTCGGTGTGCGAGTTTTTCCTCTTAGAACATCTGTGAGCTTTGCCGTCAGTGGCTCTGCATCTTCTTCCTCGGTCCGTATCAAGGCGTAGTGACTGTCGAGTGCTGAACGAAATGCCGTTAGGAAATTCTTTTTCTGTCGCTGTGTTTCTTCTACCTGCGCAATGACTTCTTCAAGCCAAGTTTCAGTCTTTACGCGAATGGATTCGGCTTTTTCTTCGGTTTCAGCGAGAAGCTTTTTTGATTCCGCAATTGCACTGGCTTTGATTTCTTCGATTTCCTTCTCTCGTGCCTGCCAGCTAGCGACTTCCGCTTCGAGTTTTACTATTCGATCGCCGAGAATTTGGTGGTGTTCAAGCATACGAACCCAAAGCTTTGAGACGACCCTGAGGAAATCTCGGACTTCTTTGCGGGAGAAGCCAAATAAGCTCGCTTTGAAATTCTGTCCCTTGATTTCGTCTGGTGTCCATTCGCTTTGAAAGCCAGTTGGTGCTGTGTTGCGTTCCATGTTTTTCTCCCCCGGTATTTTTATCATGCGCGAGGGCCGAAGAGAACAGTTCCTAGTCGTATCATTGTGGAGCCTTCCTGAATCGCAATTTCAAAGTCGTCGGAAGTTCCCATGGAAAGGCAGTCCCAGCCCAACGCAACGTGGCGATCAAAAAGCGATTTAGCCTGTTTGAAAAACGGGCGCCGGTTTTCAATGGGAAAGAGTGGAGGGGGGAGTACCAGTAACCCTCGAATTCTCACGTTCGAAAATGCTGCTGCGCCCCGAACAAATTCATCCAAATCATTCGGGGAGATCCCTGACTTAGAGGCCTCGTCGCCAAGATTCACCTCAACAAGGCCGTCGATGTTTCGGCCAGCGTCTTTCAAGCGTTTATCCAAGCTCTCAACAATTTCGATTCGGTCGAGGCTTTGAACGCAATCATACTCAGTAAGCAGTTTTACTTTCCGACTTTGAATATGTCCTACAAAGTGCCAGCGTCCCACCGGTCCTAAGGCGTCTCGAAGCGCTTGGCCTTCTTGCACGTAATTATTACCGAAGTCGGTAAGGCCAGCATCTATGGCCTCGCGGATTTTCTCGACGTCCTGACCTTTAGTTATGCCCACAATCGTAATTCGATTGTCTGCAATGGTGCCCCGAATTTGGGCAAGTCTTTCGGTAATTCTTTTCACCGTGGAAACCACGAATAAAGATCAATCCCCGTAAGTGCCGCCAGCTCGCGCACCAGCGTTTCAATGGGTAGCCCAATTACATTTGAGTAAGATCCCTCAATTCGCTCTACAAACAAGCTTCCCAGCCCTTGAATTCCGTAGCCGCCGGCTTTGTCGTAGGGCTCGGGAGTGTTGCAATACGCTAGGAGTTCGCCGTCCGTAATTTTGCGAAACCAAACGCGAGTAGTTGTGCAGGTGCGCCGTATCTCACCGCCACCAATCGCGAGAGTGAGTCCGGTTAGTACCCGATGTTCTTTTCCTGCTAGCGCTTTCAGCCCCTCAAGAGCTTCGGTCGGGCTCGTTGGTTTAGTGAGAATCTTTTCGCCTAGCGCCACGAGTGTGTCGGCCGCAATGACCACGTCTCCAGCTGGAACTTTGGATAAAATAGCGAGCGCTTTTTGGTGCGAGTTCTCCGTTACTGTCGCTTCGACGGAGTTAGCCACGAGTTCCAATTCCCGTATGTGAGCAGGGGCAACTTGAAATTTCAATCCTAGCCCCTGAAGGAGTTGTGCTCTCCGAGGTGATTCGGAGGCTAACCAAAGTGGGGGCCGTGTGCGACAGGTAGAAGATGACATTTTTTGTTAGGGCTACGAGCCCGCGTATCTTAGTGGGAATAGAATTTTCTGGTCAATGCTCCTTTCGCGTGGGCTGGGACGTGGCATTAAGTATTTGAAATCACTAGTTTATTTTTATCGCTATTTTTTCCGTTCGAAAGAAAGTCTGCTTAACCTAATGCAATGTGACTCGGATCATGGTATAAGCAGCCATCTTAAAAAACGGCGAAAGAGGGTAGGACTAATGTATCGGTTCAAGGTGGGTGACAATGCTGTGCATCTTTCGCATGGGGTGGGAATCGTCCGCGGGATTGAAGAGCGAGAGTTCAGTCCTGGCAATAAGCAGGCGTTTTACATTCTAGAGATTCAAGACAATGGTGCGCCCAAGAAAGTTTTCGTCCCTATCACCAATTCAAACCAACGACTACGTCCCATCATTAAGCAAAAAGAAGTAGAAGAAGTTTATAAGATTCTTCGTAAGAAAGATTCCACTCCCATTGATCACCAAACGTGGAATCGCCGTTACCGCGAGTACATGGAAAAAATCCATACTGGGCAGGTTCAAGAAATTGCGGAAGTCCTCCGCGCACTCTTCCTATTGAAACATGACAAAGATCTCTCCTTCGGCGAACGAAAGCTCTTAGATCAGGCCAAGACTCTCCTTGTTAAAGAGCTCTCTCTTGCTCAGAACATTGGAGAAGCGGAAATCGAAAAAGAACTTGAAGCGATTTTCGGGACCTGAGGTTTAGAGTTTCCATATGGTTACTGTAGATGCTGTTCTGTTAGGGGGAGGCACTGGAAGTCGGTTTTCTGGTGCTGAGGGTCGCGATAGCAGTACTCCGCCCAAGCAGTTTCAAATGGTGGGGGATGCCCCGATATTTGTGCACTGTTTGAGATCCCTTCTATCTATGAATTGCTTTCGCCAAATTGTTTTGGCGATGCCAGAAAGCTACGTACAACTGACCGAAGAGCTTTTAGATCGTCATGCGGTAGTTCATCCGAAAACGATTATCCGTGTCGTCGCCGGTGGGAATCGAAGGCAGGACTCTTCCTATTTGGCCTTGTCCGCTTTAGAAGAATTGAGCCCTCCTCCGACGCGAATTCTCATTCACGACGCTTGTCGTCCTTTCCTTTCACCGCAATTTCTTGGTCGTGTGCGTGAAGCTCTTTACGACCGCTCTTACGGGGCCTGGGTGCCAGTAGTTCCCGTTGTTGAAACGCTCAAGCGAGTCGAGGCTCAGAGAGTTGTCGAGACGGTCGATCGAGGAATGGTTCAAAGAGTACAGACGCCGCAGGTTTTCGAATTCACTGTCATTCGTTCTTTGGTGGAGAAAGTGAAAGAGTCGCCAGAGCTCAATTTCACTGACGATGCCTCTCTGTGTGAATACTATGGAATTCCCGTTGGTGTGTTCGACGGAGATGTGCGGAACATCAAGCTGACGTATGGCTTCGAATTGGACACGCTCAAGTCGATGTTAACTGACGCGGCGAAGGAGCCCAAATGCGAACCGGAATCGGTTACGACATCCACCGTTTGATTCCCACTATTGAAGCAAGTCAAATTCCGATTGGCGGCGTTTCCATTCCCTGTCGTTTTAAAATTCAGGCGCATAGTGACGGCGACGTTTTACTCCATGCTCTTGTGGATGCTTGCCTGGGCGCATTGGCTCTGGGGGATATTGGCCAGCACTTTCCTGACAAAGCTCCTGAGAATAAAAACCGACCCAGTGCGGAATTTGTCGAAGACGTTTTAGTTAAGGTTCGGGGGCTTGGCTATCGCGTTGCTCAATTTGATTCCATCGTAATTTTAGAAGAACCCAAGCTTTCTCCTCACTCCGACGGCATTCGTCTTTCTATTGCGAAGCTTTTACGCGTGGAACTTTCCTGCGTCAGCGTAAAAGCAAAAACAATGGAAGGTCTTGGTCTGGTTGGACAAAATAAAGCTATCTCTGCCCACGCGGTTGTTAACCTTGAACCATTGCCACGCTAATGCCTATTCGAATTACCAATACCCTGACCGGGAAAAAAGAAGACTTTAAATCCATTCGTTCCAACGAAGTGCGCATGTACACGTGCGGACCGACGGTGTACGGGTTAACCCACATAGGAAACGCCAGGCCCGCCGCATTTTTTGATGTGGTTCGCCGATTTTTCGAAGTGAGCGGGTATAGCGTTACCTGGGTAATGAACTATACCGATGTTGACGACAAAATTATTAATCGGGCACGGGACGAGAAAAAGACCTCCGAGGAAATTGCCACCCATTACGAGGCCGAGTACCTCAAAGACTTGGCGAGTCTGCGAGTTCGTCTGCCATCTATTCAACCGAAGGTCACTCAAACTATCCCGCAGATAATCGAGCTTATCAGTGGTTTGGTGGCAAACGAGTCGGCATACGTTGCGGAAGATGGAGAAGTGTTTTTCTCTGTTCGAAGTTTTTCATCGTATGGAAAACTCTCCGGCAAAAAAATTGACGACTTAAGAGTAGGCGTTCGAATTCAGGCTGATGAGAAGAAACGAGATCCTCTCGATTTTAGTCTCTGGAAGCCACAGAAGCAGAGCGATGAGCCAGCTTGGGATAGTCCTTGGGGAAAGGGCCGGCCCGGTTGGCATATTGAGTGCTCTGCAATGGCGCTCCATTTTCTCGGTGAGACCTTTGATATTCATGGAGGGGGACTGGATCTCATCCATCCGCACCACGAAAACGAGATTGCCCAGTCAGAGGCATTTACGAAGAAAAGTTTTGCCAATATTTGGATGCACAACAATTTGATTTCGATGAATAAGGAAAAAATGTCCAAGTCACTGGGCAATATTTTTCTGACTCGAGATTTTATTCAAAAGTATACGAGCGAGACTCTTCGCTATCTTTTGCTTTCAGTGCACTACCGTTCGCCTGCAGAATTTAGTGAGACGCATATTCGAGAAATCCAGGCCGCTTTGCACCGATTCTATTCCGCGAAAAAGAAGGCGGCTCACCACGCGGCGCAACCTTCGGAAGTAACGCTGCCCGAAACAACGGAGGAGCGGACGCTGCGCGAGTGTGGCGAAGGCCTTGGCAGTGCTTGGCGCGACGCCTTGGCTGATGATTTTAATACGCCCAAGGTGCTTGCAGCGGTCTTTGATTACGTACGCGCCTTTAATGCTTTTGTGGATCGGAAGGGTTTTAAAGTTTCGGTCCAATCCATAGCACTTTCTAAAAAGTTCCTGGCTGAGTTGACTGAACTCGCAAACGTTCTCGGGCTATTTGGAGAAGACGCCACGGTTTACCTGGCGCAATTGCGAAAGTCTGTTTTGGAAGATCGCGGAATTGATCCAGACGAGATTCAATCTGAAGTTTTGCGTCGTCAAAAGGCTCGATCAGAGAAAAACTTTGCCGAGTCGGATGCAATTCGTGATGCGCTTTTAAAGCGTGGAATTTCTCTTCAGGACTCTGTTTCGGGCACTGAATGGGATGTATTTTTTCAACAGACCGTCTAGCTTCTGGCCGGTTTTTCTAAGTCGCTGAATTCTCGTGGTATTCACTTCAGCATGGCCCCAAAGCCTGAGTTTGTGCCTACCATTTTGGCGTTTTTTGCCGGAAAAACGAATTTAAATAACTGAAATTAAAGGGCTATTTCACAAAGTCCTGGCCTCCTACTTGCACGTAAAAGAGGTGTGCTTCGAAAAGAGAAACCAGTCTTTTTTCTACTGTTGCTTTCGATGGCCGTCGGCTGCTCGCGCCAAACCTGCTATCGGGGAGCCAGTTTGAATTTAAACGAGCTGGCTTCACTTCGAGGTGTGGGGCTTGAGGAAACCAGCGGACCAAAAGCGAACCTGATTTTGCCGAATCCGATCGATGCAACTAGCAATCCATTCGCAAGCGTTTCAGATTCGCTCGTTTTGCAATCAGGCGGCACCTCAAGTCTAATCGGCCTGTCTTTGCCTTCGCGTTTAGAGAATAGTTTTTTGAAAGTAAGAATTCACGAAGTGGGTGACGCGCTTTCCCTTCTTGCGACGCCCAATAGTGGGCCCAACTACTTCTATCAGCCGGGTGATGTCCACTATTCAGAAGCGATGGCGTATCGAAGTGTTTCAAATATCCAGGCGTATGTTGAAGCACTGGGTTTTTCCATTGTGAAATCGCGACCACTCTATGTGATGGTGCAGGCCGCCGGAAGCAACTCGCAAGACATCAATGCTTATTACGATCACGGCTATCTGAATCCTGCTCAGCCGAGGACTATTAGTCTTTACGGCACTTCGCAGTACGCCCCAGGAATGGACCAAGATATTTACTGGCATGAGTTTGGACACATGCTCAATGAAAGCATTACCTCAGAGCGAGGCATCGACTTCGCCGGTGACAAAGGCGCGGTGTGGACGGAAGGCTCCGCGCTTCACGAGTGCCTCGCGGACTACTTGGCGGAATCGGTGAGTGGCCGAGGGTATGTTGGGAAATGGGTGGCGAGAAATTTTGCGGGTTATGAAGCGGGGCAGCCGCTTCGTAGTGCAGAAGATACGAGCCCTATCAAATTGGATTTTAAAAGGGTTATCTCAGCGGATGGAACTGGGGAAAAGCCCGAGCGCTATGCGGTGGCCGAGTGGTGTTCTCGGGTACTTTGGGAAATTAGAGATAGTTTTGTCAGAGAAAACTCTCAGACGGGTCCCATTTATTCGGATCGAATGATCTACTCTGCGGCAAGCTTGTTGGGCCGCGATTCTTCTATCTCTGAGTTTCAAACTGCCCTAATGCAGGCGGACGACGAGTTGCATTGCGGTGGCCATCAGGACTTTATCGCAGGCGCGTTTGAGAGCCGCGGGTTTACGAAGCCAGGAACCCTCGGTCAGCCTCTTACGGTGACGGCGCAGCCGGCTTCGGCGGCCCCCGGAAGAGCAGCTACCTTTGTTGTGGTGATTCAAAATCCAAATGGTGAAGTAGCTCGCAACGTGCGTGTTCAGCTCGAGTCAATGGATCCTCGTTTGATAGTGACCACGTACATGCAGGCCTACGGCGATTTGCCTCCAGGTGCAACTCTAAATATTGGTGGTCCCGGTGGACTGAGCAGTGCCTTTTCGGTCGCTGCCGAGTTCGACTCCGGGACGTTTCGAGGACAGCAACTCCCTTATCGCATCAGAGTACTGAGCGAAAACGGAGTGGATGCCGTAATCGATGGGGTGATTCGACTGTGAAGAAACTACTGATCATTTCCTGTGCCTTGTTAGGAGCTTTGCTATTCTGGTTTTTGCCCGGCGGGGTGAGTGCACCCAATACCCAAGTTGAGTCTTCCGATGCTCTAGATATTTCAAAGGCGGGTAAGGGTACTTCGGTGGCGCTTCCAGTGGCAAAACGCGCCTTGAGTGCCGCCTCTTCTAGTTCAAATGAACACGCGTCGAGCGCTCTACTAGAAGCAGCAAAGGCGCATTTAGAGTTGCGTCGAAATCTCCTGGGGATTGCGCCTTACCACGAAATGCGGCCCGAGATGGTAGAAACTCCCCTGGGTGCTATATGTAAATTTACTCCGTATCAGGCAAACGTGCCGATAGTAGGAATGCAGGTGGAGATTCGTGTTGGTCTAGATGGGAAAGTCAGGGAATTGCGAAGTAGCTATCGATCCATTCCAGAAGTGGATTTGCGTCAAACGGGTTTGAAAGCGGAAGAGATCTTAGCGGTTACGCGCCGTTTCGAGGCAGTGAGTAATAGCGAAAGTGCGCGAGTGATTTATGTGGGCCGAAATGCGGCGGCAGGTGTCCCTGCGATTGCGATGACCGTAAGAAAATTAGGTGCTTCAGAGATTCCGGTTCAAGCGGTATTCCGAGCAAGCGACGGCCAGGTTTTAGACCTGACCGTCCCTCGCGGGGAATTCTCTAATCGCTAGAGATTTATCGAAGTGCCAAAGCGTCTTTTGGCAAATCCTTAGCCGGAGTATTTCGGTCGGTATAAACTCGAACCTCAATACCTTCGCGGTCTAAATTTTCATCAGGAATTTTCTGCTCACTCTGCCATCTTAAATCGGTATGGCAAAAGTAGCTGCGGTTGAACTGTGAAAGTTGATTTACATTGAATTGGCAAGGGAGCATTTTGCTGCCTTGACGAACCATCTGTATATCAAATGCGAAAGCGTCGTTTGCGATCGCTTCCCAAGGTACTTCATAGGTTTTATTGATCTCTTGTTTTTGGCCGTTGCCGATTGGCCAGAACTGTCCGCCTTCGGGTAGCGCCATCTTCTGGTTTTTTCCGAAAAGAACTTCAATCTTCACGTTAGAAATAGGGTTTTGAGCATCCCCATTGTGTTCCATGGTGTAGTTATGAATCGTAATAAAGGTGCGATACGGTGCCATCTTCGCATATTGCGGGACTTTAACCTCCTGGGCTGGAGCTTCTCCGGCCTTAGCAAATGCGTTGTTGGGCATGAGAGCCCAAACAATTCCTACTCCTAGTACTAACTTCGACCACGACATAAATGCCTCCACAAACGTTCCCCTTATAAAAGTTGCACCGTAAAGAGCGCTGTGCGCCTCTTCGGCTGTTTGGGCAGTTGAGCAAGTTCCGTTCCACCGGTTCTTACGCACTGGCGCATTCAAATAACTAACAAGAGTGCCCTTTTGGGGCGCTCGGGACGCGCAAAGCGTCGCTTCTGTTCAATCAAAGGACAGCATCCGTGCGTGGAGAATACGGCACGGAGTTTGTAAAGGTGTCCGCCGGGAGGTTGGCGATGTTTGTATTACTTTTTTTGGCTTTTGTGAGTGAACCTGTGGTGAGTAGGGACTTGGATTCGATGGAGTTCCCCCGGCACAAAGCGACTTCAGATGTGGGAGATATCATTGAGGAGTATCCTGACTACCTCAGATTTGCACTGACGATTGGCCGTAGTGAAAACCCTGCCTTGGCTAAGCAAATTGAAGAGCGTTTCGCGCGTCTAAGAAATGCCGATGAAAAATCGGCTGCTCGTTTCCTTAAAGGACTGCGCTATGAAATGGTCCAGAAGTTGGAGCTGTCTGGCCTATCTCCAAAGCGTGCAAACACTGAAAATCCGATGTTGCGGCGCTGGGTAGCCAAGTACATGCCTTTATGGCTACGCGAAGTCGACGAATACCAGTTCCGTGCTTTCGCTGCAGCAATAGCTCGGCGCTAGTGGTCTGGTTTCGTAATAGGTTTCAAAGGAACTCTTTGCACCTTTGTGGTGCAGAGGGTTTCTGCTAACCTAGCGTCGTGAAAATTGCGTTGGTACACGATGCTGTTCTGCCTGTCGCGGCCTATGGGGGCACCGAGCGGGTGGTTTGGTGGCTATCGAAAGCCCTGGCTGCTCGCGGTCACGAAGTCGTTCTCGCCTGTGCTCCTGGAAGCAGCTGTACCTGGGCTCAGGTAGTTCATCCCGATTTTTCTCAGTCCATCGAAAAGCAAATCCATTGCGACATATTCCACTACTTCAACACGCCTTCCTTTATTCCTACGAAACCGTACATTGTGACTATCGGGGGCAATGGTAAGCCTGGGGAAGAGTTTTTACTAAACACCGTTTTTGTGAGCCGAAACCATGCCCGAAGGCATGGCTCGGATTGTTTTGTGCACAATGGGGTCGATCCCGACGAATATGAATTTAGTGCTCGCAAAGATGGTAGCCTGCTTTTTCTGGCCAAAGCTTCGTGGCGAGTTAAGAACGTACAGGGCGCCATTCGTCTTGCGCGTGCGGCGGGACGCCCGCTTCACATTTTAGGCGGAAGCCGGTGGCTTTTTAATCATTGGAGAGGCATTCACTGGCATGGAATGTTAGGCGGAAGGGCTAAAGCGGAATTTCTGGCGCGCTCTAGTGCATTACTCTTTCCCGTCTTATGGAATGAACCTTTTGGCCTGGCGGTTGTCGAAGCGTTGGTGAGTGGAACCCCGGTTTTTGCCACACCATGGGGATCGCTCCCTGAGCTTATTGACCCGGAAGTCGGGCGAATTTGTGAGGGCGACTCCGATTTCTTGCGCGCCATACAAGACGTGGGCTCTTTTCGTCCTGAGCGCTGCAGAGAATGGGCGTTAGATCATTTTTCGCATCACAAAATGGCAGAGGGCTATCTGGCCGTGTACGAACGTGTAGTCGCCGGAGAACTTCTAAATGCTGAGAGCCCGGTTACTCGAGTGGCTCCGGATGCGCTTCAATCCATTGTGTTTCAGGTGGGGGCGGGAAGCTCCATAGTTCAGCCGATATAAAGTTTCGCGTTACAGAATCGTATTCGAGGCAAGTATCCGTGGGGCCAATATTCAGGTGTAGGCTCAGTGCGGGGATTGAGCTAGTGTTGCGAAATTCATGAATCAATTCTGAGCCATCAATTCGCTGCACCTGGCCCGGTTCGTTACAGGTGGCCCCGCCCAAGGCAAGTAATTCGCCAAGCCGCCCAAGTTTACGTTGGTACGTTTGTAGGCTGAGTCGACCACTCGCGACACCCACCCAGCTTACCTGACCACCGCAATCTTGCGGAGGGGCAGCTTGTCCCGGGAGCCAAGCGAGGAGTAAGAGCTCATAAAGTGGAGTGCGGGAAATTAGGTTTCGGGCAAAGGTGTCGTGTCTAAAGCGAGAAAATCCAACGATGTCCTCAAAATCCACTGAATGGGAAGTTAGGTAGTGCTGAAAGGTCGGATCGCGTAGGGACGAGTGTGTTTGAGCGTTCAGTTGCTCGATATACTCGCGCAGTCGAACGCACTTCACTGAACTCTCCCCATGGTCCTATTTTAGCACCTCTAGGGATTTAACTCTTCTCCAAGCCTAAGCTTCGGTAGAACGCTTCTTCGTTGGGGGCTCGCCCTAAGAATTTAGTAATCAGCTCCATTGGCTCAAGTTCCCCGCCGGGTTGGAGTATCCACTTTAGGTAGTCTCCTCCGGCTTTTGGGCTCAGAAGCCCTTCCTTTTCGAACCGGGTGAACATGTCTTGAGCGTAAACCTCCGACCATAAATAGCCATAGTAGCCCGAGTCATAACCGCCCATTAAGTGACCGAAGCTGGCCTGTGGGGTGGTGTTTTCGGGAATTGGAATGTGCATGATGTCACGTGCAAGCTCGGCATAAACCGCCGTGCTGTCTACCGATGGATCGGTGTGGTAGCGCTGGTCTAGTGTGGCAAACAGGAGTTGTCTTGAATACTTCACACCCACGTTAAGCAACTTTGCGGCAAGGAGTTTCTGTATTTGTTCCTCAGGTAGCGGCTTAGAATTGTCTTTAAAGTGCCCGGATAGTTTCGCAAGAGCCGATGTATCCCAAGCCCAGTTTTCTAGCATCTGGCTAGGTGCCTCTACGAAATCGCGTTTTACACTCGTGCCGGAAAAACTTGGGTAAGAGGCGGTAGTTAAAACCTGGTGCATGATGTGTCCGAATTCATGAAACAAGGTTTCTACTTCGCTGTGTTCCAACAGCGAGGCTGCACCTGAAGCGGGCGGGGTAAAATTTGCTACGATCGCAGATACCGGTACCTGGTAGCTTCCGTCTTGTTTGCGACGGCCCTGTACGAGGGTGAACGCTGCCGCGTGGCCGTATTTGCCTTCTCGAGGAAATAGATCCATGAAAAATACTGCTACCGTTTTTCCATCGCGGTTGACTCGGTAGGGTCGCACGCCTGGGTGCCAAGTGGCGATGGTCTTGTCTTCCACGAACTTGACGCCAAGCAAAGTTTCGTAGATTTCAAACATTCCTCTGTTTACGACTTCGAGGGGGAAGTATTCTTTAATTTTCTGGGTATCGACCTGGAATTTCGTCTTCTTCATCAGATTGTCGTAGTAGCGCCAATCGTGCGAATGAAATTTCCCATCCGATTTTGTTCCCAAATCGGCATTCTTCGCGGCTTGAAGTTCCTTGAGATCGGAAGTTAGTTTTGTCTTTATCCGGTTGCTGACTCGGCTAAGAAACCCGGCGACTGCCTCGGGAGTCTTAGCCATCCGGTCTTCTAGAACATAGGCCGCGTGGTTGGCGTATCCCAGCATTTTGGCTGTCTCGTGTCTTAGGCGAAGCGTTTCTTCGAGACGGGCAAGGTTTGCCTGTCCGCCACGTTTATTGAATTTTTCTTCAAGGACTTTGCGTGCCTGCGGATCCTTCGCGTTTTCCATGAAGGGATAGTAGTCGGGGTACTTCACCGTAACTTTGTACTTACCGTCTTTTGTCTTACTTAGCCGGTTGATAAAGCTTTCAGGGAGCCCTGCCAACTGTTCGAGCGTAAAGTCTGCGGAGTCATTCCACTCAATGAGTTCTTTACTGAAGTCAGTCTCGAGTTCGACAATGCGTTTTCGCTTTTGAATAAAAATCTTTCGTTCGGCTTCCGATAGCTCCATCCCGTTGCGTTTAAAAGCGAGCAAAGTCTCGTTGAGGAGTTTTTGGTCAACGGCATTGAGTGGTTGTTTTTTTGCCTCTGCTGCCTTCAGGGCTGCGAAGAGATCCGCGCGCGCATATAAATCGACGTACAATTGTTGAACCGCAGATTCACAGCGGCCTGCTGCTTTTCTCAGCTCCGGATTGTCAGAGACGTCCTTTAGGAAAATCAAAGGAGAAAGAGCCAGTTGTAGTTCGGCAAGGGCATTCTCTAGTCCGACGCAGGTAGTTTCAAATGTAGCATTTTCTACGTTCCGGCCTATTTCGGAGAGCCGCTCTTTTAGCTTGTTCTGCTCTTCGGCACAGGCTGAATCGATTTGAGCTGAAGTGACTTGAAAGTTGGGTTTCAGTAGATCGTAGCTCTGTATTTCACTTTGTTTTCCGCAACTCATTTCTTGGCACCCCACGACAAATAAAAGAACTAAGCCAATTGCTCTGCGCAAACGAACTCGTCTCATTCTACGTCCCCCAGACGCATTACGTTAGCGGGAAAAAACAGGAACCCACAAGTACGCGTGCGTCACTCCACGGGGATCGTAAAGTGGAAGAATTCAGATTCTACACAAGGACTTTGCTAGTGAAGGCTTTCCAGATATCGCTCGGCATCAATCGCCGCTTGGCATCCGGAAGCAGCCGCGGTGATCGCTTGACGGTAAATCGTGTCCTGTACGTCGCCGGCTGCAAATACTCCCTTAACCGAGGTGTAGGTGGTCGGACGGTGGGGCAAAACAATGTAGCCCTTCTCATCTAGCTGAACATGGCCTTTAAGGAACCGTGTATTTGGCTCATGCCCAATAGCGACAAATACACCTTCACAGGAAACCTCCTGAGTGGTTCCGGTTTTCAAGTTTTTCAACCGAACCCCAGTGACTGCATCAGTCCCTAAAATTTCATCGACAGCGCTATCAAAAACGACTTTTATCTTGGGGTTTTTTAGAACCCTGTCTTGCATAATCTTGGAGGCACGAAAGGTATCTCGACGGTGGACGAGGGTTACCTGGCTGGCAAATCGGGTTAGGAAATTGGCTTCTTCCATTGCCGAGTCTCCACCGCCGACGACGACGAGCGGTACGCCTTGAAAAAAAGCTCCGTCGCAGGTGGCGCAACTCGAAACGCCCTTTCCAAGTAGGCGAGTCTCCGATTCGATTCCCATCCACTTCGTCGCTGCACCGGTTGAAAGAATGACGGTTTTTGCCGTGTATGTTTCATTTCCCACGAAGACTTGATGGTGTGCACCAGAGAAATCCACTCTAGTGACGTCCTTTTGAATGAAACGGGTGCCGAAGCGTTCAGCTTGTTTGCGAAAGGCACTCATCAGGTGAGGGCCTTCCACGCCTTCCGGAAAGCCAGGAAAGTTTTCGACATCGCTGGTGAGCATCAACAGACCGCCCGATTGGTAGCCTTCAATCAATAGAGGTTTGAGGTTGGCTCTCGCAGCGTAAATTGCCGCGGTGTAACCTGCGGGGCCAGATCCGATAATGATCAGGTCTTCGATCTGCATAAAAGTCTCCGAAGTAAAAAGAAGAAAGTCTTATCGTGCAATGCCGTCGATTTCAACGGCCTCCGATCTGGAGTTGAACCGCCTCCCAAATGTCGCGCAGAGTTTGGTCGGTGGGAAGGTACGAGAATCCGGGGGCAATGGTTTGCAGTTTCTTTAGGCTGAGTTGGGGCCCACGAAACGGGTTGCTGTCAGAGGCCTGGGGATGGATGGGCACCCCTTTGCCAGAGATTTTTACGAGGCGTTCCACAATCTCCTGCACTTGCATTTCAAAGGGTGAGGCGATGTTCACTATCTCAAATCGACTTTCAAAAGGCGCCTCAAGTACGACACAAATAAGCCTGGCGGCATCGCGTACATCTAAAAAACGACGCCTAGCAGACAGTGGACCTGTTTCGAGTGCGGCAGAGCCGTCGTTAGGAAGTTTCGCCAATTTGTGCGCCAAATCGGAGGTGACGAATCCAGGGCGCTGCCCTGGGCCGATACAAGTGTAGAGGCGCCCCACGACCGAATGGGCTTTTGGATTTTGTTTTGTCCATTCTTCCAAGGCGCGTTCACACAGGTATTTTGACATTCCGTAGTTTGCGTTCGGTGCTGGCTCGCTCGTTTCATCAACTGGCGTGGAGGGGTCGCCATACACATGCACGGAGCTTGAGAAAAATAGGCGCACTGGGAGGTCAGTTTTGCTCAGTTCGTCCAGGAGTGTTTGAGTGGTGGTGAAGTTTGCTTTGAAGTATTCAGGCATCCCAATCGAGCTGGACACTAGGGCGCTGCCCGCAAGGTGATAAATTCTGTCAGGTTGGACCTTCAGAAGGCACTTTTCGATGCCCTTCCCATCACAGAGATCGGTTTCAAAGTGTGTCAGTCTGGGATCGGCAGGTGCTTGAATTCCCAGGGAATAAACTTCGTTCCCGGGTTGCGAGAGTAAGTGGTTGGCTAGATGGGTGCCCAGAAAGCCGCTTGCGCCGGTAATAAGGTGTCTCACAACAGGGCGAGCCTATCCTACTGTCTTTAACCCGTAAACCTTTGACAAAGTTGGCGTTAATCCCAATAATCGCGCTTCTCATGGGACCTAAGCATATTCTTGTTACAGGCGGCTGCGGATTTATTGGTTCGCACTTTATCGAGCATACTTTGCGAACCTACCCCGGGGTGCGGGTTACAAATCTTGACGCTCTTACCTACGCGGCACATCCCGACACGGTAACGTACTTGGCTGGCCTGGCTCCAGACCGCTACGAGCTTATTCGAGCTGATATTACATCTGCCGAAGTTGTAGGAATCGTTTCCACCGGCCCGTATGATGCGATTGTAAATTTTGCTGCGGAGAGCCACGTCGATCGAAGTATTTTGGATCCTGCTGTTTTCATTCGAACCAATGTGCTGGGATTGCAAAACCTCTTAGATGCCGCACGAAAGAAGCGCGGAGTTCGGTTTGTCCAAGTTTCTACGGACGAAGTGTACGGTACACTCTCGCCTTCAGATCCGCTCTCAGTTGAAACTTCTCCGCTCGATCCAAACTCGCCGTACGCAGCTTCAAAGGCTTCTGCCGATTTGATTGCTCTTGCTGCGCAAAGGACGCACGGACAAGAAGTTTTGATTACGCGTTGTACAAACAATTACGGACCGTTTCAGTTCCCGGAGAAGTTACTGCCATTAGTTATTGCCAATGGTGTGGAAAATCTTTCCATTCCCGTTTATGGCGACGGCCGGCAAGTGCGGGACTGGATATATGTGATGGATCATGCGCGAGGAATCGACGCGGTTTTGCGTAAGGGTAAATCTGGAGAGATTTATAATATCAGCGCTTGTGAAGAGCGGCACAATATTGATCTGGTGACACAGGTTTTGGGAATCTTGAATAAGCCGCTTTCTCTGATTCAGCACGTAGGCGATCGACCGGCCCATGACCGTCGCTACGCGCTGGATTCCACTAAGATCCAGAAAGAGTTGGGGTGGAAGCCAAGCTATAGTTTTGAGGAAGGACTCCAAAAAACTATCGACTGGTACCTGAAAAACGAAAGCTGGTGGAAAAAGGTTCGCGGCAAAGATTACTTCAACTACTACAAGGCGAATTACGATACCAAATTTGGTGCTACCGTGAGGGCTGAGGTATGAAGGGGATAATTCTTGCCGGGGGAACGGGCTCGCGTCTTTTTCCCCTTACGAAAGTAACCAATAAGCACCTCCTTCCGGTGGGCCGCAAGCCAATGATACTCCATCCCGTCGGCAAATTGGTGGAAGCCGGTGTGAAAGAGATTCTCATCGTTACTGGCGTGGAACATATGGGAGCGGTCGTGACGCTTCTCGGATCGGGAAAAGACTTCGGCTGCCGCTTTACGTACAAAGTGCAGGATGAGGCAGGGGGAATTGCCCAAGCCCTTGGTTTGGCTGAAGACTTCAGTCGTGACTCACGAATGGTCGTCCTGCTGGGGGACAATATCTTCACAGATAGCCTAAAGAACTTTGTTTCGAAGTTTGAAGAGCAAGCGGGCGGAGCGAAAATTTTGATCAAGAAAGTTTCGGATCCAAGCCGCTTCGGTGTTGCGGAGCTTTCTGGAGATAGAATCATCTCAATAGAAGAAAAGCCCAACCAACCAAAAAGCCATTTTGCTGTGACCGGAATTTATTTTTACGATGAAGGTGTTTTCGATCTTATCCGTACGCTTCGGCCAAGCCACCGTGGGGAGCTCGAAATTACGGATGTGAACAACGCCTATATTCAAAAGGGTGCGATGACCTACGATACCCTCGCGGGCGACTGGACAGACGCCGGTACGTTCGAATCGCTCAAGGTTGCAAATGATCTTATGCTGGGGGAAAGAGAGTAATGGAGTTTCGCAAGGGCAAGATTGAAGGGGTGGTAGTTACCTCTTGTAAGAAGTACATCGATGACCGTGGTTGGCTTGCAGAAACTTACCGTAACGACGATATTTCATCCCCCTATCGTCCTGTGATGTCCTATACCTCTTTGACTCTGCCGGGTGTCACCCGGGGGCCTCACGAACATGTGGACCAATCCGATTATTTCGTTTTCTTAGGCCCAGGGAATTTTAAGATCTGGGTTTGGGATAACCGGAAAGAGTCCTCCACGTATTTGTCGAAAATGACTTTCTACGGTGGTGTAGACAATCCGATGCAGATTTTGATTCCGCCCGGTGTTGTCCACGCCTATCGAAATGTGAGCTCCGAAGTAGCGATGGTCCAGAATTTCCCAAATCAGCTGTTTATGGGGGAAGGAAAGCGCCATGCTATCGACGAGATTCGCCACGAGGACGATCCTCGTACTCCTTTTCAGTGTGACTAGTGGCGCGCGATTCGATTCTTGTAACCGGTGGCGGCGGAATGCTTGCATGGGACTTAGTCCGCACCTTTGAAGCAAGATTTCCCGAATGCTCCGTACTGAGTCCACCTAAGCAGCTCTTAGACATCACTTCTGATGCTTCCGTCGGCGCTTTTCTTTTGGAGCACCGACCGAAGTGGGTTCTCAATGCTGCTGCGTATACCAACGTCGATGGCGCAGAAACCCAGAGAGAACTTGCCGGAGCCGTTAATACATTCGGGCCGTCGGTGCTTGCTAAACATTGCAGCAACGCCGGGGCAAAACTCATTCACTTTAGTACCGATCAGGTTTTTGACGGTACGTTGAAGTACCCACGTCGTGAAGATGAAGCAGTGGCACCTTGCAATATGTATGGGGCCAGTAAAGCTGGGGGTGAGGCGCCTGTTTTGGCAACTCGAGACGGCTTAGTTCTGCGTGTCCAATGGCTCTACGGACAGCGTAAAGATAGGTTTTCGCCGCTAAAAAGCAAAGAGTTGTTTACGCCTTTTGCCGACCAGTTTGGCGCTCCTACTTGGACGAAGGAGGTCGCTGTGACAGTGGCCCATTTAGTGGAGCGTGATGCAGCCGGCCTATTTCACTTTTCCTACGATGATTACGCAAGCTGGGCTCAGGTTTTCGAGTTTGTAAAAGAACAATGGGACTTAAGAGTATTGCTTCAACCTGAAAAAACCTCCGACGTTTCGCTTCCGGCTAGGCGGCCTCTCTTTAGTGTGCTCTCTAATGAAAAATTAAAACGTTTCTTGGGCATTGAGTCGATGGGGAGTTGGAAAGCTCCTTTAAAAGAATTTTTGTCACTCCCACTATGAGTAAACCCGAGTCTATTGCTGTAGTCGTCTTGGATCGAGACGGAACTATTATTGAGGATCGCCACTACATTCGATTGGCGGAAGATGTGGTTTTTTTCCCGGGCGCCATCGACGCGCTAAAACTCATTCAATCGAAGGGCTATCCTCTGTTCTTGGTAAGCAACCAGTCTGGCGTGGGACGGGGTTGGATTCGAGATGAAGAGTTTCAGAAAGTGCATCAACGGTTTACTGGCGATCTAGCAAGCTCGGATGTGACTTTTGAGAGTATCGCTTATTGCTTCCACGATCCCGTGGAAGATTGTCCGTGCCGCAAGCCCCGAGCGGGGCTTTTACCTAAGACTTTCAACGCAAGCCCCATCGATTGGAGTCGTTCGTATGTGGTGGGCGATCACTTGCCTGACGTCGGCCTGGCGCAGACCCTGGGCGCCTCGCCCTGTTTGGTGCGCACCGGAAAGGGTATTGCGACCGAGAAGCACGCCTTGCCATCCAATACGCAAGTATTTGAATCTATAGTGCAATTTGCCGATTGGCTGCGTCCCATTGTCCGGAACTGAAATCGCTAGCGCTAGGATTCAATGTCGTGGCGGCAAAAAGCGGTTGAATGCGGTACCCTTATTAAATGAAACCGTTTAAATCGGCCGCAATCGAGCATTGGGTTGTATGCCTCGCAAGCTTGGCATTGGCTTCCTGCGCCACAACCCGATCTTACGAAAATTCTTTAAGCCGCTGGAAGGGAAAGCGGGAGTCCGACTTGATCAGGCAGTGGGGTAAACCGCAACAAACTGAAAAGTTAGCCGATGGTGGGAAGACTTTAACCTACGTAAAGGTCACTGAGCCTCATTTGGTTCGCGATCCTGCGTCACGTAAAACGGTTGTGTTGCCCGAATGCAAAACGCGTTTTCTAGTAGATGCCTCCTCGACCATTCTGGGTTGGCAATATGAGGGCCCTGACTGTAGGGCCTACTGAACGGTAAAAGATTCCACTCAATAACCGGAGCAACAATGAAAACCAAGGCCGTGTTTTTTTTCGTTTCCGCTGTTTTCGCTACAGTATTTTGTCCTGCCTCATCTTGGGCATCAACGGTCTACAAGTTCGACGCCGTAAAGAAGCAAGTCTACTTGCGTGACGTAAATAGCCTAGAGTTGAGTCTGAATATGCCAGTTTGTTTGTACTCGGGCGTTTCACAGGTGGGATGTGGGAAAATTACGGGCCTCGTTAAAAATGCAGCGGTGATTTTTTTGAAAGAAACGAATTTTGCTCCTAACCCTGGACTAGAGATTGCGATCCGACCGTCGGAGAAGGTGCCCTCGTCGACGGCTTCCGTCTCGGAGAGTTTCAATAAATCGAGCAGTCTGGCTATGGGAATTGCCGCCGGGGTCACGGCCGGGGCCAACTACTTTTATCCGAGTTTGCATGTCCAGGTCGTGATAGCAAGAGAGTGGACACTCGGCCTCATGCCGATGTTCGCAAGATCTTATAACTCAACATCCTCACTTACTGGCGTTGGGGGTTATTTGACGGCGTCGTACTACCACACTCACTCAGCTCTACGCGGTCTGGAATTTGAACTTGGTGCGGGTGCTTTTGGCCTGAGTGGGACAACACCGACTTTGACTCAAAATCTGCTTGCGCCAGGCGTGAAAGCGACTGTTGGATGGCGAGGTAGGGCATTGTGGGACTTGGGGCTTGATTTGGGGGTTGCCGCGGGCATTCAGTACTTGTGGACGCCAGCCAACTCATTGCAAATCACTTTTGCTGGTTTATTGCCACTGCTCAATGCGTACGTTGGCTATAGCTTCTAAATAAAACGAGGGGATTAAATGAAAACGGGCGAATGCGTTCTAGTTCATTGTGCTCTGGTAGGACTGTTTGTGCTTGCGGCAGGCTGTTCGAAAAAGGATGTTCGCACCGACGAACCACTTATTTCGGCCGAAAACACAGGCGGCTCGGCCGACTTGCCTGAGACTCAGGGCGCCGTTGCGGCGGAGGCACTTCCGGAGTCGGCGGGCGATGTGGCGCCGGTGGTAAACGCTTTACAAAATATCTACTTCCCTTTCGATAGTGACATTTTGACGGTGACCGCGCGGCAGGCTCTCGCCGCAAATGCAGACTGGATAAAGCAGAATCCAAAAATCCAAGTGCAAATTGAGGGGCACTGTGACGATCGTGGAACGACCGAATACAACTTGGCGCTGGGCGAGCGTCGAGCAAATGCAACCAGGGCCTACTTGATCAAGCTGGGGGTTGAAGCCAATAGGATTTCGACCATCAGTTACGGGGAAGAGCGGCCAATTGAAACAGGTTTTGGCGAGCAGGTATGGGCAAAGAATCGGCGCGCCACATTCGCTACACTATGAGCTAGGGAGTGCACCCGCACGATACGTTTGAGAGCCATTCATTCCCCAGGATACCGGCGTTCCCTGTGATCCAAAGCTTCAGCGTGGGCTCCCAGTGAGATAGGGTGTTGTTCCACGGCCAGTGCCATCCGCTACGGTTATAACGAGTGGAAAAGGAGCTACGCGAAACAACGACAGGATGCCCTACCAGTTCACAAACCTTTTTAGCTGTCGCATACGTGTTCATTGGCTTTTCATAGATAGAATGGGGCATTTTGCTGTTAACCATTGCCTTGATCAGATCGGGATCTCCAACAAAGTTGACCAGGCCGGTGCAGGGAGTTGGAACTATCGAGATGGTATACACGGTGGTGAAACCACTTCCATTCTGTCCAGATTGAGAGATGGTAAGGCTCGAAGTTTGGGTTGCAGTGCCCTTTAGCCAAATCTGTGAACTTGTCGACTGATTCGGTGCGATGGTGGCAGTTGTCGTTGCCGACGAGCATGCCCCGTCGGAGTAAATGCCAATACTTCCCGACTGTACGAGCGAAAAACTTCTTTGCACTGAGGAGAGCACCGGATTTCCGAAGGCATCTTCAATTTGCAGAGAAAGGGGTCCTGTGCAAACGCCAGTAAGCGCTGAGGTTGGTCCAACAAATCCGATTCGGCTTGGACTGGCGGGAACAATGGCGAATGTACGGGAAACAATTGCTAAGCCCGACGTAGCAGCAGCAAGTGTAGTTCCCTCGGCTCGAGTATTGCGATAAAAGAACGATCCTTGCACGGCGGGTGAATTGATCGTCACTGAGTTAATAGAACTGAGGCAGTCGCTGCTCGAGTAGAATGTGCCACGCCCCTCACCGCTAAGTGCAATTTGGGTTCCATTGGGTAGCGGCGAGCTGTTGTTATAGGAGTCTACGCCTGTGATGGTAAACGGTCCTGCGCAAACGCCGGCGACACCACTTGTTGGGCCATCGAACATCAGCGCGGTCGTGGCAGATGGGTTGACGACTAGCGGGTAAGCGGTCGAACCCAACGTGCCATTGGTTCCGAGGATTTCTACCGTCGAGGCTAGTGCCCCTCTATACCAAAATGAACTGCGATTTGTTCCGGCGGCAAGAGTGACTCCAGAAACGGGAGTGGAGCAGCCAGCCGCGGAGAAAAATCGTGGTGCCGTGCTTGGACTAGCCGGTGGGGTACCAACAAATCTTTCTGAAAGCGAGATGGAAAGGCTTGCATTGCTGGTAGTTGGATTTCCATTTCCGTCTTCTGCTTCAACCGCAAACTCCAGGCAACTTCCTACTAAAGTCGTAGCGGGGCCTCTTTGGCTTCGAGGTAAAACCCCAACAACGGCGATCTTTCCCAATGAGCCCGATGGGGTCGATTGAACGTTGAACGTACCGCCTGTGACACCACCCGGTGGGAGAATGTTGCCGACCACGCCTCCGACTAGCGTTGGTCTAAAGTAAAACGCAACCGAGCTACTTCCAACTGCGAACGAGCTGGCGTTAGTAGTCGTACTGCACTGATCATCCGCAAAGAAGCTTCCTCCGGATGAGTTGAGTCCAACCGCAAGAGGTGTTCGAGCCATAGAGATGTTGTTAAACGCGTCAAAAAGGGTCAATTCAAACGGGCCACCACAATCGCCCATGGCAAGTGTGCCTGGAGATTTGGTGAGCTTGGCAGCTGCGGGATCGGCCGATTGAACAGTGAAGTTGAAAGTGGCTGGATTCAGCGATCCGTCGGTTGCCTCTACTCTGGCGCTGCCGGTCTTGGTCTCTAGAAACCACACAGTTTGTTGATGCTGTCCGGAGTTGAACGCAAGACTTTGGCCGCCACTCGAACTTGGCAACGCGGCGGAGCAGGCGTTGTCAGAGAAGAATCTACCTGTCGAAAGCCCAAGCTCTTTGAGTATCGCCGCTCTAGGTGAAGTAAGGGGCGCCGGATTCAGATACGGGTCCGTATAGGCTACATTTAAAGCGTTACAACTTCCTGCTACGAACGTGCTTTGACTTCCAAGGACCACAAGTTGGTAAAGAGGTCCTTGTCCTATGGTTAAGCTTTTGCTCGCCGAGGCGAGGACCGAGGAAGAGTCGTTGGCGGTCAGTTGCAGTACTTCTGCTTTTTGATCGCGTACGAAGAACGCAGCTCCCGTTCGGGTGGAAACAATAGAAGCGCCGCACGCGGAATCGGAATAGAAGGTAGCGTTTCCAGAGTTAGAAAGATTGACCGCGACGTCGTTATTTAGGTTGTTGCCATTACCGTCCTGTACCCGCACGTAAAGAGGGCCAAAGCAGCTCCCTGCCGAGGTCGAGATCGTTGGCGATTCGAACGCCAACTTGGAAGGGGCATTGGCTGCGCTAAGATTTATGGTGATCGACAACGGACTGGACGTTAAGCCGGAAATATTCGGAGTTAAAGTGGCGGAACCCGCCGAAAGACTGTTGTAGTAGAACATTGCGGCGAAATTGCCTGCCGGGATCGACACTGAGTTAATAGTTCCTGAGCAGCTCGAGTCACCGTAAAGTGCCCCGACTCCCGCCGTCGACAAAGGGACCGACACATTTGATGGGGCGGAAGCCGAATTATCGAATTCATCCTTGATCGATAGCGTAAAGGGATAGCATGCACCTGTGTTTACAACAGAAGGCCCTTGGACCACGATCTGCGATGGAGTCGAAGCAACGACAAGTACGTTTAAGTCTCCGTAAACGCTGTTCGCATTGGCGGCGAGCGACACTAGGCCCGCGCGAGGATTTTTGTGATAGAAAGTCGTGCTCGACATTCCCGCTCCTATCTGGACGCTTGTCGCGGCTGCCCCAGAACATCCCGCCTGGGCGTAGAATGCTGAATCTGTAGAGGAGCTGGCAAGATTCACAGTGGTTGCGGTGGGAAACGAGGTCTGCGCGCCACTGCCAGAGTAAAGAGTTGCGGTGAATGCTGTACACGCTTGTGCGGTGACGAGCGACGAGCCCGCAAGACCGATGCGAACAGGGATCGCAGGATTTGAATTGGCGAAGCTGATTCCCACGCTCGCCGATGAGAACACAGCAGCTGGATCGCTAGCTGATATCGTAAATTGTCCAATGGTGTTGGATCTAACCCAAAACCCAGCCGAGGCTGATCCAGTCGGAACGACAACCGAACTTGTGGAGTTCGAGCAAGTACTGTTTGAGTAGAATGTGATTTGGGCTGGAGCTGACAGCACCGCTGTGACGCCCGAGGTGACATTGGTTGCTAGCCCATTTTTAGTCGTGGTGACTGTGGCTGGCCAACACAAGTCAACAGTTGCGGGGCCCGGAACGTATACCGCAAACTGTGCTCCGGTTGCGGTGGGGAGCTCAAAAATCGTTGAAGTCGTGCCCGAGTTAGCACTTTGCGAGTTTGTTTGGCTGTTACCGGAAAAACTGCCCAGCCACCCGCATTGAGCGAGCAACAACGCTGTTCCGAAAAGTAAAATGTGCTTCAGATGAATCATGAATCCCCCAGCGGTAGCTACAGTATCGCCAGTACCCATCGGTGTTTTTGGGGATAAAGTTGAGAGCCGCGCGCTCCAACTTCACTTCCTGTCCTAAACTAGCTCATGGAAATTAAAGGGGGGGGCGTTGCGGTGTTGAACTATTCAACACCGAGTCCTGAAGGACCAAGCTTTCTATTGTAATTTCGATAGGTTGACCTGCAAAGAACGTGTTCACTTTTTTGCTTTGGCTGGAACTAAAAAGCTAAGCGCCTAATTACACGATGTTTTGTCGTACGTTCCGCCTATCCCCGGAAAGCTTATAGGCGAAACTAACCAGGGGGCCGTCCGATACTTTTGGGGGAGGGAGAAGCGTTTAAGTATTGGAAAAAACGAGCTTAATATCACTTTTTGGGGGCGTATTCTTCTGGTGGCCAGGCCCTTGCACTTTATTCCAGCATGAAGGCCCTGATTGCCATTGTTTTCGCCATCATTTTGCTGGTCCCAATTCGTGGTTATGGGTTTGTAAGTCTGCCAAACGAAGCCCAAGTGATTGATTCCGAGGACTACTACGCACAATGCCTAAGCTCGAACCCGAATTCTGGCTCAGTTTGCGCGGAGGCCGCGCAGCAGTTCCAGGGCCGTCAAGAAGTCCGTGACGTCGCAAACACAGATTCCCCCAGTGCCTCGGAAGACAGCGAGCGCCAAAGTCCCAAAACTCGCTAGCTATCGTCCTAACCCAGCCATTTGTCGTCCAACGGCTAGTTGCATCTGCCAGGTTTTGCTTTATCCTCTGCCAGACCATGGCCATAGCCGCCGTAAAAACAGCCCTGCTTGATTGCATTACTTACCACGAAGTCTTACTCAACCTTTTCGCTCGTGAGCTCAAGCTAAAATACAAGCGTACCTACCTGGGGTATTTCTGGTCGCTTTTGAACCCGATTTTGAACCTTACAATCTTGTCTGTAGTTTTCTCCCATTTTGTGGGGCGGGGCATGAAGGACTACACCCTTTATTTGTTCTCTGGGCTGATTGCCTGGACCTTCTTTCAGGGATCTTTAGTCGCCTCTTCGACTGCGTTGTTGGAGAATGAAAACTTCATCAAGAAGGTTTATTTGCCGAAAATCATTTTTCCTTTAAGCAAGGTTTTGCTTCGAGCTCTAGATTTCATATTGTCGTTTGTCGCGCTTACGTTGATTGGACTTTTTTTTCACATTCCTTTTCACCAAACGCTCATTTTTGTTCCTTTCGCCACGGTTCTACTCTTTATTTTTACTCTTGGAGCTTCGATGATGGTTTCGGTTGCGACTATTTATTTTCGCGACGTCATTTACTTGAGTACCGTATTTTTGCAGCTCCTTTATTTCGTAACCCCTATTCTGTATCCTGATGGCGCTTTGCCACCGAGTTACCTTCCCTACTTGCAGCTAAATCCCTTGTATTGGCAGATCAATCTTTTTCACCAGCTGGTTTATTTTGGACAAGTGCCTACGGTTTTCGAATGGGCCATGGGAATTGGTACATCTCTGGTAGTTTTCTTTGGTGGCCTTTTCATTCTTCTGGGCTTGGAAGAGGACTTGGTCTTTAGGTTGTAAGACGATGCAAAACGCACATGTAAACTTAAATCAGGTTTCTTTGCGATTTCGCAAGTACACCGGTGGTGGCGAGGGACTTAAAGAAGCAGCCATGAGATGGCTGCGTCCTCCACAGTGGAGTAAGAACCGCCCTCCGACCAGTTCCGAGTTTTGGGGTTTAAGAGACATACAGCTCTCTATTTCCGAGGGAGATCGGCTTGGAATTATTGGCCCCAACGGAGCAGGTAAAAGCAGCCTTCTGAAAGTAATCAGCCGTATTTATAAGCCCACGCTGGGATCTATCGACGTGTCTGGCCGGGTTGCACCGCTGATTGAAATTGGGGCGGGATTTATTCCAGAGCTCTCCGGTCGTGATAACGCGTACTTGTACGGTGCAATTTTGGGAATCAAACGCAAAACCATCAAGGAACGCATTGATTCGATGGTGGCGTATTCAGGCTTGGAAGAGTTTGTGGATATGCCGGTCAAATATTACTCCACCGGAATGCACTTGCGTTTAGCTTTTACCGTCGCCACTGAAGTGGCACCGGATATTTTGATTCTTGACGAGCTTTATGCTGGCGGTGACGCAGCATTCATCGTGAAGGCGAATCAGCGATTGGAACACTTTATCAGCAAGTCTCGCATCCTGATATTGGTGGCCCACCAAATGGAGTACATTTCGCGTTTTTGCAATCGTGCAATCGTAATGGCTAACGGTCGAATCCAGAAAGACGGAACCGCTCAGGAAGCGATTGAATGGTACGAAGACTATTCTCGTAAACAAGCCGGGTCCCCTGGGGGGCTCGATGTCCCGGCGAATTAGTTCCTATCCAACGGCTTTGCTGCGCTTCCCATGGGCGACGTTTGGCCGGATGGAACTGGAATCCGAATTTTGGAGTAAAGTTGAAGAGCAGCGATCTCGTGCTGAATTTTTGGTTAGTAAACCGGTTTTTAACTTGATTCTTACCGCCAACGAGTTTGTGGCACCGAATTCGGCGGCAAGAACATTTTCTAGTCTTTTATCTCAGTCTTACTCAGATTGGAGAGCGTACCTTGTGGGTACACAGGCAGAATTTTCTGGCTGGAATATTCCCGACGATCCTCGCATGTTTCGTCTTTTGGTTTCTGAATCAACTCCCGCTTCGGATCGCAAAAACCTCGCGCTAGATAAAATTTCGGATGGGTGGGTTGGGCTTGTCGATGTGGGAGACGTCCTCAGTCCAGCGGCGCTTTTTCGGCTGGCATCGGAGATGGATCGTTCACCCAACCCTGATGCATTCTATTCCCATGAGGTGGAGTGGTTGGATCGGAAGCAAGTATTGGGCGATTTCATTTCAAAGGGCTTCGCCGACGCATGGGCATTAGCTCACTCCAATTCTGTTGGGCGATTTTGGGTGGCTCGAAAGCAGAGCCTTCGGAGTTTTTCAAAACTTCCGCATGGGTGGGACGAGCACTTGGCTTTGCTCGATTTGGCCTGCCGTAACCGGTTGTGCTTGGTTCCTTGGTTTTTGTACTACCGTCAGTCTAAGGCAGCTCCTGCTCCCTCTGCGGAAGTTTGGAAGGGTGAAGTGGATAGAACCCTCCAATCCCACGGTTTTGCGTGTGTTACTGAAGTGGCAGAAAATCGCCGTGCTTCATTGTTACGGGTAACCCCTGGTGATGGCTCTGAGCGCCCTTTTATTTCAGCGGTAGTGTGTTTCCGCAACAAAGCGAAGATGACGTGCGAGGCTATTAGATCGCTCCTTGCGGCTCAGGGCAAAGTTCCACTTGAGATAGTTTTGGTCGACAACGATTCTTCCGAAGGCGAGTTAGCTGTAGTCCGAACGCTGGTTGCCGAAATTTCAACCCCTGTAAAGGTGGTCCAGTATTCTGGTCCCTTCAACTACGGCAGGATGCACAATCGGGTTATCCGAGAGCATTGTCGGGGAAACCTCATCCTCTTTCTCAATAACGACGTGATTCTTCAGAATGGCAACTTGGACTACTGGGCCGCTTGGGCAGCGCTACCGGAGGTGGCTTCGGCCGGAGTGCTTCTTCGGTTTGGTCATGGAGGAGTTCAACACGCCGGAATTCGCGGTTGGTTTGGGGGCAATGCCCGCATGGCAAAAGTGGGGAATTCGCACGAATCGGGTCCAGCAGCGCACACGGTCAGACAGGTCTTTGCGAATACTTTTGCTGCCTGCATGGTTAAAAAAGCAGCTTTTGATGCGGTGGGGGGACTACGAGAAATAGACCTCGCCAATGGGTTTGGCGACGTCGCATTTTGTTTTGAGGCGCTCCGCAAAGGTTGGAAGCATTTTTACCTTGGTACGTTGTCGGGGGTCCATGCCGAGAGCAGCTCGCGAGGGCGGCCCTATGAATACTGGGAGGAAGTTGGGATTGAACGGGACTACCCCGATATTCTGCAACGCCTTTTACGCGAAGATGCCGGACGAAATCGTGTGCCAGCAACAGAGGATTCTTTTCGGGGTGCGCTTACAGGTGTCGCGCTTGCTAAGTTTCGTAAGAATTCTAAATTGTTAGATCCGTTCAAGCCCACGTTAAAGAAGTGGTTGAGAAATATATCCATTCAGAGCGAAGATGCTTAGAACGATGCCGAAGTACGCAGAGACATTAACTCAAAATTTAGAAGCCTCTATTCGTGCGAAACGAAAGATGCAGGATAGCTCCCAGCAGCTCGAGGTTTTTGAGCGCGCGGTCGAGTTGGTGGTGAAAGTGTATAAAGGTGGGGGACGTCTTTTTATTGCCGGCAATGGAGGGTCCGCTGCCGATGCCCAACACTTGGCCGCCGAGTTTGTTGCTAAACTCGCTCGTCCTAGGGCCCCGCTGCCCGCGGAAGCTCTGACGGTAGATAGCTCTACGTTAACTGCTATTGGAAATGATTTTGGTTTTGACGAGGTGTTTGCCCGCCAGGTCAGTGGCAAGGTCACTCGCAACGATGTATTTCTCGCTATTACAACTTCCGGCCAGTCTCGCAATATCCTTCGCGCGTTACAGGTGTGTAAGGAGGAAGGGATCCCTTCCATCGTATTTTCCGGTCGAGACGGCGGCGCAGTCAGGGAACTTGCTGACTACTGTGTTGTGGCTGCCGGTGAACAGACTAGCGAGATACAAGAAGTACACATGGTCTTGTACCACACGCTTTGTGGCTGTGTAGAAGCTGAGCTATTTCCCGTCTGAGATTTACTCTACCGTAACACTTTTAGCCAGATTACGAGGCTTGTCGATATCGGTGCCTCTGTGCAGTGCCATGTAGTAGGCAAAAAGTTGAAGTGGCACTGTCATCAAAATGGGGTTGAGGCCCCATGGAGCTTTTGGGAGTAAAACCGTTTCCTGAGACTCGCGGACAAAATGTTCATCTCCTTCAGTGGCGAAGGAAACTATTTTTCCGCCACGACTTTTTACTTCATGGAGATTGCTCATCATCTTTTCATTGAGCAGCAGCGACGTTCGATTGTGGCTTTCGGGCGCTGTCTTGGCGGGTGTGTCGGTGGTACCCAGCACAAGGACGGCTGTATTTCGATCGATTAGGGCGATGGGACCATGTTTCAGTTCCCCGGCTGCATAGCCTTCGGCATGGGCATAACTGATTTCTTTCAGCTTTAAGGCTCCCTCAAGCGAGATGGGATACATTGCATCGCGGCCCATGTAGAAAAAGAAAGGGAACTGCAAGTATGCCAGCGCCAAAGTTTCAATGGGCTTTTCTAGTTCTAGCGCGCGTTCAACAAGAATAGGCAGCTTTAAAAGATCTTGAGTGAGTTCTTGGGCAAATTCTGTAGAAAGAGTTCCCCGAACAATGCCCAAATGTATTGCAAACATGTAAAGGACCGCTAGCTGGGTAGTAAAAGCCTTCGTCGATGCCACGCCAATTTCGGGCCCCGCGTTGGTGTAAATAACGCTATCGGTTTCTCTCGTAAGACTGCTTTCTCGGACATTGCAAATCGCTAGCGTGGTGATATTGCGGTCTTTGCCCTCGGCACAGGCTGCAAGAGTGTCAGCAGTTTCGCCCGACTGGGAAATTAGAATCAGGAGAGTGTCCGAATCTAGGATAGGATTTCGGTATCGAAACTCGGAACCGAAATCTACTGTAACGGGTACGCGAGCAAGCCTCTCGATATAGTAACGGCCCACGAGCGCTGCATGTCTTGCCGTTCCGCAAGCAACAATAGAGATGCGTTTGAATTTTGCTAGTTGCTGTGGAGTTAAGCCCAAGTCTTTAATGCTAACGACCGCTCTTTGGTGGTCGATGTGGTTTTCAATGGTTTGGGCCAAAGCTTGCGGTTGCTCGTGAATTTCCTTGAGCATGTAGTGTCTGTAGCCGGCTTTGTCCATTTGTTCGGCATTCCACTGAAGCGTGCGGACCTCAAAGGGCTCAGCGGTCCCTTTGCGATTAAGTATTTCCACGCCTCGGCGAGTGCAAACCGCAAGTTGGCCGTTCTTCAAGTAGACGATTTTCTTCGTCCGATGGATGATGGCTTGCACATCTGAGGCGATAAAGTTTTCGCCATCTCCGATGCCGACAAGCAGTGGGGCCCCGTCGCGTACACCAATCAATTTGTCAGGCTCTTTATCGCTCAGGACAACGAATGCGTACGAGCCCTTCAGCTTGGGTACGACTTCGCACATGGCCTCACGAAGGGATTTCCCTTTTTGTACTTCCACATCAAACAAATGGGCGACCGTCTCGGAGTCGGTTTCGCTGCTAAACTTTCTGCCTTGCTTGGCGAGCCACTGGCGGTGTTCGACGTAGTTTTCAATGATGCCATTGTGCACCAGGGTGATTGCCCCTACGCGGTGGGGGTGCGCATTACTTTCGGTGGGAGCGCCGTGTGTTGCCCAGCGAGTGTGTCCGATTCCAAGCGTTCCTTGAAATTTCGCTTCAGCAAGTCTGGATTCCAAGCCCGCAATTCGTCCTTCACAACGAAAGACTTCAATTCCATTTGGTTCGAGCACAGCAATTCCGGCCGAATCGTAACCACGGTATTCGAGTCGCTTGAGGCCATCGAGTAGGATGCCTTTCGGGTTTTGGTTGCCAATATAACCAATAATTCCACACATAGTTGCCGGGCAGCCTATCAAGGGAATTTGGCGGTGTCACTTACATGGAAGAGCAGCGGGGCTTTTGAAACCTGGGGGGCTCTGGTACCGTGCTGAATGTAAGTGGAAACTATCCAATCTAGACAAGTCGTTGTTGGTGCAGGGGTCGTCGGTCTTGCAATCGCCGAGAAGTTGGCAGGCGAAGGGCTGATCGTCCTGGAGGCGCACTCGGGGTTTGGCAAAGAAACCTCCTCTCGAAATAGTGAAGTCATCCATAGTGGCATTCACTACCCAAAGGATTCCTTAAAAACTCAGCTGTGTTTGGAGGGGCGAGAACTGTTGCTGGCTTTTGCGAACGCGCACGACATCCCGCATTCTCTCTGTGGAAAAGTGACTCTGGCAGTGAACGAGGGGGAGCAAGCCTATTTGGAACGGCTGTACACTCATGCACGTACCCTCGGAGTGCCCTGCGAGCATTGGGACCGTTCAAAGTTAAGAAAGGAAGAACCGAATCTGGAGGCGCTAAGCGCCGTGTTCTTTCCTGGGTCGGGGATAGTTGACTCTCATTCACTGATGTCAGTACTCGAGAAGCGTATCCTGGCTCGGGGTGCTGTGCTGGCCTATCAGCACCGAGTAGTACGTGTTCAAAGAGAGGTTGCGAAATGGGTTCTCGAGGTCGAAAGCCCCCATGGAATCGTACGAGTCATCGCTGACCAGGTGGTAAATGCGGCAGGCCTTCATGCAGCCTCTTTGGCCGCAATGGCAAATCCGGAAAACGGATTCGAGCATCGTTTTTGTCGCGGCCGGTATTTGCGACTTAGAAACCCTCTAGGCTTTCGACGTCTGGTTTACCCGGTGCCCGATAAAGATGGGCTTGGGATTCATATCACCCTCGATTTGGCCGGTCAGGTTCGTTTTGGGCCCGATACCGATTGGGACATAAGCCAAAATCTGGACGATTTGGATAGGCACTACGATTGTGACTGGTCGGAAGTGGTTCCCCGTTTTGCTCGTGCCATTGAGAAGTATTTTCCTGCTTTGGTGGTGGCGGACCTTTCTTCTGGTTTGGTGGGAATACGCCCGAAACTCTTTATCGGCGGGCGACCGCACCCCGACTTCGTTTTGGAATCGACAGATAACTGGGTGAATTGCTTGGGGATCGAGTCTCCAGGGCTAACTGCGTCGTTGGCTATTGCGGGACGAGTGGCAAGGCTTTGCGCGGAGGGCGAAATGGGGTAGCTTGTCGGCCTCGGAGAATAGATGGAAATTGACTACTCAGACGGGCAGGCAATTGAGGGCCGGATACTTCGTCTGATCCAGGATGCAGGCGACCGAAGCTCTTCCCAAGCCGTGGCCCACCAAGAGTACGGGCATTGGCCGGTTCGTTATCATCTTTGTCCCGAGCGGGCCAATTTGCTCCGTCCATTTAACTTCAGTGGTCTCGACGTACTAGAGCTTGGCGCGGGAATGGGCGCTGTTTCCCGATGGCTTGCCGAGCAGTCAAAGTCTTTGCACGTTGTTGAGGGAACTCAGGCCAGGTTTTCTGTGCTTTCCGAAAGGCTCAAAGGGCTCAGTAATTGGACGGGTGAAGTAGGGAATTTCCAGGATTTTAAAACGCAGCGCAAGTTCGATGTTGTCTGCTTGGTCGGGGTGCTTGAATACTCCGAGCTTTTTCTTCAGACCGGTGATGAGTCGCCTCATTTGTGGTTGCTCAAGAGGTGCCGCGAGTTTCTAAAACCGGGCGGCGTTTTGGTTGTCGCCATTGAGAATGCTTTAGGCCTGAAATACTGGAACGGGGCTGCAGAGGACCATCGCGCCACTTTATTCGACGGCATTTGCGGGTACCCTGGTTCGCCCACACCGCGCACGTTTTCTAGGAAAGAGCTAAAATCGCTTCTTTCAAGTGCGGGTTATGCTCGCACCGAAGCCTACTACCCCTTTCCCGACTACAAAATTCCTACGACAGTTGTATCCGAAGAGCTATTTGACCTGGCCCCTAGGTTGGCCGCTGAACTTGCGGTGACCCAGCCCTATCGCGACTACTTAGGCTATCCACTGGTAAAATATTTTTCAGATACTCTTGCAACAGACCATTTGGCACGCGCCGGGCTTTTGGCGGATTTTTCCAATTCATTTCTGTTTTTGGCATCGGGTGATGCCAATTCCCAAATAATTCAGCAGCTATTGAGCCGTAAGATTCAAGACGGAGAGCTTGCCTGGCACTACGCCCACGCTCGGAAACATCCCGTTCAAACTAGCTTCAAGAGGCCCAGCGATTCTTCGGAAATCTTTGCATTTAAGAGCAGCCTCTACTCCGCTGACGATCAGAAACAGTTCCAGGTTGAAGGTCTTGGGAAAGTTTGGTGGAAAGGCGGGCAGGCAGAGCCGATCGTAAAAGGCGAGGCGTTGCGCCTTGTTTTGTGTCGTCACGCTTACTTTGGCGAGTGGGACGCTTTTCTCGGGTTGTTAGAAAGCTTTATTCGATGGTCATTGGAAAAATGGGCAGGTGATGGTGGGCGTCTGGATGGCCGGGCGCTGGATGCTACTTTTGTGAATGCCCAAGTAGTATCTGGTGGATTTTCACTTTTCGACATGGAATGGACTTCAGAGGCAGCTCTGTCGCCTAGCTGGTTTGTTTTCCGAAATGTTTTTAACTTGGTGCGGGAAGAGGAGTGGATTGCTTCTGGTGCGCCATTTGCTTCCCTCAGCGATCTTTACCAAAAGCTTTGTACGTCATTCGCGATTGAGCCGAATCTGGATGCAGACATGCGCTTGGAAGCACACCTGCAGCAAGAAACTGGTCGTGGTCCTTGGGCGAAACACTTTTCCAGTCTCCAAGCTATTTTCTTGCGCCCGCTCCCCAAAGCCATCGGACCGCGAGACCCAAGCGTCGAGTCGAGGTTACGCTACCCAGTGCCTATGAGCGTAGCTCGTTTAGTTCGCGCTTTTGCGCGGCGTCTTGGGCTTAAAAAAAAAGTCCAGCGCGTTAGTCGCCGGTTGAGTAGGTACGCTGACAGAATTCGCCACAAAGCTTTTTATTTGTTTCCACTACGACCCGTGTTTCTCCCCTCGGATGTTCGATCCGAGTTTACAGCTTCGGTGAGTACTTTTCCTCGCGGTTTGGTTCAGCTTCGATGGTCAGGGCAGGGGGTGGCCTCTGCAATTTTTGGTTTTAAAGAAAACGGGGTATTTCTCTCTCAAAGGGTCGCACTGCGAGGCAGTTCACAGGTTCTTAAGGTAAATGCTGCCGTTGAAAGTCTTACTTTTATCGGCGATTCGCTATCTATGCCTCCACAGGTGACAGTCCGTTCGATTTCCCGAGTTGAGGCAATTCTGCGCCTTGTTCCATTTTCTAAGGTGATTCTGGGGTTGCGGAATTTGAGACATTTGCGGGCCCAGGCGCGGTTAGAAGTAGTCGAGCCCTATGCGGCTTGGGTAAATGAGTACGACACGCTGAAAGAGTCGGACCGGATTGAAATTGAGCGCTTCGGTCGTGAGCTCAAGGATCCGCCATTAATTTCCATCTTGCTCCCAGTTTACAACACAAACCTAGACTGGCTTCGCCAGGCGGTGGATTCTGTGAAAGCACAGATCTACCCCCACTGGGAACTCTGTATTGCCGACGATGGCTCGACTTCTCCGGGCGTGGTGGCACTTTTAAAGCAATATGCTGCGGCCGATAGGCGAATTCATTTGGTGCTTCGTTCTAAAAATGGCCACATCGTTCAGGCCTCTAATACGGCGCTCGCTTTGGCTACGGGACAATTCAGTGCTTTGTTGGACCATGACGATGTTCTGCCTTCGCACGCGCTTGCTGTGGTGGCGGAACATTTGAGTCGTTTCCCTAGTTGCGATTTGGTGTATTCCGATGAGGACAAAATCGATGCCTACGGCAGGCGTTTTGATCCGCACTTTAAGCCTGATTGGGATCCTGAGCTTTTTTATTCTAAGAACTACCTCTGCCATCTATCGGTGTTTCGCACAGAGTTACTTCGGCGAATCGGGGGATTTCGTGAAGGTACCCAGGGAAGCCAAGACTATGATCTTATTTTGAGATATTCAGAGCTCACTACTGGCGATCGCATTCACCACATTCCCCAGATCCTCTACCATTGGCGCGCTATCCCCGGTTCCGTTGCGTTGGGGAGTGGAGAAAAAAACTACGCCCATGAGCGGGCACGTGAAGCAATTCGCTTGGCTTTGAAGTCAAGGCAGCTGCCTGCCGAAGTCCTGCCAGGGTTCGGCGCACTTCACAGGGTAAAGTATGATCTGCCAAATCCGACTCCAGGGGTTTCAGTCATTATTCCGACCCGTGATAGGGGTGATCTGCTCAAGGAAATTGCGTCAGGAGTGCTCAATAGAACGGAATATAGAGAGCTTGAACTCCTGGTTGTCGACAATCAAACGACCGACCCAGACACGCTTGAATATTTTCGAGTTCTGAAACAGGATCCGAGAGTTCGAGTTCTGCGCTACGATGCGCCCTTCAACTATTCGGCGATTGTGAACTTTGGTGTGCGGGAGGCGCGGTATCCATTACTTGCCTTACTCAACAACGATCTTCGTGTACTTGATTCAGATTGGCTAAACGAACTGGTACGACTCGGAAGCTTACCTGGCGCAGGGTGTATTGGAGCCAAGTTGCTCTATCCCAATGGTGGGGTGCAGCATGCCGGTGTGGTTTTGGGAATTGGCGGCGTGGCAGATCATATCTTTCGTCACGAGCCCGCGAGTTCGAATGTTGGGCAAGGGGCAATTCAAGTCGCTGCAAGTTTTAGTGCAGTAAGCGCGGCTTGTCTTTTAGTAAAAAAGAGCATCTTCGAGCAGGTTGGCGGTTTTGATGAAAAGAACCTAGCCGTCGCTTACAACGACGTGGATTTCTGTCTGAAAGTTCGAGAAGCGGGTTATCGAAACCTTTGGACGCCCTATGCGTTGTTAGAGCATGTCGAGTCGGCAAGTCGCGGTAGCGACGAGGCGCCCACTACAAAGGCCCGCTTCGAAAAGGAAGTGGCCTGGATGAAGCATCGCTGGGGCGAGATGCTCCTAAGAGATCCTGCTTACAACCCCAACCTTACTCTAAAAAAGCCGGATGGAAGTTTAGCGTTTCCGCCGCGAGAGCAGCCCTTTTACCGCCGGTTTCGAAGGGCCGATCTCGCAAAACGTAGTGCCGCGTTGCACAGTCCCGATCTCAATGCCGAGCTGCATTAAACTGCAATTAGAATTTAAAAATCATGCTGCTTGCGTTCTACTGCGAGGCATCGGAAAATTTCTTCCTAACTGTCGGACGTTCAACTCTTGAGATCTAACTCTATGCTACAAAAAAAGAGGTTTTTGGTTTTCGCCTTCTCGGCCTTGGTTGTTGGGGCTTGCAATATTTACTCGCCTCTTTCATCGCCTTCCACGGATGAGGAATTCGTCGAAGAGGGACGCAAGTGCCTGCTGACCTCGAATTACGATTGTGCCATTGCGCAATATAACCGCATTTCAGATGCCACCTTGAAGAACCAGCAACTTTGTTTGGCCAACATTTCGAAAGCTGGATTGAACCTTACGGCTCTAATTAACGTACTTTCTAGCTCGAGCGCAGGCACTGGAACAATGATTTTAGTGGCAAATGAATTGCTTAAAAAGGGTTTCACGGAAACCCGATTGGCCGCGGCAGCAGCCTCAATTTCCCCATGTGGTGCACTGGGTTCGGATGATACTTCTACTCTGCTTAAAGTTTTAAGCCGGGTGGCAGATTGCGGAATCCGAATTGCCAAGGCGAACTACCTCGTTGCCACCGACGATTCCGTAAGCACGACTTGTTCCTCCGCCACCGCGGGTGCCAGGACCGGAGTCGTATCCACCTCTGATATTGGGGGTGACGGTACAGGAGCTGTTTCTGGGGCAAATCCAGGTATGTGCTACGCCGACGTGCAAGTTTGCATTGATGACATGAGTGCTGCATCGACCTTGTTGGGGGGTGGAAGCTTTAGCGCAATAAGAGACAATATTCTTTCTCTACCCGCCGACTTGATCGCCGGTGGAACAGGGCTCGCGGCGGTGCGAGCCACTCGGGTTGGATTGAAAGTTTCTGTGCCTTAAGCGGGGAGCCAATGAGAAAAAATATTTCACGCCTTTTTTTACTTCTTTCAATCTCCCTAGCGCTGTTCTGGGGAAACTCAGCTAGCGCGGTGAAGGAATACTATTCTCTCTCTAGGAGTATTCGTGCGCTAGGTATGGGGGGAGCCTTTTACGGCCTTTCAAACGATGAAAACGCCCTTTTCTACAATCCCGCCGGTCTTGCCTTTTACGAAAAAGGCAAAGATCTGATGGCGGCATTTAAGGTGGATGGAACCCCGAATATTGCTGGCGCACTCAGTACTTTGGTTCGTCCAGGAAGCAGAACAATTGCCGAAGTCGTTTCGGACATGGAATCGTTTCAAGGCGATCCGCTCTATGCGAACGTAGCCCCCATCCTAGGATATTACCTGCGTAAGCACTTTGCCGCGGGCCTTTTGGTGGCGGATACGAAAGTGGATTTTTCGCTTTTAGGAAAAGATCTCGACACGACAATTGATGTTACGGCGCTTTCCGACTCAGGACTGTTCCTTGGTACGGGTTTTAAGGTGGCCGAGGGTTTGGCGGTCGGGTTGAATTTTAAGACCGTGTTTCGAGTTGGCGGGAGTCGGCGTTTTTCAGTCACCGATATTGCATCGGGAACCGGCGTAAGGGGATCGATTTCCGCGTGGGGCGGCTCGGGCCTGGGAATTGATTTCGACTTGGGTGCGATGTACCAGCTCCCAGAAGTTATACCCGGAGTATTAACCCGCGTTTCGATTTCTCTAAACAACGTACTCGCTAGTACGCTGGATTTGGCCAAGATTCAGCTGGCAAACGACTCGGCCGCAACGGCGCCGCCCGGTTTGCCGAGAATGGTTTCATTCGCCGGTCATATGCGCTTGCCCGGATTCTGGGGGGCGGATCAAATCGATCTGTTACTGGATCTCGCGGAGTTCGGGTTAGGTGGAATCAGTGATCCTCATTTGGGCGCACGCACTGGAAGTTTTTGGAAGCATTTGAACCTTGGAGTTGAAGTTCCAGTCGCGGGGTGGGCCTTCGGTCGAATGGGATTTCGACAGGGGAACTTTACAATTGGTGCTGGGATCGATGCGCGCTATTTTCAAATTGATATTGCGACCTATGCTGAGGAGCTGGCAAGTCTCCCGGGACGTTTGACGAGCAGACGCGTTGCTCTACGTTTGGCAGCGGGGTTTGGTGGGGCACTTCCTGCGGTGGAATCGGCTACCAAGACTACCGTTCCGACACCGGAAGTAGCAGAGCCAAAGGTAAACTAAGGCAAAATGGTAGCAAAAAAATTTCTGACAATTGGGTTACTTACTCTAACTGTATGGGTGAACACTGGTATGGCGTCTGGATATGAAAAAGTTGCAACACATAAGCTCTTCAATGGGGATCGCCTCGAAGAATTTAAGCTAACCAATGGATTTCGCGTTTTGATGGTGTCTCGGCACCAGGCGGAAGTTCTGACGTACCAAGTCTGGTTCGATGTTGGATCATTGAATGAAAAAATGGACCCCAAGCTGAAGAAGACCGGGCTGGCGCATCTTTTTGAGCACATGATGTTCCGCGGCTCGGAAAAATACCCCGACGGAGTGTTTGATCAAATTACTTCGCGTCTCGGAGCTGAAAAGCAGAATGCCACTACATATTTCTATCGTACAAATTACTATGAATGCGTCCCATCGCCCCAGCTCGAGAAAATCGTAGAGCTCGAGAGCGATCGCATGCAGTTCTTAAAGCTCGATGCTGGACTCATCGAAAAAGAAAAAGGCGCCGTGGTTGGTGAGCTTCGCAGGGCCATGGATAGTCCACGGCGGTTGGCGTGGGATGAGCTCATGAGAACGGCATTCCAAGTTGCACCCTTTCGCTACACCGTTTTGGGTACCGAAGAGGAAATCAAGGGTTTTACCTTGGAAGAAGCCCAGTATTTCTACAAAACTTTTTATGCTCCAAACAACGGAGTTTTGATCGTAGTCGGAGACACTACCGAGCAAAAACTCTTGCCCCTGATTGTGAAGTACTACGGTAAGATGGCACCGCAAAAGGTGCCGCAGCTTGTGCTTCCCGTCGAGCCACCCCAGGAAAAGGAGCGAAAAGTTGCAGTGACGCACAAGCAGGCCACGTCGGAGATTCTGATGGTGGGGTACCACATTCCATCGGTGGACTCACCAGATACTGGCGCCCTGTCTCTTCTAGGAACCCATCTTTCGCGTGGACGCGAGGCAAGATTGCGAAAAATCTTGGTCGACAAGGGAATCGCGGTTTCGGCATTTGCTGGTGCGTCAGCACGCCCCGACCTCTTTGAGTTTGTTGTCGATTTGGCTGAGGGGCATACTGCACAGGAGGCACTTAAGATTCTGGACAAAGAAATTAAGTCGCTTCAAACGAAAGCAATCGCCAAGGCCGATCTGGAGCGGGCTATAAATCAGGAGCGATTGAAGCTCTATAGCGAAATATCCGACAATTCTGAGTTGGCTAGTTCTCTCGGTGAGTTCTTAATGATCTCGGGAAACTATCTGCGAGGTTTTGAGATTATTGAAAGTTTTGCGGTTACAAAGGCCGCAGACATTAAGGCCGTTGCCACGCGGTATTTAGTTCCTAAGAACCGGTCAGTGGTAATCGTAACGCCCGAATCGAAAGGCAAATAATGAAGCGGTTCCTATTGCTGCTTCTTCTTGGAGAAATTTTCATGCCCAAAGCACGCGCCAGCTCTGAGCCGACCGTCTTATTCGAAACAGATAAAACCTTGCTTACCACCACCATTCGAATAGTGGTGGGCGTTGGTACTACTTCCGACCCCGCGGGTAAGTGGGGGGTGGCAAATCTTGCTTCAGAACTCACGCTGCGAGGAACTTCAAAACGCTCGCGGGATGAGTTTCAAGCGGCATTGGAGCGTATGGGGGCCGCTTTTGATGTTACGGCCAGTCACGATAAAATTATTTATAGCGGTGAGGTGATTAAGGAAAACACGGAAGATTTCCTTAAGCTCGTTCACGAAACTCTGACTTCTCCTGCGTTTAGCAAGAAGGAATTCGAAGCGCTGAAGAAAGAGACTTTGGCGGAGATCAATCACGTCAAAAATAGTAATGGCGCTTTGGCGGGGCTAGCCCTCAGAAAAGTATTTTTCGAGGGGACGCCCTTGGAGCGTTCGGGCGCTGGGACTTTGTCGAGCGTCCGCTCCATACAGCTGAAAGATCTTGTTCGCTTTTACCAAGAGAATTACACCGAGCAAAATCTCGTCTTTGGTGTTGCGGGCCCACTTAAGGAAAAAGACACACGAGAGCGTTTATTTAAGCTCGCTCGGACGTTGGGCCAGGGCACCAAGAAGGCGCCGCCGACTTTTTCGCTCAAACTTCCGGCCAAGCCCACCGTGGTAGTAGTGGATAAGGCAGGGACCGAAACAGGGACGGTTTTCATGGGTCAGGGTGGCATAACGGCCCAGGATACCGACCGCTTTGCGATGGACATTGGGAATTTTTCATTTGGCGGCGAGCCACTTGTGTCGCGTTTGTTTCGAATTGTGCGAGGAGAGTTGGGTTGGACGTACTCGGTGTCGGCAACCTATTCAGTTTTAGGCGCGTTGTCCTATCAGCAGGGTATTTACGGAATTGTCTCAACTCCCTCGGTCGAATTCACAACGAAGACGATTCGGAAGTCTCTCGAAATGTGGCATGAATACCTCGATAAGGGCGTGAACGCGGACGAACTGAGTTTAGCGCAAGAGAGTGTGGTGAATTCCTATCCGTTTGAGTTCGAGTCGGCAGATAAGCGCCTGTCGAAGCGGCTCTATAGCCACATCTACGGAGTGCCAGTGCTTGCCCCGGAAGAGTATAAAACCACCATTGAAGGGGTGACTAATTCAGCAATTAAGAAGGCGCTCGCTTCTCACCAAACTCGCGACGGATGGTGGATTAGCCTAGTAGCCGATGCTGCCAAAATGGAGAAGCAGCTCGCGGACGAGCAGGCGGACATACCGCAAAAAGAACGCTTGGTAATCGCACGTCGCTTTAAGCCAGAAGAGTTGATCGAATAGCAAACGGCGGCGCAGACCAAGAGGGATCCTTTCTTGGTATCCCTCCTTGGGTCTGCAATCCGTCTGATTGAGTCTTTTTGCTATTTCTTCGAGTGCTTGTTTTTGTGAGCACTGAGCGGGATCACTTTTGCCAATTTGCCCGTGTTCGAGACCGGTCGGGGGATAGTCTGCTGGACAAAGGGCCCTGCGCATTCGTGCGAATGCCCGTCGTGCATGTAGTGAAAATGGTTTTCATGTTCGTAACAAATGTGGCCCGCATGGACATACGATTTGTGGCCGCAATTTGCGGCGTGGATATGATCGTGTCCGGCGACGGCGTGCTCGCATTTAACTTCTTGTGTGGCGGGCGAGGTGATTTTTACGTTTTTCATGGAACTCCCTCTTGAGACTTAAGCATAGACGGCAATTGTGAAGGAATTGGTTGGGCTGTTGAATAGGGATTAACCCTTTGTAATTATAAGCTTAATAGAGGGGTTTTCAGGGCCGGATTGCAGCTGATAAAGCTTCGGTTTTCAAGCGAGCTTGTTCCGTCGAAACCAAAGTACGTCCCCCCTGCTTCAGAAATGAGTGAAACCAAGGGGGCAATATCCCAAAGTGAAACAACGGGATCTACCATTGCATCCACTGCGCCTCGCAACACCAGTAAATGGCCAAAGCAATCGCTATAGCCCCTTACCAACTGGGCTTGTTCAAATAGAGCACGCTGGTAGTCTTGTTTTCCTGCGGCTTCGAACGCATTGGTATCTCCACAGCAAACAAAGGCGCTCTCGAGACTCGCTGTTGCAGAAACGTGCAGGGGATGGCCATCGCAATAGGCGCCAAGCCCCTTGGCGGAAACATAGGTTTCATCAAGCGCCGGCAAGGCCGCAATTCCCAGAACAGGTTCTCCTCGTTCCAAAAGGGAAACTAAGGTTCCAAATAGAGGGATGCCGCGAATGAAGCTTCGTGTTCCGTCGATGGGATCAATTGTCCAAACAAACTCTCGATCCGGAAATTCGGCTCCAAACTCCTCGCCCACGATGCCATGACTGGGAAAGGCACGTTGCAATTCGGTGCGAAGGGCTTCTTCGGTTTTCTTATCCGCAATCGTAACAGGACTGTGATCCGCTTTTGATTCGATTAAAAGTTTTTGGCGGAAGTAAGAAAGGGCAATACGAGAGCCGCGCTCTACAATCTCAGTAGCTTCTTCTAGAATCTCACTGTAGGGGTTCAAGGCCGCCGCCTCTGGGTTTGTAGTAGGAGGCCCCATACGCTTTGTGCAAGGCAGTCCAGCTGGAGTTGTTCCTTTCAGAGTCGATGAGCTCCTGAATGCTATTGAGTTTAGAGTCCATATCGTCCAGGTGGTGAACCAACTGGGCTTCGAGCGTTTGTGGTTTTACAGGCGATCCGTACTCGATTTTGCCGTGGTGGCTGAGAATCATGTGTTTGAGTTGGAATTCTAAGTCTGCAGGAAAACCAGGGATCTTCTGGATGGCCCTATCCACTAGCACGGTGCCGATAGCAATGTGGCCCACTAAGCGCCCCTCGTCGGAGTAGCCAAAGTTACCATCGTACGAAAGCTCAAAAATTTTTCCAAAGTCGTGGAACGCGGCTCCGAACAAAAGAATGTTCTTATTCAATCGAGGGTAAAGCGAGTGAATAGAGTTTACTAAGTGAATGAGTTGGAGCGAGTGAGTCAGGAGTCCGCCGAGGTACGCGTGGTGGATGGTCTTAGCTGCTGGGCACAATGGGTAGCGAGCCGCCACTTCTGGATCGGAGAGCAGCGCCAAGGCAAGCTGCCGCGTCCAAGGGCAAGCGAGGCCTTCGAAGATCTCTACTAGCTCGGCATACTTTGCTTCGGAATCCCCGTCGGCCTTAGGCAGGTATTCGCTCAAAGCTACCGGTTCTTCGACTGTGGCCAAGTTGTCGACCACCAGCTGCATGCGGTTCTGGAACCACTGCGCTTTGCCAGAGACGGCGACGATATCCCCTTCTCGAAACGTTGAGGCGAGTTCCACGACGTCTTTGGTCCAAACACGTGTATCGACACACCCGGTTCGGTCTCCCAAGGTCAAAGCAAGGTAGGGCTGCCCATTCTTTGCCTGGAGCAGGCCTTTGCTTTTCACCATAAAAGACGAGCGAACCGTATCCTGGGGTTTGATATCGGCAATGAAGAACTGCTTGCTAAGTTCGGGGGTGGTGGCCATTAGGCTCGAGCTTCTACCTTTTCAAGCCTAGTAAAGTCAAACAGGCCTTGAAGGGCCGCATCTTTGGCTATACAACCAGGCGGCAATTTCAACGCAAAGGACGAATAAAGATGAAGAAAATCAGAGTCGGGATTAACGGATTTGGGCGCATTGGCCGTATGGCGACCCGCCTTCTTTGGGAAGACAAGCAGTTCGAACTCGTTGGGATCAACGATTTGACCGCCTTGAACCAGAACGCCCACCTAATCAAGTACGACTCGGTCCATGGGCAGTGGCCTCACGAGGTATCGGTAGACGGTACGGCTTTGAATATTGATGGTCAAAAAGTCCAGGTATTCAGCCAGCGAGACCCGATTGAAATCCCCTGGGGACAGCTAGGGGTAGACATTGTGTTTGAATGCACCGGCGTGTTTCTTAAGAAAGACGATGCCTCCAAGCACCTCAAGGCAGGCGCTAAAAAAGTGGTCCTTTCGGCCCCGACCAAAGATAGCAACGACAAGGTCCCTACTTTTGTCTATGGAATCAACCACGCATCCTACGATCCGGCTGCGCACGACGTTGTTTCCAACGCAAGCTGCACCACTAATTGTTTAGCGCCAGTGGTGAAGGTGCTACACGACAATTTCAAAGTTCAGCGCGGTTTAATGACAACCATTCACTCCTATACGAACGATCAGCGCATTTTGGACTTGGGTCATTCCGATTTCCGTAGGATGCGGGCTGCAGCCGTAAATATGATTCCTACCAGTACGGGTGCCGCTAAGGCAGTCGCCTTGGTTATTCCCGATATGAAGGGCAAGCTGACCGGGATGGCCGTACGAGTACCGACTCCGAATGTTTCGTTAGTGGATTTTGTGGCGGATCTAGGGCGCCCCACAACCGTGGAAGAAGTAAACGCAGCCCTTACGGCGGCCGCGGAAGGCCCGCTCAAAGGCGTGCTTTCTGTTGTAAAAGCCGAGTTGGTCTCTTCCGACTTTAACGGTAGCAAAGTGTCTTCGATGGTAGATGCACCGTCTACGATGGTGAGCGATGGAACCATGGTGAAGGTCCTCAGCTGGTACGACAATGAAACCGGTTTCACACGTCGAATGCTCGATTTAGCGGCGCATATTGGCTCGAAGTTGTAAGGGGCAAAAATGAAAAAACTCGTTCCAATTCAGGAGATGGAGTTCAAGGGACGACGGGTTTTTATCCGGGTGGACTTCAATGTGCCCCTGAAACAAGTCGAGGGCGAATGGCAGGTGGCTGACGCTGCTCGGATCCACGGGGCACTTCCCACTTTGAACTACATCATCGAAAAGGGCGGGCGCTGTATTTTGGCGTCGCACTTGGGGCGTCCAAAAGGCCAAGTGAATCCGAAATATAGTTTGGAGCCTGTCGCACGTTGTTTGAGCGAGTTGCTTCAGAAAGACGTCATACTTACGGATGACTGTATCGGCGACGGAGCGAGGGGCCTATCTCATCGTATGCGAAACGGCGATGTGATGCTTCTAGAGAACCTTCGGTTTCATGAAGCCGAAGAGGCCAACTCGGGTGATTTCGCAGCTAAGCTGATGGAACTTACCGACGTATATGTTACCGATGCCTTTGGTTCGCTTCACAGAGCCCACGCTTCAACTTCGGCGCTGCCGAAGCTGGTGGCGGAGCGTGGAGTCGGCATGTTGGTTCAAAAAGAGCTTAAATACTTGGAGCCACTTAGGTCGGAACCGAGCAGGCCTTTTGTTCTGATTATGGGGGGGGCCAAAGTTTCTGACAAAATCGGAATCTTGGAACAGTTCATGCCCAAGGTAGATCGTATCGTTGTCGGTGGTGCGATGGCGTATGCGTTTTTGAAGGCGGGCGGCGTTGAAATTGGAAAGAGCTTTTGCCAGGACGAGCAAGTAAAGCTTGCGGGTCGAATTTTGAAATCGGCTGAAGCACGCGATGTGAAAGTGTTTCTCCCCGTAGATCACATTGTTTCGACTTCGATGGAGAATATTCAAGGTGCTACCCCCACCGACGGTATTGAAGTGCCCGCCGATCGCATGGCCCTAGATATTGGCCCAAAAACCATTGAAAAGTTTGCGGGTGCTTTGAACGGCGCTGAAACGATTTTTTGGAACGGCCCCATGGGTGTGTTTGAGACGCCGGCGTTTGCCAATGGAACTTTTGAATTGGCCCGCAAAATCGCGGCATGTTCCGCTTTGAAGTTAGCAGGTGGTGGAGACTCCGCTTCGGCGATTGAGCAAGCGGGCTGTGAGGCAAACTTCGATTTTATCAGCACCGGCGGAGGTGCGACGCTCGAGTTTCTTGAGGGCAAACAACTACCTGGACTTGCTGCAGTGGAAACACGAATCAGGGGAATTGAATGAGCCGCGTTCCGCTATTTGTGGCCAATTGGAAAATGAATAAGTCCCCTGCCGACGCGAAGGCCTATTTCTCGGCCTTTCCTCAGGCCATTAAAGGCCTGGAATCCAGCGCCAATGTGGCGGTTGCCCCTCAGGCCCTTTCACTGGTGGCTGCCGTCGAGGCGTTCCAAGGCACTCCAGTTGCGGTAGCCGCCCAAAATTGTGGGCAAGCAGCTTCGGGGGCCTTTACCGGGGAAGTTTCTCCTGTTGCTCTGGCTGAGGCCGGTGTTCGCTGGGTGATCTTGGGCCATTCGGAGAGGCGTTGGGTGTACGGCGAATCAAATGCCTTGGTTGCCTCTCGCGCGGTGGCGGCCATGGAGGCTGGAGTTTGTCCTATTCTTTGTGTGGGAGAGCGCCTTTCGGAACGCAAGGAAGGCAAGACTTTCGGTGTTTTAGAAGAGCAGTTGGCCATTATCGAGAAGTCTTGGGAGAAGTACCTAGACCGGCTAGTGGTGGCCTATGAACCTGTTTGGGCCATTGGTACGGGGGAAACGGCGACTCCTGCCCAAGCTCAAGAGGCGCATGCTTTTATACGGCGTTGGTTTGGGATGCGTTTTTCCGCGGCGGTGGCCGACGGGTTGCGCATCTTATATGGTGGGAGTGCGAAGGCGGACAACGCCCGCAGTTTGATGTCTCAGCCAGATGTCGATGGACTGCTGGTGGGAGGCGCAAGTTTGGATGTCTTGGGGTTTGCCGAACTGGTCCGAAATGGGGTAACGTCTACGCCTTAAAAGAGGGAAGTCTTGTGACATTTTTAATCGTCCTTCACGTTCTTGTTTGTGTTTTTCTTGTCATCGTTATCTTGCTCCAACCGGGCAAGGGAGATGCTGGAATAGGTTTTGGAAGTTCTAGTCAAAGTATCTTTGGCAGCAAAGGGGCCGGAAACTTTCTGACTAAAACTACCTCCGTTTGCGCGGTCTTGTTCTTGGGATTGAGCTTTTTCCTAACTCGATCCCGCATCCAAGATGCTTCGCAGAGTGTGATCAAAGACTCTGAGGTGCCTGCTGCAGAAAGCAGTGCTCCTGCTGTGCCCGATTCAAAAGCGGCAGAAGCGCCTAAGGCTGCTGAGCCAGTTAAAGCAGAGCCAAAAAAATAGAGAAAAGCTTTTGAAAGATTTTATCTAGCTTAGTAAACATAGTTTTCCCGCGGTCGTGGTGGAATTGGTAGACACGCATGTTTGAGGTGCATGTGTCGAAAGA